>NZ_JBHVXB010000008.1:0-50610 GCF_042881905.1 Leifsonia sp. NPDC058248
CACCGGTTTGGGTGTCCGCGTGGTTTCGCCCCCGCCTCAGAGGGGTTGCGCCGCCACCTGCGCCAATTAGACCGGCTACCCCGGGGGGCGCGGGGGCCCCGCGGCCCCGGCCCCCGCTTCGCATCTTCAGGGAGGACGGCCACCATGGCCGACGACGAACAGCAGCCCGACGAGCGCCCGCGCCCCAAATACGGTGAGCTGGCGCCCCGAGGCTGGGTCTGGCGTCCGCCGTCGGACGTCGACCGCCTCGACACCACCAAGCCGAACCCGCCGGTCGCTCCCCCGCATCCGGAGACGCCGCAGAGGCCGGCCCCCGACGCGCATCCGGATGCCCGGCACTTCGCCGACCAGTACCTGCCGACGTACGACCCACGCCAGGGACCACCGCAACTGCGACGGGACGCACCGCGCTGGAACCTGGCCTGGACCCTCGTCCTGCTGATCGTCGGCTTTCTCGGGATGTCGTACTCCATCGGCGTGATCAACGCCTTCCCAGCCGCCATCCAGCTCGTGCACACCAACCAGAACCTCGGCGACTACACGGCCGCACCCTCGATCCCGGGGATCATAGCCACGGGTTCGATCGTGATGGTCGTCCTCTGGGCTGCCTCGGCCGCGCTCTCGATCTGGCTGCTGGTCAAGCGGAGACTCGCGTTCTACATCCCGCTGATCGCCGGGGCGATCGCCTTCATCGCTCTGATCGCCTTCCTCTCGGTGGCGCTCTCGACCGATCCTGCGCTCATGAGCTTCTACAGCGGCTTCACCCCGTCGCCGACGGCGACGCCGACCCCGTGAGCCGTCCCGTCCGCGTCGCGATGTCCTCGCGGAGGCTCGAGCCGGAAGCTCTCACGGAGCCCGTCGATAGCCTGAACGGATGACCACCGACATCATGAGGCCGAAGCCGAGCGCCGACGGGACGCGCACGCGTTCGGTATCGCTCGACGTCCTTCGGGTCGTCGCCATCCTCGGGGTGATCGCCATCCACGTCTTCGGCGGGATCGTCGGCAATCAGGCGATCCGCGGCTCCGGCACCTGGTGGGCGGCGACGGCCGTCGACATCGGGAACGTCTGGGTCATCCCGGTCTTCGTGATGGTCAGCGGCGCTCTGCTTCTCGGGCCGCGCGCGCAGTCGGCCGGACCAGCGGCCTTCTACCGCAAGCGCCTCATCCGTCTCGGCCCGGCGTTCATCGCCTGGCAGCTCTTCTACCTCATCGTCGTGCGCCTCCTCCTGAGTCACCAGCACCTCAGCCTTGTGCAGCTCCTCGGACTGGTCGCAGCCGGCACGGCCTACACCCATCTCTATTTCCTGTGGCTGATCGTCGGGCTCTACCTGATCGCGCCTGTGCTCGCGGCCTTCCTCAACCAGGGAGGGCAACGGCGCGCCTTCGTCTTCGCCGGGTCGGTGCTCGCCTTCACCGTCAGCGTGGTCGCGCTCTCCGGCCTCTCGGCGTATTTCGGCGCCCCGAACCCGATCGTGCTGAACGCCCTCACCCAATGGATGCCGTACGTCGGGTACTTCCTCGCCGGCTGGGCGCTGCGCAACGTCGCCCTCTCCTGGAAGTGGACCCTCCTCGCCGCCGTCATCACCGCGGCGCTGCTGGTGGAGACGGTCTGGCAGTACGGGAGCCTCAGCCGCCCGGCGCTGCTGCAGGCCGTCTCGCCCGCGGGCTACATCGGCGCGATCGTCGCTGTTGCCTCGATCGGTGTGTTCGTCGTCGGCCAGAGCATCTTCGCCCGGGTCACGCTGCGCGGCCGCAGTGCCCGGATGCTCGCCGAGCTGTCAGACGCGGCGTTCGGCGTCTTCCTGGTTCACTTCTTCTTCCTCGTGCTCGCGGTCACGCTGTTCCCCGCGCTGCTCGTCGCACTGGACAACCATCTGCTCGTCGCATTCGCGACCTGGGCCGGCATCGCCGTCGTGTCGTTCGCGGTGAGCCTCGGGGCCCGGCGCGTGCCCGGCCTGCGGCGCTTCTTCTAGAGCCCGCGACCACCCAGCGCGCGCGTGTCCTGCTTGCCGCTGAGGTCTTTGCGCAGCTCCTTGGGCAGCGAGAACATCAGGTCCTCCTCCGCCGTCTTGACCTCCTGCACGTCGCTGTAGCCGGCGCCGTTCAAGTCGTCGAGCACTTCTTGCACCAGGACCTCGGGCACGGATGCTCCGCTGGTCACTCCGACGGTCGCGACGCCCTCGAGCCACTCCTGCTTGATCTCGCTGGCGTAGTCGACGCGGTAGGCAGCCTTGGCGCCGTATTCGAGCGCGACCTCGACGAGGCGCACCGAGTTGGACGAATTGGCGGACCCGACCACGATGACCAGGTCGGCGTCTTCGGCGACCTTCTTGATCGCGACCTGGCGGTTCTGGGTGGCGTAGCAGATGTCGTCGCTGGGCGGATCCTGCAGGTTCGGGAAGCGCTCGCGCAGCCGGCGCACGGTCTCCATCGTCTCGTCGACCGACAGTGTGGTCTGCGACAGCCAGACCACCTTGTCGGGGTCTTTCACCGTGATGGTGTCGACGTCGTCGGGTCCGTTGACCAGGGTGACGTGGTCGGGCGCCTCGCCGGCGGTTCCCTCGACCTCCTCATGGCCTTCGTGTCCGATGAGCAGGATCTCGAAGTCGTCGCGGGCGAACCGCACCGCCTCGCGGTGCACCTTGGTGACCAGCGGACAGGTGGCGTCGATGGCCCGCAGCCCGCGGTCGGCGGCGGACTTCACCACAGCGGGCGAGACGCCGTGCGCGCTGAAGACCACGTGAGCCCCCGTCGGCACCTCATCGACCTCGTCGACGAAGATCGCGCCCTGCTGTTCGAGGGTCGAGACGACGTGCACGTTGTGCACGATCTGCTTGCGAACGTAGACCGGTGCGCCGTAGTGCTCGAGGGCCTTCTCGACGGCCACGACAGCTCTGTCCACACCCGCGCAGTATCCACGGGGTGCGGCCAGGAGAACCCTCTTGTGTCCGACGACCGGGGTATCCTTGAGCCGGCCTCGCAGACCGGGAATCCTCGGCATGGGAAGGCTGATCGTTGCGTCGCTCACACCTTGATCCTAGGTGAGCGCGCTGAGGACTCGATGGGAGGCACGGGTGACGGAGACCGCGAGCGCGCCGTCGATGGAGGTCGGACCGCCGACGGCGGACGCCCCGTGGCCCGTGGCCACGCTGTCGAACAAGATCCGCGGCTGGATCGAGCGACTGGGAACGGCGTGGGTCGAAGGCGAGATCACGCAGTGGGGCGTCTCGGGCGGCAACGTCTACGGCAAGCTCAAAGACCTCAACGAAGACGCCACGGTCGGCTTCACGATCTGGTCGTCGGTTCGCGGGCGCATCCCTGCCGACCTCAAACAGGGCGATCGCGTCATCGTACTGATCAAGCCCAACTACTGGGTCAAGGGCGGATCGCTGACGATGCAGGTCTTCGACATGCGGCACGTCGGCCTCGGCGACCTGCTCGAACGGCTCGAGCGCCTGCGGCAGCAGCTCACCGCCGAGGGGCTCTTCGCGCCCGAGCGCAAGAAGCGCCTGCCGTTCCTCCCCCATCGCATCGGGCTCATCACCGGCAAGGACTCCGACGCCGAGAAAGACGTGCTGCGCAACGCGCAGCTGCGGTGGCCGCAGGTCAGCTTCCGCACCGTCCACGCCGCCGTGCAGGGTGAGCGCACCGTGGCCGACGTCACCGCGGCGATCCGCACGCTCGACGCCGACCCCGAGGTCGAGGTCATCATCATCGCCCGCGGCGGAGGCGACTTCCAGAATCTTCTCGGCTTCAGTGACGAGACGCTCGTGCGCGCGGCGGCGGCGGCCGTCACTCCGATCGTCAGCGCCATCGGGCATGAGGCCGACCGACCGCTCCTCGACGAGGTCGCCGATCTGCGTGCATCCACCCCCACCGACGCGGCGAAGCGCGTGGTCCCGGACGTCGCAGAAGAGCTCGTTCGTGTGCATCAGGTGCGCGCCCGCATCGGCGTGCGGCTGACGCACCTCCTCTCGGCCGAGATCGATCGCATCGGGCATCTGCGATCGCGTCCCTCGCTGGCGTCGTCCGGATGGATCGTCGACTCGCGGGCCGAAGAGCTGACGCGGTTCGTCGCGCGCGGCGCCGAGCTCATGGAGCGCGCGATCGACCGCGAATCCACGCGCACCGCCGAACTGCGCGGGCAGCTTCGCGCCCTCTCGCCGCAGGGAACCCTCGACCGCGGCTACGCCATCGTCCAGCTGCCGGGCGGGGCCGTGCTGCGCACGCCCGGCGAGGCGCCCGCCGGAACACGCCTGAGGGTGACCGTCGCGGGCGGCGCCCTCGGAGCCGTCGCGGATTCAGCCGCCCATCAGGACGACAAATAGAATGGATGTCATGCCCCCCAACGAGGACACGCGCCTCAGCACCGACCCGCTCAGCACCGACTCCCTCAGTTACGAGCAGGCCCGCGACGAACTCGTCCGCGTCGTCGCCGAACTCGAACAGGGTTCGTCGACGCTCGAGCAGTCGATCGCCCTGTGGGAGCGCGGCGAGGCGCTGGCCCGCCGCTGCGAGGAATGGCTGATCGGAGCCAAAGCGCGTCTCGACGCCGCCCGGGCCGGTGTGCAGTCGGGCGTGAGCGCGGGCTCCGGCGCCTCGGGAGCCGCTGACAGCGAATGAGTCCCCGCACCAAACCCCCGGCGGTCGTCGCCGAGCTCGGCCGCCCGGAGACCCCGGAAGAGACGGCAGCGCGCAAGGCCGAGAACTCGGCCAACCACCGCAACCGCCAGACCGTCAGCAATCTCGTCTACGCGCTGATCGCCACCGTCGCTCTGGTCGTCGTGATCGTGCTGGTCGTGCCTCGCGGCAACCCGGTCGACAGCTCCGCCCCTGTCGACTACGCGTCGATCGCCTCCCAGGCCCAGGGCTCCGAACCCGACCGGCTGCTGGTCCCCGAGCTCCCCGCCGGCTGGAAGTCGAACAATGCCCAGCTGCGCTCCAAGACGCCGGACAAGGTCGACTCGTGGTACGTCGGGCTCCTGACCCCCAAGAAGCAGTACGTCGCGCTCACGCAGGGCTTCAAGGCGAATGACAGCTGGGTGGCCCAGCAGGTGAACAAGTCGATGATCAAGGGCACGACGACCATCGACGGCATCACGTGGGACGTCTACGACAACCGCGACTCCGAGAACGACAACGGCAACGTCGACTACGCGCTCGTCACGCACGCCGCCGACAGTTCGATCATCCTGTTCGGCACGGCGGCGAACGACGAGTTCCATATCGCGGCGAGTTCGCTCGCCGACCAGATCCGCCGGCTGGAAGGTTCCTGATGGGCATGCCTCGACCGTCACGTGTGTGGGACGCGATGTTGCGCGGCAACGAGCGCTTCGTGAGCGGCGACCCGGAGCATCCGCGGCAAGACGTCGAACGCCGCGAGAACATCGCCGGCGGTCAGGCGCCTCTTGCGGCCATCTTCGGGTGCAGTGACTCGCGACTCGCCGCCGAGATCATCTTCGACCTCGGCCTCGGAGACGCCTTCGTCGTCCGCAACGCCGGCCAGGTGATGTCCGACTCGGTGCTCGGCTCGCTCGAATATGCGGTCGCGGTGCTGCACGTCCCGCTCATCCTCGTGCTCGGTCACGACGAGTGCGGCGCGGTCCGGGCCGCGATCGACTCACAGGCCGACGACGCCGTTCCGCTCCCCCCGCACATCTCCCGGCTCATCCAGCCCATCGTCCCCGCCGTGCACCGCGTCACCCGCACGCCGCTCGACCAGGCGGTCGACACGTCGACGGTCGATGCGGGTGAGGTCGGCCGCGAGCATCTGCGCGACACCGTCGCCGAGCTCCTCGAGAGCTCCGAGCTCATCAGCGCTGCCGTCGCCGAGGGATCGTTGGCTATCGTTGGTGCCAACTACCGGCTGCAAGAAGGCCGGGTCGTGCCCGACATCGTCGTCGGACAGGCCGTTCCGGCCTCCGAATAGAAACGCGCGAGAGCGCCGGCATCCGCCGGACGCCCGGACGCACCAGAAAGGAATACACACCGTGGTGGACACCCAGGCGGACACCGACTACCGCATCGAACACGACACGATGGGCGAGGTGCGCGTACCCGCGTCCGCGCTCTACGGCGCGCAGACCCAGCGCGCGGTCGAGAACTTCCCCATCTCGGGGTCGGTGCTGGAGCCGGCGCAGATCGCCGCCCTTGCCCGCATCAAGAAATCGGCGGCCCTCGCCAACGCCCAGCTCGGCGTCCTCGACCAGGAGATCGCCGACGCGATCGCCGCCTCCGCTGACGAGGTCGTCACCGGAGTGCACGACGGCGAGTTCCCGATCGACGTGTACCAGACCGGTTCGGGCACGTCATCGAACATGAACATGAACGAAGTGCTCGCGACCCTCGCGTCGCGGCGTCTCGGCCGCCCGGTCCACCCCAACGATCACGTCAACGCGTCGCAGTCGTCGAACGACGTCTTCCCGACCTCGGTGCACATCGCCGTCACCGGCGCCCTGATCGACAACCTCATCCCCGCGCTCGACCACCTCGCGGTCGCCCTTGAAGAGAAGGCCGAACTGTGGGCAACCGCGGTCAAAGCGGGCCGCACCCACCTGATGGACGCCACCCCGGTCACCCTCGGCCAGGAGTTCGGCGGCTACGCCGCGCAGATCCGGCTCGGCATCGAGCGCGTGCAGTCGGCCCTCCACCGGGTCGCCGAGGTGCCGCTCGGCGGTACCGCCGTCGGCACCGGCATCAACACGCCGATCGGCTTCCCGCAGCTGGTGATCGAGCTCCTCACCGAGGAGACCGAGCTGCCGATCACCGAGGCACGCAACCACTTCGAGGCCCAGGCCAACCGGGATGCGCTGGTCGAGACCTCCGGCGCGCTCCGAACGATCGCCGTCAGCCTCACCAAGATCTCGAACGATCTGCGCTGGATGGGGTCGGGACCCAACACCGGTCTCGGCGAACTGCACATCCCCGACCTCCAGCCGGGCTCGTCGATCATGCCGGGCAAGGTCAACCCGGTGATCCCCGAGGCCGTGCTGATGGTCGCATCGCGCGTCATCGGCAACGACGCCACCATCGCGTGGAGCGGCGCGTCCGGAATCTTCGAGCTGAACGTGGCGATCCCCGTCATGGGCACCGCGTTGCTCGAGTCGATCCGTCTGCTCACGCAGGCCAGCCGCGTGCTCGCCGACAAGACGATCATCGGGCTCGAGGCCAACCTCGAACGCGCACGCGCGATGGCGGAGTCGTCCCCCTCGATCGTGACCCCGCTCAACCGGGTGATCGGCTACGAGGCGGCGGCCAAGGTCGCCAAGCACTCGGTCGCCCAGGGGATGACCGTGCGCGAGGCCGTCATCGACCTCGGTTTCGTGGACCGCGGCGAGGTCACCTTGGAGCAGCTCGACACGTCCCTCGACGTGCTGAGCATGACGCACCCCGGCTGAGCCGGCCCGGCTGGTTCTGCCCCGGCCCAGCACCGCTCGCCGTCGGCGTGATTCCGGAGATTCGCGACCATCAGGTCCCGGATCTCCGGAATTGCGCGCACTTCATCGGCGCGCCCGACGACATCTCGGGAATTGCGCTCACCCGCACCCCGGGGAAGCCCGCACACAGGCACACTCCCGACTCCCGCGGCCCAGCACCCTGCGAGCTAGAAACCTGCGAGCTAGAACCCTGCGAGCCAGATCCCCGCGAACCAGAACCCCGTGAGCAGGAACGGCCCGAGCGGCACGTCGTCGCCGCGGCGGGCATCCGGATGCCGCATCGTGCAGAAGGCCGCAGCCCCCGCTCCCACGAATGCGACCCCGAACGCGAGGACGACCGAGAGCCCACCACCGAACCCTCCCAGCACCAGCGCGAGCAGGCCCGCGAGCTTCGCGTCCCCCATGCCGAGTCCGCCGGTCGCCGCGACCACCACGAAGGCGACCAGCGTCGCCGCGCAACACGCCAGCGCCTGCCATGGAGGCGAGCCGCGTGCGAGCCACTGCCACCCGAGACCGACCGCCGCGAACGCATAGCCGGGCATCACCAGAGGGTTGGGGAGCCGGCGCTCACGGGCATCCGTCACCCAGAGCGGACCGGTCACGGCGGCGACATACGCCACACCCGCCAGCCGGGGCGGATCGACTCCTCCGCCGAACACTGCAGCACCGACCACCGCCACACCGACCAGCGCGATACCGACCAGCGCGAGCGCGGTGGCGAGCATCCCCCACACTCGCCACCGCGGTGCGCGCACCGGCCCGCACAGGCCGATTCCCCCATCGTGTTCCCCCACCACTCCACGCTAGCCAGCGCGGATCGGCGAACGGGGTTGTCCACAGACGTCTCCCCCGTCCACAGCGGGCACGAACACGCCGATCGCAAGCGCCACAACCGCACAAGCCCGCAAGCCCGCATACCCACGCACCCGCACGCGCACGCACCGCGGCGCCCGTCCCGTCATCCGGGCCGGGCGCCGCCGCGCGCACGAGGAGGCCGAAGCCCCTACGTCAGTTCGTTGCCTTCCAGCATCCGGGTCACAAGCGCCGCGATCGCCGATCGCTCCGACCGGGTCAGCGTGATGTGACCGAACAGCGGGTGTCCTTTCAGCGTCTCGATCACCGAGGCCACACCGTCGTGACGGCCCACCCGCAGGTTGTCGCGCTGCGCCACATCGTGGGTGAGCACCACACGCGAGTTCTGGCCGATCCGGCTGAGCACCGTGAGCAGCACGTTGCGCTCCAGCGACTGCGCCTCGTCCACGATCACGAAGGCGTCGTGCAGCGAGCGGCCCCGGATGTGCGTGAGCGGCAGCACCTCCAGGATGCCGCGGTCCTGCACCTCGTCGAGCACGTTCTGAGACACCAGCGCGCCGAGCGTGTCGAACACCGCCTGGCCCCAGGGGTTCATCTTCTCGCCCTGGTCGCCGGGCAGGTAGCCGAGCTCCTGGCCGCCGACCGCGTAGAGCGGGCGGAAGACCATGATCTTCTTGTGCTGCTGGCGTTCGAGCACCGCTTCGAGCCCCGCGCAGAGCGCGAGGGCCGATTTTCCGGTGCCCGCACGACCGCCGAGCGACAGGATGCCGACCTCCGGGTCGAGCAGCATGTCGATGGCCAGGCGCTGCTCCGCCGAGCGTCCGTGGAGTCCGAACACGTCGCGGTCGCCGCGCACCAGTTTGAAGGACCCGTCGCCCGTGACCCGGCCGAGAGCGGATCCCCGGTCGGAGTGGATGATGAGCCCGGTGTTCGCGGGCAGCTCGGCGACCAGCGCCGTCTTCATCCACTCGTTCTCGTAGAGGTCGGCCATCTGCTCCGAGCCGAGAGTGATCTCGTCGAGACCGGTCCAGCCCGAGTCGACCGCCAGCTCGTGGCGGTACTCCTCGGCGGCGAGGCCGATGGACGCGGCTTTCACGCGCAGCGGCATGTCTTTGGAGACGACGGTGACGGCGAGTCCGTCGTTCGCGAGGTTGAGTGCGACCGCGAGGATGCGGGAGTCGTTGTCGCCGAGCTGCAGACCGCTCGGGAGCACGGACATGTTGGAGTGGTTCAGCTCCACCCGCAACGAGCCGCCGTCGCCGACCGGGATCGGGAAGTCGAGGCGCTCGTGGAGCACGCGGAGCTCATCGAGGTTCCGCAGTGCTTGCCGGGCGAAGTACCCGATCTCGGGGTCGTTCCGTTTGCCCTCCAGTTCGCTGATGACGACGACGGGGATGACGACGGCGTGTTCGGCGAATTGGAAGATCGCCTTCGGGTCGGACAACAGCACCGAGGTGTCGAGCACATACGTTCGCTCGGATTGCTCGGTGGTCTCGGCTGTCTGATCCGTGCGTGCCGGCTGTCGGGTTACGTGTTCGGTCACAACCACTCCCACCCCGCTCGCTCCCGAAGGGCGGCGGATCTGTTGGCGAGTCGGCCGGTGGGTATCGAAACGAACTTACGTGGCCGTCTCGATCGGGCGCCGTGCCCGATGACTTGAAACTACGCCGCACATCTGACACTTCGCCTCGAAACACGCGCGTGTCGCGTTTCGATCAGGTGAACTCTCACCCCCAGTTGAGGAGGTGGCGATTCAGGAGGCGGAGGCGTATGAGGTGAACGCTGCGCGGAGCATCCCGAGCGTCTCGTCACCCGTTCCGGCGTGGATGCTCAGACGCACGGTGGTCGCCCGTGTCGACGCGCTCACGCCGTGGTTGAAGAGGGATGCGCTCAGCACCGTCAGCTGCTCCGGCCGGGGCTCGAGCACGACGAGGCCGGCCCGTTCCTCGCCGTTGCGGGAGGACGCGACCGGGATGGCGTATTCGTCGGCGAGGTCGAGCACTTCGTCGACCGTGGACGAGATCGCCTCCTCGATCGCACCGACGCCGACGGCCGCGATCTCCTCGAGAGCCGCGGCGAACCGTGCCTCGGCAACGAGGTCGGGGTTGCTGACGCTGAACGCCCTGGCCCGGCCGCTCGGGTCGACGACCTCGTCCCACGACTCGGTCGTGTCGGTTCCGGTCCATCCGCTGAACACCGGCGTGAGGTGGTCGAGCGCCCGCTCGCTGACGGCGAGGAAGCCCGTTCCCCAGCCGGCGCGCGTCCACTTCTGGCCGCCGGAGACCACGACGTCGGCCACACCGTACGGCGCGTCGACCACGCCGAAGCCCTGGATCGCATCGACGATCAGCAGGCGGTCGCCGATGACCTGGCGGATGCCGTCGATGTCGGCCAGGTAGCCGGTGCGCGAGTCGACCAGGCTCACCGCCACAGCCGACGTGTTCGGGGTGATCTGCTCGCGGATCTGGCCCGGGGTCACCCGGCCGTGGTCGGTCTCGAGCCAGGTCGGGGTCACGACGTGCATCGCCTGGGCCGCGCGCACCGCCGCATACGTGATGCTCGGGAACTCCGCAGCGGACAGCAGCACTTCGCCGCCGGTGAGTCCGAAGAGCCCGTGCATCAGCCCGCTGGACGCGTTCGGCTGGAAGACGATCTGGTCGGTGTCGAAGCCCGTCAGCGCCGCGACCGCGTCACGAAGGCGCTCGTCTTCGCGGCGCATCCCCTCGATGCTGCCGAACCGGCCCGTGGCGAGGATCTCGTATTGTCCGGTCGTCTCGGCGAGGACGGTCGCCGAGAGCGGCCCGACCCGCCCGTAGTCCAGGTAGCCCGGTTCCTCGCGGAACCCGGCCGCGAACTCCTCGATCGTCGTCATCTGGCCTTCCTCGTCAGACATGGTCCCCGGATATTCTGTCAGTCCGGGCATCCGGATGCTCGTCCCGGCTCGCCCGCGCGGCCGAAGCGGTCACTCAGCCGCCGTAGCCGCACTCAGCCGCCGTAGCGGCGCTGCCGTCGTGAGTAGTCGCGCACGGCGCGGAGGAAGTCGACCTCGCGCAGGTCGGGCCCGAGGGCTTCCACGAAGTAGAACTCGCTGTGGGCGCTCTGCCACAGCATGAAGTCGCTCAGCCGCTGCTCGCCCGAGGTGCGGATGACGAGGTCGGGATCGGGCTGGCCCCCGGTGTAGAGGTGCTCGCCGATCATGTCGGGGGTGAGCAGGTCGGCCAGCGTCTCCAGGCTGCCGCCCTCGGCCGAGTGGGCGGCGACGATGCTGCGCATCGCATCCGTGATCTCTTTGCGGCCGCCGTAGCCGATCGCGAGGTTCACGTGCAGGCCGGTGTTGCCGGCCGTGCGCTCCTCGGCGGCGCGGAGAGCGTCGACGAGCGGCTGGGGAAGCCCCGTGGTCGAACCGACGTGCTGCACGCGCCAGTCGCGGAAACGAGAGAGGTCGTCGGCGAGCTCGGCGATGATCTCGATGAGGTCGGAGAGCTCTGCGCTGCTGCGGTTGGTGAGGTTGTCCGACGAGAGCAGGTAGAGCGTCACGACGGAGATGCCGAGCTCGTCGCACCACTCGAGGAATTCGCGCATCTTGGCAGCGCCCGCCCGATGCCCGTGCGCGACCGTCTTCAGGCCCGCCTGCCGCGCCCAGCGCCGGTTGCCGTCGATGATCATGGCGACGTGGCGTGGTAGGGAATCCTGAGTGAGGTCCCGCTTCAGCCGGGTCTGGTAGAGCCCGTAGAGGAGGCCGCGCCCGAGGGGGAAACTCCGTTTGCTCACACAGGTACGTTACCGCGACCGGCTGCGATGAACTCACAGCCTCCGGGCCACGCCGGTCCCGTACCCTTGGTCCATGACGCCGCGTAAAACCCCCGCCACCGAAGACGTCGCCGAGCTGCTCCAGGAGCCGGCCGCTGCGCTCGGCGCAGCGGATGCGGCCGTGAAGGCCGACGAGGATCGCGGACCCGAGCTGCCGAACCTCCCGTTCATCGACGCCTCCCCGGCGAACGTCGCCGAGATCAAGCCGACCTGGCGCGGCTGGATCCACGCGGGAACGTTCCCGGTCACCATCGCCGCCGGCATCGTGCTCATCACCCTCGCGGAGGGCGCGCCGGCCAAGTGGGCGTCAGCGGTGTTCATGCTGACGTCGATGCTGTTGTTCGGCAACTCGGCCCTGTACCACCGCTTCAACTGGAAGCCGCGCACCAAGATCGTCCTCAAGCGCATCGACCACGCGAACATCTTCCTGCTGATCGCCGGCACGTACACCCCGCTCGCCGTGCTCGCCCTGCCGGCGCAGAAGGGCATCCTGCTGCTCGCGCTCGTGTGGGGAGCCGCCTTGCTGGGCATCGGGTTCCGGGTGTTCTGGATCCACGCGCCGCGGTGGCTGTACGTGCCCATCTACATCGGGATGGGCTGGGGCGCTCTCGGCTACATCGTCGACCTCTTCGACGCGAACGTCGCGATGATGGTGCTGGTGATCGTGGGCGGCGTGCTCTACACCGTGGGAGCCGTGATCTACGGGATGAAGAAGCCCAACCCGTTCCCCGGCAGGTTCGGTTTCCACGAGATCTTCCATGCGCTGACGGTCCTGGCGTTCCTCTGCCATTGGACCGCGACCCTGCTGATCGCGATGAACCCCGTCTACAACGTCGGCTGAGCGGGGTCTGGCGCCGGTCGTTTGCCAGTAGCTGTCGTCAACCCGCCCGGGATGACGACGACCAGTGGCAAACGACGGGGTGGCGGCGACGCTACGGGCGCTCGTCGTCCTCCGGACGGTCGTCGGCGGCGCGGGCCTGCTCGGCGTCCAGCTTCTCCGCGATCTCGGCCCGGTAGCGCACCCGGCGGATGCGGCGCGTCATGTCGATCACGAGCAGCACCACCACCACCGCGATGGCGAACGTGACGAGGAACCCGACCACGCCGGGGGTGATGTCGTTCGGGTCCGGCCCGGACGAGGGCGTCGGGCTCGGGGTAGCGGCCGCGAAGTACAGCGAGGCGCGCAGGAGGGCCGCAGCGATCACGCGGTTTCCTCGATTCCGGCGAACAGGTCGGTTTCGGGCATCTGCGTCTCCACTTTCGAGTCGATGAGCTGGAAGTCCTCGGTCGGCCACGCCCGGCGCTGCACGTCGTTCGGCCAGAAGAAGAAGGCATTGTCGGGGGCGACCTGGCTCGCGTGCGAGCGCAGGGCACGGTCGCGGGCCTCGAAGAAGTCGCCGGCCGGGATGCGCGTGGTGGCGTCGAAGGAGCGCTCACCCATCCAGCCGCGCATCTCGCGCATCCGCTCGACCAGGGGCGACCCGGGCTGGGCCGCGAGCAGCGCCTCGTACACGGCGTTCAGCCGGGCGGAGTTCAGGATGCGGTCGTAGTACAGCTTCGACACCTCCCACGGCGCGCCCGCCTCGGGGTACCGCGCGGGGTCGGCGGCCGCGCGATAGGCCTCGACGCCGATCACGTGGGCCCGGATGTGATCCGGATGCGGGTAGCCGCCGTTCTCGTCGTAGGTCACCATGACGTGCGGCTTGAAATCGCGCACGAGCCGCACGAGGGGCTCCGCCGAGATCTCGACCGGGATCGAGGCGAAGGAGTTCACCGGGAAGGTGCCGTCGTCGCGCGCCATGCCGGAGTCGACGTAGCCGAGCCACCGATGCCGGATGCCCATCACCGCCTGAGCGGCCGCCATCTCGCGGCGGCGCAGCCCCGCGAGGTCGCGGCGGGCCATCGCCAGGTCGGGCAGTTCGTCGTTGAGGATGTCGCCGCGTTCGCCGCCGGTGCAGCTGACCACCATCACGTCGTCGCCGAGGCTGGTGTAGTAGGCGTAGGTCGCCGCACCCTTGCTCGACTCGTCGTCGGGGTGGGCGTGGACAGCCATCAATCGCCGGTTCACGGCACCGTTTCCTTCTGCCTCGCGTGGAGAACGATTCCCAGATTCGTCTCCTAGTCTTGGAGTTCAAGCCTACCGTCGAGCACGGTGCACCATTTCACAGGAGTCTTCAGTGCTGGGAGAAGCATGGCGGTGACCGGGACACTCGATCAGCGCTACGGGCGCAGCCCCGATCGCAAACGACGCAACCGCTGGTGGATCGTCGGGGCCGCGGCCGCGTTCGTCGCCGTCTTCACCGCGTGGGTGTTCTGGGCGGGCTGGGACGGCGACCAGGCCAACCTCGAGGCGACGGACACCGCATACACGATCGTCGACGCCCACCACGTCTCGATCACCTTCACCGTGAACACACCGAAAGGCACGCCCGTGACATGCGCCGTGCAGGCGCTCGACGAGTCGTTCGCGATCGTCGGGTGGCGCATCGTCGAGTATCCGGCGTCGGATGCCCGCATCACCACACACACCGAGATGATCAGGACCACCCAGCAGAGCAACACAGGTTTGATTTCAAGCTGCTGGCTGACCTAGGATTCTTCGATACGCCTCGACGAGCTGTCGGGGCGTCGACTTTATCTCGCCGGTCACCCGACCGGCCAAGATCTGCCCAACCGGCGCAAACGCCGGTGGCGCAAAGGAGTTCATCATGTCTCAGGATTCTCAGGTCAGCTTCTTGACCCAGGATGCGTACAACCGCCTCGCCGCGGAACTCGAGGAGCTCAGCGTCAACGGCCGTAACGACATCGCCAAGCGCATCGAAGCGGCCCGCGAGGAGGGCGACCTCAAGGAGAACGGCGGCTACCACGCGGCCAAAGACGAGCAGGGCAAGATCGAGGCGCGCATCGTGCAGCTCACCCAGCTGCTCCGGCACGCGACCGTCAGCGAGGCCCCGCAGAGCCACGGCGTCGTGGAGCCGGGCACCGTCGTCACGGCCACCATCGCCGGCGACAAGAGCGTCTTCCTGATCGGCAACCGCGAGATCGCGGCCGGCACCGACCTGCCCGTCTACAGCGAGCAGAGCCCGCTGGGCGGCGCCATCCTCGGCCTCAAGGTCGGCGAGTCGACCACGTACGCGGCGCCGAACGGCAAGGAGATCACCGTGAAGGTCACCAAAGTCGAGACCTACACCGGTCAGTAGACCCCTCCGCACGAACGAGACGGGCCGGCAGATTCTGCCGGCCCGTCTCGTTCGTCTGTGCGGGTGGTCGTTGACGACCGGATGCACGCCTACTCGTAGTCGAGCACGGGATCGTATCCCGCGGAGCGCAGCGCCTCGATGACCTGCTGGCGGTGTTCGGTGCCGCGCGTCTCAACACTCACGTCGAGCTCGACCTGGCTGATCTGCAGACCGCGGCCGTGGCGGGTGTGCAGCACCTCGACCACATTGGCGTTCGCGCCGGCGAGGATCTCCGAGATGCGTGCGAGCTGACCGGGACGGTCGGGGAGCATGATCTTGAGCTTGAGGTAGCGGTCGGAGGCGGCCAGACCGTGGCTGATCACGCGCTGCATCAGCAGGGGGTCGATGTTGCCGCCGGAGAGGATGGCGACTGTGGTGCCGGTCGGGGCGATCTTGCCGGCGAGGATGGCGGCGACGGAGACGGCGCCGGCCGGTTCGACGACGAGCTTCGCCCGCTCGAGCAGCACCAGCATGGCGCGCGCGATGTCGTCTTCGCTCACGGTCACGATCTCGTCGACGATGTCGCGGATGATCTCGAAGTTGAGCACACCCGGCTTGCTCACCGCGATGCCGTCGGCGATGGTGCCGACGAGCGCGATCTCGGTGGGCTCGCCCGCCTCGAGCGACGCAGGGTAGGCGGCGGCGTTGGCCGCCTGCACGCCGATCACGCGGATCTCACGGCCTTCCTGTGCAGCGCGCTGCTTGACCGCGCTGGCGACCCCGGAGATGAGCCCGCCGCCGCCGATGGGGATGACGACGGTAGCGGCATCCGGAACCTGGTCGAGGATCTCGAGACCCAGCGTGCCCTGCCCGGCGACGACGTCGCGGTGGTCGAACGGAGGGATGAGCACGGCGCCGGTCTCGGCGGCGAAGTCGGCCGCGGCCCGCAGGGTCTCGTCGACGATGCTGCCGCTCAGCACCACGTCGGCGCCGTAGGCGCGGGTGGCCTGGAACTTGGGGATGGCGACACCGACCGGCATGAAGATGGTGGCCTTGATGCCGAGCTCCCGTGCCGCGAAGGCGACGCCCTGCGCGTGGTTTCCGGCCGAGGCGGCGACGACGCCGCGTGCGCGCTCGCCGGCGTCGAGCTTGGCCATGCGGTTGTAGGCGCCGCGGATCTTGTACGAGCCGGTGCGCTGCAGGTTCTCGCACTTGAGGAACACGGGCGCCCCGAGCACGTCGGCGAGGTAGCGCGAGGTCTCGATGGGCGTCGGCTCCGCTACCCGCGACACGATCTCGCGCGCCGCCTCGATCTCGGCGAGGCTCGGCCCGGCGAACGGTGTGCGCGTCGTTTCTGTCAGCCTGGCCACCCGCTCAGCCTACTCGCGCCCGTATTCCCGCAGCCGAATGTGTCGGCACATCTCAGGCCCGCGGCCGGCGCACGGGGAGGGGCACCGTCTGCCAGAGGGCATCCTGCGGTTGGTCGTACTCCCCCGGTGGCCGCGTTCGCCACACTCCGCTCGAGATGTAGTGCACCATGACGTTGAGCACGGCGGCGAACGGCACCGCGAACAGGGCGCCGGGGATGCCCGCGAGCAGCGATCCGGCCGCCACGACGAGCACGACGGCGAGCGGATGCACCTTGACGGCCGTCCCCATGATGAACGGCTGCAGCACGTGGCCTTCGATCTGCTGCACGAGAAGCACGATCCCGAGCATGATCAGCGCGAAGACCCAGCCCTTGAAGATCAGGGCGATGATCACGGCCAGCGCGCCGGTGATCACGGCGCCGACGATCGGGATGAACGAGCCCAGGAACACCAGGACCGCGATCGGGATGACGAGGGGAAGCCCGAGGATGAACGCGCCCAGGCCGATTCCGACGGCATCGATCGACGCCACCACGATCTGGACCTTGACGAAGTTGCGCAAAGTGAGCCAGCCCGCCTGCCCCGCGCCGTCGACGGCCGGCCGTGCACGCTTCGGGAAGATCCGGACGATCCAGCCCCAGATGCTCTTGCCGTCGATGAGGATGAAGAGCGTGCTGAACAGGGTCAGCAGCAGGCCGGTGAGCACGTGCCCGAGGGTCGAGCCGATCGAGAGGGCGCCCGAGATGAACACCTGGCTGTCCTGCTGGAACGAGGAGCCGATCGAGTTCAGCCCGTCGCTGATCTGCTGCTCGCTCAGGCCGAGCGGGCCGCTGGTGAGCCACGCGCGGAACTCGTCGTAGGCGGCGATCGACTGCACGCTGAGCTCATGGCTCTGCCGCGTGACCTGCCAGATGGCGAGGTAGAGCAGACCGCCGACGATCGCGATCACCCCCACCATCGCGGTGACGATGGCCAGCCAGCGCGGCCACTTGTGGCGGTGCAGGAAGTCGACGAGCGGCACGAGGAGTGCCGAGACCAGCACCGCGATCAGCAGCGGGATGATGATCAGCCGCAGCTGGATGACCAGGAAGATGAAGACGGCGATGACACCGCCGATGACCAGCAGGCGCCACGACCAGGCGCCGGCCATCCGGACCCCCCGCGGGAGCGATCCGTCGATCGGCTCGACCGGTTCGTCGAGCTCCCTGCGCCGGCGGCCGAGCAACCAGTTTCGCGCGGGGGCGCGATTCTCGCCGGGCGCACCGGGCGTGCCGGGTGGAACGGGTGGGGTCGCATCCGTGTCAGCCATGGTGGTCAGTTTAGGGGCGCGCTCCAGCGCCGCACCGGGGTTGACCGCGGTCCGGGAGAATGCTCAGGGTTGGAAGACGAGCGGCGGATGCTCGATGCTGGTCGTGTACCACGACCATTGGGCCCCACCGGTCTGCTGGATCGAGACGTACGTCTGCTGCGACGGCGGCACGTTGTTCAGCACCACCGCGACCGAGACGTTCGCGTTGACGGTCCTGCTGCCGGTTCCGCTGGTCGTCCCGCTGCCCGCGTAGGCGCCGACGCTGAGCGTGACGGGCCCGGAGGCGGAGATCGCGAACGAGACCACGTAGCTGCCCGTGCCCGAGATGCCGTAGGCCCCGGGGGCGAAGTGCACGGAGACGCCCGGCCCGCCCGCCTGCGTCTGCCGGTTGGAGAACGAGGCGTACGGCGTGCCGACGGTGTCGGTCTGCATGATGTCCGGCGCGATCAGGGTGAGGTTGGTCCGCCCCTTGCCCACGGTGTGGGTCGGGCTGATCGTGTCGATCGGAAGGAACCACGGGAAGTGGAAGATATCGTCGATGCGGATCTTGGTGGCGATGTCTCTGAGGTCGAGCGTCTTCTCGAAGGTGGAGAGATCGACCGTCATGTCGTCGTTCCCGGCGGCCACCCCCGCGTAGTCATCTGACATGAGGATCACTCTACTCTCAGCGTGCAACCCCCACCGGGACCGCGCCCGCACGGGACTCCGTCGCGACCGGGGTCGCCGTGACCGCCGTCCCGGCGAACTCCACGTGCACCCGCGCGCCGGGCTCGGGAGTCTCCCGCGCCCCGTGCTGCACGGCCAGCTCGGTCCCGTCGCCGAGCTGCACCCGGGTCCGGCGGAGCGCGCCCAGGAAGCTCGTCGACACGACGAGGGCCGGGATGCCCGCGGATGCCAGGAGCACGTCCTCCGGCCGCAGGTAGGCCTCCACGGGCCCGTCCGGCAGGCCGCCGGTCACCAGGGGCAGCCGGCGCCCGAAGACAGTCAGCTCACCGCCGGACACCTCCCCCGGCAGCTTGTTGGTCAGCCCGACGAACTCGGCGACGAACGGCGTGGCCGGCCGGCCGTACAGCTCCTCCGGCGTGCCGATCTGCTCGATGTCGCCGGCGCGCATCACCGCCACCCGGTCGGCGATCGCGAGAGCCTCCTCCTGGTCGTGCGTCACGAAGAAGGTGGTGATCCCCAGCTCGGTCTGGATCCGGCGGATCTCCTCCCGGAGCTGCACGCGCACCTTGGCGTCGAGTGCTGAGAGCGGCTCGTCGAGCAGGAGCACGCGCGGCTGCGTGACGAGGGCGCGGGCGAGGGCGACACGCTGCTGCTGCCCACCGCTCAGCTGATGCGCGTAGCGGCCCGCGTGGTTGTCGAGTCCGACGAGTTCGAGGGCCTCGGCGGCACGGCTGCGGCGATCGGCGGCAGCGACTTTGCGCATCCGGAGCCCGAACTCGACGTTCTGGCCCGCCGTGAGGTGCGGGAACAATGAGTACGACTGGAACACCATGCCGAGGTCGCGCCGGTTGGTGGGCTCGTCGCTCACGTCGGCGCCGTCGATCAGGATGCTCCCGGCGTCGACCCGTTCGAGGCCGGCGAGGGCGCGCAGTGCAGTGGTCTTGCCGCAGCCGCTCGGTCCGAGCAGGGCGATGAGCTCGCCCGGCCGCGCGGCGAGGTTCAGGCCGTTCAGGCCGACACCGCCGCCGAAGTCGCGCACGACGTCGCGGAGTTCGACGGTGGAGCCGTGCTGGGGCGATGACAGGGAGGTCTGTGACGAGGTCGGGGGCATGGGGTCAGCCTTTCGCGCTGCGTCGTCGGGCCGTCACGAGACGGTCGACCACGACGAGGAGGAGGAACGCGAACACCAGCGCGAGGAGCGCGAAGATGACCGCGACGAACGGGTCGGACTGCGACACCAGCAGCAGCGAGGTCTGCAGGTTGGTCCGGCTGAGGAGGGACGCGATGGTGAACTCGCCGAGCACGACGGCCACCGAGAGCACGCTGGCGGCGAGGATGCCGCGGCGCAGGTTCGGCACCAGGATGCGCGTGAGCACGCTCAGCCAGCCGGCGCCGAGCGAGCGGCCCGCCTCGCTCAGCGTCACGATGTCGATCGCTGCGATGTTGCTCTGGATCGCCCGGTAGGCGTACGGCAGCACCGTGATGCCGTAGGCGAAGGCGAGCGTCCACGTGCCCGAGCCGAAGAGCTTCGTCACCACGGCGTAGGTCGGAGCGAGGCCGACCACCATGACGATCGCCGGGATCATGATCGGGAGCAGGCAGATGACCTCGAGCACGCGGCGCATCCGGGGGAACCGCAGCTCGACGAGCACCATCGTGGGGAACAGCACGATGAGCACGATGAGCACGGTCACCACCGCGAGCACGAGCGAGTTGCCGAGCCCCTGGTAGATGCGGTCGTAGCGCGTGGTGGTGCCGCTGAACACCAGGATCCAGCGACTGAAGTCGTACACGCCCGGCTTCGCGGTGCGCAGCGTGAACTCCAGCATCGAGAAGAGCGGGATGAGGAAGAACAGTCCGAAGACCGTCCAGATGATCGCCCGCGTCACCGGCCCGGGTCCGAAGCGGAGGGTCTCACGGCCGCGGCTCATCGCTGCCACCTCGCCGTTCGCGACACCAGAGCGGAGTAGCCGAGCATCACGACGATCATCACGACGAGCATCCCGAGCGACATCGAGCCGGCCAGGTTCGCCCGGCCCAGCACGGTCTCGCTGATGAGCGCCTGCCGGATCTGCAGGGACACGATGTTGTTCGCCTGCCCGACCAGCGCGGCGGCCGTGGCGTACGACGAGAACGCGTTCGCGAACAGCAGCAGGAGGCTGCCGAGGAACGACGGCAGCAGAACCGGGATGCCCACCCGCCACCAATACGTGGCACGACTGCCGCCCAATGTGGCGTTCGCCTCGAGCCATTGCGGCTTCAGGCCTTCGAGCGCGGGCATGAACGTGATCACCATCAGCGGGATCTGGAAGTACAGGTACGGCAGGATCAGCCCCGGCACCGTGTAGAGCCAGACGCCGTTCTCATAGATGTTGATGTGGAACTGGTTGCGCAGCAGCACCGTGACGAGCCCTTGCGCACCGATCGTGGCGATGAAGGCGAACGCCAGCATCACGCCGCCGAACTGGGCGAGAACGCTGCTCGCCGAGTCGACGAGCGAACGGGCGACGCCGCCCGGACGCGACCGCAGCATGGCGAAGCAGAGCGCGGCTCCGGCGACGGCGCCGACGATCGCGGTCACGGCCGACAGGAAGAAGGCGCCGAAGAACGAGCCCGCGATGGCCGGCTCGGCCAGACCCGAGATGTTCGACCAGGTGAGGTGCCCCGCGCCGTCGAAGAAGCCGCTGCCGACGGCGACCACGGTGGGCACCGCCAGGAAGACGACGACGTAGAAGGCGAACGGGGTGAGGCCGAGCAGCGCGGGGACGCCGCGCCGGCGGCGACGGGAGGAGACGGCGACGACGCGTGACGGCGAATGCCGCCGGGTGTCAGACCCGGCGGCACTCGCGTCGATCGCCGGCGCGAGAGCGTCAGCGGGGGTGGTCATCAGCCGACCGCGTTCGCCCACTTGGCGTTCAGCAGGGTACCGGCGTCCGTCGCCTGCTTGTCCGTCATGACGGCCACCGTGTCGAGCTTGCCCGGGAACTCGGCCGTGTCGAGTGTGCCGGCCTTCTGCATGGCGTCCACGCGGGCCGGGTAGGCGCCGCCCTTGAGCCACGCGTTCTGCGCGTCGTCGCTGTAGAGGTACTCCTCCCAGAGGCGTGCGGCGGCCGGGTGCGGGGCATCCTTGTTGATCGCCTGGTTGTAGTAGCCGACGTACGCGGTGCCGGGGAGCACGACGTACTTCCAGTCGACGCCGCCGCCCTTGATGGTGTCGCTGGTCGCGTAGCCCTTCTGGTTGAACGACCAGTCGAGCAGCACAGGGGTCTCACCCGAGGCGATGGTGTTCGGCTTGCCGTCGGCGGCGTTCCAGTTGCCCGCCTTCTTGAGCTTGGAGAACCAGTCGATGCCGGGGGTGAGGTCGTCGAGCGTCCCGCCCGCCTGCAGGTCGGCGTAGGCGACGGCGCCCGCTGCGGCGGCCGCCTGGGTCGGGTTGCCGTTGAGCGCGACGGCGCCCTTGAACTCCGACGAGAGCAGGTCGTCGAACGACTTCGGCGCCGACTTGATCTTGTTGGCGTCGTAGCCGACCGACATCACGCCGTAGTACCCGACCTTCCAGAGGCCGGTGCTCTCCTTCTGGTCGGCGGGGATGTCGTCCCAGCCGGTCGGCTTGTACGGAGCGAAGTACTGCGTGTTGGCGAGGGCGACGGAGCTGCCGATGTCGAAGGTGTCCGGAGCGGAGTCCTGGCCCTTGAGCTTCTTGGCGGCGTCGATCTCCTCCTGGCTGGAGGCGCTGTCCTGGCTGGGGTTGATGGTGATGCCGTACTTCTTCGTGAAGCCGTCGAAGATCTGCTGGTAGTTGGCCCAGTCCCCGGGGGTCGCGATGATGTTGATGCTGCCCTCCTTCTTCGCGGCGGAGACCAGCGCAGCCATCGAACCGAAGTCCTTCGCACTGGTGGCAGTGGCCGCGTCGACGGACGCGCCGCCGGAGGGATCTGCTGCGTTGGCGCCGCCCGAGCAGGCTGCGAGCGACAGGGCGACGACGGTGGCCGCGGCGGCCAGGCCGGCGACGCGTGTGCGCTTGATGGTCAAGGTTCCTCCTGGTGTGAGGTGTCCCGGATGGTCGCCGCCCATTCGTGGACGGCTCGGATTCCCGTCCGGGCCAGGGGCCACAGTAGGGACGCCCGGCAACCGATCGAGGATCGGCGAATGGACGATCGGTGAACGTCGATGGAACCGCTGTCTGCGGCTCGCGCTAGGGTCGTCACCGTGGTTGAAAAGGTCTCCCCCGCCCTCGCGCGGCGCGTCGCTCTCGCTGCCCAGGGTTTCGGGCGTCCCCGACCGCCCGTCGTCGGCACCCGCCAGCTGAACGGTCTGATCGATCGCATCAACCTGTTGCAGATCGACTCGGTCAACGTGTTCGAGCGCAGCCACTACCTGCCCGCCTTCGCCCGGCTCGGCCGCTACGACAAGACGCTGCTCGACCGGCTGACGTTCGAGGCCAAAGCGCCGCACACCGAATACTGGGCGCACGAGGCCGCCTTCATGCGCCGCGACGACTGGCCGCTCTTCCGCTGGCGTATGCAGAACTACCGGCAGACCTACGCCGCGCCCGGCAGCTGGTACGAGAGCAATGCCGGCACGGTCGACTGGCTGCGCGCCGAGCTCGCCGCGAACGGCGCGCTGATGGCCGGCGAGATCGAACACGACGCCAACACACGCACCGGGCCGTGGTGGGGCTGGTCCGACGTCAAGCGCGCACTGGAGTTCCTGTTCCTGTTCGGCGAGGTCGCCATCGCAGGACGAACCCGGTTCCAGCGCAGGTACGCGCTCGTCGACGATGTGCTGCCGGCGAGCATCCTCGACCGGCAGATCGAGACGCCGGATGCCGTGCGCGAGCTGATCAGGCGCTCCGCGGTCGCCCACGGCATCGGCACCGCCCGCGACCTGGGCGACTACTATCGCATCAAGGGGGCGCCGGTCCTCACGGCCATCCGGGAGCTCGAAGAGGCGGGCGAGCTGATCCCGGTCACGGTGCCCGGCTGGGAGCGCGGCGGCAAGCCCGAGAGGGTCTGGCTGCATCGGGACGCCCGGCTGCCGCGGCGCATCGAAGCGACCGCTCTGCTCTCCCCGTTCGACCCGGTCGTCTGGTTCCGCGAGCGTGCTCTGCGCCTGTTCGACTTCCACTACCGCATCGAGATCTACGTGCCGCAGGAGAAACGGTCGTTCGGCTACTACACGATGCCCCTGCTGATCGACGACCGGATCGTCGGTCGGATCGACCTGAAGAACGACCGTCAGGCGGGCATCCTGCGCGTGCAGTCGGCCTGGAGCGAGCCGGGGGCGCCGGCCGACACGGTGGAGCGTGTCGTGCCGATGCTGCGCGAGATCGCGGAATGGCAGGGGCTCGGCGGCTTCTCGGTCGCCGACTGGGGAGACCTCGCCCCGGCCCTCGGGCGCGCCCTGAACTGACCCGCGCGCGCACGCTGCCGCCGGCGTCGGGCCGGAGTAGCATCCGGGACATGACTGATGAGATTCCTGACGACCACTACCTGGCCGTGCTGGTGAACCCCGACGGCTCGGTGTACGCCGAGGTCGTGCAGAGCCTGGTCGACGGCAAACCCGCCGACCCGATCCGCGATGTGACCACGCTCGGCGGCCGCAACGTCGAGAGCGTCTGGCGACCGGATGCGGAGAGCGCCGCCGACGGGCGCGTCCCGTACCGCTACGTGGGGACCGGCGAACTGGAGGGCTAAAGCTGCGGGCGGATGCGCGGAATGCGGCGCATCCGGTTGTGCGCGCGCCCGTGCATCCGGTGCTCGATCAGAACGTGCTGCCCATCTTCTCGAGGCGCTCGACGCGCTCGGGGATCGGCGGGTGAGTGCTGAACAGGCGGCTCATCAGGCTCGGCCGGAGCGGGTCGGCGATCCACAGGTGGGCCATCGACGAGTTCTGCCGGCGCAGGGGACGGCCGTAGGCCTCCAGTTTGAGGAGGGCGCTGGCCAGAGCATCCGGATGGCGCGTGGTGAGGGCGCTGGTGGCGTCGGCCAGGTATTCGCGCTGACGGGACACGGCCAGCTGCACGAGCGTCGCCACCAGCGGCGCGATGATCGCGGCGATGAGGCCGAAGACGAGCACGATCGGGTTGCCGCCGCCTCCCCCGCCGCTGTTGTTGTTGCCGCGGCCCCCGCCGAAGAATGCCATGCGCAGGAAGATGTCCGCGATGAAACCGATGGCGATCGTGAGCCCGAAGACGATCATCGACAGCCGGATGTCGTAGTTGCGCACGTGCCCGAGCTCGTGCGCCATCACGCCTTCCAGTTCGGCGTCGTCCATGAGGTCGAGCAAGCCCGTCGTCGCCGCCACAGAGGCGTGCTGCGGGTCACGCCCGGTGGCGAACGCGTTCGGCGCCGGATCGTTCACGATGTAGACCGCGGGCATCGGCGTGCCCGTCGTGATCGACAGGTTCTCGACGACGTTCCAGAGCCGCGGGTTGTCGGCCTTCTGGATGGGGATCGCGCCCGACAGGCTCAGCGCCTGGCTGCTCGCCAGGAAGTACTGGAACACGGCGTAGAGCACCGCGATGACCAGGACGATCACGACGATCGCCGTGTTCTGGTAGATGTAGGCGGCGAGCCAGCCGAGGCCGCCGATGATCAGGAGGAACAGCAGGATGGTGAAGACCGTATTGCGCTTGTTCCTGGCAATAGCTCTGTACATCGCCGCCCGCTAAAACTGAACGCGCGGAGGCTCGGCGATCGCCGCGAGGTCGCCGACCTCGAAGAAGTCACGCTCGGAGAACCCGAGGCGCTTGGCGAAGATGTTGTTGGGGAACACCTTGATCTTGGTGTTCAGCTCGCGCACGCCGCCGTTGTAGAACCGGCGCGAGGCCTGGATCTTATCTTCGGTGTCGACCAGGTCGGCCTGGAGACGCAGGAAGTTCTGACTCGCCAGCAGCTGCGGGTAGGCCTCGGCCACCGCGAAGATGCTCTTCAGGGCCGTCTGCATGTGGTTCTCGGCGACGGAGGCCTCAGCGGGCCCGGTCGCGGACAGAGTCTCGGCGCGCGCCTGGGTCACCGACTCGAAGACGCCCTTCTCATGCGTTGCGTAGCCCTTGACCGTCTCGATGAGGTTCGGGATCAGATCGGCACGCCGCTTGAGCTGGACCGTGATGTCGCTCCACGCCTCGTCGACGCGCACCTTGAGGGTGACGAGCGAGTTGTAGGTGGCCCACAGGTAGATCCCGATGATCGCGACGATGACGACGACGATGATGACCGGGATGAGCCATTCCATTTTCGGATACTCCTTGATGATGGGCGCGGATCCTCCTGCGCGATCTTCATACTACTTGCGGCCACCTGCGCTCCCACCGTGTTCCCATCACTCTCAAAGCAACCACCGTGCGCTTCGGCAGGAGCCGCTCGGGCGGGTGCACAATGGGCAGGTGAGTGAGGTGGCCGAGCGACGCAAACGGGGCCGGCCGCGCAAGGAGGCGCGGAGCGGAGCCTCCGCGCGCGCCGCCATCCTGAAGGCCGCGACCGAAGAGTTCGCCGACCGCGGCTACGAGGCCGCCTCGCTACGTGCGATCGCGCGCCGCGCCGGAGTCGACTCGGCCCTGGTCCACCACTACTTCGACGACAAGGCCGACCTCTTCACCGCTTCGCTCGAGGCGCCGCTGCGTCCCGACCGGGTGCTCGGCGTCATCCTGTCGGGACCGCACGACGACATCGGGGCCGGGCTCGTGCGCTACCTGCTCGAGCAGCTCGAGGACCCCAAGGCGCAGGCCCGCGTGGTCGCCATCCTGCGCACGACGCTCGGCAGCGGCCCGGGCAGCCGGATGCTCAAGGAATTCCTCGCCCGCGAGGTGTTCCTGCGTCTCGCCTCCGCCGCCGACGACCGCGACGACGACGCGGTGCTGCGGGCCAACCTGGCCGCCTCGCAGCTCGTCGGCCTGATGATCACGCGTTTCGTGCTGAAGCTCGATCCGATCGCGACCACCTCGCCCGACGAGCTGGCACGCCGGGTCGGCCCGGTCATCCAGTGGCACCTGTTCGGAGACCCGGCGGCCCCGCTCCGGTGACGCCGTGACCGCTCTCGACGCGCCGATCACCCTCTTGACGCGCTGATCGCACGGGCGAATAATTCATCACATGATGAATTCCGCGGGGGTCTCGGTCTCGATCGACGGGCTGCGCGTCCGCCGCGGCCGCACGACGGTGCTCGACGGGCTGACCCTGACGATCCCGCGCGGACAGGTCGTCGGCCTGCTCGGTCCGAGCGGCTGCGGTAAGACCACCCTGATGCGCGCGATCGTCGGTGTGCAGAGGGTGGCCGGCGGGACGGTCGAGGTGCTCGGCGAGCCGGCCGGCTCCCCCGCCCTGCGCCACCGCGTCGGCTACGTCACCCAGGCGGCGAGCGTCTACGACGATCTCACCGTGCGCCAGAACCTCTCCTACTTCCGCCGCGTGCTCGGGGCGGGCAGAGACGACGTCGAGCGCGCGATCGAGGTCACCGACCTCGGGGAGAACGCGGGACGACTCGTGGAGACCCTCTCCGGCGGCGAGCGCAGCCGCGTCTCCCTGGCTGCCGCCCTCCTCGGATCCCCCGACCTTCTCGTGCTCGACGAGCCCACAGTCGGGCTCGACCCGCTGCTGCGCGTCGAGCTCTGGGGCCTGTTCCACCGGCTCGCCGAAGGCGGTACGAGCCTCCTGATCTCCAGCCACGTGATGGACGAAGCCGCCCGCTGCGACCGGCTCCTGCTCATGCGCGACGGCGCCATGCTCGCCGATGAGACGCCCGAGGGTCTGCTCGCCCAGACCGGGGCGACGGATGCCGAGGGGGCGTTCCTCGCGCTCATCCGCCGCCACCATCCGCGGCACGCGCTGGGCGACCCCGAGCCTGATCCCGGGCCGGGCGGGGCGGAACCCGGCGAGCATCCGGAAGCCCCGGACGGGAGCACACGGTGAACCTCACCCGCACCTTCGCTACCGCGGGACGCGTGCTCACGCAGATCCGCCACGACCCGCGCACCATCGGCCTGCTGATCGTGGTGCCGAGCCTGCTGATCGGCCTGGTCGCCTGGATCTTCACCGACACCGACACGTTCGCCACGATCGGGCCGGCGATGCTCGCCCTGTTCCCGTTCGTCGTGATGTTCCTCGTCACGAGCATCACGACGTTGCGCGAACGCCGCACCGGCACCCTGGAGCGTCTCCTCTCCATGCCGCTCGGTCGAGGCGACTTCATCCTCGGCTACACGCTCGCTTTCGGCCTGCTCGCGGTCGTGCAGACCCTGGTCGCGGTGGCGTACGCCGTGTGGGTGTGCGGTCTCGACATCAAGGGGAGCATCTGGCTCCTGCTGACGGTGGCGCTCGCGGACGCCATCCTGGGCACGACCCTCGGCCTCTTCGTGAGCGCGTTCGCCCGCACCGAGTTCCAGGTCGTGCAGTTCATGCCGGCGCTGATCTTCCCGCAGATCCTGCTGGGCGGGATCTTCATCCCCCGCGACCAGCTTCCGGATGCGCTGCACGCCATCAGCGACTGGCTTCCGCTCTCCCACGCGATCGACGCCCTGAACGCCGTCGCCAACGATACGGAGGACGCCGCCTACGTCGCCGGCCAGCTGCTCATCATCGGCGCCTTCGCGCTGGGCGCGATCATCTTCGGCTCGCTCACGCTGCAGCGCCGCACCGCGTAGCGCCGCCGCCGCCGCCCGCGGCGCTTCCGCAGCGCTTCCGCAGCGCTGCCGCCCGCGCCCGCCCACCCGCCCCACCGTCGAGTCCTGAGTTGATTGGTCTAAGGGGCGGGTTTGAGGGCCAGCAAGTCCGGACTCGATTGCGGGAGCGGAGCGGGAGCGGAGCGGAGCGGGAGCGGGAGCGGAGCGGGAGCGGAGCGGAGCGGGAGCGGGAGCGGAGCGGGAGCGGAGCGGAGCGGGGACGACGATGCGGCGTCGACTTCTCCGAGTGCCCGACACCGGAGCGGTCGACGCCGCGATCGTCCACCGACAGCGCCCGTGGTCGGACGGACGCCGTCAGAGCTCGGCTACGGACAACCCAAATATCCCGAAGGGGTCAGCACGAGCGTTGCGCCGGGGCACGGACCGCACCCCGAGTTGTCCGGGCGTGCGGACGACACTCCCGGGGCCGTGTGCGGCGCTGCGACGACCGGAGCCGTCCGCGTCACAGAGATCGGTGAGCCGCCGGAGCCGTCGGAGCCGCGGGAGCCGGCCGTGCCGCCGGAGCCGCCGGCCACGTACGAGGCCTGGTACTCCGCGGCGGCACGGGCAGCTGCCGCGGCAGCCGCAGCGACCGCGAGGTGCCGCTTCTCCGCGGCCTTCCACGCGGCGACGGAGTCGGTGACGGCCTTCTCCGCCTCTTTAAGGTGCACGACGGCCGCAGTCACCGGGAAGGCGTTCCCGTCCGCAGCCAGCGACGAGACGGATGCGATCGCAGCGACCAGCGCCTGGCGGCCGGTCTCTGCCGCCGTGCCTGCGCTGGAGGCGAGGACCGTGCGCGCCCGGACGAGTTCCGCGCGTGCGGCGGCGACGGCCTGAGTGCGGCGAGCATCCGCGGTTGCTGTGCGGGCGCCGGCGAGGGATGCGCGGTGCGAGACGTCGACCCGGACGACGGCCGCAACCCGCGCGGCATCCCGTGCCTCGACGCTGGCGGTCGGGATGGCGCCGACAGTAGAGACGACGACTCCGACGGCGACAGCGAGGGCGGCAGCGGCGGCAGCGAACCTCCGGGGCGCGGTGCTGGACGGACGAGTGAAGCGGTCGGACATCGGGGGCCTTCCTGAAGATGAAATATTCTCAATAACTTTCAGGTGATTCACAGCTAGCACGGAGTGTTTCAGTGAAATGAGGACCTGTCAAGATTCACGTGAGTCACAACTGTCACACCCGTTACGCAAAGATCGGCCCCGAATTCGCGAAATCCGCGAAATCACGCGGAAATCCGAGAAGTCCTCATACCGGATGCCCGGCGATCCCGACACCCGCTTTGGGGTCACCCCAGAACGCGCGCGAGGTACGCATTGGCGAAGATCCGCTCGGGGTCGAGACGGTCGCGCACGGCCGCGAAGTCGGCGAACCGCGGGTACACCTGACGCAGCGACTCGGCGTCGCGGTTGTGCATCTTGCCCCAGTGCGGGCGCCCCTCGTGCGCCATCATGATGTCCTCCACCGCCCGGAAGTACTCCGTCGGATCCTCCCGGTAGTACCGGTGCACGGCGATGTAGCCGGTCTCGCGCCCGTACGCCGTCGACAGCCAGTTCCCGTCGGCCGCCGCCGAGCGCACCTCCACCGGGAACGATATCCTCCACCCGCGCCGCTCGATGAGCGCCTTCACCTCGGCGAGCGCTGCCGGCACCGCGTCGCGCGGAATCGCGTACTCCATCTCGCGGAATCGCACGCTGCGATTGGTGACGAACACGTTCGGCGACACGTCCGTGAAATCGCGATTGCCGGTGAGCTTCTGGGCGAGCCTGCTGAAGCGCGGGATGACCGCGGGAACCGTGGTGCCGAGCGCGCACACACCGCGGTAGAGGCCGTTGGCGAGCAGTTCGTCGTCCATCCAGCGCCCGACCGTGGGCAGCGGTGCACGTTCCGCGGTCAGCGGGAGCCGGGTGTTCGTCTTCGTGAGCGCCGTCTCGGTGTGCGGAAACCAGTAGAACTCGAAATGGTCTTCCCGCGCCGAACGGTCGAGGTAGCTGTCGAGCGTCTCCTGCAACGGCTCCGGCCGCTCCACCGCTTTCAGCAGGTAGGCGGGCACGCATTGCAGCGTGATGTCGACGATCACGCCGAGCGCGCCCAGGCCGAGCCGAGCGGCCGGCAGCAGTTCCGCGTTGGACGTCTCCGTGATCGACACGACCTCGCCGGCGCCGTCCACGAGCGTGAGCCCGACGATCTGCGTCGCCAGCCCGCCGAACCCTCCCCCGGTGCCGTGGGTGCCCGTCGACGTCGCTCCCGCGATCGTCTGCCGGTCGATGTCGCCCATGTTCTCCAGCGCCAGGCCGTACGGCCGCAGGAGGCGCGGCAGCTGGTGCAGGTGCGTCCCGGCGGCCAGCGTGACACGCCCGCGCTCCACGTCCACGGCGATCACGCCGGTCAGGTCTCCCAGGTCGAGCTGCACGCCGGGCGCCACCGCGATCCCGGTGAAGCTGTGCCCCGCGCCGACCGCTTTGACACGCATCCCCTGCCGGGCCGCCGCGGCGACCGCACGCTGCACCGCATCCGCGCTCGCCGGCCGTTCGACACGCGCCGGCCGCACCTTCTCACTCCGGCTCCAGTTGCGCCACACGGCACCGGTCGCCGTCACAGGAAGACCTGGCCTTCGCCGCGGTAGCTCGGCACCGCATCCACCACCGCCGCACGGCCGTCGACCGTGTCGACCAGGTGGAAGTCGTTGACGTGCTCGCTCAGCTCCCCCGACTTGGTGTGCCGCAGCCACACGCGGTCGCCCACGCGGAGCACGCCCGCGGCGGCGCCCGTCAGCGGCGTCTGCACCTCTCCCGCCATCTCGCGGTCGACCATCTTCAATCCGGTCGGCCACGCTACCTGGGGCATCCGGTCCTCTCCGGGCGGTCCGGATGCGATCCAGCCGCCGCCGAGGAGGGTCGCCGTGTCCGGTGCGGGCCGGCGCACCACCGAGAGGGCGAACGCCGCGGCCGGAGCGGGCCGGAACGATTGGTAGTTGTCGAACAGGTGACCGCCGAGCAGGCCACTGCCGGCGGCGATCTCGGTCACCGATTCGTCGGACGCCGTGAACTCGAGGGAGCCCGTCCCTCCGCCGTTCACGAACTCGAGGTCCGCCACCTCGCGGACGCTCGCGACGGCCTGCGCGCGCCGCTCGGCCAGCTCGGCCTTGGAGTTCTTCTGCATCCAGCGCACCGTCGCACCCCAGGCCGGCCGGCCGCGCGGCTTGTCGCCCTGTCCCGCGATCTGGGCCTCGTACCCCATCATCCCAACCAGCGTGAAGCCGGGGCGCTTCGTGATCTCGTCCGCCGCGGCCCGGGTCGCCGCGGCCGTGTAGAGCGGGGAACGCCACACCCCCACGTGCCCGAGCACCGGGCTGTTCCAGGACGAGTCGAGTTCCAGGCACAGCCGGATGCTCGGGCGGGCATCCGGGGCCACCACCGAATCGATGAGGTCCAGCTGAGCGAGCGAGTCGACCATCAGCGTCACCCGCGCGGCCAGCTCCGGGGAGGCGGCCAGCCGGGCGATGGCTCCGCGGTCGGCGGTCGGGTACCCAACCACGACGTCCTCGATCGGCGGATGCCCGTCCGAGCCTTCCGCCAGCCACAGCGCCTCGGGCAGCGTGTACGCGAGCACGCCGTGGTATCCCGGGAGCGCGAGCACCGCATCCAGCACCGAGCGCACCCGCACGGACTTCGACGCCACGCGGATCGGCTTGCCCGCCGCCCGGCGCAGCATGTCGTGCGTGTTGTGCCGCAGCGCCGGCAGGTGGATCACGGCGAGCGCCGGGTCGAGCCGGGCGGTCGCCGCCGAGAGGGACGGCCAGAACAGGTCGGGGGCCGTCCAGGTTCGCTCGGCTGCGGCCGGCTTCGTGGAGAGGTCGATGGGCACTAGCGGACTGCTTTCACTCGGGCGACCGCGAGAGCACCCGCGAACGCGAAGACACCGGACATGATGAAGAGGCCCATGAATCCGCCCATCGCCGCGACGACGCCCGCGCCGATCAGCGGCGCGATCGCCTGCGGAACCGCCGTCGCGATGTTCATGATGCCGAGGTCCTTGCCCCGGTTCTCCGGGTCGGGGAGCACCTGGGTGGCGAGCGCCTGGTCGACGGAGAGGAAGCATCCGTAGCCCAGTCCGAGCAGTCCGGCTGCGACCATCGCCACGGACAGGTCGGGCACGAACGCCAGCAGCAGCGCCGCGACCCCCTGGATCGCCGACGACAGGAACACGAACGCCTTGCGCCGCCCGACCCGGTCGGACCAGCGCCCCATCACCAGCGACGCGATGATCACGAAGACCATGTAGATCAGGATGAGCACCAGCAGGTCGTCTTCCGCGCTCTTGTCGTGCAGCCCGAACTCCAGGAAGTAGAGGAGCAGCGTGGTGCCGAACGCGTTGCCGAAGTTGACGAGGACACGGCTGAGCAGCGTCCAGCCGAAATCCGGATGCTCGCGCGGGCTGATCCACAGGCTCTCGATGATCGAGCGCACCGTCATCTTCTGCTTGAGCTCGGGCGGCAGCACCGCATCCGGGAGGAAGAGGAACGGCGTCACCAGGATCAGCAGCAGCACCGCCATCGCGGTGTAGCCCAGCAGGCTGCCGACGAAGACGTACGTGACGAGGGCGACCCCGAGGATGATGCCGATCGCCTGCGGCGCGCTGAGCCAGCCGGAGACGTACCCGCGCTGGTCGACGGGGACCTGGTCGCTAATGGTCGCGGTGAGCGCCGCCGTCAGGATGCAGAAGCCGCTGAGCGCGAGCGACCAGAACACTCCGATGCCGACGATGGTCGTCTGAGCGCCCAGCAGGATCAGCGAGACGGCGAAGACGACAGCGCCGATCGCCATCCACGGGCGACGGCGGCCGAACCGGCTGGTCGTGCGGTCCGACAGCGCGCCGGTCAACGGGTAGACGACGATCGCGCAGACGCCGGAGATCCCGGAGATGATCCCGAAGGCGACGACGCTGTCGACCCAGTACGTGCTCGTCAGCTGCGCCTGCACCTGGTCGGGCAGCAGCTTCTGGATGGGGGCGAGCTGCGCCATCCAGATGCCGAGCCAGGCGATGGCGAAGAACGCGATCCAGCGCCCGGTCACCTTGCGGGTCGGCTCGGCGTAGACCGCCGGCACAATGGTTTCGGTCATCGGGTCCTCGCTGTCGGGTTCGGGATGGGCTGTGCGAGCATCGCCACCGCGTCGGCGGCGAACTCCATGGCAGAGGTCGCGGCGGCGTCGTCGCGGGTGACCAGCCAGGCGATCGTGAGGCCGTCGGTGAGCACGACGAGCATCCGGGCGATCTCGGCGGGTGGGCGCGTCCACGAGGATCCGGTGATGGAGGCTGCTGCGAGGAGGGCGCTCTCCGCCACGGAGAAGTAGCGGTCGTACTGGCGGCGCGCGAGGTGTTCGAGACGCGGTTCGCGCAACGCCCACTGGGTGAGCTCGAACATCGCCTTCTCGTGGTCGGGGTCGGCACGCACCGCCTCGAAGTAGTGCTGGAGGCCGGCGCGCACGGCATCGCGCATGGTCAATCCGCCGGTCACGGGCAGGAGCGCCGGCGCGAGTGCGAGTTCCTCACCGTCGACGACCGCGTTGACGAGCTCGGCCATGAGCTCGTCGCGCGACGTGAACGCGTAGTGGAAGCTGGCGAGCGACATCCCGGCCTCGGCGACGATCGCCCGTGTCGTCGCGGCCGCAACACCGTCGCGTGCGACGACGCGGAGAGCCGCCCGAACCAGCGCGGAACGGCGGTCGACGGCGGAGATGCGCGTCATATGTCTCCTGCTCGGGACCATCGGGCGCCTCATCGCGCACGAAGTGGGACGGTTGACCCACTTGTCAGTATGCCGTAAATCCCACTCGAGAGTTGACACAGACGGCCATGGCACCTGAAATGGGGGTGAGTAATGGGGGGTGAAATGCAGCTATTCCTGTCCGATGGGTCACCACCGGCCCGGTCCCGAGGGGCGACGGGGCTGATCGCGGGAGCGCTGCTCATCGTCCTGCTCGGCCTCGGGCTGGCCGGTTCCGTCGCGCCCGCCAGCGCCGACGCGTCGCCCGGGAACACCTCGCGGGCAGACGTCTCCCCCGGCGACACGAACCCCCCGACCGACACGCCGCCGCCGCCCGCGCAACCGCCGGCCATCGATGACCCGGGGACCTCGCTCGTCACCCGGCTGCCCTTCACCGTCACGGGAATGGGGACGGCGGGCGACCAGCTTCAGATCTCCGGCGCCGCGGGCGGCTCGGCGGACTCGCGCTGCACCGTGACCGTCGCTGACGACGGCCGCTGGTCGTGCTCCCTGGCCGCGCTTCCCGACGGGCCGTCCGTCGTCATCCGCGCGACCTCCGCGGCCACCGGGCTCGCCGACACGGTCAGCGTCGCCGTGCTCGCGCCTCCGACCATCGATGCGCCGTCGGGCGCTCTCGTCTCCGGCGGCGGAGTCCACGGGACGGCCTACCCCGGCGCCACCGTGACTGTGCGTGCCAGCAACGGCGCCACCTGCCGCTTCCCCGCCGACTCGTCCGGCCTCTGGGGCTGCGTGCTCGGCGGGCTGAAGAGCGGTCATTACACCGTGACCGCCACGCAGCGGGCACCGTTCTCGGGTCAGAGCTCCGCGGCCAGCCCGCAGGTGCCCATCACCATCGACACGACAGCGCCCGGCCGGCCGACGATCGAATCGCCCAGGGCGGGGCTGTCGGCTCAGACCGGCCAGGCAGTCACCTTCTCCGGCGCCGGCGAACGCCACGCCCGAATCACGGTCTACGGCAGCGACGACGCCGGCAGCGTCGTGATCTGCAGGGCGACGGTGACGGCAGCAGGCGCCTGGTCGTGCCGCGGGACCCTGCCGTCGGGGTCGTTCATCGTGTCCGCGCTGCAGCGGGACGCGGCGGGCAATGTGAGCCCCGGCAGCAACTCCGTGACCCTGAAGTTCACCTCTTCGGCGCCGGCTCCGAACCGGACTCCCACGTCTCCGGGTTCGCCGTCGCACTCGCCGAGCACCACGCCGGCACCCGCCGTTCCGGGAGTCCCGCCGCAGCTCGTTCCCAGCCCGACGCCGCCCGCGGTCCCGCATCAGCCCGGGATGCCCGACTGGATGGGCACGGCCTTCACCACTGCCTCGGCGCCGGTCGTCACTTTCGAGGCCTTCCCCGGCTGGCTTCGCTCGATCGTGCTCGCGATCGCCGCCCTCATCCTGCTCGCGCTTCCCGCCCGGCTGCTCGCCGGGACGATCGCCCGCAACCGGTCGGGCGAGGTCGCGACCGCGCATGCCGGGCTGTTCGGTCGCAACCGGAGCCGCGCCGAACTGCGTGAGGCGGATGCACTGCTCGGGTCGCCGGCGATCGCGCCCGACTCCGGGGCGGCCGTCTCGGATGCCGTGAGTCTCGGTGGCGCGGCGGGTGCCGCCGGGGCCGCCGCTGCCGTCGGGGCGGAGGACGGCACGGCCGCCGCCGCGCCCGCCCGCAGCCCATGGCCGATCGTGGGCGCATTCGCCGTCGCCGCCGCTCTCGTGACACTCTCGAGCCCTGTCGACGACGCCGCTGCCTACCTGCGGGTGGTGCTGGCGATCGCGATCGCCCTCGTCGCCGTCAACGGCCTGTGGGTCGGAATCGCTCGCTGGGCGGCTCCGCATCTGGCCGGCGCCCACACCCGCGTCGTGTTCCAGCCGTACCAGCTGCTGATCGTGGGCGCGGCGGCGATCGTGTCCCGGATGTTCGGCCTGCAGCCGGCGCTGCTCTTCGGTCTCATCCTCGGTGTGGCACTGGTCGAGGGCACCGGACGTGCGGCGCGCGGCAGACTCGCCGCTGTGCAGCTCGCGGGCCTCGCTGCGGCCGGCGTGCTCGCCTGGCTGACCGTCGGCATCCTCCCGACGCCGACCGGGATCGTGTCGGCGTTCCTGCTCGAACTCGTCAACGCCGTTGCGCTCCTCGCGCTCGGCTCGGCCGCCGTCGCTCTCATCCCCGTCGGCATCCTGGCCGGACGTGCCGTGCTCCAGTGGTCGCGACTGATGTGGCTCGGCCTCAGCCTGGTCGTCTACACGCTGCTCTTCGCCCTGCTGCTGCCCGTCGCATCCCTCGTGGAGTCTGGCGGGAACTGGCCCGTCGTGATGCTCGTGGCTCTCGGCTTCGCCGCCCTCAGCCTGTGCGTCTGGCTCTGGGATCGTTTCGTCGAGCCGTCGCGCCAGTAGCCGCCCGGGACGCCCGGTCACGCAGCTTCGACGTCACACGGCTGCGACGTAGAACCAGCGCTCGCCTTCGCGGACGAATTGCGACACCTCGTGCTGGACGCCCTTCTCGGCGCCCTTGTAGTACGCCTCGAATTCGACGATGCCGTCGCGGTCGAACGGGCCACCCCGTTCGGTGCGGACGATGTCGAGCCGGTACCAGCGCATCCCGGGGTCGAGCTCGAGCCCGTCCGGCCACGTCGACGGATGCCAGCTCCGAAGCAGGTAGGCGGTGTCGCCACGGGCGAAGGCCGTGAACCGGGACCGCATCAGACGTTCCGCGGTCGGCGCCTCGCGCTCGCCCCGAAGGAGCGGGCCGCAGCACTCGTCGTAGGTGTCGCCGCTCAGGCAGGGGCAGCGGACGGGATGCGGAGAGGCGCTGGTCACCCGTCGAGCGTACCCGGTGGGCTCCCCAGGCACCGCCGGGCGACGGCGGCCGTCCCGAGTGGCCGCCGCCGCCGAACTGGCGGCCGACGCGTCCGGGGATGAGGAGACCCGGCGCGGCCACCGTCGGGGGGATCTCTGGGGCCGGGCCGGGTCGAGGACACCCTCGGGCGTCTCGATTCATTGTGGCGCGCGGTCTTGCATGCGCGCTTTGCACGCGCTGAGCGTTCTCTCACAGTGCCCGGCGACCGCACGGACCCCGCTGCATCCGCCCGATCAGAGGTGGTTCGCGACCTCGCCCGCCTGCACCACGCAGAACCGATTGCCGTCCGGGTCCGCGAGCACGACATAGTCGGCGTCGTCGGGGTAGTCCCACTCGACACGTTCCGCACCGAGGCCGAGCAGCCGCTCGACTTCGTCGTCCTGGTCGAAGGCGTACAGATCGAGATGATGCCGCTGATGATCGTGCGCGGTCGACGTCACTTCGCTGATCGCCAGCTGCGGACCGTGTCCCTCGCGCGGCACCAGGATCGCCCAGTCGACGTCGGGCTCCCTCAGCGTGCGGTAGTCGAGGGCTTCCGTCCAGAACCGGATGGCGCGCGGAACGTCACGCACACCCCACACGATCGAGCCCACCCGGATCATTCGCCCAGTATCCGCCCGCGCCTCCGGATGCGCCAGACCGGCCACGGTGTACCGTAACCCCATGACTGGTGTACTCATCGGATTGATCTGGGCCGTCATCGTCATCGGCGGGGGGCTCGCGCTCACCGCTCTGATCGAGATGATCAGGTCCCCCTACCGCAAGAAGTAGGTCAGCGCAGCGCTTCTCAGCGCAGGCCGGCGACGAAAAGGTTCAGCACCCGCCGCAGGTCGTCGCGCGTGTAGCCGCTCTTGTTCGCGGCCCACGCCAGCGAGCTCGCGAACACGAACAGGTCGTCGCTCTTGACGTCTGCGCGCACTGCGCCGGCATCCTGAGCCCTCGACAGCAGCGCTGCCGTCGCGTCCTTCATCATTCCGCAGGGGGCCGTGAGCGGTGAGCTCTGGTCGTTGACCGCCTCCGCCACCGAGTCGGGCAGTCCGTCATAGCTCGAGAGGTGACGGGCCAGGTCGATCAGCCACTCGTCGAGCGCTTCTCCCGCGTCCTCGCGGGTGAGGAGCTCTTCCGCCCGCTGATCCAGACCCTGCCGGCTCTCGACGAGCGCCGCTGCCAGCAGGCAGTCGCGGTTCGGGAAATGCCGGTACAGCGTGCCCGCTCCGACGCCGGCGCGCTTGGCGATGTCGTCGAGGGACGTGTGCACGCCGTTCTCGGTGAACGCCTCGCAGGCGACCTGGACGATCTTGTCGTAGTTGCGCTGGGCATCCGCTCGCAGGGACCTGGCCTGTATGAGGGTCTCGCCGGCCACGTGAGGTTCCTTTCTGAAATGTTCACTTCGTCTCCGTTGACAAAGCGGAGACAGTCTCCGTATTGTTGATCACTCAAGAGGAGAGTCTCTCCGCATAGCAGTCTACGTCCCCGAGAAACGGATGCGCCAGCATGACGACCACCGAACTCAGCCAAAACACATCGAACATCCCAGCAGTCACCACCCGACGCCGCACCCTGCGCGGACCGGCACTCGGCCTCATCGTCGTATTCATCACCCAACTCATGCTCGTGGTCGACGCGAGCATCGTGAACGTCGCGCTCCCCGACGTCCAGAAGGAGCTGCACTTCTCCCCCACCGACCTCTCGTGGGTGGTCACCGCCTACGCGCTCGCGTTCGGTGGCCTCATCCTGCTGAGCGGCAAGATCGGCTCGATCGTCGGCGCCCGCCTCGCCCTCATCGTCGGCGTCGCCGTATTCATCGTCGCCTCCGCCATGGGCGGATTCGCGCCCACCCCGGAGGTCCTGGTCGCCGCCCGCGTACTGCAAGGCGTCGGCGCGGCGATCGCAGCGCCCAGTACCCTCGTGCTCCTCGTCGCCAACACGACCGAGGGCGAGAACCGCGCCCGCGCGATGTCCCTGTTCGTGTTGGCCGCCGGAAGCGGCGGGGCGATCGGCCTGATCCTCGGTGGCTTCCTCACCACCAGTTTCGGCTGGGAATGGGTCATGTTCGTGAACGTGCCGATCGGCATCCTCATCGTCATCGGCGCCGCGCTCTTCCTGCACGAGACCGACCGGGTGCCCGCCAAGCTCGACTTCGGCGGCGCCGCCGTCTCCACGATCGGGATGGTCGCGCTCGTCTACGGCTTCACCCGGGCGGCCAGCCACGGCTGGACCGACGTGCAGACCATCGTCTCGTTCGTCGTCGCGATCGCGGCCCTCGTGAGCCTGATCTTCATCGAACGCCGCCACACCAGCCCAGTCGTACAGCTCCACTTCTTCTCCCGGATGCGCACCGTGACGCCGCTGCTCGGCATGCTCCTGGTCCCCGCCGGCATGTTCGGCTTCTTCTACTTCGTCGCGCTGTTCACCCAGCACGTACTCGGGTTCGACCCGCTCGGAACCGGTCTCGCGCTGCTGCCGTTCGTCGCCTCCATGCTCGTGACGAACGAGATCGCCCCGCGCATCCTGCCCCGCATCGGCGAGAAGGTCATCGGCGTCGCCGGGCTGAGCGGGATGGTCATCGGTCTGATCTGGCTCGGTCAGCTCAGCGCGTCGAGCACGTTCCTCTCGGGCATCCTGGGCCCGGCGATCGTTCTCGGCATCAGCGCGGGCCTCACCTTCGCCCCGCTCACGTCCATCGCGATGGACCAGGCGCCGAAGGGAGAGGTGAGCGCGGCCTCCAGTCTGCTTCAGGGGATGCAGCAGCTCGGCGGCAGCATCGGCGTCGCCGTCCTGACCACCGTCTTCATCTCGGTGACAGCGATCTCGGGCGAAGCGCACGGCATCTCCACCACCCTGCTCATCGGCGCCGCGTTCCCGGCGGCCGCGCTGGTGCTGTTCGCGATCTGGGGCCGCCGCATCCCGCTGAAGACGGGCGACGAGGCCGGCGAAGGCAACGCCGCGCCGGTCATCATGCACTGACCATCACAAGACCAACCCCGGGCCCGATAGCTTTCGACAGCTCTCGATAGCATTGAGCCCGGGCCCCCATAGCCCAATCGGCAGAGGCAGGCGACTTAAAATCGCCCAAGTGTGGGTTCGAGTCCCACTGGGGGTACGGGCGGCAGCAGTCAGGGTCGCTCCGAGCCGGACTACGACGACGGCAGCGGCGGCGTCTCGTCGGTCGTGGACCGCGAGAGCGTCTCCCGCACATCGTCGCGGGCACATCCTCGCGGGCACATCCTCGCGAGCAGTGACCGTCTGCGTCTCCGGACGCCAGAGGGCCTCCGGAAGGTCGAGACCTCCCGGAAGCCCTCCGACCGATTGTCCGATCCACCTACCCGAAAGGCGACCGGACGGGCACGAACGAGGGGACGATCGTGCCCCTACTCCGGGCGTACCCGACGAGCAGACGCTATTGACGAGGCTCTAAGAAGTCGACAAGAAACCCCCGTGAGAACCCGTCTCATAGAAAAGGGGTTCTACTGGAGCCCTGCCCGGAGGAGTGGCAGGATCGTGGCATTGGGCAGGGACGCCGGGCCGGACCCGAACGGCGAACCGGACCCTGCAACGGGAGTCGCCCCAGCACTGAGGCGGCTCCCTCCTCGTGAAGCTCCGACCAGACGCCGCCCCTTCCGAACGCGGACGACGACGGATACCCTCGAACTGGAAAGCGCGACACGCCCGGCGACGGACGCGCGCACCGGGTCCGGTCGAGCCGTGAGGTAAGAGCGGGAGTACTGGGTTTCAGACGGCCTGAGCTGAGGCAGCGTCAAGCAGACAGCGGCTGGTCCCACCCGCCACCGGACCCGTCCTGCCGCTCGGAGCCGGCGATCGGCGAGCGTCGTGGCCGACCTCTGGGACGACGCCGGCGCGCCGGAAGAGAGCCCCGCCGAGGAGCATCCGGAGGCATCCACCCCCAAAGGGGGCACAGGCGATGCGTCCCGTCGGATGTATAGTCCAAGAGTTAGTCGAGGATTAATCAGTTAATTGCTTTCGCTCGGTTTCGATTGTGCCCGACAGGTCCCCGTCGAACCCTCCCAGCAATTCGGCGAGTGAACCCGAGGTCGTCATGCGCATGAACAGCAACTCCCGCACCCGTTCGATCGGGATCGTCACGTCCGTCATCACGGCGGTCGGCCTCGTCTTCGGAGGTCTGGCCCTCGCGTCGCCGGCCTCCGCCGACACGGCCCCGCCCGACCCGACGAATCCGGCGTCCCCGCCGACGGTGAGTGCGGATGCTCTTCCCACGACACAGATCGACGGGGTGGCCTGGGCGCAGGTGGTCGTCGGCAACACCGTCTACGTCGCCGGCAAGTTCACCACCGCACGCCCCGCCGGCGCAGCAGCCGGCACCAACACGACCCCGCGCAGCAACCTCCTCGCGTACGACATCACCACCGGCAACCTGATCGCGAGCGTCAACGTTCCGCTGAACGCCCAGGCGCTCACGATCACGGCCTCACCCGACGGCTCGCGGGTGTACGTCGGTGGTGACTTCACCACCGCCGGCGGCGGCAACTACTACCGCATCGTCGCGATCAGCACCGCCACCGGCCAGGTCGTCAGCTCCTTCCGACCCATCATGGAGAGCCAGGTACGCGCTCTCGCGGCGACCAACACAGCGGTCTACGCAGGCGGGACGTTCTCGAGCGTCAACGGAACGGCCACGCCGTACATCGCCAAGATCAACGCCTCTGACGGCTCGTTGAACACGGCATGGCACGGGAGCACCGACTTCGTCGTCGATGCGCTCGCCGTCGCACCCGACGGCACGAAGGTCTACGCCGGCGGCCGCTTCCAGCACGCGAACGGCACCGACGCATACGGACTCGCGATGTACAGCGGAACCGACGGCTCGATCCTGCCCTTCCCGGCCAACTCGGTGGTCCGGGACGCGGGCACGCAGGCCGGCATCACCGCCCTCGTCGCCACGAACGACCGGGTATACGGCTCCGGCTACATCTTCGGCGCCGGCGGCAACCTCGAGGGCAGCTTCTCGGCCGACCCCAACGGCAACCTCCTCTGGATCGAGGACTGCCACGGCGACACTTACTCGATCTACCCGCTCGGCGACGCGCTCTACACGGCCGGTCACCCGCACTACTGCGGCAACCTGGCCGGGTATCCGCAGACCGACCCCTGGACCTACCACCACACGATCGCCTTCTCGAAGGCCACCACCGGCACCCTGACGAACAACGGTGACGGCGCCTACGCCAACTTCTCCGGACAGCCGGCGCCCACCCTGCTCAACTGGTACCCCGCATACGTGACCGGCTCCTACACCGGCCAGGGTCAAGCCGCCTGGAGCATCGCCGGCAACAGTCAGTACCTTGCCGTCGGCGGCGAGTTCCCGTTCGTCAACGGTGTCGCCCAGTACGGACTCACCCGGTACGCCGTCGCCTCTGCGGCGCCGAACAAGGTCGGGCCGAACGTGAACACCGCGCTCGTGCCGAACGCCGCCTCTTTCACCGCCGGACAGGCACGTATCTCCTGGACGGCGACGTACGACCAGGACAACGTGAACCTGAACTACAAGCTGGTCCGCGACGGCAACCTGGCCAACCCGGTCTACCAGACCAACCAGATCTCCAACTTCTGGACGAGACCGGCGATGGGCTACATCGATTCGGGGCTGGCTCCGGGGAGCTCGCACTCGTACCGCGTCTACGTGACCGATCCGTTCGGCAACCAGATCTCGCGCCTCGGCAACACGGTCACCATCAGTGCGACCAACACCGGAGGAGCGTACGCGGACTCGGTCAAGAACGCGGGAGCATCCGCGTACTACCCACTCGATGAATCGAGCGGCACCGCCGGCTTCGACCACATCGGGTTCAGCGATCTGCAGCTGCAGGCCGGTGTGAGCCGCGGCGCGGCCGGACCGATCAGCGGCGTGCCCGCATCCACCTTCAATGGAACCGACACCGGCTGGGCCGTCACCCCGGCCTCGATCCCCGGACCGAACACCTTCACCGTCGGAGCGTGGTTCAAGACCACCTCGAGCAACGGCGGGAAGATCATCGGCTTCGGCAACGCGAACGTCGGGACGTCATCCGGATACGACCGTCACGTCTTCATGGACAACAGCGGCAAGATCTGGTTCGGCGTCTACCCCGGCGGGGTCCAGACGGTGAACAGCTCGGCCGCCTTCAATGACGGTCAGTGGCACCAGGTCGTCGCCTCGCTCGGTTCCAACGGGATGCGGTTGTACGTCGACGGCAAGGTCGTCGGCAGTCGCACGGACATCACAACCGCCCAGGACTACGCAGGCTACTGGCGAGTCGGAGGTGACAACCTGAACGGCTGGCCGTCGCAGCCGAACAGCAACTTCTTCTCCGGCGACATCGGCCAGGTCGCCATCTACCCGACGGTGCTGACTCCGACCACGGTCGTGAACCAGTACGTCGCCTCGGGTCGGACCTCGCCGCTGAAGCCGGCACCCGCCGATGCCTACGGCGCCGCCGTGTACAACAGCAACCCGGACCTCTACTGGCGCCTCGACGAGACGAGCGGCTCCACGGCCAACGGATCCGACCCGTACGCGAACAACGGCACCTACTCGGGACTGGCGGCCACGCTCGGCCAGACCGGCGGGATCTCCGGCGGCGGAAAGGCCACCACGTTCAACACCGACTCGAACGGTTCGAACGGCGGAATCGTGTCGAGCAACCAGCAGTACTCCAACCCGACGACCTATTCGGAAGAGCTCTGGTTCAAGACCAACACCAACACCGGAGGCAAGCTGATCGGTTTCGGCAACGAGTCCAGCGGCCTCTCCAGCAACTACGACCGGCACATCTACATGCAGGACGACGGCCGGCTGGTCTTCGGAGTCTGGACCGGTCAGACGAACACGATCACCACACCGGATGCGCTCAATGACAACCAGTGGCATTACGTCGTGGCCAGCCAGGCCTCGGACGGGATGAAGCTCTACGTCGACGGCGCTCTGGTCGGAACCAACCCGCAGAACCAGGCACAGGGCTACGACGGCTACTGGCGGATCGGCGGCGACAACACCTGGGGCTCCACCGGACCGTACTTCAACGGGACCCTCGACGAGGTCGCGGTGTACTCGAGTGAGCTCAGCCAGCAGGATGTGACGAACCACTACACCCTCGGCACCTCCGGCACACTGCCGAACCAGGCGCCCACGGCCGCGTTCACGTCGACCGTGACCAACCTGAGCGTCGCGTTCGACGGAAGCACGTCCCACGATCCCGACGGCAATGTGAACAGCTACGCATGGGACTTCGGTGACGGGAGCACCGGCACCGGCGTCAACCCGACGCACGCCTACGGCTCCGCGGCCACCTACACCGTGACCCTCACGGTGACGGACAACCAGGGTCTGGCCAGCGCGCCTGTCACGCATGACGTGACGACGACGCTCAGCCCGAACCAGTTGCCGACCGCGTCGTTCACGGCAACTCCGAACGGGCTCACGGTGGGGGTCAACGGCACGGCCTCCAATGATCCGGATGGGATGATCCAGTCGTACGCGTGGGACTTCGGTGACGGCGGCACGGCCACCACACCGACGGCGAACCACACCTACGCGACCGGCGGCACCTACCCGGTGAAGCTGACCGTGACCGACAACCGGGGCGGCACGAACACGGCCACCAAGTCGGTGACCGTGACCGCACCGCCGCCGGCGGCGATCGCCTCCGACACGTTCGAGCGCACCTCCGCCAGCGGCTGGGGCAGCTCCGACCTCGGCGGCGCCTGGACCGGCGCCGGCGCGGCCAGCGCCTACACCGTCGGCTCCGGCACCGCCTCCATCAACGGGATCGCCGGGTCCACCAAGACCGAACTGCTCGGCAGTGTCTCCAGCACCAACACCGACACCACCGTCCAGTTCAGCCTCGATAAGACCTCGACCGGTGGCGGCCTGTACGTCTCCGCGATCGGCCGCTCGATCGGCGCCACCGAATACAGCGCCCGGGTCTGGATGCAATCCAACAACGTGGTCCAGCTGCAACTGCTGCAAGGCTCCACCGCGCTGAAGGCGCTGAACATCACCGGCCTCACCTACGTCCCCGGACAGCAATACCAGGTGCGACTGCAAGTGTTCGGCACCAACCCCACCACGGTCCGCGCCCGCGTCTGGACCGGCGCCACCGAACCGACCACCTGGCAGGCCAGCGTCACCGACACCACCGCAGCCCTCCAGGCCGCCGGCTCCGTCGGACTCCGCGCCTACATGTCCGGTACGGCGACCAACCCGCCGCTGACCACGAAGTTCGACAACTTCGTCGTCACACCTGCCCAGTAGAAGCGGCGCAGTGAGGTAGCAGCGGCGAGCGTCAGCGATGAGGCCGACCCGGTCACCCGGGCCGGCCTCTTCGCGCGGCGGGCGTCCGGGGGCTAGTGCGCGAACCGGGCCAGCTCATCGGGCGAGATCAGCACCGACTGCCCTGCCGGGTTCAGGATCACGCCGTCGTTGCCGTCTTCCAGGGCGGCACGGGCGATGTTCGCTACGCCGGTCGACTGGGCGTCGAACGCGGGCGCCCAGGCCCACACCTCCGCCGGTGAGGTGAAGGCCACTACGTAGTTCTCGCCGTTCTTGCCGTCGACGGTCGGAACGCTGAAGCCGCTCGCCGCGCCGTCGTCATCCCGGAGCTCCTGCATCGCGATGAACACCGTGCGCGTTCGTCCGAGCAGGTCGAGCAGTTCGTCCCAGGGCAGCGTGCGGGTGACCAGAGCGGTCTTCAGCTCCTCGTTGAGGGCGGGGTCGTCGGTGAGGTGCCGGCGGATCTCGTCGGCGTAGGCGATGCACAGAGCATCCGACCCGGCGTCGATGGCGATGCCGTCGAAGGGCTCGTCGGTGGCCTGCTTCAGCGTGGCGGTCGCCGGTTGCGCGAACGAGGGCGTGCGCTCGCCACCGCGATAGGCGGCCAGCCGCTCGGTGCTGGAGAACGCCAGCAACAGCCTCCGCCCCTGATCGTCGGTACGGTAGCCGATGCCCTGCGTGTCGCCCGGCCGGAAGCCGCCTGCCGGATCCGCGAGCTCGGAACCACCACCGTCGAGCAGCAGCTCACCCGTGGCGCACTGCCGCAGCACATTTGCGAACCGCCGTGCGTCCTTGGCCGACGCCCACGACTGCAACGCCGCCTGCACGAGGTCGTTGCGCACGCCGTCGCGCACGCCGGCGTCGCGCTCGTCGTCGTCGCGCTCGAGCGCGGCCTCCGCCCCGTCGTCGGCGCGTACAGCGCCCTTCCCCTTCGAGAACAAACCCACGATTCCCCCATCGTCGACAGCTGTCTCCCCCCAGCATCTCACCGAATACGGTGGAGTGATGCCCACCCGCACGCTCGCCGCGCCCGTCTCGGCGAGATCGACGGCGAGCCGGCGCGTCACTGGGCGGGGAAGCGCCCGGTTCACCGACGGAGGGGAAACCGGTTCTTGACTTGCGCCGCAGACGCCCTAGCGTTGCACGTGAGCGCCCGTGCGGGCGATCGGTACAGGAGGTACGGCCATGAGCACCGTGATCGCTATCATCGTCTGTTTCGCCCTCTTCCTCGGCGGGCTGCTGCTCTTCGGCATCGCGCCCACCCTGCCGGACTGGCAGGCCGCGGTGTTTTTCGCGGGCATCCTGTGCGTCGCCGCGTCGCTGGCGATCCCGGTGCACCTCCTGCCCAAGCTGGAGTGAGAACGCCGAAGGGCCCGGTGCGACGATGGTCGTACCGGGCCCTTCGTGACGCTGAGGCGCCGTCGTGCTACTTCGCGGGAACCTCGACGGGCTCGGCCTTCTTGGGCGCGCGCTTGGCCGGAGCCTTCTTCGGAGCCTCGACCGCGGGGGTCGCCTCGGCCGCGGGCGGCTTGGGCCGGGAGGCGAACTCCTCGAACGCGGCGCGGGGGAACTGCTCCGCGACCAGCGAAACGATGTCGCGTCCCAGCCAGAAGTTGTTCCACCAGCCGGTCAGAACGCGCAGCTTGCGCTCCCAGCTCGGCATGGCCAGACCGTGGTAACCGCGGTGCGCGAACCAGGCCGGGAGACCCTTGACGGCGATCTTGCCCGACTGGAACACGCCGACGCCGATGCCGAGGCCGGCGACAGCGCCCATGTTCTTGTGGAAGTACTGGCGGGGAAGCTCGCCGCGCAGCGCCGCGATGATGTTCTTGGCGAGGAGCTTGCCTTGACGCACGGCGTGCTGGGCGTTCGGCACGCAGTAGCCGCCGACGCCGCCGCCCGACAGGTCGGGAACGGCCGCGACGTCACCGGCGCCCCAAGCGTCGGCGACGAACTCTTCGTCCGTTCCGACGCGCAGATCGGCGCGAACGCGCAGGCGGCCGCGCTCCTCGATCGGGAGGTCGGTGTGACGCACGACCGCCGGGTTGGCCATGACGCCGGCCGTCCAGACGATGAGGTCGGTCTCGAACGTCTCGCCGGTCGACAGCTCGATGACACCGTCGAGCGCGCTCGAGAGCTGGGTCTCGAGGTGGATCTCGGCGCCGCGCTGGGCGAGGTTGTTGATCACCCAGTGGCTGGTCTTCAGCGAGACCTCGGGCATGATGCGGCCCATCGCCTCGATCAGGTGGAAGTGCGTGTCTTCGAACTCGATCTCCGGGTACTTCGACAGCAGGTCGCTCGCGAACGAACGCAGCTCGGCGAAGATCTCGATGCCGGCGAAGCCGCCGCCGACGACAGTGACCGTCAGCAGGCGGTCGCGCTCGGGGCCGGCCGGGAGCTTCGCGGCCTTGTCGAAGTTGCTGAGCAGACGGTCGCGGATGAAGACGGCCTCCTCGATCGTCTTCAGGCCGACTGCCTGGTCGGCGACGCCCGGGATCGGGAAGGTGCGCGACACGGCGCCGGCGGTGACGACGATCTGGTCGTACTCCAACTCGTACACCTCGCCGACCGGCGGCTGGATCGTCGCCGTCTTCTTGGCGTGGTCGATGTACGTGACCTTGGCCGAGATGATGTTGGTGCTCTTGAGGTGGCGACGGTGCGCGACGACCGCGTGACGCGGCTCGATCGATCCGACGGCGACCTCAGGAAGGAAGGGCTGGTAGGTCATGTAGGGCAGCGGGTCGACCATGGTGACCTCTGCCTCGCCCTTGCGCAACTGCTTCTCGAGCTTCCAGGCGGTGTAGAACCCGGCGTATCCGCCGCCGACGATCAGAATTTTGGGCACAGTGAACGGTCTCCTCAACACGAAAGTATGCGGTTAATCTACCCCCTGCGGGGCGTTCGTCTGAAATGCCGCCATGCGCCGACCCCGCCGAGCGCAACGAGTGCGATGAATCCGGCGATCAGGCTGAACGGCATCCAGAAGGTTGTGAGGGCGCTCCATTGCGGCCACAGAAGCTGTTCGACGCGCACCGAACGCTCCGGTGCGAGGGACTGCGGGGTGCTGGTGGTGACGGGTCCGCCGCCGGGGGCCGGGACGGCCTGCGACTGCGCGCGGCGGTGGATCCGGATCCACTCGGTGAGGTCGCCCATCGGGTTCGCCGTCACGTGCGGGACGTCCGCGTTCACCGCTGCCGCCGCATCCAGGAGGCCATAGCCGTAGATGGGGCTGGGGACGGGGCCGGGCACCGGCCGGGCCGTCTTGATGATGCGCTCGATCACGTCGGCCGCTTTGAGCTCGGGATGCGCGGCCCGCACGAGCGCGACGGCCCCCGACACGAGCGGCGCAGCCCCGCTGGTTCCCGCCCACTGCACGTACCCGCCTCCGGGGTTCGCGCCGACCAGCTGCTCGCTGGGGGCGGACACCCCGATCGTGATGCCCTGCGACGACGCGTCGAAGCTGGCCTTCCCCTGCCTGTCGACACCGGCCACGGTGAGCACGCCGGGAATCGTCGCGGGCGCGCCGACCTCGGTCGTGCCGCTCCCCCGGTTGCCGGCGGCCGCGACGATCACGACGTCGTGCGAGAACGCGTACTGGAACGCGTCGTCCCAGCTCGTCGGCCAGTCGAGGGTGTTGCGGGTGAGAGACATGTTGATCACCCGGGCGCCGTGGTCGACCGCCCAGCGCATCGCATTGGCGATCTGGTCGTCGCTGCTGACCGAGCCGGCCGCCTCGCCGAGCGCGACGGAGGCGGTGAGGATCGACGACTGCGGGGCGGCGCCGAGCACTCCACTGTCCGGCCCGGTGCCGCGGCCGGAGAGGAGCGATCCCACCCAGGTGCCGTGGTTGGCGGAGTCGCCGTCACCGAGCGGCTTCTGGCCGTTCGCGGCACCGACGCCCGACACGTCTGCGCCGCCCACGACGACGCCGGTCAGGTCGGGCACGCTCCCGTCGACGCCCGTGTCGATCACGGCGACCTTGACCCCGGCGCCTTTCGAGGTCGCCCACGCCTGGGTGAAGCCGTAGTCGTTCAGCCAGTACTCGAGGTCGCGCACCTGGTCGGCGTGCGCGACGGCCGGCGCCAGCAGGGCCAGGACGACTCCTGCGACGATGGCAGCCGCCCCACGGCCGAGACGGCTCATCCGGCGCTGTAGTCCAGACATTCGCAGACCTCGGGCGACCAGTCGGCGCGTGCCAGCGCCAGGTCGCCGATCGGGTTCACGCCGGGGCCGGCGGCCAGAGCGTGGGCGCCGAGGGCGTGCAGGCATTTGACACGCACGGGCATCCCGCCGGCCGAGATGCCGGCGACCTCCTCCACCACAGCGATGCTTTCGCGGTCGGCCAAGTAGGCGACGTGCGCGGCGGCGTACTGCTCCCGCGTCGCCTCGTCGGCCTCCAGCAGGTCGTTGTACTCGTTCATGACCTGCGTCGCCTCCAGCTGCGAGAGCGCGGCGGTCGCGGCGGGGTGCGTCAGGTAGTAGAACGTCGGGAACGGTGTGCCGTCGTCGAGGCGCGGCGCCGTGGAGACGACCGTCGGGTTGCCGCAGACGCAGCGCGCGGCGATGCCGACCACGTTGCGGGCCGGACGCCCCAGCTGGGCGGAGACGACGGCGATGTCCTCATCGGTCACAGGTTCGAACGGTGGGGTGGTCATTTCGTGCCGCCAGGGGTCGGGGTGGGTTTCGGAGTCGGGGCCGGGGCCGGCGTCTTTCCGGTCAGCTGGTCGGGGGTCGCCGTGCTGAGGCCGGCGCCCATGAACGACCCGAAGAGCGAGCCGACCCAGTCGGTGTCGGTCTTCTGCAGTTTGGAGCTGACCGGGGCATCCGTGGTCGCCGCCGCCGGAGGCCGGTCGTCGATCACCAGGTAGCTGACCTCGCCGGGCATCACGTAGTAGAGCCGGTCGCGGGCCTGGGCGCGGATGTAGCTGGGGTCGTTCCAGCGCGCGCGCTCGCTCTTGAGGGTGGACACCTGGCCGGCCAGCTGGTCGACGGCGTGCTGCTGGTCGGCGATCTGCTGCCGCTGGGCGACGAAGCTCTGCAGCGTCGGCGCCAGGATCACGACCGCCAGGATCAGCAACGCCATCATCACGAGCGAGAAGCCCGAGAAGTGGATGCCGCGCAGCCAGCGTCCGGTCGCGGTCGGCCCGGTGAGGGTGACCGGAACGCGCCGGGTGCGAGGCTTGGCCACGGGCCCTCCTGGTTGTGTCGCGGGCAGCTGGATGGGCCGGCCGGGGCCCACTTTCATCGTACGGTACCCACCCTGCAAGCTCCGGATGCCCGCGCGGCGCGCGCAACCCGCGCCCGCGCCCCGTGCCCGCAACCCTCCCCACGCCCCGCGCTCCCCGCACGCCACCTCCCCACTCCCCGCGGCGGGGGGGGGTGTGTGACGGGGTTGGTGGTGGGGGGTGTTGTGCGCGGGACACGGACGAGAGGCTAAAAAACCCCACCCG
>NZ_JBHVXB010000008.1:50620-161455 GCF_042881905.1 Leifsonia sp. NPDC058248
GCGGGGGTGGTGTTTTTTTTTGTTTGTTGGTTCTTCGGGCTCTGTATCCCCCCCACCCCCCCCCCCCCCCCCCCCCCCCCCCCCCCACGACGCTCCTCCGGGCTGTGGACAACTCCGCACGGCAGCGCGCACACCCGCACCTCGCGGCCCCGCCGTTTGCCACTAGTCGTCGTCACCACGCCCGGGATGACGACAGCTACTGGCAAACGACGAACGGCGCAGGGGGCCCGGGCACGACGAAGGCCCCCGGACGTGCATCCGGGGGCCTTCTCGGGTGGTGCGAGCGCCGACTACGCCGTGAAGCGGGGGAAAGCGCTGCGGCCGGCGTAGACCGCGGCCTCGCCGAGCTCCTCCTCGATGCGGAGGAGCTGGTTGTACTTCGCGACGCGCTCGGAGCGGGCCGGGGCGCCGGTCTTGATCTGGCCGGCGTCCGTGGCGACGGCGAGGTCGGCGATCGTCGTGTCCTCGGTCTCGCCCGAACGGTGCGAGAGCACCGCGGTCATGCCGTTGCGCTGCGCGAGGGCGACCGCGTCGAGCGTCTCGGAGAGCGTGCCGATCTGGTTGACCTTGACGAGGATGCTGTTCGCCGCCTTCGCCGCGATGCCCTGGGCGAGGCGCTTCGGGTTGGTGACGAACAGGTCGTCGCCGACCAGCTGCAGCTTGGAGCCGAGCTCGGAGTTGAGGAGCGTCCACCCCTCCCAGTCGTCCTCCGCCAGCGGGTCCTCGATGGAGACCAGCGGGTAGTTCGCCGCGAGTGACGCGTAGTAGACCGACATCTCGGCCGCGGTGCGGTCCTGGCCTTCGAAACGGTAGACGCCGTTCTCGAAGAACTCGGTCGAGGCGACGTCGAGGCCGAGCGCGATGTCGGTGCCGACCGTGAAGCCGGCGAGCTGGATCGCCTCGGAGATCAGGTCGAGGGCGGCGACGTTGTGCTCGAGCTCGGGCGCGAAGCCGCCTTCGTCGCCGAGGCCGGTGTTGAGCCCCTTCTGCTTGAGGAGCGACTTGAGCGAGTGGTATGTCTCGACACCCCAGCGGAGCGCCTCGGAGAACGTCTCGGCGCCGATCGGCAGCACCATGAACTCCTGGATGTCGACGCCGGTGTCGGCGTGAGCGCCACCGTTGATGATGTTCATCATCGGCACGGGGAGGACGTGCGCGTTGGGTCCGCCGATGTAGCGGAACAGCGGCAGGTCGGCCGAGTCGGCGGCGGCCTTGGCGACCGCGAGACTCACACCGAGAATGGCGTTGGCGCCGAGGCGCTTCTTGTTGTCGGTCCCGTCGAGCTCGATCATGGCCGAGTCGATGAGGCGCTGGTCGGCGGCCTCGAAACCTTCGATGGCCGGGCCGATCTCGTCGAGCACGGCGTCGACGGCCTTGAGCACGCCCTTGCCCAGGTAGCGGTCCTTGTCGCCGTCGCGAAGCTCATAGGCCTCGAAGGCGCCGGTGGACGCACCGGACGGAACGGCGGCACGGCTGACCGTGCCGTCCTCGAGCAGCACCTCGACCTCGACGGTCGGGTTTCCGCGCGAGTCGAGAATCTCGCGAGCGCCTACAGCTTCGATCTGAGCCACAACTAACTCCTTGTTTCACGTGTGTGGGGTGGGTGGAAAATCTGCGGTGATCCGCTGGTCAGTCTAGTGATCAGCGGAGTGCGGCGTCGGACGGGCCGGCGGTCGCAACGGCCGGGTCATCCGAGCGGCTTGAGCTCGAGCGAGCCCGCATCCGTCGTCTGCGGCGTCACGAACGCGAACGCCCCGAAGCCGTCGGCCTCGACCCGCTCGAGCAACGCCTTGAGGTTCTTCGTGCGCTTCTCCAGACGCACCCGGCTGCCGGATGCGATGAGCTCGCTCTTGACGGACAGCAGGCGGTCGAGGGGCACGTCCTGGTCGTAGACGAGCGCGACCGAGCCGGCCGCGCCGGACTCCGGCAGCTCGATGAGGTCGACCACGCGCTCGAAGCCGATCGAGAACCCGGCCGCGGGGACCTCCGAGCCCAGGAATCGCCCGATCATCCCGTCGTAGCGTCCGCCGCCGCCGACCGAGCTGCCCGATCCCGGGTGCGCGATCTCGAAGATGGTACCGGTGTAATAGCCCATGCCGCGCACGAGCGTCGGGTCGAACCGCAGCGTCACGCCCGGCGGCAGGGTGTCGAGGGAGTGGGCGAGGCCCTCGAGGGCGGCGACCGCGTCGGTGTCGACCCCGTCGGGCAGGATGCCGGTGATCGCCTCGACCGTGAGCGCCACCCCGCCGTCGGCCAGGTGCGGCTCCAGGTGTTCCAGGATGCCGCCCAGCACCGCAGCCGAGTCGGCGCCGTCCGCACTCAGCTCGGCCACCACACCTGCCGTGCCGATCTTGTCCAGCTTGTCGATCGAGATGAGCACCTGCGGCCAGCGCGACTCCTCGAACTTGCAGTATTCGAGCAGGCCGTTCAGGATCCGGCGGTCGTTGATCCGGATCGTGCAGTCGGTGAGGCCCAGAGCATCCAGAGCCGCCGCCGTCGCCGTGATCAGCTCGACCTCCGCCAGCTGGCTCGCCTCGCCGATGATGTCGATGTCGCACTGGACGAACTGCCGGTAGCGGCCCTTCTGCGGCCGCTCGGCACGCCACACGGGCGCGATCTGGATGGCGCGGAACACCGGGGGCAGCTCGGCACGGTGGGTCGCGTAGAAGCGCGCGAGCGGAACGGTGAGGTCGAACCGCAGGCCGAGGTCGGAGAGGCTCAGGATGTCGCCGGAGTCGATGGCCGCGGCGAGGTCGTCGCCGTCGAGCCCGCGCCTGAGGACGCTGAACGCGAGCTTCTCGTTGTCGCCGCCGAGCCCCGAGTGGAGCCGTGCGATGTCCTCGACCACCGGCGTCTCGATCTCGTCGAAGCCGTGGGCCGAGAAGCTGCGCCGGATGACGCCGAGGGCGTGCTCCCGTCGCGCTTTGTCGGCGGGGAGGAAGTCGCGCATGCCGCGGGGCGGCGTGATCGGTGAAGCCATGGTCACGATTCTTCCACGGGCCCGAACTTCCGCACGCAGCGATCTCTGGCCCGCGCGCGCGCCGAGACGGTACGGTGGCCCGGATGACTATCGAACCTTTCCGGATCGCCCTGCCCGACGACGTGCTCGCCGATCTCCGCGACCGGCTCGCACGCACTCGCTTCCTCCCCCCGCTCGACTCCACGCCCTGGGGCGGCGGCATCGACGCGGACACCTTGCACGAGCTCGTCGCGGCCTGGGCCGGCTTCGACTGGCGCGGGCAGGAGGAGCGCCTGAATTCGTACGACCAGTACCTCGCCGACGTCAACGGCCACCGAATGCATTTCGTGCGCATCCCGGCGGCGGGCTCGGCCGAACAGCGGGTCCCGCTGCTGCTCCTGCACGGCTGGCCGAGCGCTTTCACCGAGTACCTTCCGCTCGGCGAACGCCTGGCGAACCCGGCCGCCTTCGGGTCGGATGCCCGCATCGCCTTCGACGTCGTCATCCCGTCGCTCCCCGGTTTCCTCTTCTCCGACCTGCCGGATCGCCTGCTGACCCGCCAGGCGATCGCCGATGACCTGCACGAACTGATGACTGGCGTTCTCGGCTACGACCGGTATGCCGCGTTCGGCGGCGACATCGGCGGAGGCGCCGCCACCTGGCTGGGCGTCGACCACGCCGACCGGGTGATCGGCGTGCAGTTGCTGAATGCGCCGTTCCCGGCCGACGCCTCCCCGCAGAGCGAGGAGGAGCGGGTGTACCTCGCGGCGGTCGACGCCTACGACGCGACCGACGGCGGGTACAGCGAGATCATGCTCACGCGGCCCGACACGATCGCCGCCGCGCTCAACGACTCCCCCGCCGGCCTGCTCGCCTGGATCGTGGACAAATGGCACGACTGGGTCGACGGCGACCTCGACCGGATGATCGAACCGGATGCCCTGCTCACGCTGGCCACGCTGTACTGGGCCACGGAGTCGATCGGCACCTCCTTCCGGCAGTACGTCGACTACGAGCACAACCCGCCCCGGCCGCCGATCGCGGCGCCCGTCGGCGTCTACCTGAGCCGGGAGCCGGTGATGGCCGGCTTCCCGCGTTCGCTGGCCGAGCGCGCCGCGTCCGACCTGCGCGAGTTCGTGGTGACGCCGGGCGGCGGCCATTTCGCGGGGCTGGAGCGTCCGGAGCTGACGGCCGAGGCCATCCGGGGGTTCTTCGGCAGCCTGCTCGGATGAGCGCGAATCACCTGTCGCAAGCGTCGTAGGCGGTCGTAAAATATCCGTGTTGCCACCCTGATGGCCCGGTTCGCCGGGCTGCGGTGGTGTCCCGAGGGACCTGGCATGAGTCGCACCGCACCCGACCGCGGAGCGGTGCTGGCTGCCAGACACGCAGGCCGACGGCGCGGTCGGCAGACGCCAGGAGTGCGGTTCCGCTCTCACCCGAATGGTCGAGGTGGTTAGCACCAAGCGATCGCGCTGCCGGCCACTTCTGCGTTCGTCGCGCGCGGTCAGCGGAGGGTGTGGTGGCGCCCGAGCGGGACGACGAGCGGCGTCGCCGTCACCGGGTCGGAGGCGATGACCGACTCGACGCCGAAGACGTCCCGGACCAGATCGGCGGTGACGACCGAGCCCGGCTCCCCCGACGCGACGATCGAGCCTGACTTCATCGCGATCAGGTGGTCGGAGTAGCGGGCCGCTAGGTTGAGGTCGTGCAGCACCATGACCACCGTCGTGCCGCGGGCCGCATTGAGGTCGAGGAGCAGGTCGAGGACGTCGATCTGGTGGCTGATGTCGAGGAATGTCGTCGGCTCGTCGAGCAGCAGGATGCCCGTCTGCTGGGCGAGGGCCATCGCGATCCAGACGCGCTGGCGCTGGCCGCCCGAGAGCTCGTCGATGGACCGGTCGGCGAGGTCGGTGACCCCGGTCGACGCCATCGCCTCGGCGACGGCCCGATCGTCGGCCGCGGTCCAGCGCCGGAACCATCCCTGGTGCGGGTAGCGTCCGCGTCCGACGAGATCGGCGACCGTGATCCCGTCAGGCACCGTGGGCGTCTGCGGCAGCAGCCCGAGCCTGGTCGCGACGGTCTTCGTCGGCAGGGAGTGGATGTCGGCGCCGTCGAGGAGCACGGTTCCGGATGCGGGAGCGAGCAGGCGGGACAGCCCGCGGAGCAGCGTCGACTTCCCGCAGGCGTTGGGACCGACGATCGCGGTGACGCGTCCGGGCGGGATATCGAGGTCGAGGTCGTCGACGACCACCCGGCCGTCGTAGGAGAGGGTCAGGCCGCGTGCGGCGAGTCGATCGGTGGTGGTCATGGTCAGCCTCCCTGGCCGACTCGGTTGGTTCCGACCAGGAGCCAGATCAGATATGGTGCGCCGACGATCCCCGTCACCACGCCGACCGGGAACACGACGCCGGGAACGGCGAATTGGGCGACGATGTCGGAGACGACGAGGACGAGGGCGCCGATCAGCGCCGACGACACCAGGGCGAGGGCGCCACGGCCGACGAGCCGGCGGGCGATCGGCGCCGCGACGAACGCGACGAACGCGATCGGGCCCGCCACCGAGACGGCGACCGCGGCGAGCGCCACGGCCACCGCGACGACCAGCAGCCGGGTGCGCTCCACCCGCACGCCGATCGCGGCGGCCGTGTCGTCGCCCAGGCCGAGTGCCGCGAGGGGGCGCGCGAGAAGCAGCGCGCAGGGCATGAGCGCCGCGGCGCTCGCCGCCAGCACGACGAGTGCGACCGGGTCGACGTTGTTGAGGCTTCCCGTGATCCAGACCAGCGCTTGCTGGACATCCGTGATGTCGGCGGTGGTGAGCACGTACGAGACGATCCCGCCGAACACGGCGGCTGCGCCGATGCCGATGAGCACGAAGCGGTAGCCGCTGAGCCCGTCCCGCCAGGAGAGCAGGTAGATGATCACGGCGGCGACGAGTGTCCCCGCGACGACGGCGCCCGACAGGGCGAGCCCGGTGAGGCCGAACCAGACGAGGGCGACCGCGCCGGTGGCGCTCGCGCTCGCCGTGATGCCGATGATGTCGGGACTCGCGAGCGGGTTGCGGGCGAGGGTCTGGAAGAGCGCGCCCGACAGCCCCAGGCAGCCCCCGACGAGCACCGCGGCGACGATGCGCGGCGCGCGCAGGTCCAGGATGACGAACCGCGTGAGCCGATCCGCGCGCCCGACGAGCGCCGCGAGGATGTCGCCGGGCGCGACCGCCACTGCTCCGAGGCTCAGCGAGAGGGCGGCGACGAGCACGATGAGCACCGCGATGACCACGGCGACGCGCGTTCCGCGGAGTGCGCGGGTACGGCGGTCGGCGCGCGTGCCGCCGCGCGTGCTGGAGCCGCCGAGCGTGCTGGAGGCGCCGTCGCGGGCCACCGTGTCCCGCGGCACGGTCATAGCGTCACGAGCCGACGCCGGCGCACGAGCGCGATGAAGACGGGTGCGCCGACGAGCGCGGTCACCACGCCGACCTGGAGCTCGCCCGGAAATGCGACCAGCCGCCCGATCACGTCGCACGCGATGAGCAGCGTCGGGGCGATGACCGCCGAGAACGCCAGGATCCAGCGGTAGTCGCCGCCGACCACCGCGCGCGCGACATGCGGCACGACCAGGCCGACGAACGCGATCGGGCCGACGGCCGCCGTGGCCGAACCGCAGAGGAGAACGACAGCGAGCGCGCTGGCCGCCCGCATCAGCCCGACGCGCTGTCCGAGTCCGCGGGCGGCGTCATCGCCGAGTGCGAGCCCGTTGAGCGCACGCCCGAGCGCCAGCGCCACCGAAGCGCCGAGCACGATCGTCGGCAGGACCTGCCACAGGATGCCGAAGCCGCGGCCGGCGAGCGACCCCACCTGCCAGAAGCGCAGAGCTTCCAGCGACACGCGGCTGGTCACGAGCACCGCAGTGATGAGCGATCCGAGCACGGCCGAGATCGCGGCGCCCGCCAGCGCGAGCTTGATCGGCGTTGCGCCCTCGCGGCCGGCCGAGGCGACCGCATACACCACGACCGAGGCGACCGCCGCGCCGGCGAAAGCGAACCACACGTACCCGGATGCGCTGGTGACGCCGAACACCGAGATCGCCACCACGACGGCCAGAGAGGCGCCGAAATTCACGCCCAGGATTCCCGGATCGGCGAGCGGGTTGCGCGACAGACCCTGCATCACCGTTCCGGCGAGCCCGAGCGCGAGTCCCGCCGTCAGTCCGAGCAGCGTGCGCGGCAGCCGGCTGTCGACCACGATGAGCGACGCCGCATCGGTCCTGTCGTAGTGCAGCAGCGCCTGCAGCACCGACCCCGCAGAGATCGGGTTCGAGCCGAGCATCAGGCTCAGGACGAACGCCACCAGTAGTCCCACAACGGCGACCCCGAAGCCGATGAGCAGGCGGCGACGGCGTCGCGGTCCGGCGGGGGCACCGGTGGCACTCGTCCCCCGGGCACCGACGGTCGTCGCCACAGCGCTCGTGCTCATGCGCTGTTACTCGACCTTGTCGGCGGCTGCCGCGAGCTTCGGAACGTACCGGTCGAGCATCCACGGGATGCTCAGAACGCTCGGTGCGCTCGACGCCATCACGAAAGACTCGCCGACGATCGGGGCGAACCGCCCCTCGGCCACCGTCGGCATCGCCGCCACGAGCGGGTCGGAGGTGAAGGCATCGACGGCTGCCTGCTTGTCGAAGTACATGACCAGCACGTCGGTGTCGATCTTGGAGAGGTTCTCGTAGCTGAGCTGGTAGAAGAAGCTGCCGTCGGCCTTCGGGTCGAGCGCCTTCAGGCTGGGTGAGTTCGTCAGACCGAGCTCGTTGAGGAGCAGCACGCGCGTGTCCGTGGCCTTGTAGACGTTGAGCTGGCCGGGCTGGTTCGCCGCGGCGTACAGGAAGGTCTTGCCCTTCAGCACCGGATACTTCGCGCCGAGGGCGGCCACCTTCTCCTCGGTCGCCTTCCTGAGCGCGGTCGCCTCCGCCTGCTTGCCCAGGGCCTTGCCGACGATGGCCGTCTGGTCCTGCCAGCTGGTGCCCCAGATCTGCTTCGGGTATGCCACGACCGGAGCGATCTTGCTCAGCGTGTCGTAGTCCTTCTGGCTGAGTCCGGAGAGCGGCGCGAGGATCACATCCGGCTTCGCTTTGACGAACTGCTCGAACGGCACCTGGTCGGAGTCCGCACCCGTCAGCAGCTCGGGAGTCGTTCCGCCCAGCTTCTCGATGGCGTCGGCGTCCCAGGGGAGCACGCCGTCCGCGTCGCCGCCGTAGGTCATCTTGGGCATCGCCACCGGCACCACTCCGAGCGCCAGCGCGACATCCTGGGCGCCCCAGCCCCACACCGCCACGCGCTCCGGCTTCTTCTCGATGGTCACGGAGCCGAGTGCGCTCGTGATCGTCACCGGGAACGCGCCGGCCTCGGCGCTCGTTCCGCTGCTCTCGGCGGCGGATCCGCTTCCTGCGGAGCATCCGGTGAGCGCCAGGGCCGCCGAGACGACGATGGCGGATGCGATCAGGGCGATTCGCGAGCGGCGGTTGCGACCGCGGGCGATGGGCTCGAGCATGGCTCTCCTTCGGGAGGACGAACACGGGATGTCGGCCGAAAACGGCCTGTTAGGCAAGGCTAACCTAACTTCCCGTCCGGTGTCGACCTGCCCGCTCTCCCGGTCGCCCTGCCGGCGCGCTCGCCCCTCAGTCGTCGGAGGCGGCGACTCCGATGATGCCCGCGTCGGCGGCGCCCACCTCGTACTCGCGGATCTCGTCCTGCAGGCCGCGCAACGTCGACCGCAACGCGCGTTCGGCATCGAGCCCCTTCGACTTCGCCGAGGCCACGATCGCCAGGAGCAGCGGGCCGAGCTCGTCCTCCGACTCGACCGGCACGCCCCCGGCGTCGTCCAGGTCGATCATCCCGACCTTCTGCGCCCGTCCGAGGAGCTTGTCGGCCAGAGCCAGTGACGGCATCGCCTGCGGGATGCCGTCGAGAACGCTCGTGCGCGACGGCTTCTCGCGGCGCTTCAGGTCCTCCCAGAACTCGACGACATCGTCGGCGGTCTCCGCCGTGCGATCGCCGCCGAACACGTGCGGGTGCCGTCCGACCATCTTCGCGGTCATCTGCGCGGCCACATCCTGGATGTCGAAATCCTCGCCCGGCGTGTGCGCGGCGATGTCCGAGTGGAACAGCACCTGGTAGAGCACGTCGCCGAGCTCCTCGATCATGTCGTCGCGGTTGCCGGTCTCGATCGCCTCGATGAGCTCGTACGTCTCCTCGATGAGGTACTGCACGAGCGACTCGTGCGTCTGGTCGGCATCCCACGGGCATCCGCCCGGACCGCGCAGCCGCTCCATCACAGCCACCAGCTCATCGAGCTTGGTCGGCTGCGCTCCGGCCGGCGCGGATGAGAAGCTCATGTCGGTCATCTGCCCTCCTCGTCAACGTGTCCATCCTCTCACCGCAGCGGGCCAGGACTAGCCTGGCCGCATGGGAACCCGGATCGCACGCCTCACCATCTCCGTCGAAGACCTTCCGCGGGCGCTCGCCCTCTACCGCGACGTGATCGGCCTGTCCGGCGTCTACACGGTCGACGGTCTCGCGATGCTCACCACCGACGCCGCCGCCCCCGCCGGCACGGCCACCGAAGTGCTGCTGCACCAGCGCATCCCGAGCTCCGGCGACGCCGGCGTCGCGGCGAGTTTCACCGTCGCCGACGTGGACGTGGCGACCGAGGCCGCCGTCGAGGCCGGAGCCACCGTCGTCGACGAGCCTGCCGACCAGGAGTGGGGCGAACGGCAGTCCGTGCTGCGCGACGCCGACGGTCACATCCTGTGCCTGGTCGCCCCGCTCCGGTAAAGTGTGGACCTGGTGTGCCGGGAAGTCTGGTCGGCGGGTGACGTCCTCACGTCGCTCCCCCAACCGACCACGCCACGGCGTCCGTGAGGACGACGGCGTGAGAATGGCGAGAACGTCATGAGCATCATCCGATCCGAGCGCACCGCCGCCGGGCTCCTCCTCGGGGCCGCCGCCCTCGGGCTCCTCCTGGCGAACACCGCAATCGGGCCCGCCCTCCTCGATCTGCAGCACACGCACCTCGGCATCGGCGCCACCGACCTGAGCATCGGCCACTGGATCAGCGACGGGCTGCTGGCGATCTTCTTCTTCATCGTCGCCGTGGAGCTCAAGCACGAGCTCGTCGTCGGCGAGCTGAACAGCGTCAAGAAGGCCATCCACCCCGCGATCGCGGCCGTGGGCGGCGTGATCGTTCCCGTGGCGATCTACCTGGCGTTCGCCGGCGGGAGCGGATTCGGGCAGGGCTGGCCGATCCCCACGGCCACGGACATCGCCTTCGCGCTCGGAGTGCTCGCGGTGTTCGGCCGGGGCCTCCCCAACCGACTGCGGGTGTTCCTGCTCGCCCTCGCCGTGCTCGACGACCTGATCGCGATCCTCATCATCGCGGTGTTCTTCACCACCGATCCCAACCTCCTCGAGCTCGGGCTGGCCGTCGTCACCGTCGCGGCCTTCGGCGTGCTGAGCCGCTTCCTTCACGGCCGGATGCGCTGGCCGATCGGCGTCCTCATGCTCCTGCTGGCCTGCCTCAGCTGGTGGCTCGTGTGGGACTCCGGCGTGCACGCGACGATCGCCGGCGTCGCGCTCGGGCTGGTGATGTCTCGGAAGCCCGCCGGCAGGGTCGCACACGTGCTCGAACCGTGGTCGAACGGAGTGATCCTGCCGCTGTTCGCGTTCTCGGCCGCGCTGGTCGTGATCCCGCAGGTGTCGCCGTCCGAGCTCAGTCCGGCGTTCTGGGGGATCCTGGTGGCGCTGCCGGTGGGCAAGCTCATCGGGATCACCGTCGGCGGCTGGCTGGGATCGTTCACCAAGCCGAAGCGGGAGCGGTCGCGCATCCCGTTCTTCGGGCTGGTGACGATCGGCGCGCTCGGCGGGATCGGGTTCACAGTGTCGCTGCTCATGAGCGAGCTGGCCTTCGCCGGGGACGAGTTGGTGCGCAGCGAGGGAACACTCGCCGTGCTGCTCGGCTCGGCGGTGTCGATCGTGTTGTCGGGGCTGCTGGTTTCGGCGCTGGCGCGGCGCTACCGGCGCGCGCATCCGCATCCGCATCCGGATGCGGTGGCGCCGAGCGCAACTCCGGAGAAGTCGGCCGACACGCCGATCAAAAGCCCGTAACTCCGGAGCTTTGGCGGCATTCGGGGCCGAAGCTCCGGAGTTGCTGGGCGCGGAACGGCCGACGGGGTGACGCATCCTGTTGTCAGGACTTCTCGGGCCGCCGCGACCGCTCGTTCCTGAATAGAGGTGCGGGCGGCGGATGCAGGCTGATTCCTCCTGAATTCAGGAGCTGGTGCCCCCGAGAGACCGGAGGCAGGCGCGCCGGCGCGGGTCAGGCGGTGGCTTCGGCCTCGGCCTCCGCAGCGACCGCCGGCTCGGGGGCGGGGAAGACGGCGCCGAGGAGGGACGACACCCACTCGATCAGGGCGGAGTCGTCGAGCGCTTCGCCGTTCACGCGCGGCAGCGGCACCGTGACCACCTTGGGCGCGGCGTGGTACTTCGAGCCCGAGTACATGCGCTGCAGCCGCACCTGGAGGGAGTCGGGCAGGATCGCCGGCGCCACGCGGAGGTTGGATCCCATCGCGACGACCTCGCCGAGGCCGGCCCGCTGCGCGGCGAGGCGCAGCCGGGAGACGGCGATCAGGTTGAGGACAGCCTCCGGCGGCTCGCCGTACCGGTCGGTGAGCTCGTCGAGCACCTGGTCGATCTGACCCGCCTTGGCCGCGGGCGAGCTCGCGGTGGAGAGCTTCTGGTAGGCCTCGAGGCGGAGCCGCTCGCTGTCCACGTACTCTTCGGGGATGTGCGCGTCGACGGGCAGTTCCAGGCGCAGCTCGGTCTGGCCTTCGGCCACCTCGCCTCGGAAGGTGCTCACGGCTTCGCCGATCATCCGGAGGTAGAGGTCGAAGCCGACGCCTGCGATGTGGCCGGACTGCTCGCCGCCGAGGAGGTTTCCGGCGCCGCGGATCTCGAGGTCTTTGAGCGCGACCTGCATGCCGCTGCCGAGGTCGTTGTTGGCCGCGATCGTGGAGAGGCGGTCGTGGGCGGTCTCGCTGAGGGGCTTGTTCTCGTCCCAGAGGAAGTACGCGTACGCCCGCTCGCGGCCTCGACCCACACGTCCGCGCAGCTGGTGGAGCTGGCTGAGGCCGTACTTGTCGGCGCGGTCGATGATGATCGTGTTCGCGTTGGCGATGTCGAGGCCGGTCTCGATGATCGTGGTCGAGACGAGCACGTCGTATTTGCGCTCCCAGAAGTCGACGACCACCTGTTCGAGCGCCCGCTCGTTCATCTTTCCGTGCGCCACACCGATGCGGGCCTCGGGCACCAGCTGGGCCAGCTTGGCCGCGGCGCTGGTGATGCTGCCCACCCGGTTGTGCACGAAGAAGACCTGGCCTTCGCGCAGGAGCTCGCGCCGGATGGCGGCCCCGACCTGCTTGTCGGAGTACGGCCCGACGAACGTCAGGATGGGGTGGCGTTCCTCGGGCGGCGTCGCGAGTGTCGACATCTCACGGATGCCCGTCACCGCCATCTCGAGGGTGCGCGGGATGGGCGTGGCGCTCATGGCGAGGATGTCCACATTGGTCTTGAGCTTCTTGAGGGCGTCCTTGTGCTCGACGCCGAAGCGCTGCTCCTCGTCGATGATCACCAGGCCCAGGTCTTTGAGCGTGATGCCGTCGGCGAGCAGGCGGTGCGTGCCGATCACGACGTCGACCGTGCCGTCGGCCATGCCGCGCAGGGTCTCGCGCGCCTCCTTGTCGGTCTGGAACCGGCTGAGCGCGCGCAGGTGCACCGGGAAGCCGGCGAACCGTTCCTGGAACGTCTCGAAATGCTGCTTGACCAGCAGAGTCGTGGGCACCAGCATGACCACCTGCTTGCCGTCTTGCACGGCCTTGAACGCCGCACGCACCGCGATCTCGGTCTTGCCGAAGCCGACGTCGCCCGAGATCAGCCGGTCCATCGGGATCGGCCGCTCCATGTCGGCCTTGACCTCGTCGATGGTCTGCAGCTGGTCGGGGGTCTCGGCGAACGGGAACGCCTCCTCCAGTTCGCTCTGCCACGGGGTGTCGGGGCCGAACGCGTGGCCTTTGCTGGCCATCCGGGCGGAGTAGAGCTTGACGAGCTCGACCGCGATGTCGCGGACCGCCTTGCGAGCGCGGCCCTTCGCCGCCGACCAGTCGCTGCCGCCCATCTTGCTGAGGGCGGGCGCTTCGCCCCCCACGTAGCGCGTGAGCAGGTCGAGCTGATCGGTGGGCACGTAGAGCTTGTCGCCCGGGTAGCCGCGCTTGGAGGGCGCGTACTCCAGCACGAGGTACTCGCGCTTGGACTTGACGGCGTTGCGCCCGCCGCTCGACACCTCGCGCTGGGTGAGCTCCACGAACTTGCCGATGCCGTGCGTCTGGTGCACGACGAAGTCGCCGGGCTTGAGCGCCAGCGGGTCGACCACGTTCTTGCGGCGGGTGGCGAGCTTCTTCACCTGGCGGGAGTCGTAGCCGATGGTGCGGCCGTAGAACTCGGACTCGCTCAGCAGGGCGAGCTTGGACTCCTCGACCTCGAACCCGTGCTCGACCGTCGCGCGCAGCAGGTAGGCGACCCCGGGCTCCGGATCGGCGGGATACTCCTCGACGTGCCGGGCGGGCAGTTCGGCTTCGGCGAGCACCTGGGCCGCGCGCTCGACCAGGCCGGCGCCTTCGGCCACGATCGCGACCTTCCAGCCGTCGCGGAGCCGGGCGGCGACGTGCTCGATGGCGCCCGTCACGTTGCCCTGGAAGCTCGGGACTGCCTCGGCCGCGATCCGGATCTGCAGGTGCTCTTCGAGTTCCCGCTCTTCGGGCAGCACCTCATCGGCCTGGAACCCGCTCATCGTCCACCACGGGTGGTCGGGCGGCTTCTGGCCGGGTGCGCTGAACGTCGCCGACTCGCGGAGCTTCTGCAGGGTGAGGAAATCACCGGCCGCCAGGTCGATCGGGGCGGCGGCTCCGACGGTGGCGGCGCTCCATGCCGCCGACAGGAACTCGCGGTTCGTCTCGGCGAGGCTGACGGCGCGGCTGGCGACGCGCTCGGGCGAGAGGACCGCGACAGCGGCTCCGTCGGGGAGGTAGTGCGTCAGCGGCACCAGCCGGTCGACGAGCGCCGGCGCGAGCGACTCCATGCCCTCGACCGGGATGCCCTCGCCGATCTTGGCGAGCATCCCGGACAGGCTCGGGAACTCGTGCTCCATCTCGCGCGCCCGCTGCCGCACCGATTCGCTCAGCAGCAGCTCGCGGCTCGGCGGGAGGGTGACGGATGCGATGGGCGCGGGCAGCGAGCGCTGGTCGGCCACGGAGAACGCGCGGATCTGCTCCACCTCGTCGCCGAAGAAGTCGACGCGATACGGATGCTCCGCCGTAGGCGGGAACACGTCGAGGATGCCGCCGCGGACGGCGAACTCGCCGCGCCGGGTGACCATGTCGACCCGGGAGTAGGCCAGGTCGACCAGCTGGTGGGCGAGGCCGCCGAGGTCGAACCCGCGGCCGCCGGCGGTCAGCTCGATCGGCTGGTAGTCCATCAGGTTGTCGGCGAGGGGTTGGAGAGCGGCGCGCACCGATGCCACGACGATGATCGGGCGGCTCCGGTCGCCCGCCTCCCAGTCGCCGAGACGGCGGAGGGCGAGCAGGCGCTTGCCCACGATCTCGGCGCTCGGGCTCAGCCGCTCGTGCGGCAGGGTCTCCCAGGCCGGGAACTCGATCACCTCGGCGTCGGGGAGCACGCAGCTCAGGGCGCCGCGGATCGACTCGGACTCGCGCCCGGTGGCCGTGATGACGAGGAGTGCCTGCGAGGCTCCCGCGCTCGCCCGTCGCTGCAGCAGACCGCCGATCAGCGGTGCGCGGAGTCCGTCGGTCAGCGAGAAATCAGCGTCGCGGGAGGCCGACGCCAGGGCGTCGTCGAACGTGGAGGCGCGCGAAAGCGCTGCGATCAAGCCCTGCAGTATCACTCGGCCAAGTCTACGGCGAGCCACCGACACCGCTAGTGCGGCATCCGATCCGGCGGTCTCCGGTCGTCAGATCCGGCCGACCCAGCCGTCAGATCCAGCCGTCGAGCGCTCGCATGAACCCGTGGAAGTCGTCCCGGGCGACCGTGTGCCCGGTCCCCTCGACGATGCGCACCTCGAACCCTGCGACGCGCAGCCGGTCGGCGAGCGCGGGCTTCACGAGCTGCGAGTTGTCGGCCAGCACCACGAGCGACGGCACGTGCATCGACTCCGGCGCCCGCAGCGAGCCGGGCGTGATCAGCACCGGGATCACCGCCGGATCGAACGCCGCGAACGTCTCGACCTCGATCGCCACGTCCGCCGGGTCCCAGCGCGGATTCTTCTTGGCGATGCGGGCGGCCGAGGCACGGGTGAGGTTGCGCAGGAAGGCCGGGGCGAGCAGCAGCTGCCACCAGGTGAGCGCCGGACCCGAGAACGCCGGGTCGACGTAGATGGCGCGGGCGGGGGCGAGGCGTTCGATCGCGAGGCTCAGCGCGAGTCCGCCGAGCGAATGCCCCATCACCAGTTCCGGATGCGCCGGAACCGTCTCCACCACATCCTGCGCGAGGAGCTCGGCCGTGTACTCCCCGGCCCGTGGGCTGTGACCGTGCCCGCGCAGATCGACCGCGACCACGTGGTAGCCGCGTTCGGCGAGAGCCGGCCCGACCGTCCGCCAATTGCGCGAGTCCGACATCGCACCGTGCACGAGCACGGCTTCGCGGTCGCCGCTGCCCCACTCGCGCGTGAACAGTCTCATGCTCGGAACAGTACCTCGGGGTACCTGTGCACCGGCCGGGACTGTGCACACCCCCGGACTGGGCTGCCGCAGCTACGGGCTCCGGATGCCCGGATCCAGTACGCTCTGGCTCGTCCCCCTGCGCCCGAAAGACCGGAGAAGGCACGATGTCGAGTTTCCCGCCGCCCGAGAGCAACCCGCCCGAGGCGCCGGCACCGCCCCCGGCCTACGAATTGCAGCCGCCCGCGTTCCAACCCGATGCCGCCGCGCAGCAGGCGGCTCAGGCGGCCGACGCGGCCGCACAGCAGGCAGCGCAGCAGGCTGCATACCAGCCAGCACAGCCTCCGCAGCCGCGGTACGGCGAACTCGCGCCGCCGCAATACGGCGAGCGGATCCCGCAGTACGGCGCGCCGGCAGCCCCGCAGCCGTACCCGGCGGCGGCACAGCAGCCGTTCCAGCAGCCGTATCAGCCGCCGTACCCGGTCGCGCCCGGCTACTCCCCCTTCGACCTGTACCCGCCCGAGGCCCCGAAGTCGCCGCGGCTCGGCCAGGTCGCCATGTACGCCGCCATCGGCGTCTTCGTGCTGTCGGTGATCGCGTCCATCGTCGTCGGGACCGCGGCCGGCCCCCTCTCCACGCGGACCTCGACGAGTTTCAACTTCAACAGCAACGACCTGTCGCCGGAGCAGGCCGCGGGTTTTGCCGGCGTCGGCTCCCTCATCCTGGTGCAGATGCTTCTGGGGACCGCGATCGGCGTGTGGGCGTTCGTCCAGGGCATCGTCGCCGCCGTGACCAAGCGCGGGCGCTCGTTCGGCGTCGTGGCGATCATCGTCGCCGCCGCAGCGCCGATCGTGTCGGTCATCGCGTACATGGTCGCGATCGTCGCCACCTTGCCGCCGCTCTGACAGTCAGCGCGCGGTGTGGAAGCGGAGCTGCGCGGCGGTGAGGCCGTCCGCAGCGATCTGCTCGACAGCATCCGCCGCATCGGACAGCAGCATCGGGAGCGTCTTGCGTTCAGCCGCGCTGAAGCCTTTGAGCACGTGGTCCGCGGCGCCCTGCGATCCGGGCGGGCGTCCGACGCCGACCCGCACCCGCGTGAAGTCACCGGTGCCGATGGCCGACGTCACGTCGCGAACGCCGTTGTGGCCTCCGTGGCCACCGCCGGACTTGAGCTTGATCGTGTCGAATGGGATGTCGATCTCGTCGTGCACCACGATCAGCTGCGACGGCTCCAAGGAGTAGAAGCGCAGGAGCTGCGCGACCGGACCACCCGACACATTCATGAACGTGTTCGGTTTGGCCAGGATGAAACGCGGCCCGCCCGGGGCGAGGCGCCCCTCGGCGACGGTCGCGTTGGTCTTGTGGGTCTTGAAGCTGAGGCGGCCGCGCTCGGCCAGCTCGTCCAGCACCATCTGCCCCACGTTGTGACGCGTGGCGGCGTAGTCGGGCCCGGGGTTGCCGAGCCCGACTACGAGCCAGGGTGAATCCATCGAGTCGTTACTCGGCAGCCTCGGCCTCGGCGACCTCGGCTTCGGCAGCCTCGGTCGCAGCCTCTTCCTCTTCGCCACGTGCGGCGGCGGGGACGATGACGGCGAGGATCAGCAGGTCGGGGTCTTCGGCCAGCACCGCGCCCGTGGGGAGCGTGAAGTCCTTGGCGTGGTACTGGGTGCCCTCAGGAGCGTCGGTCACGTCGAGAACGATGTTCTCGGGGATGTGCGTGGCCTCGACCTGGAGACGCAGTGTCGGGACGTCGAGAACCGCGATGGTGCCCGAGAAGCTCTCGCCCAGGACGTGCACGGGAACCTCGACCTCGACCTTTTCGCCGCTTCGGATGACGATGAGGTCGAGGTGCTCGATGATCTGCAGCACCGGGTCCTTCTGGACATCCTTGACGAGGGTGAGCTGCTTGTCGGCGCCCTCGATGTCGATGTCGAGGACCGCGTTCGCCTTGCGGAGAAGCAGGCCGACCTGGTGGGCCGGGAGGGTGACGTGCACGGGCGTGGTGCCGTGACCGTAGATGACGGCAGGGATCTTGCCGGCCGCGCGGATCTTGCGCGCCGCACCCTTGCCGAAGCTGTCGCGGATCTCCGCGACGACCTTGTTGGACTCGTCAGCCATGATTAACTCCTTGCCGGCGTGGCCGGCTGTCGGGGCGAGCGGTGCTCGCAGTGTCTGATTGTGTGTCGACTCGAACGCATCGTTCTGATGAAAGACGTGTGAGGAAAGACTGCGAAGCCTGCTCCACCGCGTCGATAACGGATGTTCACGGAATCCCGCGCACATCCCTCGCCGAAGTTCAGTGTGCAAGTCTACCGGATGCCCGGACGGGCCGCGGCCACACCCGGATTCACCCGCGATACGTAGGTATTCGAAGGGTAGGTCGGCGACGAACACGGTCGGCTCGAACCGATATCAACAATGTCCCTGGGCACTACATATACCTAGTTGTCGTTCCTCGTGCGGTTATGAACTCGGTCCGAGGGGATCTGATTTGCAGTGATCCCGGCGGTCGAAGTGTCCTCGTTAATGAGGACTTGAACTCCGTATGTCTCTTTGAGAGTTTTAAGTGATCAATATCTAAGCTGGAAATATACTGGCTGACAACTCAATTGGGGGAACTATGAAGCGCTCCACTGCGCCCATTTCAGATAGACGACGCAGCGCCCGCGGCAAATTACTGGCGGTGGCTTGCATCGCTCTATTGACCACCGGAATAGGCCTTGCCACGGCGGCGCCAGCGCAGGCAGCAGGCAATAAGAGTGTCTACGGCAACATTAAGTGCACCGCGTATCCGAATATCGCGATCGGCACCACGGCGACCGCCAAGGGCGATGTCGAGTTCTCTATGAACGCCCACAACAACGCTGCCAGCCTCGGAACGGTGGGCATGGGCTACTCGTCCGCATATTCCGCCTGGGGCTGGAAGTGGTGGGCTGGATCGGCCGGTACTTTCACAGCCTATGCGTGGGGATCGGCCGGCGCGGTGTCGGCGGTGAACAGGTACTGCCAGAACATTCTTTCGTGAGGCGCGTCGCCGCCGCGTCACTTGCAACAGCAGCGCTCTTCGCGCTCGCGGGGTGCTCCCAGGCTTCTCAGGCCGGGAGCGCCCCCGCGCTTGCGCAGAGCGACCGGGAGATAAACGAAATTCGCTTCGAGTGCCTCAAGGACAAGGGTTGGGCAGTACGCCTTGAGGATGGTGCCATCGTCGCCGACCTACCAGAAGCACAGAGGCCGCAGTATCGCGCGGACGCCGATGAGTGCTTGCGTGCAGCGGGAGTCGATCCCGATGCGCCGATCTCCGATGCCCAGTTCGAGCAGATCTATGCGTCCTACATCGACATCCAGCAGTGTCTCGAGGACGAAGGCTGGTCGACGCCGTCCCGGCCATCCCTCGACGCGTTCAAGGCCACCTACAATTCAGCGCCCTGGATTCCCTGGAGTGAGGTGCCCGGACCCGACATGCCGGATGCTGGCAAGAAGTGCCCGTCAATGATGGGAGGGTCGGGCTGAATGCGCAATCAAGGCTTGGCTGGCGAGCCGTCTGCATCTAGTGCGCGCCACGGGCGCGTGTTCATTCGCTTCGCCGCTCTAACCGTTGCTGTGTTCGTCGGGGCTGCGGCCGGAGTATGGGCGACGTCCGTCCTCTTCCAGCCGCCGAACACAGAGTCAACGGCATCAGCATTCACCACCGCGGTTGCGCGCAAAGGCACGGTGGAATCATCCATGAAGCTCACCGCTGTCGCCGCTTGGGAGAAGAGTTTCACCGCTGCCAATCAGGCATCTGGAACCGTTACATCGATCGATATCGAACCCGGTAAGGAATTACGTGAAGGCGACTTGCTGTTCACCGTGGATCTCCGTCCCGTCCGAATTGCAGTTGGCGCCACGCCGGCATTCAGGCCGCTGTCCGTCGACGCAAAGGGACCGGACGTTCATCAGATGTTGCAGCTCATGTCTGCACTCGGGTTCTACAAGGGTGAGCCTGACGACTCGTTTGGTGCGCAGGCTCGTAGAGCCATCGAGGCCTACCAGCGAGACCAGAAACTGGCAGTCGATGGCACGGTTCAGACCGGTGACATCATCTACGTTCCATCCCTTCCTGCTCGGGTTGTCCTTGACGCCGAGATGATCTCGGTGGGGTCGGCGGTAAGTGGAGGTGAACGGGCTGTAGCGACGCTTGAGGCCCAGCCAGCCTTCTCAATCCCCATCGCCGAAGGCCAGGCAAGCACCATCGGAGTGGGAACTGCCGTTCAGATAGAGACAGAAGTCGGGAGTTGGAACGCAACAGTGATGGATCAGGTGCCGTCCTCCGACCCAAGCAGCAGAGATCTCGCCGCCGTCCTCGCCCCAACAGATCAAGGTCCGATCTGCGGAGATCACTGTGGCTCGATCCCCGCGACGGGGTCAACCCAGTTCAGCGCTAGTGCGATCCTGCAGTCACCGGTAGAGGGCGTAGTCCTTCCCTCAGTGGCGATTCGGTCCAGTTCTGCGGGTGAGACCTTTGTGATCGACTCCACCGGTCGACGGCTAACGATTGACATCGTTGCAAGCGCGAAAGGGATGTGCGTTGTCACGGGTATCGACGCAGGTACGAAGGTGCGCCTTTCGCCCACTCCGTCGTCGGCGAGATAGGTGTTCTGCCGGTGCCAATCGAAGTGCGCGATCTTGAGTTCCGGTACGAGGATCGTTCGCCGATGTTCCTGGACTACTCAGTCACGTTCCAGGAGGGCGAGATGGTTGCTCTTACCGGCGCATCCGGTCGAGGCAAGTCCACTCTGCTCTACCTCCTTGGGCTGATGCTCAAGCCAATCGGAGGAACTGTGCTCGTGGATGGCGTTGACTCGTCCGTGATGTCCGACGCAGACCGGGCTCGGCTGCGCGCGACACGATTCGGCTTCGTCTTTCAGGACGCCGCGCTCGATGCGACGCGCAGCGTTCTCGACAATGTGGTCGAATCGGTTCTCTACCGTTGCACCTCACGGCGGGCCGCGCGACCGCTCGCTCTTTCGCTCATGCGCGAGTTCGGGGTCGAGGCCCGACCAGAAGCCAAGCCAGGCCAACTTTCCGGTGGGCAAGCCCAACGCATCGCGCTGTGTCGCGCCCTGTTGCACAAACCGAGCTTCGTGCTCGCCGACGAGCCGACAGGCAACCTCGACTCCGATTCCGGCGGGGTTGTGATTGAAGCGCTTAAAATGCAGGCGCGATCCGGCGCAGTCGTGCTGGTAGCCACGCATGACTCGCTACTTGTGAACCAATGCGACAGGATCGTCGCGTTGTGAGAGTGCGTCAGCAAGACCGACTTTCGCCGCACTTGCTCCGAGGCGGTTCAGCCCTAGCGGCGGTCATCCGTGAGGCCGGGGCTGCGGCTCGATCTGCTCCAGTTGTGGCAGCGCTTGTGATCGCAATGATCGCGGGCATGTGTGCGGCGATCGTTTTGACCAACGGCCGCGCGATCGCCTCCGAACGAGCAGTCATTGCGACTATCGACGGCGCAGGGACACGCTCCATTACCATCACCGCTCGCTCGGGGAAGTCTTTCGACTCCGGCCTGGTGGACCGAGTCCTCGCGTTCAGCAATATCGAGTGGGTGGGAGCGACGCAGTTTGTCGCGGATGCGGCCAATGCCCATGTACCAGGCGGCAACACCGCTCCCGTGCGCCGACTCTGGGCATCAACGTGGGACACGACAGGGCTGCCCGAACCTCGCGGGGAGCCCGGCACGGACGTCTACGCCACAAAGGTGACTCTGACCGGGCTCGGGTTCGCCGATGGCGTCGGCCAGATCCAAGCGCGAAGTGGTTCTGCGTGGTTTATCGCAGGCCCCACGGGGTTGCCGTCCCATCTGGCTTCGTTCGGGACGAGCGTTCTCGTTCTTGAACGAAGCAGATCTCACGCAGAGCGATTTGACCAGGTCATTGTTCTCACGCGTTCGACGGACCACATCGACACCACCGCGAAAGCTCTGACTACTCTCGTCGACCTTGACGATCCAGCCGACTACACGGTTTCGACGAGTCAACAACTTGCTGAAGTTCGAACGGCCGTGAAGGGTCAGCTGAGTGTCTTCGGGCGGACATTGGCGGCCGGCATCGTTGCCATTACTGCGACACTCGCTTGCGCGGTTTTGGTACTTTCTGTGATGCAGCGGCGCAGGGACTTCGGTCGGCGCCGGGCGTTGGGGGCCAGCCGCTCTCTCATCGTGCTCCTGGTGGTGACGCAGACCGTCATGTTGTCGGCAATCGGAGCGGTCGCTGGTGTCGGAGTGGCCGCGGCGATCCTCGCTGCGACTGACGCTCCGACCCCTCCGATTGACTACCTCGGTGCGGTCGCGGTCCTTGCCCTATTGATCTCGCTCATCGCAGCCATCCTTCCTGCGATGATCGCTTCTCGACGTGACCCTGTAAGGGAACTTCGAGTCCCGTGAGGTGTTCGGTTCCGACGCCCCTGGCCGAGCCTGCACCGCGGCTCGCTTCTGTCTGTCGGAAGAGAACAGGCAGTACGTGCTCGCCTCCGGCAAATGGACCGCGTTCGACGTCTCCGAAGAGGTCCCGTACGCATCCACGATAGGTCAACGAGTTCGGCAGGTCCGTTTGGTCACCCTGACCAACGCGAAGCTCGTCGGAGTCATCTTCACACTCGACTCGGTGGAAATCAGCGCGATGACCGGTCCGGATGACCTTCGCGTGCACATTCACTAGTCAATCGTCTGCCGCGCACGATGGCCAGCTGCTCGCCTAGGTGTCGTGCTGCGTCCTGCGAACGCGACTAGCCCTGCGAACCCGCCCGCGAGCGCAGCAACTGCGCCGCGTCGGCCGCGATCTCGTCCGGCGTCCCGGAGATGCCGACCCGGATGCCCGGCTCGTCGGGGGCGAGCGGCTCCAGCAGCGCCAGTTGGGACTGCAGCAGACTCGGCGGCATGAAATGGCCGACCCGGGCTCCGATGCGTTGCGACAGGAGTTCGCGCGAACCGTCGAGCAGGACGAACACCGCGCCGGGCGCCTCTGCCAGGATCGCCGCCCGGTAGACGCGCCGGAGCGCCGAGCAGGCAACGACCATCCCGGCCGGCCCGGCGTCCGCGAGCGTGCGGCCGACGACGGCGAGCCAGGGCCAGCGGTCGTCGTCGGTCAGCGGCGTTCCGGCGGCCATCTTGGCGACGTTGGCCGGCGGGTGCAGGGAGTCGCCGTCGATGAACGGCGTGCCCAGGGCATCCGCGAGCCGCTCGCCGACCGTGGTCTTGCCCGAGCCGGAGACGCCCGCGACGACGATGAGGGGGCGTTCCACCGGCTGTCCTCCGTTCGTCACCAGTCGTGCATGGAACCGTCGAGAAGACGGTTCACAGGCAAGTATGCCGCCTGATACGGGAAGGAGTTCGCCACCACTTCGTCGTAGTCGACTCCGAGTCCGGGGGTCTCGCCCGGGATGAGCATCCCGTCTTCGAAGCTGTAGGTGGTGCGGAAGACCTCGTGCGTGGCCGCACTGTGCTTCATGTACTCCTGGATGCCGAAGTTGGGGATGGCGATGCCGAGGTGGATGGCGGCGGCGAGGCCCACCGGGGAGACGTCGGTGGGTCCGTGCACGCCGGACTTGATCTGGTAGACGGCGGCGTAGTCGAAGATGCGGCGCAGGCCGGTGATCCCGCCGGCGTGGGTGACAGGGCTGCGCACGTAGTCGATCAGCTGTTCCTCGAACAGTTCGCGGTAGTCCCAGATGGTGTTGAACACCTCGCCGATCGCCAGCGGGGTCGTGGTGTGCTCGCGCACCCGGCGCAGCACCGCCTGGTTCTCGGCCGGTGTCACGTCTTCGAGCCAGAACAGGTCGTACGGCTCCAGCAACTTGCCCAGTTTGGCCGCCTGGATGGGCGTGAGCCGGTGGTGCGCGTCGTGCAGCAGCGGCAGCTCCGGCCCGAACTCGTTGCGCACCGCCTCGAACACCCGCGGTGCGTGGCGCAGGTAGGCGCGGGTGTCCCATTCCTCCTCGACCGGGATCGCGCTGCGCCGTGCAGGCTCGTGGTCGTAGCGCGCGGTGGTCCCGCCCGCGCCGGCCGCCGCGTTCGCGGACGAGGCGACACCGTAGACGGATCCGAGGCCCGGGATGCCCGTCTGCACCCGGATCGCCTTGTAGCCCTGCTCCTGGTGGTCGCGGATGGAGTCGAACAGCTCCGGCAGCTCGGCGCCCGACGCATGCCCGTAGACGAGGCAGCCCCGTCGGCTGCGACCGCCCAGCAACTGGTAGAGGGGCAGGCCGGCGAACTTGGCCTTGATGTCCCAGAGCGCGGTGTCGACGGCCGCGATCGAGGCCATCGTCACCGGTCCGCGCCGCCAGTACGCGCCTCGGTAGAGGTACTGCCAGGTGTCCTCGATCTGGTGGGCGTCCCGGCCGATCAGCAACGGCACGATGTGCTCGCTCAGGTAGGCCGCCACCGCCAGCTCGCGGCCGTTCAGCGTCGCGTCGCCGAGGCCGACGTAACCGTCGTCGGTGGTGATGCGCAACGTCACGAAGTTGCGGCCCGGGCTGGACACCAGGACGTCGGCGGATGTGATTCGCATGGTCAGTGTGCTCCTCGTTGGGGTTCGGTCGTCAGGATGGTCGTGGTGGCGCGCAGGGCGCCGAGCTGGTCCCGGATGAGGGCGATCACCGGCTCGAGGCCGGTCACGCCGGGCGCCAGCGCGCGCATCGCCTCCGTGGCGAGGTCCTCGTCGTCGGAGAGCTCCCCCAGCCGTGCGGCCAGGGCCTCGGCGCCCGGGTCGCGGTACGCGCCGCCGAGCAGGTGCCGGATCCAGGCGGCGATCGCTCCGGCCTGCGCCACGCCGGGCGCGCGCCCGGCGTCGAGCCGGGAACGGAGCGGGTCCAGGATGCGCGGCCCGAGTTTCTGCGAGCCGTCGGTCGCGATCTGCGCCAGTCGGTGCTCGATGCGCGCATTAGTGAAGCGGTCGCGCAGGGCGGCGAGCGCAGCGTCGACCGCCTCCTCGTCGAACGGGAGCTCGGTGCGCGCCTCGGACCAGAGCGCTTCGAGGGCGTCGGCGCACGCCGGATCGGCCATCGCCTCGGCGATCGTCGTGTGGCCCCGCAGCAGCCCGAGGTAGGCGAGCAATGAGTGCCCGGCGTTGAGCAGCCACAGCTTGCGGCGCTCGAACGGCTCGACGTCGCTGACGAACTGCGCCCCGACCGCGTCCCAGGCAGGGCGCCCGGCCGGGAACTCACCGCTCAGCACCCATTCGCTGAACGGCTCGGTGACGACCGGTGCGGCGTCGTCGAAGCCGGTGAGCTGCTCCACGGTCGCGCGGTCGGCGTCGGTGGTCGCCGGGGTGATGCGGTCGACCATGGTGGAGACGAAGGAGATCTCGCCGTCGATCCAGGCGGCGAGGTCCTGGTCGACGCGTGCGGCGAGGCCGAGCACCGCCTCGCGGGTGACGGCGCCGTTGTCCGGCAGGTTGTCGCAGCTGACGATCGCGAGGCGGGGGCTTCCGGCGGCGCGCCGGGCCCGGAGTCCGTCGACGAGTCGGCCCGGCGCCGTGGCCGCGGCTCCCCCGGCGCGCAGGGCGGCGAGGTCGGCGTCGAGCGCGGCGGCGTCCGGGCGATACCCGGCCTCGGTCACCGTGAGGGTGACGACGGCGACCGCCGGGTCGGCCATCGCCGCGCGCCAGCGTTCGCCGTCCGCACCGTCGGCGACGACGGTCAGGCTCTGGATGAGCGTGGCCGTGTCGGACTCCGGGCCGCGCTCGACCAGCGTGTAGACCGCATCCTGAGCCGCGAGCGCCTCGGCGGCGCGCGGGCTGCGGCCGGTGAACGCGGCGATTCCCCAGCCGCCGTCGCCCGACGCGCCGTCGCTCGACGCATCGTTGGCGCGCTGGGTGTACCAGGCCTGGTGCGCCCGATGGAACGCGCCCAGGCCGAGATGGACGATGCGGACCGGATGGCGTTCGGTCCGCGCGGGCGGCGTCATGGGGCGGTCACGCCGGCGAGGCTGCGGGTACCGGCCTCGACCGCGCGCAGGTACGCCAGGTTGTCGCGCGTGCGCTCCTCCAGCGGAAGCTCGGTCGAGAAGTCCTCCGACGTGACCCAGCCGTCGTAGCCGAACGCGTGCAGCGCTGTGAAGTAGGCCTCGACATCCGCCTGGCCCGAGCGCAGCGGCGCCCACTCGTGCGACCAGCGCACCGTGCCGTCGGCCTCCGGCTCACCGGCGACCCACCGCACGTTCTTCACGTGCACGTGCGCCAGGTAGGGGCCGAGCAGCTGGAAGGCGGCGAGCGTCGCCTCCTGACCCTCGATCACCAGGTTGCCCAGGTCGTGGATGACGCCCACGTGCTCGGGGTCGAGGCCGTCGACCAGCCGGAAGGCGGCCGAGGCCGACGGCGTGATGGTCTCGTGGTGCAGCTCGATGAGGGCTTTGACGCCCAGCTCCGCGGCACGGGCCGCAGCACGCTCGATGTCGCGGCGCGCGCCGGCGAACAGCTCGCGGTACTCCCCCGAGTCGGTGCGGGGCATGGTGACGCGCACCTGACGTGCGCCGAGTGCGGCGGTCGCGGCGAGCATCCGGTCGACGTTCTCGTGGTCGTCGCAGCGGGCGTAGCCGCCGATGCCGGAGAACTCCAGGCCGGAGTCGCGAGTGATGCGGGCGATCTCCGGGACGTTCCCTTCGAGGCCGTCGAGCGGCCAGTTGGCACGGTTGCCCGCCCAGAAGCCGGGCGACGGTGCGTCGGCCTGATCGGTGACGCGCCACTCGATGCCGTCCCAGCCCTGGGCGGCGAGCGTCTGCGCCGCCTGTTCGGGCGACCAGTCCGGCGTGGATGCGGTGAAGACGGAGAACTTCATTTCGCCGCCTCCGGGTGGGCCGCGCCCGTCGTCACGACGACATCGTCGAGGGAGCCCGAGAGCACCTCGTCGAACCCGACCGGCCGTCCGAGCGTCGCGGAGAGGTAGACGGCCCGCACGACGGCGAGAGAGACGAAGGCGTCCTCGACGGTGACGCCGGGACGGCGACCCCCCTCGATGGCCGAGACGATGTCGTCGTACTGACGCAGATGGCCGACGATGAACTGGTCGGGCCCGCGGTCGCCGCCGCGCACCTCGCTCGCCGGCACCAGCTCGGCGGCCCGGTTCACGACGCTCGCGCCGCTCGGGTCGAACGCCTGCGGGTCGGCGGCGCCGAAGTATTCGAGCTGGTCGTCGTCGATCACGGCGGAACCCCGGTCGCCGTGCACGTGGAGCCGCACCGAGAGTCCCGGATAGGCGGCCGTGGTCGCGTGGATGACGCCCAGCGCCCCCGACTCGAACCGGACCGTGGCGACGGCGATGTCCTCGACCTCGACGCGCTCGTGCGCGAGCAGGGCGGTCTGCGCGACGATCTCCACGGGACGGCCGAGGAACCAGACCAGCAGGTCGACGGTGTGCACCCCCTGGTTCATCACGGCGCCGCCGCCGTCGAGCTCCCACGTTCCGCGCCACTGGCCGGAGTCGTAGTAGTCCTGGCTCCGCCACCACGCCACCGACGCGATGCCGCTCGTGAGCCGGCCGAAGGTGCCGTCGTGGGCTGCCTGCGCCACCGCGACCGACGACGGGTCGAACCGGTGCTGGCTGATCACCGAGACCACCAGGCCCTGTGCCGCGGCTTCGCGCGACAGCTCCAGGATGCGGCGGGCCCGCGGCATCGAGACGTCGAGCGGCTTCTCGATGACCACGTGCGTGCCGGCGGCGAGGGCCTCCTCGGCGAGTTGCACGTGGAGTCCGCTCGGCGTGCAGATCACGACGAGGTCGACCGGCGCGGCCTCGATGGCGGCGGGCAGCGTCTCGAACTCGGCGGGACGCTCGACCCCGAGTTCCGAGACGACCTGGTCGGCGAGCGCGCTCGCGGCGGCGGGCACCGCATCCACGAGGGCGGTGATGGTGAGGTGCGGATGCCGGGCGATCGCCCGGGCGTGGTTGAGGCCGATGATGCCGCAGCCGACGATGGCGACGGCGATGCGCGGGGAATCCTGGGGGTCGCTCATGCGAGCTTCACTCCGATCTGGTCGGTGAGGTGGCGCAGCGCCCGGCCGGCGCGCCCGAAGGCCTCCGGTCCCGAGAAGCCGCCGAGGGCGTTCACGTCGGTGAGGTGGGGCTCCAGCGAGGCGAAGCCCGTGTAGCCGTCGTCGCGGAGAGCGGTGAGGGTGGCGAGCAGCTGCCCGTCGCCCTCGCCGGCGGGCGTGACCTCGCCGGTCGCGCTCCTGGCGTCTTTCACCTGGAGGTATTCGAGGTGCGGGCGGAGGGCCGCGTAGCCGTCGTCGTAGGGGTACGCGACGCCGACCTGCACGAAGTTGGCGCTGTCCCAGGCGAGCCGCAGATGGTCGGAGCCGACCGTCTCGACGATGTCGAGGCAGCGCTCCGGGGTGTCGCCGTAGATGTCCTTCTCGTTCTCGTGCAGCAGGATGACGTCGGCCGCCTCCGCGGCGTCGGCCAGGGCGCGCATCCGGACCATGACATCGTCGCGGATGCTCTCCACGGAGACGCCCTCGCCACGGTAGAACGAGAACAGCCGGATGTACCGGGAGCCGAGCACGTGGGCGGCGGCGATGGCACGGCCGAGCCGCTCCACCTCGTGCTCGACCGGAAGCGACACATCCACCTTGCCGATCGGCGAGGCGATCGCCGAGACCCCCATGCCGCGTTCGCTCAGGATGCCCGCGAGCCGCTCGAGCTGCGCACCGTCGAGGTCGACGATGTTCACCCCCCACGCGCTGCGCACCTCGATGTGCCGGGCGCCGAGCGCTTGCAGCACCGCGATCTGGACGACCGGGTCTTCGTCGATCTCGTCGCCGAACCCCGACAGGGCCCAGGTTGCGTCGGTCATTTGACTCCTCCAGAGGTCAGGCCACCCACGAGGTAGCGCTGGAACACGAGGTAGAGCGCGACGACCGGCACGGCACAGATGAGGGACGCAGCCATCATCTGCCCGTAGAGCGGTATCGCGCCACCTTCTTGGGTCGCCCCGAAGACCTGCAGCGCCACAGCGGCGGTGCGTGTCTCGGGGTTGGTCAGGACGGAGGCGAACAGCACGTCGTTCCAGCCGAGCAGGAACGCGAAGATGCCAGACACCACGATGCCGGGCCAGCTCAGCGGCATCACGATCTGGGTCAGGATGCGCCAGGACGACGCTCCGTCGATGCGCGCCGCCTCCTCGAGGGCTTTCGGCAGCCCGCGCAGGTAGGTCACCATCACCCAGGTCGAGAACGGCAGCGCGAACGTGAGGTAGGTGATGAACACCGCCCAGCGCGTGCCGATGATCTGGACGCCGAGCAGGCTCGCGGTCGACGAGAAGAGGACGAAGACCGGGAGCAGCATGAGCGTGCCCGGGATCGACTGCAGGCCGAGGAGTCCGCGCAGGAAGGTCAGCCGGCCGCGGAACTCGTAGCGGACGAGAACGTAGGCGGTCGCCACGGCGATGAACGCACACACGATCGCGACCCCGCCGCAGACGATGACCGAGTTCATCAAGCCGGTGCCGAGGTCGACCGTGGTCCAGACCTTGAGGTAGTTGTCGAGGTGGAGCTCCGTCGGGAAGAACGCGCCCGACGCCACCGCGACGTCGGAGTTGACCGACGAGAACAGCATGTAGACGACCGGCCCGAGCACGACCACCAGCAGCACGACGATGATCGTGACGAGCAGCGGGCGCGGCAGCAGCCGGGTGATGTCGGAGGACGACGTCGCGGTGGTCATCGTTTCTCCTCCTCTCCGGAGTCGAGTTTCACGGCTCGCAGGTAGACGAACAGCGGGATCGCGATCAGGACCAGCGAGCAGATCGCCATGGCGGCGCTCAGCCCGAACCGGAAGCTCTGGAAGCTGGTGACATACGTGAGCACCGGCAGCACGTCCACGTCGACCGGGGCAGGGACGCCGAACAGCACGAACGGCAGGGTGAACGCGTTGATGTTGTGCAGGAAGGCAATGATCAGCGCGAGGAAGATCGGCCCGCGCAGGTAGGGCAGGATGACGTCGCGCAGCTTGATCCACCAGGTCGCGCCGTCGAGAGCAGCGGCCTCGTGCACTTCGTGGTCGACCGACTGCAGGCCGGCCAGCACGAGCAGGTAGAAGAACGGCCACGAGGTCCAGATCTGCACGAGGATCAGCGACCAGAAGCTGAGCGGACCGTTCAGCCAGAGGCCGGTGTGGATGCCCGCCGAGCTGAGCGTCGAGTCGACGACGCCGCCGGGCTGCAGCATGGTGCGCCAGAGGGTTCCGACGACGAACGCCGGGAGTACGTACGGGATGAGGAACAGCGAACGGATGAGCGCGCGCCCGCGGAACGTGTTCTGCGTGGCGAGGGCGGCGGCGAGGCCGATCGGCATGGTCACGACCGCGGCGATGACAGCGAACGACACACTGATGCCGATCGAGCGGAGCAGCGACGACGACGTGACCGCCTCGACGTAGTTCTGCAGGCCGATGAACGGCGCCCGCAACCAGCTCTGCAGCGTGTACTGATCGAGGTCGAGCGTCGACATCACCACCGCGACGACGAGCGGCACCACGATGACGAGGAGCATGAGGATGCCGCCGGGCAGCAGCATCCAGAACGGACGGCCCTTCTCGTGGCCGCGCGTGGCGCGCTTGCGGGCCGGGCGGCCGCCCGCGGGGTGCTTCCCCGCGGGCAGGCCGCTCTGCTCGCCGACCTCGCCCGCGGGCGGGATCAGAATGGTCTCTGACATCTGCTCGACCGGCTACTTCGCCTTGTCCAGCGAACTCTGGGCCGTGTCCTGCGCCGACTTCAGCTTCGCGTCGAGGTCGGACGACGACACCTTGCCGCTCGACAGCGAAGGGATGGACTGGACGACCACGTTCACGAGGGCCAGCTGCGTGTCGCCCCAGGCGCCCGAGAACGGCGTGCCGTACGCCTTGGTGCCGGCGTCGAGGATCGGCGCGATCAGCTGGTTTCCCTGCTCGATCTGCTTGGCGGCGTCCGCGTTGGTCGGCAGGTCTCCGAAGGTCTTCGTGTACGTCACCTGGTTCTCGGTGCTGGTGAGCATCTTGACCAGGGCGAACGCCAGATCCTGGTCCTTCGAGTACTTCGCGACGACCATGTTGTCACCCGAGATGATGGTGGCGGCGGCCTTGCCGTCGCTCGGGAGCGAGGTCTCCCCCGGCGGGATCGTGGGCATCACGGCGTAGGCGTACTTGCCGGCGACGGCGGACTTGTCGAGGCTCACCTGCGACGACGACGACACCATGGGCAGGAACGCCGCCTTGCCCGAGGCGAACGCCGCCACGGCCTGGGCGTTCTTCCAGCCGATCGCAGCCGGGTCGACGACCTTGTCGTCGGTCAGCCAGCCGAAGTACGTCTGGTAGGCCTTCTTGACCACGGGGTCGTCGATCGTCGCCTTCTTGTTCTTCAGGTCGAGGATCGTGTTGCCCTGCTGCATGGACATCGCCCAGACGAACTTCCAGGGGTCGAAGCTGTCGGCGTAGGCGACGGCCATGCCGTGGACGCCGCCCGAGGTCAGCTTCTTGGCCTGCTCGGCGAGTCCGTCCCAGGTGTCGGCGGGCTTGTCGATCCCGGCGGCCTTCAGCAGGTCCTTGTTGTACGCCATCACGAAGGGACGGCTGAGGAAGGGGATGCCGACCTCGTTCTTCTGATCGGGACCCGAGATGCCGAGGGTGGCCGGCACGAACCGGTCGCGGCCGCCGATCTTCTTCCAGTCGTCGTCGGTGAGCTTGACGAACGCGCCGGTGGAGTAGGCGGTCGGGGTGAAGGTGGTGCCGAGGTCGTAGATGTCCGGCCCCTGGCCGCTGAGGACCGAGGTCTGGATCTTGGTGAGCTCGTCGTTGGCCGAGGCGAAGGTCTCGAACGTGACGGTGGCGCCGGTCTCCTTCTGGAACTGCGCCGAGACGTCCTTGAACCACTGCTGCTGCTCGGTGGGGTAGAGGCTGTTGGCGGCGATCATGACGTCGAGGGTCTTGCCCTTGCCGTCGAGTCCACCGGAGCTGGACGAACCCGAGTTGCTCGACGAGCAACCGGTCAGTGCGAGGCCGATGGCGGCGAGGCCGGCGACCGCGCCGAGCGCGATACGTGATCTCATCTGTGACTCTCCTTTGAGGCGGGATGTGAATGAGACATCCCCGTCGGTGGTGCACCGGGGATGGTTGGGTTGGACTCTATTCAGATTGGCAACACGGAGGCAAACGATTGCCAAAAATTGCCAACGTGTGTTCTGATGTCGTCATGCAACCTCTCGCCGGAGCGGGGTCCGAACGACCCGCGACCCTCGCGGACGTCGCCGCGGCGACCGGTCTCGCCACGTCGACGGTTTCCCGCGCGCTCTCCAACCCGGGTCGCGTGAACGCTCTGACCCGCGAACGCATCGAGCTCGCCGCCCGCGAGCTGAACTACATACCGAACTCGCAAGCCCGTGCGCTGACCAGCGGAAAGACCCGCGCGATCGCCGTTCTGGTCTCCGACGTGACGAACCCGTTCTACTTCGGCATCATCCGCGGCACCCAGCAGCAGCTGAAGGCCGCCGGCTACACGCAGATCCTGATCGACACGGAGGAGTCGGACGAGCTCGAAGACGGGATGCTCCACAAGCTCCGTCGCTCGTTCGACGGCGCGATCCTCGCCGCCTCCCGGCTCACCGACCGCCGCCTCACGGCCCTCGCCGCCGAGATCCCGCTGGTCGCGATCAACCGGCAGACCCGCGGTGTCCCCAGCGTGTTCATCGACACCCCGAGCGGCATCGAGCAGTCGATCGGCCATCTGGTGTCGCTCGGCCACACCGATATCGCCTACGTATCCGGCCCCGAGACCTCCTGGCCGAACGAGGGCCGCTGGCGCGCGATGCTGCGGGCCGCCGAACGCTACGGCGTCACCGTCACCCGGCTCGGACCGTTCGCGCCCCGCCAGTACGCCGGGGCCGCCGCCGCGGACGCGATCCTCCACGCCGGCGTGACCGCCTGCGTCGCCTTCAACGATCTGCTGGCGATCGGGATGCTCGGCCGGTTCCGCGAGCGCGGCGTCGACGTCCCCGGCGACGTGAGCATCGTCGGCTGCGACGACATCTTCGGCGCGGACTTCTGCAATCCGCCGCTGACCACCCTCACCGCCCCGATCGAGCAGGCCGGGCGCACCGCCGTCTCGATGCTGCTCAACCGGCTCGACGACCGCGCGACAGTCGGCGTCCGCCAGACGGCCACGCTGCCGACCCATCTGACCGTCCGGGCCTCGACCGGCCCCGCACCCGCGCGTGCGGCTGCACCGACGCCTGCACCTGCGCCCGCACCGAACTCCGAAGGACGAGCATGACCGCCCTGGCACCCCATCCCGACCGCCTGTTCCCCGCCGACCCCGGCGAACGCGAACTCGCCCGACGGCTGCACGCGTCGGTCTCCGACGCGCCCATCTACTCGCCGCACGGCCATGTGGACGCCCGGATGCTCCTGGACGACGCGCCCTTCCCCGACCCCGCCGCGCTGCTCATCACGCCCGACCACTATGTGACCCGGATGCTGCACGCCGTCGGTGTTCCGCTGGACGACCTCGGGCTGTCGCGCCCGGGTGCGGCTCCCACGGCATCCGGACGCTCGATCTGGTGCCGGCTGTGCGAGAACTGGGACGCCTTCCTCGGCACTCCGGTGCGGTTCTGGTTCGAGTCCGAGTTCAGCGAGGTGTTCGGGCTGACCGAGCATCCGTCGGCCGCGAATGCCGACGACCTGTACGACCAGCTGGCCGACACGCTCGCCCGGCCGGAGTTCCGGCCCCGCGCGCTCTTCGAGGCATTCCGCATCGCGGTGCTCGCCACCACCGACGACCCGGCCGACGACCTCTCCGCGCACCTCGCACTGCGCGACGACCCGACCTTCGCGGGCCGCGTCGTCCCGACCTTCCGCGCCGACCGCTACATGCACCCCGACGAGCCCGCCTGGCGCGGCAGGCTCGGATCCCTGGCGGAAGCCTCCGGCATCGACACCTCAACGTACTCCGGGCTGCTGGATGCTCTGCGGAGCCGCCGTCAGGCCTTCATCGCCGCCGGGGGGACCGCCACCGACACCGGGGTGATCGACGCGGGGAGCGAGCCGCTGGACATCGACGAGGCCTCGCGAATCCACCGCGCCGCCCTCGACGGGGAGCTCACGGCTGCCGAAGCCGTCGCCTACCGCCGCAACATGCTCTACCGGCTGGCCGAGCTGTCCAGCGAAGACGGCCTGGTGATGCAGCTGCACCCGGGCGTGATCCGCAACCACCACCGGCCGACGTTCGACGCCTTCGGTCCCGACACCGGCCACGACCTCCCGGCGGTCGGCGGCTTCACGGTGCCGCTCACCCCGATCCTGCGCGACTTCGGCACGAACCCCACGTTCCGGATCGTGCTCTTCACCGTCGACGAGACCACCTTCTCCCGCGAGATCGCTCCGCTGGCCGGGTTCTATCCATCGGTGTACGCGGGCGCGCCGTGGTGGTTCCTCGACACCCCCTCCGCGATCCTCCGTTACCGGCAGGCGATCACCGACAGCGCGGGCTTCACGAAGACCAGCGGGTTCATCGACGACACGCGGGCTTTCTGCTCGATCCCGGCCCGCCACGACATGTCGCGTCGCGTCGACGCATCGTTCCTGTCGACTCTCGTCGCCACCCACCAGCTGTCCGAGGAGGACGCGTTCACGATCGCGGGCCGGCTGGTCTCGGACATCCCGCGCGCGACGTTCCGGCTCGGCTGAGCGCCCCGTCAACGAAGCGAAACAGTTCGCCGACCCCGTCGTCCCTCGCACTACGCTGGGGTACACAGCCTGTCACCACCAAGGAGAGATCGTGCCTGAGAACGCCAGCGCAACAGCCAACATCGGTGTCGTCGGTCTGGCGGTGATGGGCTCGAACCTGGCCCGCAACCTCGCCTCCCGCGAAGACAACACGGTCGCCGTCTTCAACCGCACCTGGGCGCGCACCGCAGAGCTGATCGGCGAGCATCCGGAAGCCGGATTCGTCTCCTCCGAGGCGATCGACGACTTCGTGGCGTCGCTGTCGAAGCCGCGCACCGCGATCATCATGGTCCAGGCCGGAGCGGGGACGGATGCGGTCATCGAGCAGCTCGTCGAGCGCTTCGAGCCCGGCGACATCATCGTCGACGGCGGCAATGCGAACTTCCAGGACACCATCGCACGCGAGAAGCGCATCGCCCCGACCGGCATCCACTTCGTGGGCGCCGGAATCTCCGGCGGCGAGGAGGGCGCACTGAAGGGCCCGTCGATCATGCCCGGCGGCTCCGTCGAGTCCTACGAGACGCTCGGCCCGATCCTGGCGTCGATCGCCGCGATCGCCGAGGGCGAGCCGTGCGTCACGCACGTCGGCACGGACGGCGCCGGTCACTTCGTGAAGATGATCCACAACGGCATCGAGTACGCCGACATGCAGCTCATCGCCGAGGCGTACGACCTGCTGCGCACCGTCGGCGGTCTGGAGCCCGCGGCGATCGCCGACGTGTTCGCCGAATGGAACAAGGGCTACCTCGAGTCGTACCTGATCGAGATCACGGCCGAGGTTCTCCGCCAGGTCGACGCCGAGACGGGAAAGCCGTTCGTCGACATCGTGCTCGACCAGGCCGGCTCCAAAGGCACCGGCGTCTGGACGGTGCAGAACGCGCTCGACCTGGGCGTTCCTGTCGGCGGCATCGCCGAGGCCGTGTTCGCCCGTGCGGTGTCGTCCAAGCCCGCGCAGCGCGAAGCCGTGCAGGCCGTCGTGAAGACCCGGCCCGACGTGCAGAAGGTCGACGACTCGTTCGCCGACGATGTGTCCAAAGCCCTGTACGCGTCGAAGGTCGTCGCCTACGCGCAGGGCTTCGACGCGATCATCGCCGGGGCCGAGAAATACGGCTGGGACATCAACAAAGACAGGATCGCGAAGATCTGGCGCGGCGGCTGCATCATCCGCGCCCAGTTCCTCAACCGCATCGCCGACGCCTACGACGAGAACCCCGACATCGCCACGCTGCTGGAGGCTCCGTACTTCGCCGACGCCGTCGCCGAGGGCGAAGCCGCGTGGCGCCGGGTCGTCGCCACCGCGGCGCTCTCCGGCGTCCCGGTCCCCGGTTTCGGGGCCGCGCTGAGCTACTACGACTCGCTCGCGAGCAAGCGGCTCCCCGCCGCACTCGTGCAGGGTCAGCGCGACTTCTTCGGCGCCCACACGTACAAGCGCGTCGACAAAGAGGGAATCTTCCACACGCTGTGGTCGGGCGACCGCACGGAGATCGAAACCGAAGGCTCCAGCCACTAGCCATGCGCGAGCCCGCCTGGCGCCGGGAGGGCGAGGAGCCGGACTACCGGTTCTCGCTCGCCAACGAGCGCACCTTCCTGGCCTGGGTGCGCACCGCACTCGCTCTGCTCGCGGGCGGCGTGGTGCTGGAGCAGTTCTCCACGCACATCGGTCCGCACATCGTCGTGGTGATCCTCGCGGTCGCACTCGGTGTGCTCTCCGCCGTATTGAGCGTGATCGCCTACGTGCGCTGGCGGGCAAACGAGATCGCGATGCGTCACGGGCGCCGGCTGCCGAGCACGGTGGCCATCCCCTTGCTCTCCGCCATCGTCTTGGCGGTCGCCGCTGTCATCGTGATCCTGCTCGCGGTGCAGTGACCTCAGTGCCGGAGAGCTCGACGTGACGATCCCGCCGCCCGACGCAGCCGACGACCGCCCCGCGCGCGATCCCGGCCTCCAGGCCGAACGCACCGCCCTCTCCTGGACCAGGACCGCGCTCGTGATCGTCGTGAACGCGCTGCTCTCTCTGCGGAGCGGCGTCATCTCCGGCGAGCCGGCACTCGTCGCCGTCGGGGTGCTCCTGCTCGGAGCCGCGATCGCAGCCGTCGTCTACGGGGGCGTCCGTGGCCGCGCCCTCGTCGGCCACACCGGCCAGAAGCCACCGACGGCCCCCGCGCTGGCCGTCACCCTCGCCGCCGCGACCGCGCTCCTCGCCTGCGCCGCCGGCATCGCCTCCGTGCTCGTCGTCCACTAGCCCCGTGCCGTCCCCTCCCCGCGCCTCCGCCCGCCCGCAGCGGAGGTGTCGAGGGGTGGCCAACGCACCCGGAACCACGCGTTTCGCGTGCGTTCGCCACCCCTCGACGAGAACAGGCAGGCAGGGGCGCGGGACGGACGGGGAACACTGCGGGTTGCAAAGGCGGCCGAACACACTGACACTCGAATCATGACGTTCGACGATCACCCGGAACTCGCAGGCTACGAGCCGCTCGAGGAACCGCTCCGCGGACGACGAATGATCATCGTCACCCGCGTCGTCGTGGTGCTCGGCCTCATCGCCCTCGTCCTGCCGGGCGTGCTGGTCACGATCAGCTTCGCGAGCGCCACCGCCGCCAACACCTGCTCCGTGTACGTCCACCACTACGCACCGGATGCTCAGAGCTCGTCCGCGCGCTTCGAACTGTTCGCGCCGGCCGGCCCCGGGTGGCAGTGCTACGCGCTCAACACTGAGGGCGACGGCTCGTTCGTGGCGCCGCTGGGGCTCATCCCGACGACGCCGCGCCCGTTCCCGGCCGAGACCGGCGCCTCGTCCTGAGGGAGACCACTCCCCCGAGCGTCACTCGGCTGCAGAAGCGGTGGCCGAGGAGGCGGCGGAGGTCGCCGTGAGCGCGTCCCACGCGAACGACGCCAGCCAGTGGGACGACATGAACTCCCGCGCGATCGCGGCGTCGAGTCCCGCGTCGAGCAGCCGGCCCCGAGCATCCGCGAGCAGACCGCCGGCCGGCGACCCGTGGAGCGCAGCGCCGATGCGCGCGAGCTGAGCCGCGCGCGACAGGTTCAGCCCGTGGAGGTGCACCTGGTAGCCGTCCGTCGCGTCGACGACGTCCGCCGGAGTGAGCACCGTCGACCCCGGCTCCAGGCCGGGCAGGAACGCCCCGAACCAGTCCGTGAACGCGGCGCCGTCGAGCACGCGCCGCATCAGGTCGGCCTCGGTGAGGCCGGCGGAGAGGAAGTCCTGCCCGCTCCGCTCCCAGGCGTGCGGCCAGCCCGCGTCCGCCGCGAACCAGCGTCGGGCGGCCTCTTCGCAGACGGCGGCGGCTTCGGCACGACCGGTGCTGCGGAACGCGTCCAGCAGCAGCGCGAGCCCGAAGGCCGCGTTCGTGTGGACGCCGTGGCGCACCGGCCAGTCCGTCACCGGCACCCACGCTCCGAGCAGGTCGGTGACAGCGTCGAGGGCCGGATCGAGCGCCGCGCCCCAGCGACGAACCTCCGGGTCCGCCGAGTTCGCGCAGACCGCCGCAAGGCGCGCGAGCCACGCCCAGCCGTACGGTCGCTCCCAGCCCGGGTTCGCGCGCAGGTAGGCGACCTCGACCGTGATGTTCCCGGCGATGAGCGTTCGGCCGAGCTCGAGGCGCAGTGCTGCATCCCGCGCCGGATCGAGCCCGAACTCGAGCAACGAGACGCCCAGCCAGTGCATGTGCACGCAGGAGTGCCAGTCGAACGAGGTGGAGAACGCCGGATGCAGCTCCCGCGGCGTCGCGCGCGCATCCGGTTCGTCGATCGCGACGTGATGCGCCGCATACGGGAACGACCGCGTGAGGTTGTCGAGGACGATGTCGGCGTAGACGGGCGCGAGAGCCGCCCGGTCGTCCGTCACGCTCTCGGGCTGCTCCGTCGTGCCTACGCCGCTCCGTCGAACATCGAGGTGACCGAGCCGTCGGTGAAGACCTGCTGGATCGCGTTGGCGAGCAGCGGGGCGATCGGGAGGATCGTCAGCTTCTCGAAGCGCTTGTGCTCGGGGAGCGGAAGGGTGTCGGTGACGACCACCGAGTCGATGAAATCGCTCTGCAGCAGTTCGACGGCCGGGTCGCTGAAGACGGCGTGCGTCGCAGCCACGACGACGCCGAGGGCGCCGGCCGCCTTGAGCGCTTCGGCGGCCTTGACGATCGTGCGGCCCGTGTCGATCAGGTCGTCGACCAGCAGGCAGACACGTCCGCGGACGTCGCCGACGATCTCGTGCACCGACACCTGGTTGGGCACCAGCGGGTCGCGGCGCTTGTGGATGATCGCCAGAGGCACCCCGAGCTTGTCGCTCCAGATGTCGGCGACCCGCACGCGGCCCATGTCGGGCGAGACCACCGTGAGGGTGCTCGCGTCGAGCTCGTTGCGCATGTGCTCGAGCAGCACCGGCATGGCGAAGAGGTGGTCGACGGGTCCGTCGAAGAAGCCCTGGATCTGCGCGGCGTGGAGGTCGACCGACATGATGCGGTCGGCGCCGGCGGCCTTGAACAGGTCGGCGACGAGGCGGGCGGAGATCGGCTCGCGGCCTCGGCCCTTCTTGTCTTGCCGGGCGTAGGGGTAGAACGGCGCCACGACGGTGATGCGCTTGGCGGAGGCCCGCTTGAGGGCATCCACCATGATCAGCTGCTCCATGAGCCACTCGTTGATCGGCGACGTGTGCGACTGGATGACGAACGCATCCGAGCCTCGGACGCTCTCATCGAAGCGCGCATAGATCTCGCCGTTGGCGAAGGTGCGGGAATCGGTGGGAACGAGCTCGCTTCCGAGATGCTCGGCGATCTGCTCAGCGAGTTCGGGATGCGCACGCCCCGAGATCAGAACAAGTCGTTTATGCGAGGTGGTGGTGATCCCTGACACTTACTCTCCGCTCTCTTCCGCAGCTTTGGCGGCGTCGGTGCCCGGTCGCTTCTGCGCGACCCAACCTTCGATATTGCGTTGCGGAGCCACCGTGAGGGCGAGCGCTCCCGCCGGGATGTCCTTGCGGACGACGGTACCGGCTCCGGTGTACGCTCCGTCTCCCATCCTAACGGGCGCGACGAACACGGTGTTCGTGCTGACCCGCACATGGGAGCCGATCTCGGTGCGGTGCTTGTTCACGCCGTCGTAGTTGGCCGTGATGACACCGGCGCCCAGGTTGGACTTCTCCCCGACCTCGGCGTCTCCCACGTAGTTGAAGTGGGCGAGCTTCGTGCCGGCCCCGATCGTCGCGTTCTTCGTCTCGACGAAGGTGCCGATCTTGCCGTCCGCGCCGAGCACCGTCCCCGGCCTCAGGTAGGCGAACGGTCCGACCGTGGCGCCGGCGCCGATCACCGAGAGCGTCGCATCCGTGCGCTTGACGGTCGCGCCTGCGCCGACCTCGCAGTCGAGCAGCGTCGTGTCCGGACCGACCACCGCCCCCGACTCGATCAGCGTCGCACCCCGGATCTGGGTGCCGGGCAGCAGCGTCACATCGGGCGCGAGCTTGGCCTTCACATCGATCCAGGTCGTGCCGGGATCCTGCACGGTCACACCCGCGAGCTGCCAGGTGCGCACCAGCAGCGCGTTCAGCTTGGCCGCCGCGTCGCTCAGCTGTGCGCGGTCGTTGATGCCCTCGACCAGCCACGACTCGGCCACCGGCAGGGCATCCACGTCGAAGCCGGCCTGGCGCAGCAGCCCGATCACGTCGGTGAGGTACTTCTCGCCCTGTGCGTTGTCGGTGGTGAGCGCCGCGAGCTGGTCGCGCAGCTGCGAGAGGCCGAAGAGGTAGATGCCGGCATTGATCTCTCCGATCCCGCGCTCGGCCTCCGTCGCGTCCTTGTGCTCGACGATGCGGTCGAGGTGGCCGCTCTCGGTGCGGACGATGCGGCCGTAGCCGGTCGCATCGGCGGGGAACGACGAGAGGATGGTCGCCGCCGCGGAACCGGCGCGGTGCCGCGCGATGAGCTCGCGCAGGGTGGCCGCGTCGAGCAGGGGGACATCGCCGTTGACCACCAGCACGTCGCCGGCGAAGTCGGCCGGCAGGGCGGCCACGGCCAGCTCCACCGCTCGCCCGGTGCCCGGCACCTCGTCCTGGTCGACGATCAGGCTCTCCGGCATGTCGGCTGCGATGACCTCCGCCAGACGGTCGCGCTCGTAGCGGACCACCGAGACGACATGCGCCGCGTCGAGCTCCTTCGCCGTTGCGAGCACGTGCCCGACGATCGGCATCCCTCCGAGAGGGTGGAGCAGCTTCGGGGTGGCGGATTTCATCCGTGTGCCCTGACCCGCCGCGAGCACGACGATGGCGAGATTCTGGTCGGTCATGGTTCTCCCGGGATCGAAAACAGGTTCGCTCCGCCTCCAGGACTCGAACCTGGACCTAACAGCTCCAAAGGCTGTCGTGCTGCCATTACACCAAGGCGGACCACGCGGACGGGCATCCGGCGCACATGACAGTTTGCCAGACCATCCTCCGACCTCCCGACGAAATAGCATGGGAGGATGCCAGACGCCCGGATGCCCGACGCACGCGACGAGGTCGACCGCATCGTGGACGCGTGGTTGCGCGAGCGCCCCGACCTCGACTTCTCACCCCTGCAGGTGCTCTCGCGCGTCGCCCGTCTGGCGCGGCACCTCGACCGCGCCCGCCGCACGGCCTTCGAGCGCTCCGACCTGGAGTCGTGGGAGTTCGACGTGCTCGCCGCCCTCCGCCGCGCCGGCGCGCCGTACCAGCTGAGCCCCAAAGCCCTCCTGCAGCAGACCCTCGTCTCCAGCGGCACCATGACCAACCGCATCGACCGGCTCGTCTCGCGCGGCCTCGTCGAGCGCCGCACCGACCCGAACGACGGGCGCGGCATCCTGGTGCAGATGACGGCCCAGGGCCTCACCCGCGTGGATGCGGCGATCACCCGCCTGGTCGACGCCGAGTCCGACCTGCTCGCCTCGCTCTCGCCCACCGAGCAGGAGCGTCTGTCCGGGCTGCTGCGCAAGCTGTCGCTCGGCTTCGACGAGGAGTCCTGACCCCGACCGGACGGCGCGCGCCGGGCGACCGCAGAAGAGGCTCACAGGTGTCCGTTATCCCGCTCACATAAAATCGCCGGTGATGAGACTCTCCCGCCTGAAACGCATCCCCTCCAGGGTCAAGCGCGCCGCCCGCTTCGAGATCCACGCGTACTGGCGCCGGCAGCCCCTGGTGGTCGGGTCCGTCTTCTACGAGTCGTTCTCCGGCAACGGGATGCTCGACAACCCCGAGGCGCTCTTCCGCGAGTTGCTGGCGGCCCCCGACCTCGCGCATCTGACGCACATCTGGGCGCTCTCCGACCTGCAGCAGTACAAAGCCGCCGTGGACGAGTTCGCCGACGACCCGCGCGTGTCGTTCGTCCGGTACGGCTCGACCGCCTACTACCGCGCGCTCGCGACCAGCCAGTACCTGGTCAACAACGCCACTTTCCCGCCCGACTTCAGCAAGCGGGCCGGCCAGGTCTACCTCAACACCTGGCACGGCACCCCGCTCAAGCGCATGGGCTACGACATCGAGGGCGGCGCGCTCGCCACCGCGAACATCGTGCGCAACTTCGTCGCCGCCGACTACCTGCTCGCCGCAAACGCGTTCATGGCCGACCAGATGTACGAGACCGGGTACAAGCTCGCCGGCGTCTACCGCGGCACGGTCGTCGAGGAGGGCTACCCGCGGATCGACCGTCAGTTCCTCGACGACGCAGGACGCGAGACGGCCCGCCGGCGTCTCGTCGAGGCGGGCATCCCGCTCGGCGACCGCAAGGTCATCCTGTACGCCCCCACCTGGAAGGGCGCGTCCTTCGGCCGTCCCACCGACGACATCGACGACATCCTCGAGCAGGTCGCCGCCATCGAGGAGCGTATCGACACCAGCCGCTACGTCGTGCTGCTGAAGACCCACCAGACGGTGCACGCCCTCGCCGTGCACCGGCCGGAGCTCGCGCGGATGCTCGTCCCGAACGAGATCCCCACCAACGTCGTGCTCGGCGTGACCGACGCCCTCATCACCGACTACTCGAGCATCTTCTTCGACTTCCTTCAGACAGGCCGGCCCATCCTGTTCTTCACCCCCGATCTGGCCGACTACGCCGGAACGCGCGGGCTGTACTTCGAACCCGACGAATGGCCCGGGCCCGTGCGCATGTCCGCGCGCGAGATCGGCGACGAGCTCGCCGCCATCGCCGAGAACGGGGATGCCCTGCCCGCCGAGTCCAGCGACCGCTACCGCGCCATGCAGCAGCGGTTCACTCCGTACGACGACGGCCAGGTGTCGAAGCGCATCGTCGACATCGTCTTCCGCGGGGTACGCGAGGGCTACCGTCTGCGCACCGGACTCGCGGACGACGGCCGCGAGTCGATCCTGCTGTATCTCGGCGGCATGCGACCCAACGGCATCACCACGTCGGCGCTGAACCTGCTCAACAACCTCGATCACGACCGGTACGACGTCTCCGCGTTCTTCGCGCAGAGCCGCTCGGCCGCGACCATCGCCAAGCAGTCGCAGATCAACCCCGAGGTGCGGCAGTTCCCGCGCGTCGGCGGCATGAACGGCGCCAAGCTGCGCCATCTCGCCCGCCACCTCGACTTCCGGCGGGGCCGCATCGCCGAGCACAACACCATCCCGTCGCAGAACAGGCTCTGGGACGACGAGTGGACCCGCTGCTTCGGCGACAGCCGCTTCGACTACGTGGTCGACTTCTCGGGCTACGGCCCGTTCTGGGCGACCCTGATGCTGCACTCGCCCGACGCGACGCGCTCGATCTGGCTGCACAACGACTTGGCGTCGGATGCTCACCGCGAGGTCGGCGGCGAGAAGAAGATGCTGCACAGCCTGACCCAGATCTTCACCCTCTACCGGCAGTACGACCACCTGGTCTCCGTCTCGCCCACCCTGTCGGAGATCAACCGCGAGGGGCTCGCCGAATACGCCGACCCCGGCAAGTTCATCTCGGCCCTCAACACCGTCGACGCCGAGCACATCCTCGAGAACGCCCAGGCCGACCTGCACGAGGCCAGCTTCGACGAGGAGACCGGCGAGGTGCCCGACTGGGCGCAGGCGCTCCTCGGAGACGACGACGTCACCACGTTCGTGACCGTGGGCAGGCTCTCCCCCGAGAAGAACCAGGCGAGGCTGATCCGCGCCTTCGCGGGTGTCCACGCCGAGCATCCGGCCACCCGCCTCGTGATCGTCGGATCCGGTCCGCTCGCCGACGACCTGCAGGGGCTGATCGACGGGCTCGGCCTGCACGGCGCGGTGTTCCTCACCGACATGCAGCGCAACCCGCACGCGATCATGGCCCACGCCGACTGCTTCGTGCTCTCCAGCGACTACGAGGGGCAGCCGATGGTCATCCTCGAAGCGCTCGTGCTCGGTCTGCCGATCGTGACCGTCGAGTTCGCCTCGGCCAAGAACGCGCTGCCCGCCGGCTCCGGCCTCGTGGTGCCGCAGAGCGACGAAGGCGTGGCCGCCGGGCTCGAGGCGTTCCTGCGCGGCGAGGTGCCGGCGAGCGCGTTCGACTACCGCGCGTACAACCGCAAGGCCGTCGAGCAGTTCTATCGTGCGATCGGCGCGGTGTCCGGCGCCGAGGCCGCGCCCGGGGATGCTGCTTCGCCCGGGGCTGCCGCTGCGGCAGGCACTGCGGACGTCGAACCGGCCGCCTGAGGCGGCGCGGCGTCGCCGCCGGCGGCGGCGGAAGTCTCGCGAACTGCACGGTGTTCGGCCACCGCGTTCCTGTTTTCAGGACGATCCGACGTCTGGCGACCGCCCGCTCCTGAATTCAGGTGCCGGCGGTCGCAGCACGCCGGAGACTCCTGAATTCAGGTGCGGCCCGCCGGGCGAGTCAGTGCACCGCTACGCGCGGGCGACGATCCCGGCGAGGTCCAGGCCGCGCGGCAGCTCGCCGTAGAGGGACCCGCGGGACGGGCCGAGCCGCGCCTCCACGAAGCCGCGGCCGACCGCCTCCGGCGCCGTGCGCAGCAGCAGGGCGGCCTGCAACGCCACCGCCAGCCCGGCCACGAGCGAGCGCACGCGGGAGGCCGCGTCGGCCTCGTCGAGTCCGGCGGCCTCCTGCAGTCGCGCGCGCATCCGGTCGTGGTGCTCGTCGAACAACGGGTGGATGCCGCGCGACGCGGAGAGTTCGAGGTCGAACGCCTCGGCGCTGGCCGGCTCGCGGCTGATCGCGCGCAGCACGTCGAGCGCGATGACGTTGCCGGAGCCCTCCCAGATCGCCATCACGGGCTGCTCGCGGTAGCGGCGCGCCAGCGGGAACGCCTCGGTGTACCCGTTGCCGCCCAGACATTCGAGCGCCTCGTACGCATGACCGGGGCCGCGTTTGCACACCCAGTACTTCGAGACGGCGGTGGCCAGCCGGCGAAAGGCGCGGTCGGCATCCGGGGCGTCGTCGTCGTGGGCGCGCGCGAGCCGGAGCGAGACGGCGGTCGCTGCCTCCGATTCGAGCGCGAGGTCGGCGATCACGCCGGTCATCGCCGGCTGGTCGATCAGCCGGGAGCCGAACGCCGCCCGGTGGCGCACGTGCCAGGCCGCCTCCGCCACCGACTGGCGCATCCCGGCGGCGCTGCCCAGGATGCAGTCCAGGCGCGTGCGATCGACCATCTCGAGGATGGTGCGCACTCCGCGGCCCTCCTCGCCCAGCAGGTAGCCGACGGTGTCGTCGAACTCCACCTCGCTCGACGCGTTGGAGCGGTTGCCGAGCTTGTCTTTGAGCCGCTGGAGGGCGAACACGTTGCGGGTGCCGTCTTCGAGCATCCGGGGCACCACGAAGCAGCTGAGCCCCCTCGCGGTCTGCGCGAGCACGAGGAACGCGTCGGACATCGGCGCCGAGCAGAACCATTTGTGGCCGGTCAGGAGGTGGCGGCCCTCCGACGAGGCGATGGCGCGCGTGGTGTTGGCGCGCACATCCGAGCCGCCCTGCTTCTCGGTCATCGCCATCCCGACGAGTGCCGACGTCTTATCCGCTCGCAGCCGGCCGTCGTATTCGCGGCTCAGCAGGCGCGGCAGCCATTCGGCCGAGAGCTCCGGCGAGGCGGCGAGCGCCGGCACCGCCGCATGCGTCATCGAGATCGGGCAGGCGTGCCCGGGCTCGATCTGGGCGAACAGCATGAAGGTCGCCGCGCGAGCGACGTTCGCGCCCGGTCGCGGCTCGGCCCACGCGCTCGTGTGCGCACCCGCCGCCACCGCCTCGCCGAGGATCCGGTGGTACGACGGGTCGTACTCGACCTCGTCGATGCGGTTCCCCCAGCGGTCGAAGGCGCGCAGTTCCGGCTCGTGAACGGATGCCCGCTCGGCGTCCTGCTGGAACTCGGCGCTGCCCACCAGCCGGCCCACCCGGCCGAGCTCCGGCACCGCCCAGCCGGAGTCGTACCGTTCGACGCCTTCGAGCAGGGGGATGTCGGCGGCGAACTCGTCGACGTCGACCCGCGGAGGCGGCTGGTTGGTCACGTCGTGGGTGCTCATGCCCCTAATCCTCCAACTGCTCCGACAGTTCGAGCCAGCGGGTCTCCAGCGTGGCGATCTCGTCTTCGAGAGCCCGGAGCGTGTCCGTGATGGTGCCGATGCCCACGTAGTCGCTCTGGTCGTGCTCGGCGAGCCGTTCGTGGGCGGCGGCGACCTGGTCGGCGAGCTTGCCGAGGCGCCGGTCGATCGAGGCGACCTCCTTCTGCGCGTTCCGGAGCGCGGCGCCACCGAGAGCGGGAGTGCCCGTTCCCCCCGATCCGGCTCCGACCAGCGCCGGAGCGCCGCCCTCCGCCGACGAGCCTTGCGCCCGCCGCAGCTGCAGGTACTGGTCGACGCCGCCCGGCAGGTGCCGTAGGGCCGCATCCATCACCGCGTACTGCTGGTCCGTCACGCGCTCGACCAGATACCGGTCGTGCGAGACGACGATGAGGGTGCCCGGCCACGAGTCGAGGAGGTCTTCCATCGCCGCGAGCATGTCGGTGTCGAGGTCGTTGGTCGGCTCGTCGAGGATGAGCACGTTCGGCTCGTCGAGCAGGATCAGCAGGAGCTGAAGGCGCCGCTTCTGCCCGCCCGAGAGGTCTTTGACCGGGGTCGAGAGCTGGGCGTTCGTGAAGCCGAGCCGCTCGAGCATCTGCCCCGGGGTCATCTCTTTGCCGCCGGCGAGGTAGGTGGTGCGCTTGCCTGCGATGACCGCGCTGACCCGGTCGTCCTGCACGTCGTCGAGCTCGGAGAGCTGCTGTGTGAGGCTGGCGATCTTGACCGTCTTGCCGCGCTTGACCCGGCCCGAGGTGGGCTCGAGCGTTCCCGCGACGAGGGCGAGCAGCGTCGACTTGCCCGCGCCGTTGACACCGAGGATGCCGGTGCGCTCCCCCGGCGCGATCCGCCATTCCACGTCGCGCAGCACCGTCTTGTGGGTGGGGGCGTCCTCGCCGCCGGCCACGGGGAACACCACGGAGGCGTCGATCAGGTCGACGACGTCCTTTCCGAGGCGCGCCGTGGCCATCTGCTTCAGCTCGACCGGGTTGCGCGGCGGCGGCTCGTTCGCGATCAGTTCGGCGGCAGCGTCCATCCGGAACTTGGGCTTCGACGTGCGGGCGGGAGCGCCGCGCCGCAGCCAGGCCAGCTCTTTGCGCATCAGGTTCTGGCGTTTGGTCTCGGCGACCGACGACATGCGGTCGCGCTCCACCCGCTGCAGGATGTACGCCGCATAGCCGCCCTCGAAGGGCTCGATCAGCTCGTCGTGCACCTCCCAGGTGGCCGTGGAGACCTCGTCGAGGAACCACCGGTCGTGGGTGACGACCACCAGGCCGCCCGCCGAGGCGGGCCAGCGGCTCTTCAGGTGGGCGGCGAGCCAGGCGACGCCCTCGATGTCGAGGTGGTTGGTGGGCTCGTCGAGGAAGAGGATGTCGTGGTCCTGCACGAGCAGCGCAGCGAGCGCCACACGCCGGCGCTGACCGCCCGAGAGCTCGCCCACCGTCGCATCCCACCGGATGTCCGCGACCAGTCCGCCGAGCACGTCGCGCACCCGCGCGTCCCCCGCCCACACGTGCTCGTCGATCTCGCCCACGATGGCCCCGCCGACGGTGAGGGCGGAGTCGAGTTCGTCCCCCTGGTCGAGCATCCCGACCGTCACGCCACGACGCCGGGTGACGCGGCCGGAATCCGGTTCGAGCCGGCCGGACAGCAGCGAGAGGAGGGTGGACTTGCCGTCGCCGTTGCGCCCGACGACTCCGATGCGGTCGCCCTCGTTGATGCCGACGGTCACGCTGTCGAAGATGACGCGGGTCGGGAATTCGAGATGCAGCGACTCAGCGCCGAGAAGGTGTGCCATGAGGGTCTCCAGCCTACCGGCTGAGCCCGGCGGTCCCCTGGGCGCGAGGCCCCGCGGAGGCCGCCGTCCCCTGGACGGGTGCTGCCCGGCGCTCCGCCGTTATGGGAGACTCGCAACGATCGGTTCGCGTTCGATCCGGCGCGTCCGCCCGGCCGATCAGGATGGGGAATCCACGTGACCGAGAACGCCGCGGCACTGTCGACCCTCCCGCTCTTCGGACGCGACGCGGCCCGTGAGACCGTGCTGCTCGTCGCCCGCCGGGCCCTCGGCCAAGGCGGCGCCGTGCTGGTCACCGGCGAGGCCGGCCTCGGCAAGACCGCGCTCCTCGGGGATGTCGCCGAACGCCTCGACGGCTGGACCGTGCTGCGCGTGCACGCCGACTCGTTCGAGTCCGACCTGAGCTATGCGACCGTCGAACGGCTGGTCCGCGGGCTGAACGCGCTGAACGGACTGAACTCCTCGAGCCGCGCGGGCATCCGGCTCCCCGAGCCCGACGACGAGCCGATCACGGTGGGACGCCTGCTGCTCGACGCGATCGACAGCGCGAGCACTCCGGTGTGCGTCGTCGTCGACGACGCGCAGTGGGTGGACGAGGCGTCGGCGCGCACGCTGCGCTTCGTCGTGCGGCGCCTCGCCGATCACCGCTTCCTCTTCGTCGCGGCGACGCGCCCGGTGCCGAACAGCGTCGTGTCCCTGTTCGACGACATCGCGGCGACCACCGTCAACCATGCGCGCGTCGACCTCACGCCGCTCACCGTCGCCGACACCCAGGAGCTCGCCGAGCACATCCTCGGTCACGCCATCTCGCGCCGCACGGCGACCCGCCTCACCGAGGCGACGCAGGGTTCCCCTCTGCTGCTGAGCGTGCTGCTCGGGCAGCTGCGCGAGACGCTCGCCTCCGCACTGCACCCGGCGGGCTGGGACCTTCCCGTCGCAGCGATCACCCCTCTCGCCACCGCCGTCTCGTCGGCTCTGGAGGGCGCGGACCCGTCGGTGCGGAACGCCGCCGAGATCGTCGCCGTGCTGCGCGACCCGCTCCCCCTCCCCCTGTTCGGCACGATCGCCGCCCGCCTCGGCACGCCCGTCGACCCGGATGGCGCCGTCGCCCGCGGTCTGGTGCGCTCCTCCGAGCACGACGGCGTCGTGTGGGTCGAGCCCGCGCACGCGATCCTCGGCGACGCCCTCGCCGGCGAGCTCCCCCTGCAGCGACGGGTCGAGATCCACCGGATCGCCTCCCGCGTGCTCACCGGGCACCGCGCACTCCGCCACCGGGTGGAGGCCGCCGACACCGCCGACCCGACGCTCGTGACAGAACTGCTCGCCGCGAGCCGGCTCGCCGCCGATCGCCACCAGGCCGATCAGGCGATGAGCTACGCCCGCTCGGCCGTGCACCTCGCCGCTCCCGGCGCGGAGCACCACCGCGCCCTGCTCGAGATCGGCCTCCTGGCGATGCGCACCCGGATGCACGAGCGGATCTTCGACCTCGCCCCCGCCATCGAGGCTCTGCCGTCCTCGCCGTCCCGGGATGCCGTGCTCCTGGAGCTCCGGACGCTCACCGGCGACATCCCCGGCGCTCTCTCCCTCGCGCTCGCCATGGATGCCGCTCCCGCGATCACGCCGGACGAGCGCGCCATCCGCGCCCACGTGGCCGAAGCCATCCCCAAGGTCCTCATGGCCACGCGCGACTTCGGCGCCACCGTCGAGTACCTCGACCGGGCGCGCCTCCACATCGCTGCCGCGCCCGCCGACCCCTCCGAGGTCGCGGACCCCGCCCTGCGCTGGCTCGCCCAGCCCGAGGACGACCTCCTCCGCCTGCTCGGCTGGACGCTCATCGCGGCCGGCCACATGCGCCGGGCCGACCTCATCGGGCCGCTCATCCACGAGCTCGACGGCCTGCTCGACGGCGTCGAGTCGCCGGCCGCCGTCGACTCCCTGGTCACGAGGGCCCGCGTCTTCATCCTCTCCGGCGACGTCGGCCGCGCCCGCGACGATCTCGCCCGCGCCGCCGTGCTCGTGCGGCGTTTCCCGTCGAGCTGGACAGCCGGGTTCGCGCGCACCATCTACGCGCATGTGCTGTTCCTGGTCGGCGAGTGGGACGAGTCGGTGACTGCCGCCGACGCCTCCGTCGCGCTGGCGCTCGACGAGACGGACCTGTCCGGCTGGCCGATCGCCCTCACCGTCTCCTCCCTGGTGCGCGCGGGCCGCGGCGAGACGTCCGCGGTCGACGAGCGTCTGGGCTCGGCGTCGCGTGCCCGGCCGGGATTCGCCGGCTCCTACGATGGCGACATCCCGCACATCGCCCGTGCCGAGCTGGCGCGAGCCCTCGGCCGTACCCACGACCAGCTCGCGGCCACCGAAGCGGCCGAGGCGGAGGCGACCGGCGCATCCACTCTCGGCTGGATGAGCTACCGCGTCGACGCGCTGGCGACCCTGGGTCGTGCCCCGGATGCTCGCGCGGCCTTCGAGGCCTGCACCGACCCCCGGCGGCTGTGGCGCCCCTACTACGGCACTCTCGGCTGGCTCGAAGGACGCGTGCTCGAGGCGGAGCGGCGTACGGACGAGGCGGTCGCCGCCTACCTCGGCTCGCTGGACGACCCGGGATCGGCCCGCTTCCCGTTCCCTCACGCTGTCGCCGCGCTCGACGCGGGCCGCCTGCTCGCGACCCGGGGCGCCGATCCGGAGCAGGCGCGCACACTGCTCGAGCGGGCCTCGGAGACGTTCCGCCGGCTCGGCGCCGCCGGGTACCTCTATCGCTGCTCGCGTCTGCTCGAAGACCTGGCGAGTGCGCAGAGCGACGGCAGCGCCCGCAGCGACGCCGACCGTCCCGACCCGTTCGCCCCGCTCACCACCCGCGAGCGGCAGGTCGCCCACGCCCTCGCCGCCGGGATGACCAACAAGGAGATCGCCGAGCGCCTCTACGTCTCGGTGACCACGGTCAACTTCCACGTACGCAACATCCTGGCCAAGCTCGAGCTGTCCTCGCGGCGCGACCTGCGCAAGCTCACCAGCACGCAGCGCGGCGCCCGGCGGCCGGCGCCGCGGCGTGCCGACCTCCCGCACCTGGGAGACCCGCGTCCGCACCCCGAGGGTCAGCACGTGACCGGACGCCGCAGCGGCCCCGGTCGCTGACCCGAGCCCGGCGCGAGCGCCGACCCGACCCGGGCCCGTGCGCCGGCGCCGCGCATCCCGTCAACTCTTGACGGTTTTCACCTCACCATGGTGAGCGTCCGCCCCGGCGTCGCTAGTTTGGAGACACACCCAGGGTGCCCGCCCGGGTCGCATGGAAACGGCTCTCGCAACGGATCGTCTCAACCCAGCATGCGAGCCGTGAGCTGGGCATCCTCGGGTGGAAACCCTCGTGGGACCCGCATCCCGCACCCGAGGGGAGCGCGCTCGTCAATCGCCGATGATCCGAGCGCCGTGCACCGGCCCCGTCGCCCGAACGGCGGTCAGCCGTGCCGCACTGAGCGCGATCTGCAGGTCGAGGGCGCTGTCGAGGTCGGCCGTCAGGAAAGCGACGGTCGGCCCCGACCCCGACACCATCCCGGCCAGCGCGCCGTTCATCTCGCCCAGCTCCAGCACTTCGCCGATCTCCGGCGCGAGGTGGATCGCAGGGGCCTGAAGGTCGTTGGTGAGCGACTCCGCGAGCATGTGCGGGTCGCCCGCGCGCAGCGCCTGGAGGACGGAGGTGTCGACGCTGGGCTTCAGCTGCGCCGGCGCGATGTCGTGCAGGTGGCGTTCACGGTGACGGTCGAGCTCGGTGTACACGATCGGCGTACTCAGCTCGCTGTCGGGCAGCGCGAGCACCCACTGGAACTGTCCCGTCGCGAGGGCCGGGCTCAACCGGTCGCCGCGTCCCGTTCCGATGGCGGTGCCGCCGACGAGCGCGAACGGCACGTCGGCGCCGAGCCGGGCCGCGAGCGCATGCAGGTCGTCCTTCGATGCTTCGGTGCCCCAGAGCGCATCGCACGCCACCAGCGTCGCCGCCGCGTCGGCCGAGCCCCCGCCCATGCCGCCTGCGATCGGAACATGCTTCTCGATCTCCAGGCGCACACCGCCGGTGTAGCCGGTCTTCCGCGCGAGCATCCGGGCCGCTTTGATCGCGAGGTTGGTGCCGTCGGTGGGGAGGCTCGACGTGTCGACGGAGCCGCTGAACGTGACCGAGAAGTCGTCGGCGAGGTAGGCGCGTACGTCTTCGTAGAGCGAGACGGCCTGGTACGCGGTGGCCACATCGTGGTATCCGTCGTCCATCACGGCGCCCACCCGCATGAACACGTTGATCTTGCCCGGTGCTCTGACGTGCACCATCTCAGCCGCCGACGAGTTCATGCTTCCAACCTACAGGCGGAAGGGCGACCGTCTACTCCACCCGCGCAAGCGCGACGAAGTCGGCGATGCCGAGCTGTTCCCCGCGTTGAGTGGGGGCGAGTCCGGCGGCCTCCAGGGCGGCGGATGCGGTGGCCGAGTCGCCGTAAACCGGCGCGAGCGCCTGCCGCAGCATCTTCCGGCGCTGCTGGAACGCGGCGTCCACCAGCGCGAACGTGCGGCGGCGAAGTTCCTCGTCGCCCGGCACGTTCTCGTGACGCTCGAACGCGATCAGCACGGAGTCGACGTTCGGGACCGGCCAGAAGACCTGGCGGCTCACGTTGCCGGCCGTGCGCCACGAGCCGTACCAGGCGGCTTTCACGCTCGGCGACCCGTAGACCTTGGACCCCGGCTCGGCGGCCACCCGGAAGCCGACCTCGGCCTGCACCATGACCACGCCCGACCGGATGCTGTCGAAATGCTCGAGGAAGTGCAGCAGCACCGGCACCGACACGTTGTACGGGAGGTTCGCGACCAGGCGGGTCGGCGACTGGGGAAGCGTCTCGATGGTGAGCGCGTCCTGGTGGATCACCGTGAGACGATCGGCCACCTCGGGAGCCGTCACGGCGACGGTCTGCGGCAGTTGCGCGGCCAGGCGGCGGTCGATCTCGACGGCGATCACCGTCGCGTCCGCTTCGAGCAGGCCGAGCGTGAGCGAGCCCAGGCCGGGGCCGACCTCGACCACGACGTCGCCCGGCTGCACGCCGGCGACCCGCACGATGCGCCGCACGGTGTTGCCGTCGATGACGAAGTTCTGGCCGAGCTTCTTGGTGGGTGTGACGTCGAGCAGCTGCGCGAGGTCGCGGATCTCGGCCGGCCCGAGCAGGCGGAGCTCGGTCACGCGATCGACCCGATCGGCGTCGTCGGCGGCGCCGCCACGGGCTCGGCGTCCCAGCGTCCGTAGACGAGCTCGGTGTTGGAGCCGATCTGAGCGGCCAGCGTCGAGGCGTCGGTCCCGAGAGTGTCGGCCATCGCCCGCAGAGTGTGCGGCAGCAGGTACGGCGCGTTCGGCCGGCCGCGGTACGGCATCGGCGTGAGGAACGGCGCATCGGTCTCGACCAGCAGCAGTGCGCGCGGGGCCGACTCGAGGGCGTCCCGCAGGTTGTGCGCGTTCTTGAACGTGACGTTGCCGGCGAACGACATGTACCAGCCGTTCTCGGCGCAGATCTCGGCCAGTTCGACATCGCCCGAGAAGCAGTGGAACACGGTGCGCTCCGGGGCGCCCACCCGCTTCAGGGTGGCCACGACGTCGGCGTGAGCGTCGCGGTCGTGGATCTGCAGGGCGAGATCGTTCTGCTTGGCGATCTCGATGTGCGCCTCGAACGAGCGGAACTGCGCGTCACGCCGCGGACCGGCCGCGGTGCGGAAGAAGTCGAGGCCGGTCTCGCCGACCGCACGCACGCGCGGCCGTCCGGCGAGCTCGGCGATCACCGCCAGCGCGTCGTCGAGCTCCCCGCGTTCGGCGTAATCCGGGGCGTCATTGGGGTGGAGCGCGACCGCTGCGAGCATCCGGGGCTCGATCGCCGCCATCTCGGCGGACCATCGTGACGTCTCGACGTCGTTTCCGACCTGAACGACCCCGCGCACTCCGACGCTGGATGCCCGGTCGAGCTGCTCCCGGTAGTCGAGCGGGTCGTCGCCGTCGGAGATCTCCAGGTGGGTGTGGTTGTCGTAGACCGGCACGACGAGCGCCTCCGGAAGCGGCGGATACGCCAGGTCGCGTCCGTTGGTGACGTGACGCTGGCGGATGAACGCCGGATCGGTCATGCGCCCGGCACCGCGTCCGCATCGATGCGCGGGAAGAGGGCCTCCAGCCCGTTCACCGTCGTGCCTGCCGGGAGCTGGCCCCAGACGCCCGCGGAACGGATGGGCTGCTCGTCGAGTCCGCCCAGTTCGTCTTCGGCCCCGAGCGCCACCCAGAGCTTGAGGGTCGCCGCCGGGATGAACGGCGAGAGCAGCACCGCGAGCGAGCGCAGTCCCTCGGACGCCGTGTAGAGCACCGTGCTCAGCCGCTCGCGCTGCGTCTCGTCCTTGGCGAGCGACCAGGGCTCCTGCGCCGTGATGTACCCGTTGAGCTCGTCGACGATCGTCCAGATCGCCGTCAGGGCGTCGTGGATGGCGAGCTTCTCGATCGCCGCGTCGGCCGCCGAGGTGGCCTTCGCGATCGTGTCCTGAACGGCGAAGTCGGCGTCGAAGTACGTGGACGCCGGGGGCACGACGCCCTCGAAGTAGCGGGTGACCATGGCGATCACGCGTGACGCGAGGTTGCCGAAGCCGTTCGCGAGCTCCGCCTGGTAGCGGGCCGCCAGGTCCTCCCAGCTGAACGAGCCGTCCTGACCGAAGCTGATCGCGCGCATGAAGTAGTACCGGAACGCGTCCGAGCCGAACGTGTCCGTGATCTGCGTCGGCGCGATGCCGGTGAGCTTCGACTTGGACATCTTCTCGCCGCCGACGAGCAGCCAGCCGTGGCCGAACACCCGGTGCGGGACGTCGACGCCGGCCGCCATCAGCATCGCCGGCCAGATCACCGCGTGGAACCGCAGGATGTCTTTGCCGACGATGTGCGTCGCCGGCCAACGGCGGTCGAAGGTCGCTTCGTCCTGTCCGTAGCCGACCGCCGTGACGTAGTTGAGCAGAGCGTCGAACCACACGTAGACGACGTGCGAGGGGTCCCACGGCACCTTGATGCCCCAGTCGAAGCTGGAGCGCGAGATCGACAGGTCGGAGAGGCCCTGGCGCACGAACGAGACGACCTCGTTGCGGGCCGACTCGGGCTGCACGAACTCGGGACGCTCCTCGTAGAGAGAGAGGAGCTTGTCGGCGAACTGGCTCATGCGGAAGAAGTAGTTCTTCTCCTGCAGCAGCTCGAGCGGCTTCGAGTGGATCGCGCAGACCTTCTGGCCCTCGTACTCCCCTGTGCCGTCGAGGATCTCGCTCTGCGGCTTGAACTCCTCGCAGCCCACACAGTAGAGCGCCTCGTACTCGCCGGCATAGATGTAACCGTCGTCGTAGAGCTTCTGCAGGAACAGCTGGACGTTCTTCTCGTGGCGCTCGTCGGTCGTGCGGATGAAGTCGTCGTTGGAGATGTCGATGGTCTTCAGCAGCGGCAGCCACTCGGTGGTGACCAGACGGTCGGCCCACTCCTTGGGGGTCGTGCCGTTCGCGGTGGCCGTGCGCAGGATCTTCTGGCCGTGCTCGTCGGTTCCCGTCAGCAGCCAGGTGTCGTCACCCGACTGACGGTGCCAGCGCGCCAGCACATCCGCGGCGACCTCTGTGTACGCGTGCCCGATGTGCGGGACATCGTTCACGTAGAAGATCGGCGTGGTGATGTAGAACGAAGAGCCGTCGGACATGCTGTCTATCCTACGGGCGCGCGAACAGGTGCTCTGGTGTGTTACCGGCGGTCGCGGCCTGTCGGACCGGGCGGCGAGGCGGCTTGTGGATGCGCGGGTCGCGGGGCCTCCTCCACAGGATGCGGTCGGCGCCGGTTATCCACAGGTAAATGGCTGATCAGGGCCCGTATCCGGGACACCCGATGTCAGTGGTTCATGATTCGATGGGTACATGTCGACCAGCCCGGCGCCCGAGTTACGCGATCTCCTCGCAGAGGATGTTGCGGGCTTCGGCGCGGAGTTCGCGGCGAAGGTCGCTGCGGAGTTCGCGGCGAAGGTCGGGGCGACGTTCGCGTCTCCGGGACGGTTCGGGCGCGACGAGCTGCTGCTGGCGGTGACCTCGCTCGGCGACCTGCAATCGGTGCTGGACGCGGCAAAGGTGCGGATCGCCGGCGAGCTGGTGCGCCGCTCGGCTGCTCCTGACGACGAGAACCCGGTCAGGCGGAGCGGCCATGCGAGCCCGCCCGCCCTCCTGGCCGAGCGGTGGCGCATAGCACTCCCGGCGGCTCGGCAGCTCTGCCGAGTGGGCGCGAGCACCAGCACCCAGCGGAGTCTCCTCGGCGAATCCCTGCCGGCGCGTTACCCGCTCCTTGCCGAGGCGCTCATCCCTGCCTCCTCCGACGGGGATCACGGCTTCGCCGCTCCGTCTCGGGTGAGTGTGGATCAGGCGGCGGTGATCGTGCGGGAGCTGGACAAGGCTGCCCCGTCGTGTTCGCGGGAGGCGCTGGCGCTGGGTGAGAAGACGCTGGTCGAGCATGCTCCCGGCCTGACCGTCGAGGACGTGCGGGTGCTGGCCGGGCAGGTGCGGGACCGGTTGGATCAGGATGGGGTCGAGCCGCGCGAGGACCGGCAACGGCGCAGACGCTCCCTCACCATCTCCACCACCACCGATGGCATGACCCATCTCGACTGGTTTCTGGATCCGGAGTCGGCCGGTTTCGTGGTCACCGCGATCGATGCGGTCGTCGGCCACGAGTTGCGGGCCGTGCGGTTCCGCCCGAACACACCGGATCTCGATGATGAGACTGGCACTGGTGATGTTCCGGAGTCGCGGAGCCTGGCGCAGTTCCGTTCGGATGCGGCGACCGACGTGTTCCGGCATGCCGCCGCCTGCACGACACCGGCCGGCACCGGGAAACCGCCGGTGACGATGATCGTCCGGATCAGTCTCGACACCCTGCGAACCGGCACCGGCACCGGTGAGATCGACGGCATCCGCACCCCGATCAGTGCCCGCACCGCCCGCCGCCTGGCCGTCGACGCCCAGCTCATCCCCGCCGTCCTCGCCGGCCCCAGCGAGATCCTCGACCTCGGCCGCGCCCGCCGCCTGTTCACCCCCACCCAAAAACTCGCCCTCGCCGAACGCGACGGCGGCTGCGCCTTCCCCGGCTGCCCGCACCCACCCAGCTACACCGAAGCCCACCACATCCGCTGGTGGGACGCCCACACCGGCCCCACCGACCTCAGCAACGGAATCCTCTTGTGCAGCCACCACCACCACCGGGTCCACGCCGACCACTGGGACATCCACCTCACCAACGGCACCCCCCACTTCACCCCACCCGCCCACATCGACCCCCACCGAACACCCCGCCCCGGCGGCCGCATCCACCTCCCGGAAAGGACAGCAGCCCCACCCCAACGCCGGGCGTCATAGGGGGCGGTAAACCCGAGCGCGCCCAACCCGCACAGCCACCTCAGCGGCCACAGACAGACGCGACACGCACTAGCGCGCCGCGCCGGAACACTCACCCTCGACGGGCCGGCACCTCAGCGACGGTCGAGCGCCGCCTGGTACAGGTCGCGCTTGCCCAGACCGGTGGCTTCGGCCACTTCGCCGGCCGCCTCCTTGAGTCGCGCACCGTCGGCGACCAAAGCCAGCACCTGGGCCACGCCCGTCTCGAGGTCGACGACACGTTCCGGTGCGCCCTCGATGACGACGGCGATCTCACCGCGGACCCCCTCGGCGGCCCAGGCGGCGAGCTCGGATGCGGTACCCCGCTTGACCTCTTCGAACATCTTGGTGAGCTCGCGGCACACGACGACCCGGCGGTCGTCGCCGAGCGCAGCGGCGACATCGACGAGCGAGGCAGCGAGCCGGTTGGGGGACTCGAAGAAGACCATGGTGCGGCGTTCGCCGGAAAGGTCCCGGAGGGTGTGCATCCGCTCACCGTGCTTGCGAGGGAGGAAGCCTTCGAAGGTGAAACGGTCGGTGGGCAGGCCCGACACGGCGAGCGCGGTGATGACGGCGCTGGGGCCGGGCAGGGCGGTGACGGTGACGCCGGCGGCTGCGGCGGCCTCGACGAGGTGGAAGCCGGGATCGGACACGGTGGGCATGCCGGCGTCCGACAGGAGCACGACATCCTGGTCGCGTGCGAGCTCGACGAGTTCGGCGGCCTTGTCGCGCTCGTTGTGGTCGTGCAAGGCGATGAGCCGGGGACGATTGGCGATGCCGAGCCCGGCGAGCAGACGGTGGGTGACGCGGGTGTCCTCGGCGGCGACGACGGCGGCCTCGCCCAGGACGTCGATCAGCCGCAGCGAGGCGTCTTTGAGGTTGCCGATCGGGGTGGCGGCCAGGATGATCATGGCCCCAGTCTGTCAGGCGCCGCTCCGGGAAACCCGGCCGTGTCCGAGCCTGTCCTGAGGCGCCGCCAAGGATTGGACCCCTAGCATGATCTGGTGACTTCGACTCCCGCGCTCGGCTCCGTCCCTGCGCCGACCCCTGCCGGGCCGCCCGCTGCCGGGCAGCCTGCCGCTGGGGGGCCCGCGACCGGGCCGCTCGCTGTCGGCCGTCGCGCCGCCGAGCAGACGGGGAGCCGACTCGACGACTGGTGGGCCCGACGACTGCGCACGCCGCTGCGGATGAAGCTCTGGTACTGGGGCGCGCCAGTGGGCGTGACGCTGCTGGCGGCGATCCTGCGCCTGTGGAACCTCGGCTCCCCGCACGTGCTGGTGTTCGACGAGACGTTCTACGTCAAGGACGCGTACACGCTGATGCACTTCGGGTACGAGGGCAGCTGGCCCGACAAGGCGGATGCGCAGTTCGCGGCGGGCAAGACGGACATCTTCACGTCCGACCCGTCGTTCGTGGCGCATCCGCCGCTCGGCAAGTGGATCATCTCGCTCGGGCTGGCGGCGTTCGGCGCGGGAAACGCGTTCGGCTGGCGGGTGAGCACGGCGGTCGTGGGCATCCTGGCGGTGCTGGTCCTGTTCCTGATCGCGCGCAAACTCTTCCGCTCGACGGTGGTGGCGCCGATCGCAGGTCTGCTGCTGGCGGTCGACGGGCACGCGATCGTGATGAGCCGCGTGGCGCTGCTCGACAATTCGGTGATGTTCCTGGCGCTGCTGGCGTTCGGCTGCATCCTGCTCGATCGCGAATGGCACGCGACACGACTCGCGGCGTGGGTCGCGGAACGGCGAGCGCAGGGCGGGGACCCGGCCTGGGGTCCGGCACTGTGGTGGCGTCCGTGGCTGATCGCGGCGGGCATCCTGACCGGGCTGTGCGCGGGGGTGAAGTGGAGCGGCTTCTACTTCCTGGCGTTCTTCGCGGTCTACACGGTGGTCGTCGACATCGTCGCGCGCCGCCGGGTCGGTCTCCCGTTCTACATCACGGGCGCGATCCTCAAGCAGGGACCGGCGACGTTCCTGCTGATGGTGCCGATCGCGCTGGTGAGCTACGTCGCGACGTGGACGGGCTGGATCGTGACGAAGGGCGGCTACTACCGCAACTGGGCCCAGGCGACCCACATGGAGTGGAAGGGCGGACTCGGCTGGGTACCGCTGTGGCTGCAGAACCTCTGGCACTACCAGACGGAGATGTACGGGTACAGCATCCACCTCCAGGTGCCGCATCCGTACCAGTCGAACCCGCTGACGTGGCTGTTCATGATCCGGCCGACGAGCATGTACTACGTCGGGTCGACGGCGGGAGAGAACGGATGCACGGCCAGCTCGTGCTCGGCGGCGATCACGTCGCTCGGCAACCCGCTCATCTGGTGGGCGGCGGCCGCTGCGGTGTTCTACCTGGTTTACCGGTTGATCCGGTACCGGGAGTGGCGGGTCGGCCTCATCCTCACCGGGCTGGCGGCGGGCTACCTGCCGTGGCTGCTCTACATGAACCGCACGATCTTCCAGTTCTACTCGATCGCGTTCGAGCCCTACCTGATCCTCGCGCTCGCCGGTGTGATCGCGATCATCCTGGGCAAGCGCACGGACCCCCGCTGGCGACGGGTGCGGGGCTTGTGGCTGGTGGGGATCTTCCTGGTGTTCGTGGTCGCGGTGAGCGCGTTCTTCTGGCCGATCTGGATCGGGCAGCAGGTGCCGTTCTGGTTCTGGCAGATCCACATGTGGCTGCCCAGCTGGGTGTAGGCCGGGCAGTGCCGGCATTATCCGGGCTGCGCTGGCTTTATCGGGGGCTGGTGGTAGACCGTGGAGTATGACCGACGCAGAGAAGCCCCTCGACCTCGTCCCCCTGCCCGGAAGCGAGCGACCCGCCGCTCCCGGGGTCCATGCCCAGACCGCCGTCGAGCCCTCGGCGCCGGTGGAGGCGACGCTCATTCTGAGGCGACGGGCTGAGGTTCCGGATGCTGCGCTCGCGACGCCGATGTCGCGCGAGGAGCTCGCATCCCGGTACGGCGCGTCCGAGGAGGACATCGAGCTCGTGCGGTCGACGATGACGGCGCTCGGGGTGACAGTGGCCGATTCGAATGCGGCGGAGCGGCGGGTGCGCGTGTCCGGGCCGGCGTCGGTGATGAGCCGGGTGTTCGGCACCGACCTCGCGCAGGCGACCAGCACGGACGCCCACGACCGCGAGGTCACGCACCGTCAGCGCACGGGCGGGCTGAGCATCCCGGCTGCCCTGGACGGTGTGGTGACGGCGGTGCTGGGGCTGGACGACCGGCCGCAGGCGCGTGCCCTGTACCGGGTGGCCCTGCCGCGAGCCGTCTCGACGAGCTACACGCCGATCGAGCTCGGGTCGGTCTACCGCTTCCCGGAGGGCACGGACGGCAGCGGGCAGACGATCGCGATCATCGAGCTCGGCGGCGGATTCGTGCAGGAGGACCTCGACACGTATTTCGCGAGCCTCGGCATCACCGGACCGAAAGTCACGGCGGTGGGCGTCGACGGCGCGTCGAACGCGCCGGGGGCCGACCCGAACGGAGCGGACGGCGAGGTGATGCTCGACATCGAGGTGGCGGGCGCTCTGGCTCCCGGCGCCGACATCGTGGTCTATTTCGCACCCAACACGGACGCGGGCTTCGTCGACGCAGTGACGACGGCGGCGCACGCGACGCCCACGCCGGCCGCCATCAGCATCAGCTGGGGGCAGAGCGAAGACGGCTGGACCCAGCAGGCGCGCACGGCGTTCGACGGCGCCCTCACCGACGCGGCGGCACTCGGCGTGACGACGACGGCCGCTGCCGGCGACGACGGAAGCAGCGACCGGGTGGGCGACGGCAAGGCGCACGTCGACTTCCCGGCGTCGTCGCCGCACGCGCTCGCCTGCGGCGGGACGCGTCTCGCAGCGGACGGATCGACGGGTGTGGTGCAGTCGGAGACGGTGTGGAACAACGGCAGCGGCCGCGGTGCGACGGGCGGCGGCGTCAGCGCGGTCTTCCCGCAGCCGTCGTGGCAGGTGGGCATCGGGGTGCCGACCGGCGCGGGAGGGCAGGACGCGGGCGGGGCGGCGAACGGTCCGAGCGGGCGCGGGGTCCCGGATGTGTCGGCGGTCGCCGACCCGCAGACCGGGTACCGCGTGCGGGTCGACGGCAAAGACCTGGTGATCGGCGGGACGAGCGCTGTCGCACCGCTGTGGGCTGCGCTCGTGGCACGCCTGGTGCAGTCGACCGGCAAGCCGCTCGGGCTCGCACAGCCGACGCTGTACGACTCGGTCGGTGCCGGTCAGGTCGCGGCCGGCTTCCGCGACATCACGAGCGGCGACAACGGCGCATACAAAGCGACGACGGGCTGGGACGCGTGCACGGGTCTCGGCGTCCCCGACGGAACGGCCCTGCTCGCGGCGCTCTGAGCCGGCCCGCGGGACCTCAGCACCGATGAGCGGGACCAGCACGGCCGGCCCGGCAGAATAGAGGGGATGAACAGCGCCGCGCCCTCCACCCGGACTCTCCCGTGGCTGCCCGGTGCGGCGGCGGCGGCGGTCGCGGCGCTCGCAGCGTGGGGCATCCACTGGCTGGTGCCGGCGGTCCCGCTGCTCACGGCGGCGGTGGTCCTCGGAATCGTCGTCGGACAGCTGCCGTTCGCCCGGTCGGCGGTCACCGGGGTGCTCGCACCGGGACTCTCGACCGCCGCGAAGCGGCTCATGCGCATCGGTGTCGTGCTGCTCGGCCTCAAGCTGAGTCTCGGCGACATCGCCGGTCTCGGCTGGGTGACCATCGCCACGACCGTCGCGATCGTGGTCGTGACGTTCGTGGGCACGCTGTGGCTCGGGCGCCTGTTCCGGCTGCCCGGGCATCAACCGCTCCTCGTGGCCACCGGATTCTCGATCTGCGGCGCTTCGGCGATCGGCGCGATGAGCGGGGTCGTGAAGTCGAAGGACGAGGAGACCGCCACACCGGTGGCACTGGTGACGCTCTGCGGAACGCTGGCGATCTTCGTCCTCCCGGTGCTCTGGCATCCGCTCGGCCTGACGGACCTGCAGTTCGGGCACTGGGTGGGAGCCGGAGTGCACGACGTGGGGCAGGTGGTCGCGACCGCGCAGATCGCCGGTTCGGCAGCGCTGGCGGTCGCCATCGTCGTCAAGCTCACGCGCGTGCTGATGCTCGCTCCGATGGTGGCGATCGCGTCTGCGGTCGAGCGCCGCCGCCACGTCGACCCCGACCCGGCCGCGAAGCGTCCGCCGATCGTCCCGCTCTTCGTCGCGGGCTTCATCGTGGCGGTGCTCGTGCGCTCGTTCGTGCCGCTGCCCCAGGTGGTGATCGACGGCGCGGACCAGCTGCAGACCGCCCTGCTGGCGATGGCGCTGTTCGGGCTGGGAACGGCCGTCCGCCTGCGCACCCTGCTCGGCACGGGCTCGCGGGCCCTGGCGGTCGGCCTGCTCTCCTGGGTGCTCATCGCCGCTCTCGCGCTGGGCGCGGTGCAGCTCTCGAGCTAGGGCATCCGGCGCCGTCGATGCGGTCGGTGCCGTCGGTGCGCGTCGACGACTGTCAGTGCGAGTCGACGAGCTTGAGTCCGATCACGCAGCCGACGAGACCGAGGATCAGCAGCACCTTGACGAGCGAGAAGCCGTCGCCGCCGAACACCATCGCGTAGAGCACGGTGAGGGCCGCGCCGATGCCGACCCACACGGCGTACGCGGTGCCGGTCGGGATGTCCCGCATGGCGAACGCGAGGCCGGCCATCGAGGCGAGCAGCGCGACACCGAAAGTGACGGACGGCCAGAGCCTGGTGAAACCCTCCGCCTTTCCGAGCGCTGTGGCCCAGACGGCTTCGAGGACTCCGGATGCGATCAGCACGATCCACGACATGGTTCACTCCCGTGGCCAGTCTTGTCGCGCACCGGGTACTGAACCGTCGTCCGGGATCGCGAACCTGCGATCTAGTACAAGTGTACCAAATCTCGATCACGGCCGAGGACGGGCGGGTTGCGGCATGTTACGACTTCCGCGCATCCACCCCCGGATGCTCGGGTAGCGTGACCCCATGGCTGATCGCGAATATGGCTTCCGCACGCGTGCGATTCACGCGGGCAACATCCCCGACCCGGTGACGGGGGCCCGAGCGCTTCCGATCTACCAGACGAGTGCGTTCGTCTTCGACGACACGGCGGATGCGGCGGCCCGGTTCGCCCTGCAGAAGTACGGCAACATCTATTCGCGGCTCGCCAACCCGACGGTCGCCTCGTTCGAGGAGCGCGTCGCCAGCCTGGAGGGCGGCCTCGGCGCCGTCGCGACGGCGAGCGGCCTGAGCGCGCAGTACATCACGTTCGCCTCGCTGGCGGGGACGGGCGACCACATCGTGGCGTCGGCCAACCTCTACGGCGGCTCGATCACCCAGCTCGACGTGACACTGCGCCGCTTCGGGGTGGAGACCACGTTCGTCCAGAGCGCCGACCCGGCCGACTACGCCGCGGCGATCACCGACAGGACCAAGCTGATCTTCGCCGAGACGATCGCGAACCCGTCGGGCGAGATCGCCGACATCGAGGGTCTCGCGGAGGTCGCGCACGCGGCGGGCATCCCGCTGATCATCGACTCGACGATCGCGACCCCGTACCTCAACCGCCCGATCGAGTGGGGCGCCGATGTGGTCATCCACTCGGCCACCAAGTTCCTCGGCGGACACGGCACCACCCTCGGCGGCGTGGTGGTGGAGAGCGGCCGGTTCGACTGGCACAGCGAGAAGTTCCCGCTGTTCGGCGAGCCGGTCCCGTCGTACGGAGGGCTGCAGTGGTCGGGCAACTTCGGCGAGTACGCCTTCCTCACCCGGCTGCGCGCGGAGCAGCTCCGCGACATCGGCCCGACGCTCGCACCCCATTCGGCGTTCCTGCTCGCCCAAGGCGTCGAGACGCTTCCGTACCGCATCCAGGCGCATGTCGACAATGCGCGCACGGTCGCCGAGTGGCTCGACGCCGACCCGCGCATCGAGTCGGTGCTGTGGGCCGGTCTTACCGCTCACCCGCACCACGACCGAGCGCTGAAATACCTTCCGAAGGGCCCGGGCAGCGTGTTCAGCTTCGTGGTGAAGGGCGGGCGCGCGGCGGGTCAGACGTTCATCGAGTCGCTGAACCTGGCCAGCCACGTGGCCAACATCGGCGACGCGAAGACGCTCGTCATCCATCCGGCGTCGACCACGCACGCGCAGCTCACCGAGCAGCAGCTCCTCGATGCGGGGGTGCTTCCGGGCGTCGTGAGGATTAGCGTGGGAATCGAAGACGTCGACGACATCATCTACGACCTCGATCAGGCTCTCGCCATCGCTGTGAAGGAGAACGCATGACTCTCACGGATGCCTCCGCCACCACCGCTGCCGGCAGCCCGGCCCCCGACGGCACGGCTCCCGACGGCACGGCTGAGGTGCAGCTGGCCAACGGCCTGAGCTGCGCGCTCCCCGCCGATTCGCCGCTGGCGAAGCTCCTCAGATCGCAGCGCACCTGGGTGGGTCCCGACGCGAAGGAGCGGCTCAAGATCCTGCGCGCGGCGAAGTCCGTTGCGATCGTGGGCGCCTCACCCAATCCGGCGCGCTCCAGCTACTTCGTGGGAACGTACCTGCAGCAGTCGAGCGACTACCGCGTGTACTTCGTGAACCCGAATGCCGACACGATCCTGGGCGAGAAGGCCTACCCCGACCTGGCGTCGCTTCCCGAGGTCCCGGACATCGTCGACGTCTTCCGTCGCGGAAGCGACATCCCGAGCGTCATCGACGATGTCGTCGCGATCGGCGCGCCCACGATCTGGGTCCAGCTCGGAATCTGGAACCAAGAGGCCGCCGAGTACGGCGAGTCGAAAGGACTCACGGTGGTCATGGACCGCTGCATCAAGATCGAGCACGCCCGCTTCCACGGCGGCCTGCACCTGCTCGGCTTCGACACGGGGCAGATCACCGCGCGCAAGACGCTTCGCTGAGGCGCGCGGGCACACAGGTCCCGCGGCTCGGTGCTCGCGGCTCGGTGCTCGCGGCCCGGTGCTCGGACCCCGGATGCTCAGGCGCGCGCGACCAGGTGGAAGACGTGCCAGCGCTTGGGACCCTCGAAGGACATCCCGCGCCGGTCGTCCTCGACCAGCTGCAGGACGTCGAGCCCGGTGAGCATGGCCTCGACACCGGCCCGGTCGTGGAAGTTCATCCCCGGCCGGCCGAACCACTCGTCGTGCGGCCCGAACAGCTCACCGGCGAACACGGCGCCCGGCCGCAGCGCGTCGCGGATGTCGGCCCACAGGTACGGAAAACGGGTCGGCTCGCAGAACGGCAGGGCGAAGCCCGCGTACACGAAGTCGCTCGCCGGCAGCTCCCCCAGGGTCTCGAATCCCGACTGGCGCACCTCCACGAGCGGCGCGAGCTCCTCCCCCACCTCGGCGCGGACGCGCTCCTCGACACCCGGATCCGCGTCGACGGCGACGACGTGCCAGCCGAGTTCGGCGAGACGATGCGTCTCGACGCCGTCCCCGCAGCCGAGGTCGAGCGCGTCGCCGGGCTCGTCGCCCAGCCAGGCGTCCAGACCGCTGGTGAACGTGGGGCGCACCCCGCGCCCACCCTGTGCCGAATAGAACCCTGACCAATCGAATGCCATCGCACTCCCCGTCGTGACGTCGTGTTCACCGCTGGGCGACCGTGTTCGCTACAAGCCTAGGGTCGGCGCACCCGCCTGTCGCCCAGGCTGGCTAAAATCGGCGGGTGGACTCCAAGCCCGCTTCCCCCAGGATCGCAGTCCTCGGCCCCGTACTGGTCGAAGACCGAACCGGCGCGCTCGTGGAACCCGCAGGTGCGCTCGGCAAGAGCCTCATCGTCGCTCTGGTGCTGGCGCGGGGGTCGGTCTCGGTGCGATCGCTCGTCTCCGAGCTGTGGGACGACGCTCCGCCCCGCCAGGAGCGCGCGGCCCTCCAGACCCTGGTCTCCCGCGTGCGCACGGCGAGCGCCGACGGGCTGCTCGAGTCGACACCGACGGGCTACGCGCTCGCGATCGAACCCCAGCTCACCGACCTCGGCCTGGCGCGCATCCACCTGGAGCGGGCGAGGCAGGCGGACGCCGACGGCGACGCGACGACCGCGGCCGAGAACGCGAGCCGCGCGCTCGCGCTCTGGCGGGGCGAGCCGGGCGTCGAACTGGGTTCGATCCCGCTGGCCGACGAACTGGGACGCGCCGCCTCCGCCCTGCGCGACGAACTGCTGCTCATCCGGGCCCGTTCGCACCGGATGCTCGGCGATCCGTCTGCCGCTCTGCGCGACCTGGAATCCCTGACCGCCGTCGCACCGCTCGACGAGGCCGTTCAGCTCGAGCGGCTGCGCGCTCTCGACGCGGCCGGCCGGCGCAACGACGCCGTGCGGGCCTTCGGCGAGCTGAAAGAGGCGATGCTCGACCAGCTCGGCACCCGCCCCGACGCGGCGCTCGTTGCCTTCAACGCGGCGCTCCTCCGCGACGACGAGCAGGAGCACGTCCGGGAGCACGAGCGAGAGCGGGAGCACGAGCGAGAGCGGGCGCGAGAGGCCGGCGAGTCGCCGCGGAGGGCACCAGCGGAACACGACCGGGCGGCGCGGAACGATGTCCCGCCACCCGCACCGACGCGCCTCCGCGCCGGGCTGCGCGCCGCCCCCAACGCCCTGATCGGGCGCGAGTACGACCTCGACGCGCTCGAAGACCTCATCGCCACGTCACGGCTGACCACCGTGCTGGGCGCCGGCGGACTCGGAAAGACGCGCCTCGCGCAGGAGGTCGGCAACCGCGCAGTCCACACCCCGGCGGTGGTCTTCGTCGAGCTGGCGAGTGTGCGCTCCGGCGACGACATCGCCCTCGCCTTCGCCTCGACCCTCGGCATCCGGGAGGCGCGAGCCCTGCGACCCGGGGACCCGGGGGCGCAGCTCGACCTGCGGTCGCGCATCCTGGGCGTGCTGAGCGAGCGCGAGACGCTCCTCATCGTGGACAACTGCGAGCACATCGTCGACGACGCCGCCGCGTGGATCGCCGACATCCTGGAGTCGACGACGACCCTTCGCGTGCTCGCGACCAGCCGCGCGCCTCTCGCGATCGGCGCCGAGCGTGTCTATCCGCTCGACTCGCTGGCGAGCGTCGACGGTCCCGGCACGGACGGTAGCGGAAGCGCGGGTCCGGCGGTCGCCCTCTTCACAGAGCGCGCCCGTGCGGCCCGCCCGGCGGTCGTGCTGCCACCGGATGCCGTGGCCCGGCTCTGCGATCGCCTCGACGGGCTGCCGCTGGCCATCGAGCTCGCCGCCGCACGCACCCGGTCGATGTCGGTCGAGGAGATCGAGCGCCGGCTCGGCAACCGGTTCGCGCTCCTGACCAGCGGCGAGCGCACCGCCCCCGAGCGCCACCGCACCCTGCTCGCCGTCATCGACTGGAGCTGGAACCTGCTCGGCGGCTCGGAGCGCGCCCTCCTGCGGCGCCTGTCGCAGTTCCCCGACGGGTTCAGCGCGACCGCGGCGGAGGTCGTCGCGGGCGACGACGCCGACACCGTGCTCGACGACCTCGACGCGCTCGTCAACCAGTCGCTGGTCTCGGTCGCCGAAGACCCGTCGACGGGTATCCTGCGCTACCGGATGCTCGAGACCGTGCGCGAGTTCGGCGACCTCGCCCTCGTCGAGGCCGGCGAGACCCAGCTCGTGCGCGACGGCATGTACCGGTGGGCGCAGCAGTTCTCCCGCGAGACGCTGGCCCGGCTGCACGGGGTGGCGCAGGTTCCGAGCTTCAACCTGATCACCGCCGAGCAGGACAACCTGGTGACCATCCTGCGCGCCGCGATCGACGACCGGCGCAGCGGCGTCGTCGCCTCCGTCTTCTCGGCTCTGGCCTACTACTGGTCGCTGCGCGGCGCGCACACCGAGGTGCTCGCGTTCGGCCCGATCGTGGTCGGCGCGCTCACCGGGTGGGAGCCCCGGCCCGACGAACGACAGGATGCCGCAGCGGCGTACGGAGTGGTCGGAGCGACGTTCCTCTACGCGGGCATCCGGACCGCGGTGCGCGCGATCTCACGGCTCAAGCGCATCAAACGGGACGGCCCCCTCGACGACCCTCGACTGGAGGCGCTCACGAACCTCGTGCAGCTCGCGGGTCGGGAGGGGCCGGGGATGGCGCTGCTCGCGCAGTACCGCGAGTCGAGCGACCCGCAGCTGGCCGCGATGGGCAACCTGATCACCGCCCAGTTCCTGGAGAACGAGGGCGACCTCGACGGTGCCCTGAGCAGATCGACCGCGGCGTACGAGAAGTCGATACTGTCCCAGGACACCTGGGGAACGGCGTCGGCGGCGCAGTCGATCGCCCAGGTCCACAGTCAGCTGGCGCGACCGGCCGAGACGTTGCTGTGGGCGAGACGCGCGCAGGACGGGATGACCAAGCTGCAGGCCTCCGGCGATCTGCACCAGCTCGACTGGCTGATCGCCATCAACTCCATCACGCAGGGCGACGTCGGCACCGGCCGCGAGATGCTGGAACGCTACCTGCGCGAAGAGAACGACTCGACCGGGTTCGAGTACGTGGACTACTACGGCATCGGCCACGGCGGCCTCGCCGAGATCGCACTCGCGGAGGGCGACCTCGCCGAGGGCATCCTGCAGTATCGCGACGCCGTCGCCGTGTTCATCGAGCACAACAGCGTCACCAACCCGTGGCTGACCATCCTGGGGGCGGCGAGCCTGGTCACGCAGCTCCGCGCGCTGCCGGTGCGACCCGACCTGGTCGGCTGGTCCGGGATCGACGAGCTGGCGAGGGACCTGCGCACGCGCATCCTGGTCAATCACCGCCTGCAGGCGTCGTACCTCGACAAGCCGGTGCTGGGCGCAGGCTTCCTCGGGATCGCCCAGTGGATGCTCGCGGAGCGCGACGACGTCGTCCGCGACGCCGCGTGGCTGCGGTCGGGGCGCGAGCTGTTCGCGATCGCCGAGCGGGTGAACGCGCGCCAGGACCTCCACACACTCGACCGCGCGCGATCGGCCGCCGACATCCGTGCCGCCTGGGGCGAAGATGTGCTCGACGAGGCCCGCGCCGCGGCGGAGGCGCTCGATCGCAACGACGCAGCGCTGCGCGGGCTCGCCCTGCTGAAGGAGCTGCGCTTCTAGCCGTCTCGGTGGGGCGGCTGTCTCGCTGGGGCGGCTGTCTCGCCGGATCTAGCTGTATTGCTAGACCGCCGCGGCGTACCGGGCGAGATACTGGCCGGGCGAGAGCTCCTCGTGCCGCAGGCTGATCGCCTCGATGATCGGCCACACCTGGCTGTCCGGCAGGTCGGGGATGACCACGCGGTGCCGCCCTGCGGCGGTCGTGGCGATGAGGGTCGCCAGGCCGGCGCGGCGCTGGAAGAAGCTGCGGCGGATGGTCCAGCCGATGATGCCGTCGGTGGCGAGCACGGCACGCCGGCGGTTCAGCGAGCCGCTGCGGGCGATCAGCCAGCCCGGCTGCAGAGCATGCCCCAGGCCGCGCCAGCGGTCCTCGGCGATGAGCGCCGACGCCGGAACGATCACGGCGAAGGCCCACCAGACGAGCGGCCCGACGATGCCGAGCAGTTGCAGGACGAGCGCCGCGAACGCGAGGACGCCCGCGAAGGTTGCCGCCCGGGTGTACCGCCGCCGGTGCGCGCGAGGGCCGTGCTCGATGAGCGGCACGTCGAGCGGCTCGCTCGTGCCGAGCACCTCCGCGGCTATGCGGAGCGCTTCGTCGCGGGGGCCGGGCGGCGCGATCAGCGCGACCCCGCCGCGCTGCCGGCCGAGACCGGTCATGATGGCGTGCGCCGAGGCGGCTCCGGCCGCCCGCAGGGACAGCGGCTCGGAGAGCAGCACCCCGCGCAACCGGGTCTCGTCGAGCGTGACCTGACGGGCCCGGAGCAGGCCGTGGGCGATGTGCAGGGTCGTCGGCCGGGCGCGGTGGATGGCGAAGCCGCCGTAGGAGAGGGCGTAGCGCGCCATTGCGACGAGCGACGCGATCACGATCAGACCGCCGGCGCCCCAGAGAGCCGTGGTCAGCAGCGGAAGGTGAGCCACCCATCCGATGCCCTGCTGCACCACCGGCAGGCGCGTGAGGATGCCGCCCTCGAAGAAGTTGAGCTGCAGCGCGGCCGCAGCGACGACGACGATGGAGGCGACCCCGCTGAGGGTGAGCGGCGCGTAGCGGACCCAGCGCGGCTGCCAGCCGCTCAGATTGGCCGGCGCCCGCGCCGTGCCGTCGTCGTCGGTGTCCTCCGTCGCCGCCAGCCGGAGCAGTTCGGCCCGGAGTGCCGGGACCTCGCTCAGCGCGACGGCGTTCAGCTCCAGCTCGTCCTGCCCGTGCGACGCTCCGGTGCCGACCTTCACGACCGCGAGTCCGAAGAGACGGTGCAGCAGGGTCGAGTCCACGTCGACCGACCGGATGCGGTCCCGCGGCGCCGACAGGGTCCGCCGGCCGAGCACGCCGCTCTTCACCTGCACGTGGGTGGGGGTGATGCGGAAGGTGGTGGTGAAGAAGCGCAGGATGCCGAAGACGACACCCAGCCCCGACAGCACGTAGGCCCACCACGGCTCGCCGCCTGCCGCGCCCGCGATGAGGGCGATGAGCAGCACGGGCAGATACCGGATGAGCTCACGCAGCGGATGCACGAGCAGCATGCGCGGGTTGAGGCGGCGCCACGGCTCGGTGGAGGTGTCGGGTGCGTCGGGTGCGTCGGTCACGTCGCATCCCCCTCGCTGTGCTGCGCGACCTCGGCGAGCACGGCCACGACCTCACGAGCCACGGCATCGTCGAGGGCGTGGATGGTGAGGGCCCCGGCGGAGCTGGCGGTGGTGATCGTCACCGACGTGAGCCCCATCATCCGCATCAGGAACCCGCGGCGGGAGTCGACGGTCTGCAGGCGGGCGATCGGCGCCACCCTCGTCTCCTGCGTGAACCAGCCGGAGCGCACGAAGATGGCGTCGTCGGTGATCTCCCAGCGGTGCACGCGGAAGCGCCAGCGCGGCATGACCGCGACGTGCACGACGGCGGCGACGAGGGTGAGGCCCAGGCCCGCCAGGTGCAGCGGTTGGGTCCAGGCGTCGGCCACGAGCATCCAGAGCACCTGCAACGCCGCGAAGACGGTCCAACCGACCGCGGCGTTCCAGGCCCAGAACCGCACCGCCCGGTCACTGGGGCGACCGGACGGCTCCTTGACGAGCGCAGCGATGTCTCCGACGACGATGCTCATGGAGTGCTCCTTTCGAGACGTGCTAGGCCTTGCGCATGTACGCACGCACCGTGAGCGGTGCGAAGACGGCCACGATGATCGCAGCGCCGAGGAGGGCGAGCCACGCGTCGGGGCCCCACACTCCGTTGTTCGCGAGCTCCCGCACGGCGGTCACCAGGTGCGACACCGGGTTGATGTTGACGAACCACTGCAGCCACTCGGGCATCGTCTCCGCGGGGACGAAGGCGTTCGAGAGGAACGTCAGCGGGAACAGGACGAGGAACGAGATCCCCTGGACGCTGCTCGCGCTTCGGGCGATCACGCCGAAGAACGCGAAGATCCAGCTGATCGCCCAGGAGCAGACGATCACGAGCAGACCTGCGATGAAGACGAAACCGAGACCTCCCGCGGGGCGGTAGCCGAGGATGAAGCCCATCGTGAAGGTGAGCGTCGTGGCGATCGTGTAGCGGATCGTGTCGGCGAGCAGGGCGCCGGCGAGCGGGGCGATCCGCGCGATCGGCAAGGACTTGAAGCGGTCGAACACGCCCTTGTCCATGTCCTCGCGCAGCTGCACGCCGGTCACGACCGAGGTCGTGATGACGGTCTGCACCAGGATGCCCGGGATGATCGTCGGCAGGTAGGCGTCGACGCTGCCCGCGATCGCTCCGCCGAAGATGTACGTGAACATCAGCGTGAAGATGATCGGCTGCAGCGTCACGTCGAACAGCTGCTCGGGCGTGCGCTTGATCTTCAGCACACCACGGTACGCCATGGTGAGCGAGTGGGCGACGGACTGGGTGAGGCTGACGTGGTTCTTGAGTCTCCGCTCGGACGGCGGGGTGATCACGCTGAGGGTGGTCATGCGTCGACCCTTTCTGCTTCGTCGGCGCTCTCGGGAGCGCCGGGGATCACGTCTTCGACGCCGTGGCCGGTGAGGGTGAGGAACACCTCGTCGAGCGTGGGCTTCTGAACGGACATCTCGGTCAGGTGGATTCCCGCTTCGCGGAAGGTCACGAACAGGTCGGTGACGGCGTCAGGGTTGCGCATGGGCGCGGTGATCCGCGAGCCCTCGGGCGACACGACGGCGTCGACCCCGAGCACGGCGGAGACCGCGCGGCGGGCGTCGTCCATGTCGGAGGGGTCAGAGAGCCGCAGCTGCAGCGAGGACTCCCCGACCGAGGCCTTGAGCTCGTCGGCGGTCCCCTCGGCGACGACCCGCCCGCTGTCGATGACGGCGATGCGGTCGGCGAGCTGGTCGGCCTCGTCGAGGTACTGCGTGGTGAGCAGCACCGTCGAACCGGTCGCGACCAGGCGCCGGATGGTGTCCCACATCTGGGCACGCGTGCGCGGGTCGAGGCCGGTGGTCGGCTCATCGAGGAAGATCAGCGGCGGCTGCGCGATGAGGCTGGCGGCGAGGTCGAGTCGCCGGCGCATTCCGCCGGAGAACTTGGCGATCGGCCGCTTGGCGGCGTCGGTCAGCCCGAACTCTTCGAGCAGCTCGGCCGACTTGCGCTTCGCGTCGGCGCGGCTGAGGCCGAGCAGGCGGGAGAAGATGACGAGGTTCTCGGTGGCGGAGAGCCGCTCGTCCACGGAGGCGAACTGCGCGGTCACTCCGATGAGCTGGCGGACGACCTGCTGCTCTTTGCGCACGTCGTGGCCGAAGATGGTGGCTGACCCGGCATCCGGTTTCAGCAGGGTGGCGAGCATGGAGATCGTGGTGGTCTTGCCGGCGCCGTTCGGCCCGAGCACGCCGTAGACGGTTCCGGCGCGGACGCTGAGGTCGACCCCGTCGACCGCGCGGTTGCCGCCGAAGACCTTGACGAGCCCATGGGCTTCGACCGCCCATTCTGAGCTGGTGGCCATGATGGTCCTTCCTGAGGTGGTGTGGTGGTGCGAGTCGATGGTGCGGCCGACCGCTTACAGACCGCTTACATGCGGCTTACATGACGCTTACACGGTGGATGCGCGCGGGCTCGGCGTCCGGCTCGGGGCCGGCTCGGGGCCGGGCTCGGGGCCGGGCTCACGGCGTGGCGGCGGCCACGAGGATCGCGTGCCGGTCGACGCCCGCGAGGTCGAGCGCGCGCGGAACGGTGCCGAGCTCGAGGCCGAGGATGCCGGAGAGCAGATCGACCTCGGCCGTCCGTTTGCGGCGGGTGAGCGCGGCGGCGCGGTGGGCCCGGACGAGCACCTCCCGCGCCGATGCGCCCCAGCGCGGCCGAGCGACCCGGGGCGAGGCGGCGAGGCGCTCCTCGGCGATCGGGGCGACCCCGGCAGCCTCGAGGCTGCGCTCGCGTTCGGCCCGCAGGACACGCTCGATGCCGGCGTGGTCGAGACCGGATGCCGACAGAGCGGTCGCCGTCGGACCGCCGGTCTCGAGCGAGAGGGACAGCAGGAGGTGCTCCGCCTCGACGAGGGACGCGCCGCGGCGCTGCGCTTCGGACACCGCCCGGATGATGATCGTGCGCAGGGCGCGTGAGAGCCGCCGGTCGTCGTGTTCGTGCTCGCGTGTGTCGGCCGTGTCAGCCATTGCGTCTCCTCAGTTCGATGCCGGCACCGGCCACGCGGCGCAGATGCTTCTTGTGCACGGCCTGCCTGGTCACGCCGAGGGCCTCAGCGATCTGCGTCCACGTCCAGCCGTCGCGCAGGGCGCGCTCGACTTCGGCGTCTTCCAGGCGGTCGGCGAGCTCGCGGAGGGCCACGACGGACGCGAGCCCGTCGGCGGCCCCGCCGAGCGGCGGCGGTGTTGTCGGAACCATGTAAGCAACCTAAGTTGCTTCGCAAGCATTGTCAACTGAAGTTGCTTAATTCTCAGGATGCCCGGTCTTGGTCGCCAGGACGGCCCGCACGCCCGGAACCGCGCGCGAACGAGCACCCGTACGCACGAATCATGCAGGAGAGGGGACGTAAGCTGGTGTTGTGACTGCGTACGTCTCGGCTTTCGACCTGTTTTCGATCGGCATCGGCCCCTCGAGCTCGCACACTGTCGGACCGTTCCGGGCCGCCCGCGCGTTCGCCGAGGAGCTCAGCAGCGACGGGATGCTCGACCGTGTCGCCCGCGTCACCTGCACGCTCTACGGCTCGCTCGGCTCCACCGGGATCGGGCACGGCACGCCCGACGCGGTCATCGCCGGCCTCTCGGGACTCGCGCCGGAGACCTGCCTCCCCGAAGACGTCCGCGGCCTCTGGTCCGGCCTCGGCGACGACGGGACGGTGGTGCTCGCGGGACGTCACGAGATCCCGATCGCCCGGGACGACATCGCCTTCGAGCCGCGAACTCGGCTCCCCGGGCATCCGAACGCCCTCACCCTCAGCGCATGGGGCACCGGACCCGACGGCAGGATCGACGCCCTCCCCCTCGTCGAGGAGACCTACTATTCGATCGGCGGCGGGTTCATTCGGCGCGACGGCGAGGAGGCCGACCTCTCTGCGCGCGCCGATCATCCGCTGCCCTACGACACCGCCGAAGAACTGCTGCGGCTGTGCGCCGAGAACGACATCCCGATCTGCGAGGTGGCCAGACGCAACGAGGCGGCCATCCACGGTGCGGACGCGACGCGCGACCGGCTCGACCTGATCTGGTCGGCGATGGCCGAGTGCGTGTCCAACGGACTGGCCGGCGACGGCACGCTGCCGGGCGGACTCGGCGTGAAGCGGCGCGCCGCCGCGATGCGCGAACACCTGGAGGCCGCCGGACGCGTTCCCGGCCGCGACACCTCGATCGAGTGGCTGCACGCCTTCGCGCTGGCCGTCAACGAGGAGAACGCCTCCGGGGGCCGGGTCGTCACGGCGCCGACCAACGGCGCGGCCGGCATCGTCCCCGCCGTCGCCCACTACTACCTGCGTTTCGTTCCGGGAGCCTCCGCTGAGGGCATCCGGCAGTACCTGCTGACCGCCACGGCGATCGGCTCGCTGTTCAAAGCCAACGCCTCCATCTCCGGCGCGGAGGGCGGCTGCCAGGCGGAGGTCGGCTCGGCCTGCGCGATGGCGGCCGGAGCCCTGTGCGCGGTGCTCGGCGGCACACCCCAGCAGGTCGAGAATGCTGCGGAGATCGCGATGGAGCACCACCTGGGCCTCACCTGCGACCCGGTCGGCGGACTGGTGCAGATCCCGTGCATCGAACGCAACGCGATCGCCTCGTCGACGGCGGTCTCGGCCGCGCGGATCGCGCTGCACGGAGACGGATCGCACCTCGTCTCGCTCGACACGGTCATCGAGACGATGCGTCAGACGGGCCTCGACATGTCGACCAAGTACAAGGAGACCAGCGAGGGCGGCCTCGCGGTCAACGTCATCGAGTGCTGAACGTGTGGCCGCGCTGAGCCTTGCGCGCTGAGGGTGTGGTCGTCGGCGTCCGAACAGGTCGAGCGTTACGCCGCGTTTCGCGTCGCATAGTCGGATGCGCGCCCGCTGGTTAGCGTGGTTGACGTGAGCACCGCATCCGAAACCCTGACAGCCACCTCGACAGCACCGGCCCCCGCCATCGGCGCCGCCCTCGACCGGCCGCTCGTCTCCACCCAATGGCTCGCCGACCACCTCGGGTCCGACGGCCTGGTGGTGCTGGACGCGACGGTCCTGCAGGCAACGCGTCCCGACGGCCGCTCGGCATACCTCAGCGGTCTCGACCCGTTCCTCATCGAGGGCCACATTCCGGGCGCGGTGTTCGCGGACCTGCTCGACGTGTTCAGCGACCCGAGCGGCGCGTATCCGTTCACCCGCCCGGATGCCGCAGCCTTCGAGGCGGCGGCCGCGTCGGTGGGGATCGACAACGACACGGCGGTGGTCGTCTACGACTCCGCGGTCGGGACCTGGGCGGCACGGATCTGGTGGCTTTTCCGCGCGTTCGGATACGACCGCGTCGCCGTGCTCGACGGCGGCCTCGCCAAGTGGCGGGCCGAGGACCGGTCGATCGACCTCGGGCACGTCGAACCGCGGGCGGGCGCGATCTTCGTCGCAGACGAACGCCCGGAGTCGTGGGTCGAGAAGGACTTCGTCGCCTCGGTCGTCGACGGCTCTGAGCGCGCGACGCTGATCTGCGGAGTCCCGCCGAAGGAGTTCGCGGGTGAGTCCGGCCAGCGTGCCCGGCTCGGCCACATCCCGGGAAGCATCAGTGCTCCGGCCGGCCGCCTCGTCTCGAGGGAGACGAACGAGTTCCTCCCGCTCGAGAGCCTGCGCGCGACGTTCTCGGACGCGCTCGCCTCGGGCGACCGCATCGTGACGTACTGCGCCGGCGGGATCGCGGCCGCCTCCGACGCGCTCGCGCTGTCGCTGCTCGGCCGCACGGATGTCGCGATCTATGACGGGTCCCTCAACGAGTGGTCGGCCGACGCCGAGGCGCCGCTCGCCCGCGCTTAGCCCGCCCTCGCCCAGACCCCCCTCGCCCAGTTCCCCTCGGCGCGACCCCTGACGGCCGTCGTTTGCCACTTGTTGCGGCCAACCCGCCCTGGATGGCGACAAGAACTGGCAAACGACGGGCCCTTGCCGCGCTGCGAGGGCGCGTCTCTGAAACATCGCTGCATGATTGCAATGAATGCATACGAATGGGTCTGCTCCGTGCTTATGCTCAGATCATGAGCATCACGGACATCCCATTCACGACCATCGACGGCGAACCGACCTCCCTGGCCGCCTTCGACGGCAAGGTCATCCTCGTCGTCAACGTCGCCTCCCGCTGCGGTCTCGCACCCCAGTACGAGAAGCTCGAAGACCTCCAGAAGACGTACGGCGATCGCGGTTTCACCGTCATCGGCTTTCCGAGCAACCAGTTCCTCCAGGAGCTGAGCTCCACCGATGCGATCAAGGAGTACTGCTCCACCACGTGGGGCGTCACCTTCCCGATGATGGAGAAGGTCCGGGTCAACGGCAAGTCGGCGCATCCGCTCTACAACGAGCTGACCAAGGCTCCGGATGCCGAGGGCAAAGCCGGCAAGGTGAAATGGAACTTCGAGAAGTTCGTGATCACGCCTGACGGGTCGGTGCACCGTTTCCGCCCGACGGTGGAGCCGGATGCTCCCGAGATCGTAGGACTCATCGAGGCGTCGCTGCCCGTCCACTGACGGCGCGGATTCACTGCCCGCCGACGGGCAAAGCCGTCCGGCGCGGGTCAGGCGCGACGGAACCAGCGGCCGCCCACCCGTTCGGTGACCCTCCAGTCGCCGGTCCGGGCGAGCGTGCCGACACGGTCGACCGTGTGCTGGGCGATGGTGACGGCTTCGTCGACGGTGTCCGCCATGAACCGCACGGTCAGGCGCGCTTCGCGTGCGACGACGTCGACGCTGGACGCTTCGACGACCGTGAGCTCGGCTGCGGCGTCCGCGGCGGCGGGCAGGACGAGCTCTGGGCGCACTCCCGCACGCAGGGCTCCGACGGCGACGGTCACACGGTACGAAGGCACCGTTCGAGCCTACGCGAGCGTGGGAGCGTGACATCGCGGCCGGGAGGCGTACCCTCGTCACCATCGGTGACGCCGTGGGCGCCGCACGGCAGCGGGGCCGGCGGACGGGCGAAGGCTGGGGGCGATGATGCTGAGAGAAGACATGGTGGACGATGAGGGGCTTGCGCACGACGAGCTCGCCGAATTGACGGCGCTCCTTCACGATCGCCGGGCGCACGACGTCGCCGAGGCGGAGCGCCTGGCCGAATCCCTCGGTGTGGTGCTGTCGGCGCGGGCGGACGGGTCGGCCGACGACGAACACGATCCGGAGGGCCCGACGATGTCGTTCGAGTGGACGCGCATTCAGGCGCTCCGCGGCGACACGGCCGGGGACATCGTCGCTGTGGACGCTGCCCTGGCTCGCATCGCCGAGGGAACGTACGGGCTCTGCATGCGCTGCGCGCGGCCCATCGGGGTGGAACGGCTCCGGGCGCGTCCAACGGCCGAACTCTGCATCGCCTGCGCGCTCACGGTCGACGGCTGAGGCGCGTACGCGCCGGTGGGCACGTTCTCACCCTCACCCGTGAGTGCGCTCTCAGCGGTAGGCGCGGGTAGCGCGGTAGACCGCTTCGGTGCGGGAGGTGGCGCCCACCTTCTTGAGGATGCTCGACACGTGAACGCTCGCGGTCTTGGCGCTGATGTAGAGCCGTTCGCCGATCTGCTTGTTGCTCAGGCCCTGCTCGATGAGGGCGAGAACTTGAGCCTCCCGCTCGGTGAGGGCGGTGTCGGACGGCCGGACTCCGCCGTGACGGACCGACAGGGCGCGTTCGCGCAGCTGGTCAGCAGCACGGACGATCAAGCCCAGCCCGAGCTCCGCGGCCCGGTCGCGTGCGGCGGTCACGGCGCCCTCGGCGGTCGCGCGGTCGCCGAGCACGGCGCTCGCCTCGGCGAGACGGAGCTGGGCGTACGGCCCGAGGTGTGCGGGCGCGAGCGGCGACGCGACGGCGCTGAGCGCGGTGCGCCACGCGTCGACCACGGCGGAGGCGGCGTCGGTGGCGGCGTCGACGGCGCTGGAGTCGTTCGTGAGGGCGGCATGCACGACGGCCAGCTCGGCTTCGACGATCGGCGCCCATACGGGGTAGGTCGGCCAGTCGGCGAGCCGGGCCAGGATGGCGCGCAGGTTTTCGGCCTCGGCGGGCACGTCGACACTCGTGGCGGCGTCGCCAGCACCACCGGCACCGGCACCGGCGCCCGCACCGGCACCCGAGTCGCGGGGCCGGCCGGCCAGACCGGCGAGCGCCCGGGCGGCGACAGCCAGCAGGGGGAGGTCGTAGGCGGGGATGGAACGCCAGTCGTCGGAGGTGATGACGCGCGCATCCGCCCACGCCCGTTCGGCGTCTCCGCGCGCGACGGCCACCTCGGCGGCCACGCGCGCGAAGCCCAGGCGCGACTGCATCTCGATCTCGCTCTGCACGAGCATCCCGGGCCGCCAGCGCCGCACGAGTTCGTCGGCGCGATCGATGTCGCCCCGCCAGAGCGTGAGCCAGAGCTTCATGCGCTGCAAGTGCACCCGGAAGCCGGGTGGCGGGTCGAGGGCGAGCGCCGGGTCGAGCAGCTTCTCGGCGCGGTCGAGCTGCCCGAGGGCGAACAACGGCTCGACGGTGTTGGACGAGAGCATGACGCCGGAGGTGCGTTCGACGCCGCGCTGGCGTGCCCGCTCTGCCCCGGCCACGGCGATGGCGACGGCCTCGTCGTAGCGCCCGAGCAGGTTCATGGCGTCGGATGCGTTGACCGAGTAGCGCAGGAGGGGCCCGGTCTCGGCGCCGGCGAGCTCGCGGGCCGCTTCGAGGTCGGCGAGCCCGCGCTCGATGTCGCCGTGGTCGATGAACGCGATGCCGCGCACGGTGTGGGCGACCGATTTGCGGGCGCCGGCGTCGTCGCCGGCCTCGTCGATGGCGAGCGTCGACATCTCGATGGCCTCGTCGTAGCGGGCTTCGATCATGAGACGGCCGGCGATCTCCGCCAGGAGCTGGGGGCGCAGCCGGTCGGTCGGGCCGGACGGCGCGATCGCGAGCGCTTCGCGCAGGGCCTCGACGGAGCCGGGCCTGCTGAGGTTGGCGAGGTACTGCGCCTTGTCGCGCAGCAGCCGCGCGTGGGTGTCAGGCGTCAGCGTGTCGGTGTCGGCGAGCGCTGCGTTCGCCAGGGCAAGGGCACGCTCGCTGTCGCCCGCGTTGCGGAGTGCCGACGCGGTGCGCGTGAGCAGTTCGACGCGGCTGCGTCCGGCGAGCTGCTCGGCGTCGTCGACCTGATCCCAGAGCTCCAGGGCCCGGTCGCCCATCGCGGCGGCGGTGCGGTAGGCGTAGGACAGCCGCGCCTCCTCCATCGCCTCGAGCGTGGCGATGAACGCACGCCGCAGGTCGTGGGCCGCCATCCAGTGGTAGCTGATCTGGCTCGCCGAGCGCCCGCCGTGTTCGAGAGCGACGGCGTAGCGGGTGTGGAAACGGGTGCGCTCCCCCGGCAGGAGGTCGGCGTGGATCGCCTCGCGTACGAGCGCGTGGCGGAAGGTGTACTCGGTCGGATCGGTGCTGAGGACGTTGGCGACGACGGCTTCGCGCGCGGCCGCGTCGAGTTCGTCTGCCGAGCCTTCGAACACGGCCTCGAGCAGCTCGTGGTCGACGCACACGCCGCCGGCGGAGATGAGCCGGAGCATGCGCTGCGTGGGCTCGCTCAGCCGTTCGTAGCGCGCGAGCAGCAGTTCGCGCAGGGTCTCGGGGAGGTCTTCTCCCGTGCCGAGGTGGTCGATGCCGACGAGCTCCTCCACGAAGAACGGCACACCCTCGCTCAGCTGGTAGATGCGATCGACGGTCTCGGTGTCGGGGACGCAGCCGAGGAGCTGCTCGACCTGGACGGCGACCTGGGACCGATCGAGCCGGGCGAGCTCCCAGCGGGTGACGCGCCGCGTGCGATCGAGTTCGGGGAGGTAGGAGCGCAGCGGATGCCCGCGGAGCACCTCGTCGCTGCGATAGCTGAGCAGCAGCAGGAATCGGCCGCTCTCCATCATCCTGACCACGAAACGCACGAGTTCGAGCGTGGCGGTGTCGGCCCACTGGACGTCTTCGATGGTCACCACCAGCGGGGTGGTGCTCGAGACGTTCTCGAGCAGGACCGTGACGAGCTCGTAGAGCCGCTCAACGCCGGTGCGGGCCGGCACGCCGGCAGTGTCGCCGAGCTCGGGGAGCAGCACCGAGAGCACGCCGGCGCCCGGACCGGCGGCGGCGAGCACCGCATCCAGCCCGATCGCGTCGACGAGCTGGCGCAGGATGCCCGTGAACGGAGCGTACGGCGCACCGTCGGTGCCGAGATCGACGCTCCTGCCGGTGAGCACGATGGCCGAGCCGGCGGCCTCGGCGCGGAATTCGTCGAGCAGCCGGGTCTTGCCGATTCCCGCTTCGCCGCCGATGACGACGGCGCGCGGCTGCCCGTCGTCGACGGCCGCGAGCTCGTCGCGCAGCGCCGCGAGATCGGACTCCCGTCCGATCATCGAAGGGCTCGACGCCGGTGATCGCATGGCCTCATCGTGCCACGGACCACCGACATCCGGGGAGCCTTCTCCGGGTGGCTTCGCCACAGGCGAAACAGCGGTCACCGACCGGCCGGTTCGAGCTCCCGGCGCTCTGGGGACGAGCTCGGCGATGCCGCCGCGCGGAGGCCGTCGCCGGTCTCCACGACCGGCCCGGCGACGCCCTCCCGGGCGGCCTCCTCGACCGCATCCGGCACGCCCGAAGACACGGCCGCGACGTCCCGGTGGGATTCGGTTCGTGCTGCCGAAGCCGCACGGTGACGCTGCATCCAGTGCACCCAGCCGACCTTCCCGTCCTCGTCGTGGCGCGCCTCGTGCTCGGCGCGGATGACGCGCACCAGCTCGGTGTCCCTGTCACGTTCGGCGGTCTCGCGCGTTGCGACCCGGCCGGTCATGAATTCTTCTGACAACAGCATTTTTCTTTCCCCTGTCCCGCTCTTCCTGAGTACCTCAAGCGTGTTCTCTAAGGAGGGGCCGTCACATCGGGAAGATGCCCTATTTGCGGTCGGCGGATGCGCTCTCGACAGCGTAGGGAGGATGGAGGAGCCTGAGCACATGGCAACAATCAATGAGCTCACCCCGCCGTATCACGTCGGCTATTTCGTCGGCAGCCTCTCCGAGCACTCGATCAACCGCCTGCTCTCGAAAGCCCTACTTCGGCTGGCGCCGCACGACCTCGAGTTCACCGAGATCCCGATCGGCGAACTGCCCCTCTACAACCGCGACCTCGACGGCCGCTTCCCCCAGGTCGCGCTCGACTTCAAGGCGTCGGTCGATGTGCAGGATGCCCTGCTCTTCGTCACTCCGGAGTACAACCGGTCCATCCCGGGCGCCCTCAAGAACGCGATCGACTGGGCCAGCCGGCCGTACGGGGAGAACGTGATCGCCCGCAAGGCGACCGCGATCATCGGCGCCTCCCCCGGAGCCATCGGCACCGCTGTCGCCCAGCAGCAGCTGCGCAGCGTCCTGAGCTTCCTCCAGGCGCCCCAGATGAACACCCCGGAGGCCTACATCCAGATCACGCCCGGACTCATCACCGAGGACGGCGAGGTCACCGATCCCGGAACGGAGATGTTCCTCCGCAGTTTCATGGACGCGTTCTTCGAGTACATCGAGCGCGTGCTGACGGTCGTGCCCCGCGCGCACTGACCACTGCGCACGCCACTGCGCACGCTCCCGGGTTCAGACGCCGGCGCCGGCAGCGGCGCGAACGCGTCGGGGTGGCCGGATGTTCTCCCCGGCTCCCCGGGACAGCCTCACCGCCTCCACCACGGAGCCGAGCGCGATCAGCGCGATGAGCACGAACGCCACCCGGTAGGCGCCGTCCGGACTCCCCAGCCCGAGGAGGGCCGCGAGCGGGTCGCCGAACCGCAGCGCGACAGCGCCCACGGCGACGCCCAGGCCCGCCGCGATCTGCTGCACCGTCGAGGCGAGGGTGTTGGCATCGGTCATCTCGTCGCGCGGCACGTCGGCGAACGCGATGGTGTTGTAGGCCGTGAATCCGGTGGAGCGGGTCATTCCGCTGAACACCAGGAGGACGACGACGAACACGATCGGCGTGAGCGGCGCGATGAAGGCGGACAGCACCATGCTGATCACGGCTCCGACGGTCGACCCGATGAGGACCCTGCGGAATCCCCAGCGCCGCAGCATGGGCGTGGTGGCGGGCTTGATGACGAGGTTGCCGACGAACAGGGTGAGGACGACGGCGCCTGCCTGGACCGGCGACCAGCCGAGTGCGTCCTGGAAGAACAGCGGGAGCAGGAACGGGACCGCTGAGATGGTGAGCCGGAACAGGGAGCCGCCCGCATGCGTGATCCGGAAGGTCTCGATGCGGAAGGCGCGCAGGTCGAGCAGCGGGTGAGCGGCGCGGCTCAGATGCCGGATGGCGGCGGCGGTGAGCACTGCGCCCGCCACGCCCGAGACCACCGTGGCCATCACGGGCGCGGCGGGGTCGGCGAGCAGCGCACCGAACACCACGATGCCTCCGACTCCCGTGAACGTCAGCACGAAGCCGAGCCAGTCGAGCGGGGTGCGCGTCAGTTCGGCTTCGCGCGGCGTCAGCCGCAGGGCGGCGATGAACGCCACGACGCCGAGCGGGATGTTCAGCAGGAAGATCCACTGCCAGCTCGCGTAGGTCACCAGCAGACCGCCGACGAACGGTGCGGCGATGGGCGCGGCCAGGGCGGGCCAGGTCAGCCACGCGATCGCCCGCACCAGGTCTTTCTTCTCGGTCACCCGCAGGACCGCGAGGCGGCCGACGGGGACCATCATGGCTCCGCCGGCGCCCTGCAGGATGCGCATGGCCGTCAACTGCACCAGGTCGCCGCTGAGCGCGCACAGGGCCGACGCCACCGTGAACACCGCGATGGCGCCGACGAAGACGGTGCGCGCGCCGAGGCGCTGGGTGAGCCATCCCGAGATCGGGATGAGCACCGCCAGCGTCACGAGGTACGCCGTGATCGCGACGCCGACGGTGGCCGAGTCGATGCCGAAGGCGCGCCCGATTGTCGGAGCGGCCGTTGCGAGGATCGTGCCGTCGAGGTTCTCCATGAAGAACGTTCCGGCCACGAGGAGCGTCAGCGCGAGCTGACGACGGTCGCTCAGTCGTGGGCGATCGCTCGCCGGCCCCGTCTGCCGCCCGCTCACGCGCGGTCTTGCGAGGGAGCGGCGCTTGTGCGTCTCATCGACCGCCCTCGTGCTTGCGGTGCCGCTGCTGGATGGCGGCGGCGCCGTAGGGGTAGTCGTCGGTGCGCGGCTCGCTCGCCCGGGTGAGCGCGTCGACCTGGTCGTCGGAGAGCGTGAGGTCGGCGGCACCGAGGTTGTCGGTGAGCTGCTCGATCGTGCGCGCGCCGAGGATGACCGACGTGACGGCCGGCCGGCCGGACAGCCAGGCGAGCGCGACCTGCGAGGCCGAGGCGCCTGTCTCGTTCGCGACCACGCCGACCGCTTCGATGATCTCCCACGTGCGGGGGTCGGCGTTGCGCTTGTCCCACGCCTCCATGCCGCGCTTCGGGTCTTCGCCGAGCCGGGTGGCTCCCGTGGGGGTGCGGTCGCGGGAGTACTTGCCGCTGAGCCAGCCGCCGGCGAGCGGGGACCACGGCAGCAGCCCGATCTCGGCGTCGAGCGACGCGGGCACGATCTCGTGCTCGATGCCGCGCACCAGCAGGTTGTACTGCGGCTGCAGGGTGACCGGAGCCGCCCATCCGTTGGCCGACGCGACCTGCACGGCCTTGGTGAGCTGCCAGCCGAGGTAGTTGGAGAACCCGTAGTACGAGATCTTGCCGGCACGAACCGCGTCGTCGAGGAACCGCAGAGTCTCCTCGATGGGCGTCACGGCGTCCCACGCGTGCATCTGGTAGAGGTCGATGTGGTCGACGCCGAGCCGCGAGAGCGAGGAGTCGAGGGCCTTGCGCAAGTGCGTACGGGAGAGCCCGAGGTCGTTTGAGCCGGCGCCCATCGGGAAACGCCCTTTGGTGGCGATGACGATCTCGTCGCGCCGGGCGGGATTGTTCGCCAGCCAGCGCCCGATGATCGTCTCCGAGCCGCCCGCGCTGTAGACGTCGGCGGTGTCGATGAAGGTGCCGCCGCCGTCGAGGTAGGTGTCGATGATCGCGTGGGAGGCCTTCTCGTCGGCCTCCGCGCCGAAGGTCATGGTGCCGAGGGCGTATTCCGTGACGACCGTTCCACTGTTTCCGAGGGTTCGAAGTTTCATGTCTCGACGCTAATCCCCGGCACGCGCCTTTGCGAACCCTTTGCCATCAACCTGTGGAGAAGCGCGCCGTGTGCACAGGGCGCTCCGAGCATCCGGTGCCTCGTACTCTGGAGCCATGAGCGCCGCCCTCCGTCTACTGATCGTGTCGGACACCCACGTGCCCAAGCGGGCCCGCGCGCTTCCGGCGCAGTTGCTGAAGGCGGTCGACGAGGCCGACGTCGTCATCCACGCCGGCGACTGGGTCGACCTCGGAACACTCGACCTGCTCGAAGCCCGCTCGAAACGCCTGATCGGCGTCTACGGCAACAACGACGGACCCGAGCTGCGAGAGCGGCTGCCCGAGGTCGCCCGGGCAGAGCTGGGCGGACTCCGGTTCGCCGTCGTGCACGAGACCGGCGCGGCAGCCGGCCGAGAGGAGCGCTGCGCCCGCGACTTCCCCGGCACCGACGTGCTCGTCTTCGGCCACAGCCACATCCCGTGGGACTCCACGGCCGCAAGCGGGTTGCGACTGCTGAACCCCGGATCCCCCACCGATCGCCGCCGCCAGCCCGATTGCACCTACCTGACGGCGGTGGTCGACGCCGGCGCGGTCACCGAGGTGGAGCTCGTCCGGCTGCCGCGCGGCTCAGTCCGGGTGCCGCGCGGCTCAGTCGGGCCGCCGCGCGGCTGAGTCAGGCCACCGCGGCCGAGTCAGGCCGCAGCAGGGCTGAGGAATCCGTCCACCACCAGCGCGCGCACCATCGGCAGCAGCTCCGCCGCCAGCGCCGGCTCGTCCACCTCGAGCAGCTGGGCGAGCGCACCGACGATCGCGCCGACCGTGAGCTCGCCGTCGCAGGCGCCGACGAGCGCGATCAACGCTGTGTCGCCCTGGATGGTGCGCCCGAAGCCGCCGCCCTGCCGCAGCAGCATGGCGGTCGGGCCCTCGTCGCCGGGCCACGAGTGCCGCTCCTCGGTCACGTCACCCGCGACCACGAGCCGGGAGGCGGCGAGCGCGGCGTCATCGGCACCCGCCTGCCAGTCATGGGCCTCGAGCACGGCACCGAGGTGGACGCCGAGTCCCGCCTCGTTGCCGCCCAGCGAGCCGTTCAACCGCTCGAGGCGGCGCAGGGTCGGGTCACCGGATCCCGGACGCCGCAGCAGCACATAGCCGAAGCCCACCGACTCGACCCCGCGCTCAGCGAAGTCGTCGAGCCAGGCTTCGTAGAGCCGATCGAAAGCCTCGGTCCCCGGGCGCGTGCCGCCGTCGCGGATCCAGGTCTCCGCGTACTGCGCCGCGTCTTCCACGTCGCGTTCCACGATCCAGGCGTCGACCGGGACCGCCGACGCGTCCAGCCAGCCGCCGACCCGCTCGAAGGCGTCGGCGCCCGCGCTCGCTACCGGCGCGGCACGCCCCAGATACTCCCAGTTGGCCAGCAGCTGCGCCACGCCGCCCGGCGCGAGATGCTCACCCGCCGACCGGATGACCGCCTCGACCAGCGCATCGCCGACGAGGCCGCCGTCCCGGTACTCGTACTCGGGCACACCCTCGCCGCGGGGCGTGATCACGAACGGAGGATTCGACACGATGTGACCGAACGTCTCACCGGCGACCGGCTCGAAGAGGCTGCCCAACCGGAACTCGATGTTCCCGATCCCGTTCAGCTCGGCGTTCAGGGCCGCCAGCTCCAGTGCCCGCACCGAGATGTCGGTCGCGACCACGCTCCCGGCGTGACGCGAGGCGTGCATCGCCTGGATGCCGCATCCGGTGCCGAGGTCGAGGACTCGCTCGACCGGCCACTGCAGCATCAGGCCGCTCAGGGTGAGGGATGCCCCGCCGACGCCCAGGACGTGGTCGACGGGCAGCGCATGGCCGAGCGCCAGCTCGCCGAGGTCGGAGACGATCCACCATTCGCCGGGTCCGAGGGCGTCCACGAAGCTGTACGGGCGGAGGTCGACCGCCGGCTCGACCCGGTCCCCCGAGGCGCGGATCAGCCCGAGCGACTCCGCGCCGGCCGACCCCAGCGACGGGAGTGCGCGCTCCAGGGCATCCGCCCCCACCGCCCTGCCGAGCACGAACAACTCCGCCAGGGTCGCGAGCGCGGTCTGCCCGGAGCGCTGCCGCTCGGCCGCCAGCGCACGCAGGGCCGGGATGCGCTGGCCACGGTGCAGCGCCTCGCCTCCCGTCTCACCCCACAGTGCTCCGAGGGCGGAGACGGTGAACCCGGCGGCGCGCAGGTCGGAGCGGAGGTCGGTCACGAGCGGTGAAGTCACGGTCCCATTCAAACGCACCGGGCGCCGTCGGCGGTGTCACCGGCACCCGCGGCCTCCGCGACGCCTCCCGGATCACCGCGACCGGGAGCAGAATGGGGCGATGATCCGAGTGCAGGCGATCGTCACGGGAATGGTTCAGGGCGTGGGCTTCCGCTGGAGCGCGCGGGAGGTCGCCCACCGATTCGGGGTCGTCGGCTTCGCCCGCAACCGGCACGACGGAAGCGTCGAGGTCGAGATCGAGGGCGACACCGCGCAGGTCGACCGGATGCTCGACTGGCTGCGCACGGGACCGCCCGGCTCCCGCGTGACGAAGGTCACGGTGACCGAGCTGGTGCCGGAAGGCGACGACGCGTTCCGCATCCGGGAGTCACAATAGGGGTATGACTCGCGCGACGCTGCTCACCCTCACCCGGCCGACCTCTACTCCCGCCGACGCGGCGGCCCCGGCCGGCGACCCCGGCTTCACGACCGTGGACGCCGACGCACCCCAGGTGCGGCTGATGGATCTCGGCCTCACCCGCGGGGACGGCGTCTTCGAGACGATCAGCGTCGTGGACGGGCATCCGCAGGCCCTCGAACCGCATCTGCAGCGCCTCGCGCACTCCGCGCTCCTGCTCGACCTGGCCGAGCCCGACCTCGACGTCTGGCGGAACGCGGTGGTCGCCGGCATCGCGGACTACCGGCAGCGGAACGGCGCCGACGCCACCGACGGCACCGACGGCGCGCGCGAGCTCTACGCCAAGCTGATCCTGACCCGCGGCGTCGAGGGGACCGGTCGCGCCAGCGGGTGGGTCTTCGTGGATGTCGCAGAAGACTTCTCGGCGGCACGCCGGGGCATCCGGGTGGTCACCCTCGACCGCGGCTACCGCCACGATGTCGCGGAGACCTCACCGTGGCTGCTGCAGGGTGCGAAGACGCTTTCGTACGCGGCGAACCGCGCCGCCCTGCGCGAGGCCGGCCGCCGAGGCGCCGACGACGTGATCTTCGTCAGCTCCGACGGCTTCGCGCTGGAAGGACCGACCTCGAATGTGATCGTCCGCAACGGCAACAGGGTCCGCACCCCGCAGACCGACCAGGGCATCCTCGCCGGCACCACGCAGGCCAGCGTGTTCGCCTTCTTCGAGCAGCGCGGATTCGAGACCTCCTACGAGCAGCTCCGCGCGGACGAACTGCCGCTGGCCGACGAACTGTGGCTGGTCTCGAGCGTGCGGCAGGCGGCGCCGGTCACCCACCTCGACGGCAGGTCGTTCACGGTGGACGCCGAACTGAGCGACGCGCTCAACGCGTTCCTCCTCGCGCGCGTGAGCTGAACGCCGCCTCGCTGAACGCCGCCTCGCTGAACGCCGCCTCGCTGAACGCCGCCTCGCTGGACGCGACCTCACGACACCGTCGGCGAACCCGACGTAGGCTGGTGGAGCCGACGTGTCGGAGCGCCGGTCGAGACGATGACCCGAGAGGTGCGGAGGGAGGATCAGCGTGGCGGATCATGTTCCCACGAGCGTCGAGGTCCTGCGCCAGCAGGCCCACGACGAGCTGTCCGCGATCATCGAGCACCGCTGCCGCGCCGGTGAGGACCCGTGGCAGTTCATCCCGGAGCTCCCGAGCGTCGACGAGCAGGTGGTGATCTCCCTCCGCTCCAACGCCATCGACCGGTTCGACCTCGCCGACGAGCAGGCCAGGGCACACCACCCCGCCGCCCGACGTGCCCTGTTCGCCCGCTTCGAGTACGAGGTGCTGCGGCGGATCGCGCTCGAGCATCCGGAGCTCAGCGAGGCCGTGTGGGGGATGCTCGACAAGGTCGAGCGCCGCTAGGCGAGGTGCGCCGGCATCGTGACCGGCAGCCGGCAGACGAAGTCGCGGCACAGGTAGGCGGTCGGCTGCCCGCCCTGGGTCCTGCGCCCCGCGTACAGCTCGAAGCCGTCGGCCTCGAGACGGCGCGCCGCCTGCTCGTCCACGACGGTGACCAGACCGGTCGGCCGGCCGCGTACGGCCGCGACCATGCCCGATGCGTCCTCCCCGCCGTCGGGGAGCACCACCACGAGCTGCTCCGGTTCGCGGGCAAGCGCCGACATCAGCTCGAGCGCAGCGCCGAACGCGCTCGGAGTCTCCTCGGCGGGCGCGGCGACCAGGCGCATCGCCTCGCGCGCCGCCCGTTCGTAGCGCCGCTCCGCCGTGAGCAGGTACAGCGTGTGGGCAGCGGATGCCGTGGACGACAGCCCGGACGGGTACGCGCCCTCCGACGGGTCGACCCGGACGCTCATCCCGTTGCTCTGCAGCACGGGGTCGCCCCCGCCGGGGACCTCGAACGGGCACGTCGCCTCCCCTCCCGCGTCGAGGCAGAGGTCGACCAGGTCGCGGGCCGCCGAGGCGTAGCGGAGCTCACCGGTCACGAGCGCGAGTTCGAGGAGGCCGCCGGCGAGGCCGCCGTAGTCTTCGAGGGTGGGTGCCGCGTCGGAGACCCGGTCGCCGAGCGAGGCGCGCACGAGCATCCCGTCGTCGCGCACGTGCTGTTCGAGCAGAACGTCCGCGGCCCCCCGTGCGGCGACGACCCAGGCCGGCCGGTCGAGCGCGAAGCCCGCCCGCGCGAGCGCGCCGATGGCGAGGCCGTTCCAGCCGGTGAGCAATTTCCCGTCGATCGGCGGCGGGTCGAGCGCCGCGCGCTCGACTGCGGACGCCCGGTAGTAGGCGCCCTCGACCCGGGCGCCGTCGATCGTGCTCTCGGAGTCCTGCGCCGAGGCGAATCCCCCGCCGGACCGCCGCAGCACCCCCAGCAGGAACCCGGCGATGCCGTCGGCGGCCTCCTCGGCCCATCCGGCGCCCGTCAGCTGCCACGCCTGTGCGTAGTCGCGCAGGAGCAGGGCGTTGTCGTAGAGCATCCGCTCGTAGTGCGGCTCGCTCCAGTCGCGCCGGGTCGCGTAGCGGAAGAAGCCGCCGTCGACCGGGTCGCGCAACGGGGAGGCGGCCATCCGTTCGAGGGTGCGCATCGCCACCGGGACACCAGGCTCGCGCGACAGCAGGAACCCGAGCACCGGGGCCACCGGGAACTTCGGCGAGGTGCCGAAACCGCCGTACACCGCGTCCTCCGCCTCGGCGAGCACGGACACGGCGTCGTCCAGCGCGCTCTCGCCGGGCAGGTCGGTGACGGAGGTCGCGGCCTCGGAGGCGGCCTTCAGCGCCGAGACCACCGCGACGGCGTTCTCCTCGACTTCCGCCCGGCGGTTGTCCCAGGCATCCGAGATGGCGTCGAGGATCTGGCGGAACGACGCGCGACCGGCCATCGGCATCGGCGGAAAGTACGTTCCCGCGTAGAACGCCCGGCCGCGGGGCGTCGTGAACACAGTGAGAGGCCAGCCGAGGTTGCCGGTGAAGGCGCTCGCCGCCGACAGATAGCCGGCGTCGACATCCGGATGCTCCTCCCGGTCCACCTTGATCGCCACGAACCGTGCGTTCATCTCGGCCGCGACCTCCGGGTCGCTGAAGCTCTCCCGGGCCATCACGTGGCACCAGTGGCAGGTGGAGTAGCCGATCGAGATGAGCACGGGGACATCCCGTCGCTCGGCCTCGGCGAACGCTTCGGGGCCCCACGGGAACCAGTCGACGGGGTTTCCGGCGTGTGAGCGCAGGTAGGGACTGATCGCATCAGCGAGCCGATTCGCCATGCGGCCACCCTACGCGCCGGAGGACTCCGGCGGCAGGCTGCACGTTGGCTCGGAACCCGCTCCCGCGACACCCCGCGAGCGTAGGATGAGGGGACAGTGCCCCAGACCCCGGTGCCCGCATCGACGAGGAGCCGGGATGTCACTGGAATCAGTCCCTACGCACACCGTGAGTCGTGAACGCTCCGCCCCCGACGACTACTCCCAGCTCGCAGGGATCATCCGCGCATCCGGTCTCATGCGGCGCCGCTACGGCTACTACTGGACGAAACTCGTCGCGGTGCCGGTCGTGACGATCGCCTCGATCGGGCTGTTCCTGCTCCTCGGTGACAGCTGGTGGCAGCTGTTCACCGCCGCGCTCTTCGCGTTCGTCTTCACGCAGATCGCCTTCCTCGGCCACGATGCGGCGCACCGGCAGATCTTCCGCTCCGGCCGCTGGAACGACTGGACCAGCCTCGTCGTCGGCAACCTGTTCGTCGGCATGAGCTACGGGTGGTGGCAGCACAAGCACACCCGGCACCACGCCAATCCGAACCGCGAAGGCGTCGACCCCGACATCGACCTGCCGGTGGTGGCGTTCACCCCGTCGCAGGCCACGTCGAAGCGCCCTCCCCTCCTGCGCTGGATGATCGGCCACCAGGGCTGGTTCTTCTTCCCGATCCTGCTGCTGGAGGGTCTCTCGCTGCATGCGTCGAGCGTGCGCCGCGTGTTCTCCCGCGAGCCGGTGCAGCGCCGGCCGGTCGAGATCGGCTTCCTGATGGTGCGCATCGTCGGGTACCTGACGCTCGTGCTCTTCGTGCTCTCCCCCGGCAAGGCCGCGGTGTTCCTCGCGATCCAGCTCGGGCTCTTCGGGTTCTACATGGGCATGTCCTTCGCTCCGAACCACAAGGGGATGCCGCTGGTCGCGCACGACGCGAAGCTCGACTTCCTGACCCGCCAGGTGCTGATGAGCCGCAACATCCGGGGCAGCCGGGTGCTCGACTTCATGATGGGCGGGCTCAACTACCAGATCGAGCATCACCTGTTCCCGTCGATGCCGCGACCGCACCTGCGGCGGGCGGCGCCGACCATCCGGGCCTTCTGCGACGAGCACGGCGTCCACTACACGCAGACAGGGCTGATCGCCTCCTACGTCATCGTCACGAACTACATCAACCGCGTCGGGCTGGGCGAGAAGGACCCGTTCGCCTGCCCGCTGCTCGAACAGCGTGCGACACCCACCGGTGTCGTCAGGACGGCCACCCGGTCGGCCACACCGCCGCCCTCGACGGCCATCCGGCCGACGGGTGCGGCCCCCAAGAACTGAGGCGGACCCATCATGGCCATCATCATCATCCTTCTGGTCGTCTGGGCCGCGCTCGGCGTGGTCGGCTTCGCCTTCACCGGGCTGTTCTGGCTCGGGATCGTCGCGGCGATCCTCTTCGTGGGGACGCTGGCGTTCGGGATCGCGCAACGCAGCAACCACCGCACGCCCTGAGCTCGCACGCCCGGAGCTCAGACAGCCGGCGGCTCAGTCGCTCAGGCGCTCCGCTGCGCGGCGGCGCTCTCGGCGGAGCCGTGCAGGTTCTCCGGCCTCGACAGCCCCAGGTGCTCGCGGAGCGTCCGTCCTTCGTACTCGGTGCGGAACAGACCGCGCCGCTGCAGCTCGGGGACGACGAGCGAGGTGAAGGCCTCGAACTGCGCGTTCAGGAACGGGGTCAGCACGTTGAATCCGTCGACCGCGCCCGCCGCGAACCACTCCTGCAGGTGGTCGGCCACCTCGCCGCCGCTTCCGACGATCACGGCAGCCGGCACCGCATGCGTGGCCAGCAGGTGACGGTAGGTCACCGCGCTCTCACCGGCGACCCGCCGGCCGGTCCGCGTCTCGACGAGTTCGAGCAGCCGCTGGCCGCCCTCGGAGAACCGGCGGGCCACCCGTTGCGGCACCTCGTCGTCGAGGTCGGGTGAGCCGAGCGGAACGCCCACGACGGAAGACAGCGCCCGGATCGACCGGTTGGCGGGGAAGTCAGGCGATTGCGACAGGGCCGAACCGTCGTCGAGCGGAACCAGCAGGAGCAGTTCGTCGAAGATCGACCTGGCCTCGGCCGTGGTCTCCGCCACCACCGGCAGGATAGGGGTGACCACTCGCGGCGCGTCCCGGCGGCCGAGCGCCCGGGACCGGTCGATCAGCTCGGACCGGAACGCGACGGCCTCCGGGAGCGACGGCAGGGCGACGAGTGCGATGTCCGCCAGCTCACGGGCGAGCTGGCGCGACCGCGACGAGGTCCCGGCATGCACGATCGGGAGGTGGCCCTGAACGGGCCTGGCTGCGTTGAGCGGCCCCGTGACGCGCACGTTCTCGCCCCGGGCATCCGTTCGGTGCAGCTTGTCGGGAGCGATCAGCCGGCCGCCGCGACGGTCGCGGACGAACGCGTCGTCCTCCCAGCTGTCCCAGAGCAGGCGCAGCGCGCGCAGGTACTCGGTCGCCTCGTCGTAGCGGGGCTCGGTCGCGCCGTGCGGGTCCCGTCCGTGGTTGCCGGCGGCACGTGGATCGGCTCCGGTGACCACGTTGATCCCGGCTCGCCCCGCGCTCAGCCGGTCGATCGACGCGGTCTGGCGAGCGAGCGAGTAGAGGTCGGAGTATCCGCTGTTGGCGGTCGCGATGAGCCCGATGCGCTTGGTCACGCCGGCGAGGTACGCGATCGCGCTCAGCGGGTCGAGGCGGGCGAGGAGGTCGGGGTCGCGGAACTCGAGATCGGGGCCGGTCGCGAGCCACTCGCCGAAGAAGAGGTAGTCGAGCTTGGCCGCCTCGGCCGCGCGAGCGGTCCGTCGGAGCACCGCCGGGTCGCCGAGCGGGTTGTTGTGCGCGCCCGGGTAGCGCCAGCCCGACGGGTAGGCTCCGAGCGCACGGAACACCGCGCCGAGGATGAGCGTGCCGGCCATGGCTCAGGCGGCGCACCCGTACGACGTCAGCGACGGGTCCAGCTCGGGCGCCCAGTCCGGGCGCGGGCGGTGGTCGTTCTCGGCGACGAACTGGCCGTCGACGACCGTGTACGTCCAGCGCGGGCCGTCGGCGATCACGCTGCGCAGGGCGGTGAGCAGGGCATCCACATCGTCGATGGTCGAGCCGACGCCGAAGCTGGCGCGCAACGCCGGACCGTCGACGCCGAGTCGTTCGAGCAGCGGATGCGCGCAGAACCGCCCGTCGCGCACGCCGATCCCCCACTCCGCCGAGAGCACGGTCGCCAGCTCGTGGCCGTCGAGGCCGTCGACGCTGAAGCTGACCACGCCGACGGTGTCCTCGGCGTCGGCGAACAGGCGGTGGATGCGCACCTCCGGCACGCTCTCCAGCCCGGTCACGAGGCGGTCGCGCAGCGCAGCCTCGTGGTCCGCCCACGCCGTGGGGTCGAGCGCCGACAGTTCGCCGATCGCCTTGGCGAGGGCGACGACACCGACCACGTTGGGCGAGCCGCCCTCGTGGCGTGCAGGTCCCGTGCGCCACGACGCGGACTCGAGCGTGACTGTGCTGACGGCGCCGCCGCCGCGCAGGTACGGCTCGCCGCGGTCGAGCCAGTCGCGGCGTCCGACGAGCACGCCGGCGCCGAACGGGGCGTACGTCTTGTGACCGGAGAACGCCAGGTAGTCGACGCCGTCGAAGGCGACCCCGACCCGGCGGTGCGGCACCAGCTGGGCGGCGTCGACGGCGAGACGGGTGCCGTGCCGGTGCGCGATCGTCGCGAGCCGGCGCAGCGGGAGCGTCTCCCCGGTGACGTTGCTGGCGCCGGTGACCGCGAGGAGTGCGGCACGATGGGAGCCGAGCTCCGCATCCACTCGCCTCAGCGTATCCTCGACGGTGTCCCCCGCTTTCACGATGCGCGCCGAGTCGCTCACCCAGGGCAGCAGGTTCGCGTGGTGCTCGATGTCGAGCACCACGGTCTCACCGGGCACGACGGAGGCGAGCAGGTTGAGCGAGTCCGTGGTGTTGCGGGTGAAGATCACCAGGTCGTCCTGCCGGGCGCCGACGAAGTCGCCCACCACCTGGCGGGCGTGCTCGTAGGCGGCGGTGGACACCTGCGAGGCGTAGCCGGCGCCGCGGTGCACGCTGGCGTAGAGCGGGAGCACCTCGGTCACGTGCGCCGCCACCGACGTCAGCGCGGGGGCGCTGGCGGCGTAGTCGAGGTTCACGTAGCGCGTCGAGCTCCCGTCGACCAGCGGCACCTGCAGGTCGCCGCCGACCACCGGGAGCAGCGGACAGGCCGCGGTCTCGTTCGCGGTGCTCATCGGCCCAGGTACTTCGCGATCGAGTCGGCTTCGGCCACGTTGCTGCGGATGAGCGGCAGCGACCGCGCCACAGCGAGGTCGATGCGCTCCTGCAGGTCGAGGCTGGTGACGGCCCCGCTGGTGAAGTCGGAGTCGTTCGCGTACACGCCGATCGGCAGCGTGAGCGCCTGGAAGAACCCGAACAACGGGCGGAACTGGTGCTCGATGATCAGGGCGTGCCGGTCGGAGCCGCCGGTCGCGGCGAGAAGCACGGGCTTGTCGACCAGCGCGTACTGCCCGACGAAGTCGAAGAGGTGCTTGAACAGGCCGGTGAACGACGCGCGGTAGACGGGGCTCGCCACGATGAGCAGGTCGGCGTTCTCGATGCGCTGCAGCTCGTCCTCGACGGAGCGGGGCAGCTGGTCGCGGCGGAGGGCGCCGGCGAAGTCCGGGCCGATCTCGTTGACGGCGATCAGGTGGGCGTCGATGGAGAGCTCGCGCCCGTACGAGGCGAGGATCTCCTTGACGAGTGCCGTCGTTTTCGACGGCGTGTGGAGGCTGCCGGAGACGGCGACGACACGCAACGGCCGAGAGTTCGCGAGCTGGGACATGGCACGACGCTAAGCCCGTGCCCCGCCGGGCGCCAGCCTGCCCGTCACACGACGCAACCAACGCAACATTCCGTCACCCCCGCACGAAGCGCTTGCGCCGGCGCACGGCGTGTGCAGGCGTCAGACGAGGGTCTCGACGGTGGGCACCAGCGCGTCTCCCAGCACCTCGGGGATGCCGGGCTGGAAGTCCCCGGAGAGGTAGAGTCGCACCCCGCGGGACGCTCGAGCCGGGTCGGCGATCTCGGACCGCTCGCGGAACGACTGGGAGAACCACACGTCGCCGAGCAGGGCGCGTGAGAATGCGAGGGCCTCGACGTCGGTGGGCGCCACATCCGCCTCGTCCCTGTCGACCGCGCTCAGCCGGGTGGCGATCATCGTGATCGGCTGGCCGTCGGAGGCGGCGACGCAGACGCAGGAGAAGACGCACAGCACGCCGTCGCGAACGGGAGACAGCACCGCGATCGGCTCGGTGGTCTGCGGATGCTCGTCGGCGGTGGTCGCATCGATCAGCCGGAGCATGTGGTCGCGCAGCGCGTCGATGCGGTCGCCGTGCTCCTCGAGGAGGGTCTCCGCGAGCTGTTCGATCTCATCACGCGATGCCATGCGCTCGACGTTACCGGATCACGCGCGAGCATCCGGCGCCCCCATTGATCGCTGCCTTCGATGAATCCATCAGCGCTCACAATTGGAAGCGAAGACCATCGACGGATTACCGTAGAGGAATGGTTGCAACTGCAAATATCCCCACTCTCGAACTCAACAACGGAACCCGCATCCCGCAGCTCGGTTTCGGCGTCTTCCGGGTCGATCCGGGCGAGACGACCCGCATCGTCACCGACGCCCTCGAGGTCGGCTACCGCCACATCGACACCGCCGCGATCTACGGCAACGAGGCGGGCGTCGGAGAGGCGCTCGCGTCGTCCGGCATCGCGCGCGACGAGCTCTACGTCACCACCAAGCTCTGGAACGACCGGCAGACGGATGCGCAGGCCGCGTTCGACGAGTCGCTCGCCAAGCTGGGCCTCGACTATGTCGACCTGTACCTCATCCACTGGCCGACCCCAGAGAAGGACACCTTCGTCGAGGCCTGGAAGTCGCTCGAGAAGATCGCGGCGACCGGCCGCGCCAAGGCCATCGGCGTCTCCAACTTCCTGGTGCCGCACCTCGAGAAGCTCCTGGCGAACACCGACGTCGTCCCCGCCGTCAACCAGATCGAACTCCACCCCGCGCACCAGCAGCCCGAGGTGACCGGGTTCTCTCGTGAGCACGGCATCCACATCGAGGCGTGGGGCCCGCTCGGCCAGGGCAAGTACCCGCTCTTCGACGCCCCCGAGGTCGCCGCCCCCGCCGAGGCGCACGGCAAGACGCCGGCCCAGGTCGTCATCCGCTGGCACCTGCAGACCGGCAACATCGTGTTCCCCAAGTCGAACCGCCGCGAGCGCATGGCCGAGAACTTCGACGTCTTCGACTTCGAGCTGACGGCCGCCGAGGTGGCCGCCATCACGTCGATGGAGCGCGAGGGACGCGTCAGCGCCCACCCCAACGAGGTCAACTAGCCCGTTAGGCTCGCGGTGTGCGCATCGTTACGATCCCCGGGAAGGTCACCTACATTGTCGGCGTGTATGCGCTGCTGCTGGTCCTGAACCTCTTCGTGTTCATGCGCCTGGTCAACCCGACCATCGATGTGTTGATCGTCGCGATCCTCAACATCGCGTACGTGTTCGTGGGGGTGCGTCTCTTCCGCGGAGCCACCGAGAACCGCGAAGACCCGCGGGCCTGGTGGCGTGCCACCGCGCGGCCGGCAGCCGGTTTCTGGATCGGCGCCGGCCTCGCGGTCGCCTCCGGCATCTCGCTGCTGGGCGCGCTGGCGTCCAAGGCCGACAACTCGTTCGTCCCGGCCGTCTCCTGCGTCGTCTACGGCGCGATTGCGATCTTCTACCTGCACTCGTCGTACAAGCTCCGGATGCTCGACCAGGCGCCCTGACGCGCGCGGGACGGCGCCCCCGGCCCGCCCGACGCTCTCAGGCGCCGTCGACCGCCGCCGCCTCGAACCGCGCGACCAGCTCCCGCTTGAGCACCTTGCCGCTCGGCCCGAGGGGCAGCACCTCCAGGATCTCCACCCGCCGCGGGAACTTGTACGCGGCCACGTGCTCGCGGACGAACGCGACCAGATCGTCTGCGTCGGCACGGGCATCCGGCATCAGCGTCACCACGGCCATGATCTCCTGGCCGTGCGTGTCGTGGCTCACGCCGAACACGGCACACATCGCGACCGACGGATGCGTCGACAGCACCTCCTCGACCTCCCGCGGGTACACGTTGTAACCGTTGCGCACGATCATGTCCTTCTTGCGGTCGACGATCGTGATGTAGTCGTCGTCGCTCTTGGTGCCGAGGTCGCCGGTGCGGAACCAGCCGTCGACCACCGCCTCGGCGTTCGCCTCCGGGAGGTTCAGGTAGCCCTTCATGAGGTTGTGGCCCCGGATCACGATCTCGCCGAGCTCCCCGCGGGGCAGCAGTTCCACCCGGTCGTCGATCTCGGCGTCGGCGATCTCGATGTCCACACCCCAGATCGGCGTGCCGACCGTCCCGACGCGGGTGGGCGAGCCGCGATGGTTGAACGAGGCGACCGGCGAGGTCTCGGTGAGCCCGTATCCCTCGTGAACGTCGATGCCGTACACGTCCTTCATGCGCTCGATCACGGCGACGGGGATGGCGGCGCCGCCGGACATCCCGTATCGCAGCGGCGGCCGTTCCGGGTTGGACTTGGCCGCCTCGAGCAGCGCGATGTACATGGTCGGCACGCCCGTCATGATGGTGCAGGCGTTGGAGTTGAGCAGCGCGAGCGCGGTCGCGCCGTCGAACTTCGGCACGAGCACCACGGCGGCGCCGGCCCGGAAGCCCAGGTTCATCACACAGGTCTGGCCGAATGTGTGGAACAGGGGCAGGCAGCCGAGGATGCGGTCGCTCGGCTCCACGTCGAGGGTCCCGGCGAGCAGGACGTTGACCTGTTCGACGAGCGAGAAGTGGCAGCCCTGTGCGCCCTTCGGCTTGCCGGTCGTGCCGCTCGTGTAGAGGATCGTGGCGGTGTCCAGCGGGTCGCGCGGCACGTAGGTGTCGACCGGATGCGCGCCCGCCGCCAGGTCTTCGAGTCGCGCGAACGGCAGCGCCGCCTTCTGCTCGTCGGGGACCAGCACCGACAGCGTCTCGATGCCGGCCGCCGCGGCGCCCTTCGCGCCCTCGCCCAGCAGCGGTGCGGCGCAGATCAGCAGCTTCGCACCGCTGTCGCGCAGCACGTACTCGATCTCGTCCGCCTTGAGCAGCGCATGCACGGGGACGACGATCGCCCCGAGCGCGAGCACCGCGTAGTACGCCCGTGGGAAGTCGGGCACGTTGGGCAGCAGCAGGGCGACGGCGTCGCCCTCCCCGATCCCGCGAGCACGCAGCGCGCCCGCGTACTGCCGGGTCTGGTCCCAGAGGTCCCGGTAGGAGATCTGCTGCTCACCGAAGACGAGCGCGACATTGTCGGGCATCCGGTGGGCGGTCTCGGCGAGGATGCTCGCGACCGACATCGTGGCGAAACCGTGGCTCATAAGGGTGCTCCCTGTCTCCGTCGACACAAGAACCCGTTCGGGTTGTCTGCAACCTACGGCACCGCCGGTTCGAGGGAAAGCCCCCGTGCGCGTGCCCCGATAGGTGCCCCCGATAGAATGGAGGGCTCATGTCTTCCACGGTCTCCCCCGCCCGCCTCCACTTCCCGCCCGAGCTGCCGGTCAGCCAGAAGCGGGAGGAGATCGGGCGTGCCATCCGGGACAACCAGGTGGTGATCGTCGCGGGCGAGACCGGTTCGGGCAAGACCACGCAGCTGCCCAAGATCGCCCTGGAGATCGGGCGCGAGAACATCGGTCACACGCAGCCCCGCCGGCTGGCCGCACGCACGATCGCCGAGCGCATCGCGGAGGAGCTCGGCGAGGAGGTCGGCGGGCTCGTCGGCTACCAGGTGCGCTTCACCGACCGCGTCGGGGCCGCGACGCGCATCAAGCTGATGACCGACGGCATCCTGCTGAACGAGATGCATCGCGACCCGATGCTCCGCAAATACGACACGATCATCATCGACGAGGCGCACGAGCGCAGCCTCAACATCGACTTCCTGCTCGGCTACCTCAAGCAGCTGCTGCCGAGGCGTCCCGACCTCAAGCTCATCATCACCTCGGCGACCATCGACCCCCAGAGCTTCGCCGAGCACTTCTCGACGGCCGACGGAACCCCGGCACCGATCGTCGAGGTCTCCGGGCGCACCTACCCGGTCGAGGTCCGCTACCGCCCGCTCGTGGCCGAAGCACTCGAAGCCGACGACGAGGACGTCGACCCGGTGCCCGCCGCCGACCGCGACTATCTCCAGGGCATCAACGACGCGCTCGACGAGCTCGCCAGAGAGGCGCCGGGCGATGTGCTCGTGTTCCTCTCCGGTGAGAACGAGATCCGTGATGCCGCGGACGCGATCCGCGGGCGCAACCTCTCCGGAACCGAGGTGCTCCCGCTCTACGGCCGGTTGTCGAGCGCCGAGCAGCACCGGGTCTTCCAGCCGTCGACGCTGCCGGGCATCCGTCGCCGTGTCATCCTCGCCACGAACGTGGCGGAGACCAGCCTCACCGTGCCGGGAATCAAATACGTGATCGACGCCGGGACCGCCCGCATCTCCCGCTACAGCGTGCGGGCCAAGGTGCAGCGGCTGCCGATCGAGGCGATCTCGCAGGCGAGCGCGAACCAGCGCTCCGGCCGATCCGGGCGCACCAGCGACGGCATCGCGATCCGGCTCTACTCGGAGGAGGACTTCGCCAAACGGCCGGAGTACACCGAGCCGGAGATCCTTCGCACCAACCTCGCGGCGGTCATCCTGCAGATGATCTCGCTCGGGCTGGGCGACATCGCCGCGTTCCCGTTCCTGACGCCGCCGGACTCGCGCGGTATCAAAGACGGCCTCGACCTGCTCGGCGAGCTCAACGCGATCACGCGCGGCGCCGACGGCGGAAACGCGCTGACGAAGATCGGCCGGCAGCTCGCCCAGCTCCCGATCGACCCGCGCTTCGCCCGCATGGTGGTCGAGTCGAAACGGCACAGCACGTCACGCGAGGTGATGGCGATCGTCGCGGGGCTCACCATCCAGGACCCGCGCGAACGGCCCGTGGAGCGACGCGGCAGCGCGGATGAGCTGCACGCGCGGTTCGCGGACCCCACGAGCGATTTCCTCACCCTGCTCAACCTCTGGAACTATCTCGAAGAGAAGCAGAAGGAGCTCTCGTCGAGCGCGTTCCGGCGGCTCGTGAAAGCCGAGTACCTCAACTTCCTGCGGGTGCGCGAATGGCAGGACGTCTACCGGCAGCTGCGGCAGCTGGCCAAACCGCTCGGCCTCACGATCGGCGAGCCGGCGGTCAATCCCGACGGCATCCACAAGTCGCTGCTGGCCGGCCTGCTCTCGCACATCGGTCTCAAAGACGCGACGGCCTCCGGCAACAAGGGCGGCGCTCGGGGCTCCCGGCTGTCGGAGTACCTCGGCGCCCGGCAGGCCCGGTTCGTGATCTTCCCCGGCTCGACGCTCGCCAAGAAGCAGCCGAATGCGGTGATGAGCGCCGAGCTCGTCGAGACCAGCCGCCTGTTCGCCCGGATGAACGCCTCGATCGATCCCGCCTGGGCGGAGCCGATCGCCGGCGACCTGTGCAAACGCAGTTACAGCGAGCCCCACTGGGAGAAGAGTCAGGGGGCCGTGGTCGCCTACGAGCGCGTCACGCTCTACGGAGTGCCGATCATCCCGCGCCGGAGGGTGCAGTACTCGCGGATCGACCAGGAGCTGTCGCGCGAACTGTTCATCCGGCATGCGCTGGTCGACGGCGAATGGGACTCGCAGCAGGCGTTCGACCGGGCCAACAAGAAGCTGCGCGCCGAACTGCGCGAACTCGAGGAACGCACCCGCCGCCGCGATATTCTCAACGACGACGAGTCCGTGTTCGAATTCTACGACCGTCGCCTGCCGGCCGATGTCGTCTCGACCCGCAGCTTCGAAGGCTGGTGGCGCAAAGCGAAGGTCGAGACGCCCGACCTGCTGACCATGACGCAGGAGGCGCTGCTCGACGCGGAGTCGGCCCCGGTCGACGACGAGGCGTTCCCGCCGGTCTGGCGGCAAGGCGATCAGCGGCTCACCCTCCGCTACCGGTTCGAGCCGGGAGAAGAGGACGACGGTGTCACCGTGCAGGTGCCGCTCCCCCTGCTCGCCGGCCTGCTCCCAGACGGCTTCGACTGGCAGGTGCCCGGCCTCCGTCACGAACTGGTGACCGCGATGATCAAATCGCTGCCCAAGGCGATCCGACGCCTGGTCGTGCCGGCCGCCGACTGGGCCGCGCGGCTCCTCGGCGAGCTCCAGGGCACCGCGGGGATGCGCGCCCACGACGGCGAGCGGCCCGCCGCGACCCTGGCCGAGACGCTGGCCGCCGCGATCAACCGCCTCACCGGGTCCCGCGTGACCGCAGCCGACTTCGACCGCGAGCGCATCCCGGCCCACCTGCGGCCCACCTTCCAGGTCATCGGCGAACGCGGGCGGCCGGTCGCCAGCGGCAAAGACCTCGCCGAACTGCAGGAGCGGCTGCGGTCCCGTGCCCGCGACTCGGTGGCGCGGGTCGCCGAGGCCCGCACCCCCAACGCCATCGAACGGGCCGGGCTCACGACCTGGGACCTGGACGAGCTCCCCCGCTTCCTGGACACCGAGCAAAAAGGGCCGGGCGGCTCCACCAACGTGATCCGGGCGTACCCGGCGTTCGTGGACGACGGCTCCAGCGTGAGCATCCGGTTGATGAGCACGCCCGCCGACCAGGCGGCAGCGATGCCCGGCGGGGTGCGTCGCCTGCTGCTGGCGTCGATCCCGTCGCCGGTCGCGTACGTGCAGCAGCACCTCACCTCCACCGAGAAGCTCACGCTGGCGGCGAGCCCGTACCCGACCACGAAGGCGCTCTTCGACGACACGCTGCTGGCCGTGATCGACAGTGTGCTCTACCGGATGAAGCCCGACGGGCAGGTCTTCATGCGCGCGGAGTTCGAGGCGGTGCGCGACCGCGTTTCCGGCATCGTGATGGATTCCATGTTCGAGACGGTGGCGCTCGTCACGCGCATCTTGACCGCGGCCCGCGCCGCCGAGAAGGCCATCGGGAGTGCGACGTCGCTGGTGTTCCTGTCCGCGCTGAACGACGCCAAGACGCAGCTCGCCGGCCTCGTCTACCCGGGCTTCGTGTCGGCGACCGGGCTCGAGCAGCTCCGGCACATCCCGCGCTACCTCAACGGCATCACGCAACGCATCGCGGCGCTCCCGGTGAACCCGGGCCGCGACCGCGCCTGGCAGACGCAGGTGGAGACCGCGCTCGCGCTCTACGCGGACGCCGGCGGGCGCATCCCGCTCACTCCGGGCTCGCCGGAGGCGATCGTGCACGCGCGCTGGATGCTCGAGGAGTTCCGGGTCAGCCTGTTCGCGCAGGGCCTGGGAACGGCGGAGACGGTCTCGATCCAGCGCATCCGGAAGGTGCTCGGCGGCTGACGGGACACACGCGCTGCGCGTAACTCCGGAACACTCGAACGGATGCCCCTGCGATCTCCGGCTCAATGGAGAAAGCGGGGGCATCCAGACCGGAAATTCCGGAGTTACCGGCTACAGCACCTTCGAGAGGAACGCCTGCGTGCGCTGGTGCTGCGGGTTCGCCAGCACCTCGCGCGGGTCGCCCGACTCGACGACGACGCCGCCGTCCATGAAGACCAGTTCGTCCGCGACCTCACGGGCGAAGCCCATCTCGTGCGTGACCACGATCATGGTCATACCGGATGCCGCCAGCCCCTTCATCACGTCGAGCACCTCGCCGACGAGCTCGGGGTCGAGAGCCGAGGTGGGCTCATCGAACAGCATCAGCTTCGGGTCCATCGCCAGGGCACGCGCGATCGCGACCCGCTGCTGCTGACCGCCTGAGAGGTGGGCCGGGTAGTGGTCGCCCTTCGTGCCGAGTCCGACCCGGGTGAGCAGCTCCTGCGCCCGCACGGCGGCCTGCGACTTCGGAACGCCCTTGACGCGCATCGGCGCCTCCATGACGTTCTCGAGCGCGGTCATGTGCGGGAACAGGTTGAAGCGCTGGAAGACCATTCCGATCTCGCGGCGCTGCTTGGACGCCTCCTTGGGCTTGAGCTCGTACAGCTTGTCGCCGTGCTGGCGGTAGCCGACGAGCTGGCCGTCGACCGAGAGCCGGCCCGCGTCCACGCGCTCGAGGTGGTTGATGCAGCGCAGGAAGGTCGACTTGCCCGAGCCGCTCGGCCCGACGATGCACAGCACGTCGCCCGGCTTCACCGACAGCGAGATGCTCTTCAGAACCTCGTTGGAGCCGAAGCTCTTCGAGACGCCCTCGGCGAGCACCATCGGTGTCGCGTTCGTCGCGTCGGTCATCCTTTGCCTCCCACTTCATTGCCCGCCGGTCCTTCGACCACCGGCACCGCTCCCGTCAGTGCGCCGTCGCCGCGGTCCGGCCGGCGAGCCGAGACACCGCGCGAGAACCGCCTCTCGAGGAAGTACTGGCCCACCATCAGGATCGAGGTGAAGAACAGGTACCAGATCGAGGCCACGATCAGCAGCGGGATGGGGGTGAACGTCACTGCCGAGATGTCCCGCGCGACACCGTACAGGTCGGTGGTCAGCGGGATGGCCGCTACCAGCGAGGTCGTCTTCAGCATCGAGATCACCTCGTTGCCGGTCGGCGGGATGATCACGCGCATAGCCTGCGGGATCACGATGCGGACCATCGTCTGGCCCCACGACATGCCGAGCGCGGTCGCCGCCTCCTCCTGGCCGGCGTCGACCGACAGGAGGCCGGCGCGCACGATCTCAGCCATATATGCCGCCTCGTTGAGCGCCAGGCCGACGATCGCGATGACGAACGCGTTCTGCATGAACGCGAGGTCGAAGGTGACGCCGATGTCGGTCCACGGCACACCGAGGAAGATGTGGGGGTAGATCAGCGAGAAGAGCCCCCAGAAGACCAGCTGCACATACACAGGGGTGCCGCGGAAGATCCAGAGGTACAGCCAGGCGATCGACTTGACGACCGGGTTCGGCGAGAGGCGCATGACGGCCAGGCAGAGGCCGAGCACGACACCGATGATCATCGAGTAGATGGTGAGCTGCAGAGTGACGAGCGCGGCAGCGCTGATGCGCCGGTCGAAGATGTACTTTCCCACCGACGCCCAGCCGTAGGCCTCGCGCTGCGACGCGTCCACGACGAACCAGATCAGCAGCAGGATGAGCACCGCGGCGAAGAAGATCCGCCACGGGTGCCGGAGCTTGATCGCTTTGATCGGCTCCGATTGCGTGGTGCCGGCCGGCGGCGGGGTGGTCCCCGTCGCCGGCCGGTCCTGGTCGCCCAGGGTCATCGGAATCAGCCCTTCGAGGCGGCGTTGACGTCGGCGGTGGTCACGGCGCCGTCGGCGACGCCCCACTTGTCGAGGATCTTGCCGTAGGTGCCGTCGTCGATCAGCGCCTGGATGGTCTTCTGGATGACCGGGGTGAGGTCCGAGCCCTTGGCGAGCGGGATGCCGTACGGCGCGACCTCGAAGGCCTTGCCTGCCGACTGGAGCTTGCCCTGCGACTTGGCGATGGCGGCGAGCGTCACCGGGGAGTCGGCGCTGAGCGCGTCGGCCTGGCCGAGGACGACCGCGTTGGTGGCGGCGTCCTGGGTGTCGAAGCGCAGCGCCTGGATGGCCGGCTTGCCGGCGTCGGTGCACGCCTTCGACTTGGCGGGGACCTCGTCGGTGTCCTCGTACGTGGTGGACTGGACAGCCACCTTGAGGCCGCAGGCGTTGGCCGGGTCGACGGTCTTGCCCTTCTGAGACGCCCACTGGATGCCGGCGGTGTAGTAGTTGACGAAGTCGACCTGCTTCTCGCGCTCGACGGTGTCGGTGAACGACGACATGCCGATGTCGTCTTTACCGCCGGCGACGCTCGGGATGATGTTGTCGAACTTCGCGATCGCGTAGTTGGCCTTGAGGCCGAGCTTGGCGGCGATGGCGTTGGTCAGGTCGACTTCCCAGCCGGCCGGGTTGCCGTTGTCGTCCTTGAACTCGTTCGGCGGGTACGTGTTGTCCATGCCGACGGTCAGGGTGCCCGCCGACTTGATCTTCTCCGGCAGTTGCGACGCCAGGCTGTCGTCCTTCTTCACGCTGGCCGAGCTCGACGATGAGCTGCTGCCGGACGGCGTGGAGTTGTCGACACAGCCGGTGAGCGCAAGCGCTGCAATGGCGACAAAGGCGGCCGCAGGGGCCACATATCGGATGCGCATGATGGTTTTCTGTCCTTCTTCCGGTGCAGGGGATGCAGGTACGGGTGAGTGGAGCATACCTCAGCCACCACACCCTCCTGTCACACTAAATCACGCGTGCAACGCCCCTTTTCACGGAGATTTCCGGCAGATTTCGCAGTTTTTTGCGCGAGATCCGTCGTGCGTGTCGAAGTGTGAAACGGGACGCGCATCCGGTGCCGTGCCCGCGTTATCGTCGGATGGTGACAGACGACTCCTCCAGCTTCGCCGATTCCACCATCGTCGTGGTGACGAGTCCCGACGATCCCCTGGCCGCTCCGCTCGTCGAGGAGCTCTCCCGCGAGTACGACGAGCGGTACGGACTGAACGACGGCATCCCGTCGTCGGCCGAGCTGTCCCGGTATCCGGCCGAGGTGTTCAGTGCGGCGCAGGGCGGCACGTTCATCCTGCTGCTGGCCGACGGCGAACCGGTCGCCGGGGGCGCGTTCATGCGCGAAGACGACGACACGGTCGAGGTCAAGCGGGTGTGGACCCATTCGCGATTCCGCCGTCGCGGCCTCGCCCGCCGCGTGATGGCCGAGCTGGAGGCGGAGGCACGCCGTCGCGGTGTGACGACCGTGGTGCTGACGACCGGCGCCCGCCAGCCCGAAGCGGTCGCCCTCTACCTGTCGCTGGGCTACACGCCGCGCTTCGAACTGGACGGCGACTGGGAGGCCGTCTCCTACCTCTCGTTCGACAAAGCGCTCTGACGGCCGGCCCGGCACGGCCGGTCAGGCTCGCGAGGCGAGAGCGACGCGGGCCGCCGGCACGAGCTCGTTGGCGGGGATGCCGCTGGCAGTGAGCGCGTCGAGCTCCGCGAAGAGCGGCGCCGTGCCGACGCCTGTGGGCACAGCACCGGATGTCCGCAGCAAGTCGGTCGCATGCAACGCCTCGATCGCCACGACCTCGCCCGTGAGGTCGAGCGAGCGCTGCAGCAGTTGCAGGGCCACCGGAGCCAGCGAGGCGTGGTCTTCGACGCCCGACAACGTCGTGATGCCGAGTGTGACCGGCCCGGCGAGCTGGCGGAGTTCGGCGACGGCGGCAGCGGCGGAGTACAGCAGCAGGCCGGGCACGCGGGTGTAGCCGGCGGCTCGCGCAGGAGCGAGCGCCACCGAGTGGGCTGCAGCACGGCGTTCGGCGGCGGAGGCCACGTGGGCGAGCACCAGCCGGAGGCTCTCGAAGGCCAGGGCGAGGGGCAGGGCTTGGAAGTTCCCGCCGGAGACCATCCGGCCCGTCGCGATGTCGACCAGCGGGTTGTCCGTGCGGGCGGCGAGCTCGGTCTCCAGTTCGGCCGTCGTCCGTGCGATCGCCTCGCGGAGCGCTCCGTGCAGCTGCGGGGCGGTGCGGAACGCCAGCGGGTCCTGCACGGTCACCTCGCGTCCGGGCCGTTCGAGGGCGCTCCCGTCGAGGGCCGCCCGGATCGCCGCACTCGACGCCTGCTGACCGGTTCCGCCCCGGGCATCCGCCACCACTGCACTGTAGGCGCTCAGATTACCGGCGGGACCGGCTGCCCCGATCGCCTCGAGCGACAGCGCCACGGAACGGTCGGCCGCCTCGGCCAGGTGCCGGGCGTCGGTGACCGCCAGGGCGCCGACGCCGATGCTGTACGCGTTCGAGCTCAGCACGGCCAGACCCTCGTGCGGGGCCAGAGCGATCGGCTCGAGCCCGGCCGCAGCCAACGCGACCGAACCACTCACCACGGCTCCGGATGCGCCGATCGCCCGCCCGTCGCCGGTCACGACGGCCGCGACCTCCGCGAGATGCGTGAGGTCGGCCGCCCCCACCGAACCGCGGCTCGGGATGACCGGATGCACGCCCGCGTCGAGCAGGGCCGCATACGCCTGGGCCAGCTCGGGTCTGACCCCCGACCCGCCGCGCGTGAACCCGATCAGCCGCGCCGCGACGACCGCGCGGACCTCGCGCTCGGACAACGCCTCCCCGATCCCACCGCGGTGGTTGGCGATGGTGCGCCGCTGGAAGTCGGCGAGCTCGCTCGGGTCGATGGCGGCATCCCGTCCCGCTCCGAGTCGGCGGTTCAGTCCGTAGACAGGAGCACCCGTCGCGATGGCGTCGTCGACGACGGCTCGCGACGCCGCGAGAGTGGCGAGGGTCTCGGGCGACAAGGTGACCGCGGCGCCGTTGGCGAGAGCGACCAGGTCGGCGACGCTGGGCGCAGTGCCGGCCAGCTCGATCACCGGGCGCTCCGCCGCGCGCTCCGCCGCGCGCTCGGCCGTCATCAGAATTCCAGCAGGTTCTGGCGCAGACCGCCGCCGCCGAAACCGGTGCGGATCAGTCCGCGCCGGCGCAACGCCGGAACCAGCGAGTCCAGGGTGCGGTGGACGTTCGCCGGATGCACCTGGCCGGTGAAGAGGAACCCGTCGCCTCCGACCGCCTCCCCCAGTCCCCCGAGATGGTCGGCGATCTCGTCGGCGGTCCCGACGATCGCCAGGCCGTCTTTGCGGGCACGTGCCTGCAGGATCTCGCGGAGAGTGGAACCGGCCGGAGCCGACTTCACGAAGTTGTCGAGGGTGCCCTGGTTGCTGTTCGTGGTGACCTCGGGCAGCGGCGCGTCGAGATCGAATCGCTTGAAGTCGACGCCGCTGAGGTACGAGATGGACTGCAGCTGCTCGTCGATCGCGGCCTGGGTGAGCTCGGCACGGGCGGCCTTGACGGTCGCCGTCTCCTCGGCGTTCGCGGTGACGATCGGATTCACGACGAAGAGCACTTTCACGGCATCCGGATCGCGGCCATGGGCAAGCGCCACCTGACGGATGGAGTCGCGGTATTCGCGCATCCGCTCGGGCGTCGAGGCGAGGGCCAGGATGACGTCGGAGTTCTTCCCGGCGAAGTCGCGGCCGCGGCCGGATGCGCCGGCCTGCACCATCACAGGCTCCTCGGCGGCGGGCGCGGTGTTCAGAGGACCCCGGACGGTGAAGAAGCGACCGTCGTGGTCGATGGTGCGCACTTTCGTGAAGTCGGCGTAGACGCCGCGCCCGACGTCCTCGACGATTGCGTCCTGGTCCCAGCTGCGCCAGAGCGTGCGAACGACCTCGACCCACTCGTCGGCGCGGTCGTAGCGGAGGTCGTGCTCCACCTGCTTGTCGAGGCCGTAGTTCTGGGCGGCGAGGTCGGAACCGCTGGTGACGACGTTGAAGCCGAGCCGGCCCTGCGCGAAATGCTGCAGAGTGGAGAGCAGGCGAGCGGCCGTGAACGGCTCGTAGAAGCTCGCGCTGAGCGTCGGGACGATGCCGAGGTGGCTGGTGGCGCTCAGCAGATAGGGGACGAGCGGCAGCGGGTCGTGCTTCGGAACGAAGCGGGCGGCGGCGAGGTTCACTTCGGCCGAGCCGCCGTAGGTGTCCGGCACGGCGACGCCGTCTTCGATGATGAAGAGGTCGAACCCGCTGGCCTCGAACTGGCGCGCAGCGTCCTGGTAGACCCGCGGCTGCTTCCAGTCGTAGCCGATGCCGTAAGTGGGGTCGCCCCAGCCCTGCACGCCGAAACCGGCGCCGAGGAACCATCCGAAGTGGAGAAGACTCATGTGCTCCCTCGTCGTCTTTCGACCTACTCGTCGCCGGCGAGACCGGCGGCCGCCAGCCATTCCGGATCATAGGCCTTGGTGAGGTAGTTGACACCTCCGTCGGGCGCGATCGCCACGACCACCGAACCGGGTTCGGCATCCCGGGCGACCCGGAGCGCCACGGCGATCGCCAGGCCCGACGACGGGCCGAGCAGCAGGGCCTCCTCGGACGCGAGCTGCCGGATGGTCCGGTAGACCTCGCGGTCGTCGACCGTGCGCACCGCGTCGACCACGGCGTGGTCGAAGGTCTCCGGCCAGAATTCGCGAGGCCAGGCCGACCCGACACCGTCGACCAGGATGCTCCCGGCTGGACCGCCGCCGTACGTGGAGCCGACCGGGTTGGCGCCGATCACACGCACCTCGCCGGCGCTCACGTCCTTGAGGAAACGGCCGGTTCCGCTCACCGTTCCTCCGGTGCCGATCGCGGCCACGAAGTGGGTGACGCTCGCGGCCGTCTGCCGCCAGATCTCGGGGCCCGTGCCCTGGTAGTGCGCATCCGGGTTGGCTGTGTTCGCGAACTGCGAGGAGCGCCACGACCCAGGCGTCTCGGCGGCGATCCGGTCGGCGATGGCCCGCGGGTTGGCCGGGTCGCTCGGGGCGGCCTCCCAGTCTGCCTCGACGAGCCGCGCCCCGTAGGCGGTGAGCACTTTGCGCTTCTCGTCGGAGATGTCGGAGCTGTGCACGATGACGACCGGATGCCCGGTGAGCCGTCCGATGAGGGCGAGCCCGATCCCGGTGTTGCCGGAGGTGGCTTCGACGATCGTGCCGCCGGGTACCAGTACGCCGGAGGCCTCGGCCGAGCGGATCATGTTCAGCGCGATGCGGTCCTTGGAGGATCCGCCGGGGTTGCGGCCTTCGAGCTTGACGAGGACCCGCGAACCGATCCCGCGGGTGAGCGCGTGCAGTTCGACGATGGGCGTGTTGCCGACGAGCGAGGCGACCGAGTCGTGCACCTCACCGGCGGGCGCGCTCGTCGCCGTACCGGGGTGGAGTTCGAGATCGGTCATGGATAGACGATAGGCGCCCACCCCGTTCGCCGTCCCCCTGTTGCCGACTATTACGCGCTGTCCCCCACGCCGTCGAGTCCTGAGTTGGGGGGGGGGGGCACGGGGTCCGGGTGCATCCACACCCCCACCCCGATCAGCGGGGGGCCGCGGCG
>NZ_JBHVXB010000008.1:161465-199566 GCF_042881905.1 Leifsonia sp. NPDC058248
CCTTATTTTCGGTTTTGCCCCCCTGGCGTTCTTGTGTTTTGTGGTGGGGTCGAAACGCGCGGTTTCGACCCAGCAACTCAGGACCCGATTGCGGGGGCGTCGGCGCGGGCGAGGCGCGCTAGGCGCCGGTGGCGACAGGACGCGCGGGGTCGTTCGACCACGCGGACCACGACCCGGGGTAGAGCGACGCGCTCAGGCCGGCGACCTCCAGCGCGAGGGCCTCGTGGGCGGCCGTGACACCGGAGCCGCAGTAGACGCCGAGAGGGGCATCCGGATGCACGCCCAACGCGGCGAAGCGCACTCGGAGCTCCGCAGGGGGCAGCATCCGGCCGTCGGCGCCGAGGTTGTCGGCGGCGGGCGCGCTCACGGCACCAGGGATGTGCCCGGCGCGCGGGTCGACGGGCTCGACGTCGCCGCGGAAGCGTTCGGCCGCGCGAGCATCCAGCAGCACGCCCGTCGCAGCGACGAGGGCGGCCGCGTCGGCGTCGAGGGTCGGCAGGGTGCCGTAGGCGAGTGTCACCGTTCCCGGCTCCGGGACGACCGAGCCGGTCTCGAGGTAGCCACCGGCCTCGCGCCACGCCGCCAGCCCGCCGTCGAGCACCCGCACGTCCGGGAATCCGGCATGCCGCAGCAACCACCAGGCCCGCGCGGCCGACAGGCCCGCGACGTCGTCGTAGACGACCACGGAATCGCCGTCGTCGAGTCCCCAGCCACGCGCGGCGGCCTGCAGCTCGATGGCGGCGGGCAGCGGATGCCGCCCGTCGACCGGTTCACCGTGGCCGGCCAGCTCGGTGTCGAGGTCGACGTATACCGCTCCGGGAATGTGGCCGGTCTCGTACTCGCCCCGACCCGGCGGGCCGCCCAGCTTCCAGCGGACGTCGAGCACGCGGGGCGGGGTGGATGAGCGGAGCGCCTCTGCAAGGTCGCGGGCGTCGACGAGCGGTGTCACCACACCATCCTCACTCGTGTTCGTTGCGATCAGTGACCGGTCGAGGCCTTGGCGTTCGACTCGTACGAGGTGTTCGTGGACTCGAAGAAGTTCACGAGCTCGAGCGTGTCGTTCGCGGTCGCCATCCACTTGGCCGGGTTCGCGACCTTGTACTCGGGCTCGAAGCCGAGCTCCTCGAGCCGGCGGTCGGCCAGGTACTTCACGTACTGGTTGATGTAGTTGGCATTGAGGCCGAGGATGCCGCCGGGCAGCAGGTCCCGGTTGTACTGCTCCTCCATCTCGACCGCGTCCAGGATCATCTGGCGGATCTCGTCGGCGAACTCCGGCGTCTGCAGCTCGGGGTTCTCTTCGAGCACCGTGAGGATGAGGTTGATTCCGAACTTGAGGTGCAGCGACTCGTCGCGCACCACCCAGTCGATCAGCGAGCCGAAGTTGCGCAGCAGGTTGCGCTGACGGAACGACAGCGCAACCATGAAGCCCGAGTAGAACCAGATGCCTTCGAGGATCACGTTGTAGGCCACGAGGTTGCGGATGAAGTCCTGCTTGCCCTCCGTGGTGGTGATGTCGAGGGTCTGCTCGGTCATGCGCTTGATGAACGTGACCTCGAACTCCTCCTTGCGCGCCATCGACGGCACATCCACGTGGGAGGCGTACGCCTGCTCGCGGTCGATCGGGAACGTCTCGAGGACGTACTCGAACGACATGCAGTGGTTCGCCTCTTCCCACATCTGCTTGGCGAGGTAGAGGTGAGCCTCTGCCGCCTGCAGGTAGGGGTAGACGCCGAACGCGAGAGCCTTGTTCACCAGCAGCTCGTTCGGGTTGAAGTAGCTCATCAGGAAGGTGATGGCGTGGCGTTCCTCGTCCGTCATCTTCTTGAAGTCGGCGATGTCCTCGCCGAGCTGGATCTCGTTGGGGAACCACGTGTTCGCGACGGCCTGGTCGTACAGGTCCATCGCCCACTTGTATTTGACCGGCTTCAGCAGCAGGCCTTCTTCGATTCCCGTCCCCAGGATGCCCATCGTGTGTCTTCTCTCCTCTGAATCGTCGCGCTCAAACCCGGTCTGCGCGGTGCCGGCTGCCTACTGGCAGGACTCGCACTGCAGGTCGTCCATCGGGTCCACGGGCACGTAGTACTCCTCGATCTTGGTGTTCATTACTTCTCACCACCTGTCGAGAGTCCTCCGAAGCCGAAGCCGCGGCGAGCGGGGGCGGGGGCGGGGGCATCCGTCTTCTCGGCCGCGGGGGCGGCCGGTGCGGCGCCGACCGAGGCGAAGCCCTTGCGGGCTCCCGAGATCTCTTCGGCCTTGTTGACCTTGACGGTCGACTGCTCGGCCTGGTGACGGGGCTTCATGTGCAGGTAGTACGTGGTCTTGACGCCACGCTCCCACGCTGCGAAGTAGATGTCCATCATGTCGCCGATGTCGCGCGTCTCGAGGTACATGTTGCGGCTGATCGCCTGGTCGATCCACTTCTGGGCGCGGGCGGCGACCTCGAGGAAGGCGTAGGGCGAGAGCTGGAAGCTCGTCTTGTAGGTGGCCTTGATCGCGTCGGGGATCGCGGCGATCCCCTGGATGTCGCCCTGCGAGCGCAGGATCGACTCGCGGGTGCTCTCCCACAGGCCTTCCGCCTGCAGAGCGGCGACCAGGTTGCGGTTGACCTCGAGGAACTTGCCCGACGAGGTCGACCGGCTGAAGATCTGCGAGAACTGCGGGTCGAAGCCCGGCGTGGTGCCGGCGACGAGGCCGATGGATGCGGTCGGCGCGATGGCCATGAGGGTCGCGTTGCGCATGCCGCCCTTGACCTTCGCGCGCAGGGCGTCCCAGTCGAGACGGGTGGTGCGGTTGACCTTGACCGGCACTCCGCGGTCCTTCTCGGTGAGGGCGATCGAGTCGAACGGGACGAGACCCTGCGACCAGCGCGAGCCCTCGAAGTTCTTGTAGGCGCCGCGCTCCTGGGCGAGATCGGCGCTCTCGTCGATGGCCGCGTAGGAGACGTGCTCCATGATCTCGTCGATCAGGTCGTAGGCCTCTTCGCTCTCGTAGCTGAAGCCGAGCTTCTCGACGATGTCGGTGAAGCCCATCACGCCGAGACCGATCGCGCGGTTCTGCTGGTTGGAGAAGTCGGCCTCATCGACGCTCGAGATCGTGATATCGATCAGGTTGTCGAGCTGGCGAACGGCGCTGCGGGCGCTCTCCTCGATGCGAGCCCAGTCCATCTTGCCGTCGACCAGGTGACGCGACAGGTTGATCGACGCCAGGTTGCAGACCGACACGTTGTCGCGGTCCTGCGGCAGCGTGATCTCGGTGCACAGGTTGGAGAGGTGGATGGTGCCCGTGTTGTTGTTGAGGGCACGGTTGTTGATGGTGTCCTTCCAGGTCAGCCACGGGTGGCTGGTGGTCTGGAGGCTCATCAGGATGTCCTTGAACTGCGAACGGGCGCTGATCTTCTTGAACATGTGCAGACGGCCGGCCTCGGCCTCCGCAACGTAGAAGGCGTAGCGCTCGGAGAAGGCCTGGCCGTAGAGCTCGTTGAGGTCGGCGACCTCGAGCGGGTCGAACAGGTACCAGTCCTGGTCGTTCTGCACGCGCTTCATGAACTCGTCGCTGATCCACACCGCGGTGTTGGCGGTGCGGGTGCGGCGGTAGGGGTCGCCGGAGTTCTGACGCAGGTCGAGGAACTCCGGGAAGTCCAGGTGCCAGTTCTCCATGTAGAAGCAGAGGGCGCCGAACTTCTTGCCGCCGCGGCTGACCGCCCGCAGCACCGAGTCGATCGTGTGCATGAACGGGATCGGACCGGTGGAGGTGGTGTTGTTGGAGCGGATGGGCGAGCCCTGCGCACGCAGCTTGGTGACCGACAGGCCGATGCCGCCGGTGCCCTTGGTGAGCCACATGACGTCGCGGACGCTCTTCGCGATGTGCTCGATGTCGTCCTGCATCTCCATGACGAAGCAGTTGGAGAGCTGCGGGTAGGCGGTTCCGGCGTTCACGAGGGTGGATCCGGCGGCCAGGTATTCGAGCTTCGACATCTTGTCGTAGAACTCGAGGGCGTGGCTGGTGGGGTCGGCCTCGTTGAGCGAGAGGCCCATTCCGATGCGCATCCAGAAGTACTGCGGAACCTCGAGGGTCTCGCCGTTGCGGGCCTTGATGCCGTAGCGGTTGTTGAGGGTGACGACGCCGATGTACTTGAGCAGCTCATCCCGCGACGGGTCGAGGTGGCCGGCGAGGCGGTCGAGGTCGAAGAGCTGGGTGAAGCGGGGGTCGAGCAGCTGCTCGGAGACGCCGCGCTCGATGTAGGCGCGGAAGTGGACGGCGTGCAGCGTGAGGAGCTCGTCGTTGTCGGCGTAGTCGCCGAGGACGCGCTTGTAGATCGTCTTGAGGAGGAGGCGCGCGGCGACGGTGTCGAAAGCAGGGTCGTCCTTGACGTTCTGCAGGGCGACCTGGATGACCGCCTCGTCGAGCTGCTGGGTGGTGATGCCGTCGAACAGCGTGAGCTCGAGCTCGCTCGCGATCTGGGTGACCCAGGTGATGTTGTCGTCGAGACCCTCGGCGGCGTGCTCGATCGCCAAGTTGATCTTGTTCGCGTCGTACGGCTCCCGCTCGCCGTTCCGCTTCACAACGGTGATTGCCACTTTCTCTCCTTCTCAACGTGCCGTTCTCCTGAACGGCGATGCCTCTGTCGTCCGGCGCCCGGACCGCGGACAACGCCGCGGAAAACCCCTAGTCGGCACCGAAAATCGAGCGATGGAACGACCTCTGAGGCCCCCGCTGCTTTCGGCGTGTGACCACTATATAGCGGGGGTCCGACATTTTCCGAACCCCACATCTAGTGGGCGTGTCATCCACAGATGTGCATAAGTTATGCACTTATCCACAGGGCATCCGACCCCTTCCCGGGCCACCGCCACCCGATAGACTGAGCGTCCCGTGAGCACCTACTCCAGCCTTCTGAAGACGCCGGGCGTCGCGCGGATCATCGCTGCCCAGCTCACGGCCCGCTTCCCGTTCGGGATGCTCTCGCTGGCGTTCCTCCTCCACATCGAGCACGTGCACCACTCCTACGGTGCCGCCGGCCTGGTCCTGGGCGCCATGAGCATCGGCCAGGCGATCGCCGGCCCGATGACGAGCCGCCTCATGGGCGTGCTCGGGATGCGCACGGTCCTCTGGACGACGCTCGTGATGTGCGCGCTCGCGGTCACCGCGATCGGCGTCTTCGTGCTGCCCATCCCCTGGACCATGGCCATCGCGTTCTTCGCCGGGCTCAGCATGCCGCCCATCCAGCCCGCGGTACGCACCATCTACCCCAAGATGGTCAACTCGCGGCAGCTCACGCCGCTGTTCGCGCTCGACGCGTCGGCGCAGGAGATCATCTGGATCGCAGGTCCTGTGGCGATCACGTTCGTCTCCACCCAGATCGGCACCGTCCAGGGCATCCTGATGTCGGTGGCCATCATGGCGCTCGGCGGCTTCTGGTTCATCGCCTCGCCGGAGGTGGGCCGGGTGCGCATCCCGCGCAGCAGGCGCCGTCTGGGCGCCGTGCTCGCGCGTCCGCCGGTGCTCCTCGCCACGGTGGTCGGCTTCCTCCTGATCGGCTCCTGCGCGGCGATCGAGGCGGGCGTCGTCGCCAACTTCGGCGAAGGGTCGCCCTTCGCGGGAATCGTGCTCGCGATCTGGTCGCTCGGCTCGCTCGTCGGCGGTCTCGCGTTCGGCCATGTGCCGATCGGTCCGTGGGCCACGGCCCGGCGCATGTTCATCGTGTTCGTCGGGGTCACGATCTCGACCTTCATGCTGGGGTCGTGGTGGGGCCTCTCGCTCACGCTCATCGTCGCGGGTCTCGGCATCGCGCCGGCCCTCGCGGTCCTGTTCGCGATCGTCTCGGCGAGCGTCAAATTCAGCGACACGGCCGAGGCCTACGGCTGGGTCGGAACCGGCCAGCTCATCGGCGCCGCCCTCGGCTCCGCCCTCGCCGGGTTCCTCATCGACGGCAACGGTCCGGTCGGCGCGTTCTGGGCGGCCAGCGTCTTCGCCCTGATCGGCTTCATCGTGCCCGCCCTCGCCTGGCGCATCCACCCCGACCTCCGCGGCCGCGACGCCAGCCCGATCCCCGACACCGAGCCCGTCCCGGTCCAGCCCTCCTGACCCGCCCTGCGTCGAGGGGTGCGTAACGCATCCGCAATCGAGTCCGGACTTGATGGGTCGAACCGAGCGATTTCGACCCAGCAACTCCGGACTCGAGTTCAGGCGCGTGCGTGGGAGCGGGGGCGCGTGGGAGCGTGGGCGCGTGGGAGCGGGGGCGCGGGCGGGCGCGCTACCAGCGGGGGTGGACCGCGGCGCGGAAGCGGCGATCGTAGATACCGCGGACGGCCTCGTCGAACGCCTCGCCGAGCGGGGCGGCGGAGCCGGCGGCCGCATTGGAGCGCGCCTGCTCGACCGAGCGCGCGCCCGGGATGACGCTGCTCACGCCGTCCTGCTGCGCCACCCAGGCGATCGCGGCCTGAGCCGGGGTGAGCCCGGCCGGCACGAGAGCCGCGAACTCGCGTGCCGCGGCGACGCCGGTCTCGAAGTCGACGCCCGAGAACGTCTCGCCGACGTCGAAGGCCTCGCCGTGCCGGTTGTAGCTGCGGTGATCGTCGGGCGAGAAGGTCGTCTCGGCCGTGTACTTCCCGCTGAGCAGCCCGGAGGCGAGCGGAACGCGCGCGATGATCCCCACGCCGGCCTCGCGCGCCGCGGGCAGCACCCGGTCGAGCGGCTTCAGCCGGAAGGCGTTCAGGATGATCTGCACGGTCGCCGTCCCGGGATGCGCGATCGCCGCGAGGGCCTCGTCGGTGGTCTCGACGCTGAACCCGTAGGCGGCCACGGCACCGTCGGCGACCAGCGTGTCGAGGGCGTCGTACACGGCATCCATCGAGAACACGCGCGTCGGCGGGCAGTGCAGCTGCACCAGATCGAGAGTTTCGACACCGAGGTTGCGGCGCGACCGGTCCGTCCACTCGCGGAACTTCGCGAGCGTGAAGTTCGCGGGGTCCTGCGCTTCGCGCCGGCCCATCTTGGTCGCGACCGTGATGCCCGCATCCGGTCGCGCTGCGAGGAACGCCCCGATGAGCTGTTCGCTCCGCCCGTCGCCGTAGACGTCGGCGGTGTCGAAGAAGGTGACACCGGATGCGGCAGCAGCGTCGAGCACGCTGAGTGCGTCCGCTTCGCTCACCTCGCCCCAGTCGGCGCCGAGCTGCCAGGTTCCGAGACCGATGACGGACACCTCGCGGCCCGTCCTGCCGAGTGTGCGTTGCTGCATGCTCTCAGAGTAGTGCGGCGCCGAGCACGCCGCCCTCACACCGGCTGAGCGACCCGCGCCGACTCGGCCTCGGCGAGCGGCTCCTCGTCCTCCTCCACGGCGGCCTCGACCACGACCTGGTTGCGGAAGTGCCCGAGCAGCATCGCCAGGACCCCGAACAGGCTCCAGCCGGCGAGCACCAGCCACGGGAACGTCGTGTCCGCCTGCGGGAAGTACGAGAGGTCGCGCACCAGGGTGGACGACGCGCCCGGAACGAACCACTGCCCGACCGCACCCCACGGCGCCACGGTGAACTGCAGCGGCTGCGCGGCGGACGACAGCGGATTTCCGACGAGCATCGTGACCACGCTGCCGACGGCGATGCCGGCACGGCCGATGAGGGCGTTCATGCCGACGATGAACGATGCGGTGGCGAACATCGCGAGTCCGACGGCGAGCGCGTTGACCCAGTAGCTCCCCTGCAGCACCCCGAACCAGCCCTGCATGATGGCGACGATGCCGAGTCCGCCGACCACGGCATAGGTCGTGACGGCGGCGAGGCGACGCCAGACGCCGGCGACGAGCAGCGAGATCAGGATGCCGCCGAGGAGTCCGCCGAGCACCAGCGGGAAGGAGGCCGCGGTGAGACCGAGGCCACGTGCATCCGTGGATGCGAGCGGCACGACGTCCGTGACGCCCACCGTGATCGTGGGCGGCACGGTCCCGGCCGGCGCCTGGCCGGCGGCGATCGCCTGCTGGGTCGCGGCGGCGGCCTGGGCGTTCGCCTGCGTCTGCAGCTGCCCGGCGATCTGATTGAGGATCTGGCTGACGGCGAGCCCATTGGCCGAGGCGGTGAGCACCTCAGGCTTGTCGCCGAGGACGATCGCCCCGTAGACGTCACGGGTCCGGATGCGGTCGACCGCTTGCGAGCGCGAGCTCACGGCGGTCACGTCGAACGCCCCGCTCGCCGCCTGGTCGAGGGCCTTCTCGACCGTCGCGACCTGGGCGCTGGTGCCGGCGACGGCGATGGGCACGTCTTTCACCGACGAGGTGATCGTCGGCCAGACGAACGCGATGAGCACCAGCGCGACGGCGGCCGCGGCGCCGATCGCGAGGGCGACGGCACGCCGCCACGGAGTGTGCGTGCTGTGCGGAGCAAGCTGAGGAGCGGACACGATGACCTCCTGGAACCGAACCAAAGAAAAAGAATGTTCGTTCTTTATGTTCGACCCGGGATACCGTATTGTCAAGAACGAACATTCTTTTTGAGCGGAGGGTCATGCCCAAGGTCACCGAATCCCACCGGCAGGCGCGGCGGAACCAGATCGCGGCCGCGGCCATCCGGTGCTTCGCCCGAACAGGCTTCCAGGCCACCTCGATGGCCGACATCATCGCCGAGTCGGGTCTGTCGGCCGGCGCGATCTACGGCCACTACAAGAACAAGGAGGAGCTGGTCGGCCTCGCGATCACCGAAGTGCTGGACCCGCGCTTCCTCGAGGTCGCCGAAGCCCGGCGACGCTCACCGATGCCCGCGCCCGGCGACGTGATCGGCCAGCTGGTGACCGGGCTCCGGAGCCAGATCGGCGACCTGCAGCTCCTGGTCCAGGTGTGGGGCCAGGTGGCGCTCAACCCCGACCTGCGCTCGATCACCGACGGCATCGGCACCCGGGTGCGCGCCGTCTTCGTCGAGTACCTCGCCGACTGGTACGAGTCCTCCCTCGGAGAACCGCGCGACGAGGCGGTGCGGCTCGCCGAGAGGTTCGCGGGGCTCTACGTCGGGATCGTCCAGGGCTACGTCACCCAATCGACGCTCTTCAGCGACTTCGACGCCGAGGCGTACCTGGCCGCCGCGTCGAGCATCCGGCCCGCCTGACACCCGCACCCACGCCGGCTCACCCGATCGCCGCCGCGACCACCCGCGCGAGCCGCTTGCGGATGATGTGGTCGTTCGCCTCCACCCGGTGCATCGTCACGTGCCGCATCGACTCGACCACCGCGAGGCTGCCCGGTGCGATGAACGCGTCCAGCGCGCCGTAGACCACTTCCACCTGCACGCGCACCCGCGCCAGGTCGCTCACCACCGTCTGCGACTCGACGCAGTTCTCGAGCGACTTGACGAACGGCTCCCAGTTCTTCTCGGTGATCTCGAACACGCCCTTGATCGGGAGCATCCGCGCGAGCATCCGGGCGTTGAAGATCGTGAACTCCTTGTTGCTGCGCACGTATTCGTAGGCGCGCAGGTACGCGCTCACCCGGCTGCGCACCCGGCGGTCGCCGATCGCGGCCGGCGTGCCGTAGATCGGCGGTCCGACGAGCACCAGCCGTGACAGGCCGCCCGGATGCTCGGCCGCGTATCCTGCCACGATCAGGCTCCCGAGCGAGTGGCCGACGAGCACGAACGGCTCGCGCAGCCGGAGGGTCCGGATGGTCGCGTGCAGGGCGTCGACGTGCTCCTCCATGGTGTACTCGGCGTCCGGCGGCGTCGGTGAGCGGCCGAACCCGAGGATGTCGATCGAGATGACCCGGTGCGTCGGCTCGAGCAACGGCACGAGGTTCTTGAATGTGACGGACGACGACGCGATCCCGTGCACGAGTACGACGACGGGCCCCTGCCCTTCGTCTCCGGCGATGTGCAGCCGGGGCACCCGGCGCCCGAACCACCAGCGCACGGTCACGCCCCGCCCGCCGGCCACCACGCCGGAGCGACTCTCGTGAGGAGATCGAGGAGCGCGTCGACGTCCCGCGGCGGCTCGCCGTCGAGCCACACGGCGATGGCGCCGATGATCCCGTCGGCCATGTACCGTCCGATCATCCGCCGCTCGGCCGTGTCGGCCGCAGGGACCTCCACGCTGTGCTGTTCGAGCAGGAGGGCGATCGATCCTTGGAAGTGCTCACTGAGCAGCGCGTGCAGGCTCGCCGATCCGCTGTCCTCCCCCAGCCCCCGGCGGTAGACCTCGTCGTGCTGGTCGACGTGGTGCAGCACCGCCCTCGTCACCCCGCGGATCGCGGCCACGGCGTCCGCGGGGGCGATGTCGACGAGGTACTGGTCGCGCAGGGCGTCGAGTTCGCCCCGCAGCACGCGGTGCAGCAACTCGACGGGCGAAGATGCGTAGGTGTACACGGTCGAGCGGTGCACACCGGCTGTCGAGGCCAACCGGGAGACGGTCACCTCGGTCACGGGTGACTCGGTGGCCAGGTCGAGGATCACCTCGCTCAAACGGGCGAGGGTCCTCTGCTGGCGTGCATCCATGAAGCGATCGTACAATCGGAGTTATCCGACACCTGTCGGATAACTCGAATGAAGGAGAAGAAGATGGCCCAGTACGACGTCGCAGACCGCTCAGCGATCGTGACCGGAGGCGGCTCGGGGATCGGACGCGCGGTCGCGCTGACGCTCGCGGCCAGCGGAGCATCCGTGCTCGTGACCGATCTCAACGCCGAGAACGCCCAGGCCGTCGCCGCCGAGATCGAAGCGGCCGGCGGAATCGCGGCGACCCTCGTCGGCGACGTGACCGACCCCGGGTTCGCCGTGGCGAGCGTGGAACGGGCCGGCGAGCTCGCCCCGCTCCGGATCGCCGTGAACAACGCCGGCATCGGCGGGGAGGCGGCCGCGGTCGGCGACTACTCCCTCGACGGCTGGCGCAAGGTGATCGAGGTCAACCTCAACTCGGTGTTCTATTCGATGAGGGCGCAACTCGACGTGATCGGGGCCAACGGAGGAGGCGCCATCGTCAATATGGCGTCGATCCTCGGCAGCGTCGGCTTCGCCAACTCCTCGGCGTACGTCACCGCCAAGCACGGCCTGCTCGGCCTCACCCAGAACGCCGCCCTCGAATACGCGGGCCGGAACGTCCGCGTCACGGCCGTCGGGCCCGGCTTCATCCGCACCCCGCTCGTCGAGCAGAGCCTGGATGCCCAAGCGCTCACGTTCCTCGAAGGCAAGCACGCCCTCGGCCGCCTCGGCGAGCCGCAGGAGGTCGCCGCCCTCATCGCCTTCCTCGCCTCGGACGCCGCCAGCTTCATCACCGGCAGCTACCACCTGGTCGACGGCGGCTACACCGCTCAGTGACGCGCCGGACCCTGCCGCCCGCGGCCGCCCTGCCCTAGGCTGGCGACGTGACTGAGCACACCCCGCTCCTGACCGACGAGCTGCTGGAGCGCATCCGTTCGCGGGCGGCAGGCTACGACGCCGAGAACGCCTTCTTCCTCGACGACTTCGAGGAGCTCACGCAGCGGGGCTACCTCAAGGCCCTCGTCCCGGAGGAGTACGGCGGTCTCGGGCTCAGCCTCCGGCAGGTGGCGCGCGAGCAGGTCCGGCTGGCGGGTGCCGCCCCGGCCACGGCGCTGGCGATCAACATGCACCTCGTGTGGACGGCCGTGGCCAAGGTGCTGCGCGACCGCGGCGACGACTCGCTCGACTTCCTGCTGCGCGAGGCCGGTGCGGGCGAGGTCTTCGGCTTCGGTCTGAGCGAGGCCGGCAACGATCTCGTGCTGTTCGGGTCGACGACGGATGCCCGTCCCGAGCCCGACGGCTCCTATCGCTTCTACGGCACCAAGATCTTCACGTCGCTCTCCCCCGGCTGGACCCGCCTCGGCACGATGGGGCTGGATACCACCAGTGCGGACGCCCCCAAGATCGTCTACGGATTCGTCGACCGCGACGGCGGCGGGTACGAGATCACAGAGGACTGGGACACGATCGGGATGCGTGCCAGTCAGAGCAACACGACCGTGCTCGACGGCGCGCAGTCCCCGGCCGACCGCATCGTGCGACGCCTCGACCCCGGGCCGAACCCCGACTCCCTGGTCTTCGCGATCTTCGCGGCCTTCGAGATCCTCCTGGCCGCCGTCTACACCGGGATCGGCGCGCGCGCACTCGAACTCGCGGTCGCCTCGGCGCACCGACGGAAGAGCCTCAAGAACGAGGGTCGCAGCTATGCGAACGACCCGGACATCCGGTGGCGCGTGGCGGATGCGGCGATCGCGCAGGACGCGCTGCTCCCCCAGCTCGACACGCTCGCCCACGACGTCGACACTCTCGCCGACCACGGCGCCCAGTGGTTCCCCCGGCTGGTCGGGCTGAAGGTGCGGGCCACCGAGACGGCGCGTCAGGTTGTCGACCAGGCCATCCGGGTGTCGGGCGGCTCGACGTACTTCGCCGGCAGCGAGCTCGGGCGGCTCTACCGCGATGTCCTCGCCGGGATCTTCCATCCGTCCGACGCCGAGTCGGCGCACTCGACCGTCGCCAACGCCTGGCTGGGCCCGGTCGAGGAGTAGAGCGTGCCCGAGACCGCCCACCCCGACCAGGAGGAGCACCGCATGAAGCAGATCACCCCGGACCACTTCGCCGAACGGCTGAGACGCGGCGCGGCGAACGCGAAGGCGGCCGGCTTCGACGGTCTGCTGATCGCTCCGGGCGCCGACCTCGCGTATTTCGCCGACTACCTCCCGATCGCGACCACCGAGCGGATCACCCTGCTCGTGATCCCGTCCGACGGCGACCCCACGATGATCGTGCCGGTGCTGGAGCACGACAGTGCCGTCACCACGCGGGCCGCGGGCGCCATCCGGTTCGTCGACTGGTCCGACGGCACCGACGAGTACCTGCCGACGGCGGCGCTGCTCGCACCGGACGGCCGGTACGCGATCTCCGACGCCACCTGGGCGATGCACCTGCTCGGCCTGCAGCAGAAACTCCCGGATGCCCGCTTCGAGTCGATCTCCCAGGCGCTCCCGCTGCTCCGCGCGGTCAAGTCCGACGACGAGATCGACCGGCTCGCCGCCGCCGGAGCCGCCGCCGACGCCACCTTCGAGGACATCCTCGGCGTGCGCTTCGCCGGCCGCACCGAGAACGAGGTGGCCGCCGACCTGGCGCGGCTGCTCCGCGAGCACGGGCACTCGCAGGTCGACTTCACCGTGGTCGGGAGCGGCCCGAACGGCGCGAACCCGCACCACGAGGCCGGCGACCGGACGATCGAGGAGGGCGACATGGTCGTGCTCGACTTCGGCGGCCTCATGGACGGCTACGGTTCGGACACCACGCGCACGGTGCACGTCGGCGAGCCCACCGATGAGGAGCACGAGGCGTTCGAGATCGTCAAGCGCGCGCAGCAGGCCGCGTTCGAGGCGGTCGCCGTCGGCGTCGCGTGCCAGGAGATCGACCGCGCTGCACGCGCCGTGATCGCCGAGGCCGGCTACGGCGAGTTCTTCATCCACCGGGTCGGCCACGGCATCGGGATGACCACCCACGAGCCGCCCTACATGGTGGAAGGCGAGGAGCGGCCGATCGAAGCGGGGATGTGCTTCTCGATCGAGCCCGGAATCTACCTGCCCGGCCGCTTCGGGGTGCGGATCGAGGACATCGTCGTCGCCGCGGACGACGGGGCGCACCGGCTCAACAACACCAGCCGCGAACTGCACATCGTGCACTGATGACGGCTCACCTGCGATGACGGCCCTCCGATGACGGCCACGCTCATGGCGCTGTCGCCCGCCGACGCGCAGCGCCTCCGCGGCCTGCGCCGCATGAAGCTGCTCGCCGTGGGCCTGCTGGCACTGATGGCCGTGATCTTCGTCGTGTCGTTCGCACTCCAGGGCCGGTACCCGTGGCTCGGCTACGTGCGAGCGGCGAGCGAGGGCGGGATGGTCGGTGCGCTTGCGGACTGGTTCGCGGTGACGGCCCTGTTCCGGTATCCGCTCGGCCTGCGCATCCCGCACACCGCGATCATCCCGAACCGCAAAGACGAGATCGGCGCGAGCCTCGGCGAGTTCGTCGAGACCAACTTCCTGTCCGACGAGGTGGTCATCGGCAAGTTGCGCTCGATCGACATCGCCGCCGGTGCAGGCGCCTGGGTCACCCGGCCGGAGAACGCCCGCCGGGTGGTGGCCGAGGCGTCGACCGCGCTGCGCGGTATGGCCTCGCTGCTCGACGACGACGACATGCGCGACGCGATCGAGGCGATTGCACGCCGGCATCTGATCGAGCCGGAATGGGGTCCGCCGCTCGGGAGGCTCGGAACGCGCATCCTGAGCTCGGGCGGTCACCACGAAGCTGTCGACCTCCTCCTCGACCGGCTCGAGGAGTGGTTCGCCGCGAACCCGGATGCACTGGGAGCGTTGGTCTCCGGACGACTCCCCTCGTGGGTGCCGTCGTTCGTGAATCGTGCCGTCGACGACCGCGCGTACACGGAGGTGCGACGATTCCTCGCCGACGTGCGCGCCGACCCGACGCACAAGCTCCGCCGCGCGCTCGACGACTACCTGGCCGAGCTGGCCGACCGGCTGCAGAACGATCCGGTGACCATCGCGAAACTGGAGGCGGCGAAGGGGCGCGCGTTCGACGACCCGCGGGTGCGGGAGCTGGCGGGCTCCATCTGGCAGGCCGCGCGGGCCGCCGCGCTGAACGCGCTCGCCGACCCGGACAGCGAGCTGCGCCGCCGCGCGGAGGCCGCGCTGGTCGACGTCGGCCGCCGGCTCGCGTCCGACCCGGCGCTCGGCGCCAAGGTGAACGGCTGGGTCACGGATGCGGCGGCCCACCTGGTCACCACGTACCGCCACGACATCGCGGCTGTCATCTCGGACACCGTCACTTCCTGGGATGCGCGCGAGACCACCGAGAAGATCGAGCTCCAGGTGGGCAAAGACCTGCAGTTCATCCGGATCAACGGAACCGTGGTCGGCGCTCTGGCCGGACTCGCGATCTTCACCGTCGCGACCGCGCTCTTCCCCGCCTGAGAGCCCCCGCAGGCGGGCGCGTGCGGAGGGATCAGGACGCGACGCTCCGGAGGTAGGCGGCGATGCGGTCGAATGCGCCGTTCCACGCCGTCTGCTCGAAGAAGTCGCGGATTCCCGGGGTCGGGAAGCCGGACTGCACGACGGTCATGAGCGTGCCGTCGGCGTGCGGTTCGAACGTCACCTCGATGTCGGTGGTCATCGAATCGCCGTCGGGGCCGTGGCCGGTCGACGTCGTGACCAGCCGGCGCGGCCGGTCGATCACGAGGAAGGTCTGCGTCTCGACGAAGAGCTGGTCGCGACTCGGGCCCCAGGTCGCGGTCTGACGGCCGCCGACCCGCAGGTCCACCTCGATCTCGACGATGCCGGGCTCCTCGTCGAGGATGCTGAACCAGATCTTCTGCTTCTCGGCGTCGGTGTATGCGTCGAACACCTCGTCCGGCGACGCGGGGAGCACGCGCGACATCCGCAATTCGATCGGGATGCCCGTCTCCGTCGTCTCGCTCATCGTTTCGTTCCTCTCGCTCATCGTTCGGTTGCTTGTTTCCCGTTCCCTGCTTCACGGTGGAGCGTGTCCGCTCCCCGCTCGAGGGTGAAGTACGCGTCGAGGCCGTCCAGGCGGCGCTCCCAGAGGCGCTGGTAGAAGGTGATCCACCCGAGCGCGTCGTCGAGCGTGCCGTCGCCGAGGCGGCAGGTGCGCGACCGCCCGACCTTCTCGGTGACGACGAGGCCGGCCGTCTCGAGTACCTGGACGTGCTTCTTGAGTCCCGTCAGCGTCATCCCGAACGGCTCGGCCAGCTCGCCGATCGTCGCGGGGCCGTCTCCGAGGCGTTGCAGGATGCTGCGCCTGGTCGAGTCGGACAGTGCCGCGAAGGCGCGGTCGAGCTCTTCTTGCTGAACCATGCGGTTCACTATATAACACTGAACCGATTGGTTCAACAATTTCTTTCGGGCGCGGTCCTCAGGCGCGGCGCACAGCGCGGCGGCGCGTGATCGGCATGGCGATCAGACGCCAGCCGATCAGGAAGACGCCGAGCACGATGGTGGCCACCACGATGAAGCTCGGCTCGACACCCTGACCGGCGGACACGCGCAACAGCATCCCCGCCGCGACGGTCATCAGCCACACGGGGATGCCCGGCCACAGGATCGCGAGCGGGCGACGCCAGGCGAACGTGACCAGCCACCCGAAGATCAGCCCGACCAGGAACGGCCAGAGCGTGTCGAAGACGCCGACGGCGTTCGCCGCCTCCCCATGGCTGCGGCGCCCGACGAGGACGAAAACGAGGACGAGCACGATGTCGATCGCGAACGCCACCAGGGCTGTCCTCCAGGTCTTCACGGTTGCGATGCTACGCGTGACCAGCCGTGCATTGGCTGGCAGCGAAGGCACCCGACGGCGCCCCCTCCCCATAAACTGACCAGACGCCCGACCGAGCCCTGGAGTCCCCCGTGCCCAACTTCGACTTCCTCGTCCAGCCGTCGCTGCCGCGACCCGATGTGACCGTGGAGGACGCCGCCCGCATCGCCGGCGACCGGTTCGGCCTGCACGGCGCCATCGTCGAGCTCGGCAGCCAGCAGGACCGCAACTTCCGCATCGACACCGGCACGGAACGGTTCGTCCTCAAACTCGCGAACCCGGTGTTCTCGGCCGACGAACTGCACGCGCAGAACGCCGCCCTCGTCGCCCTCGCCGGCTCCGGCGTGCGCATCCCGGAGGTCATCCCCGCCCTCGACGGAAGCGACCTGGTCGCGGTCGAGCTGCGCGGGCAGACTTTGCACACACGCGTCCTCCGTTATCTCGAGGGCGAGCCGCTCACCGGCGTCGCGGACCCGACGAGCGAGCAGCTGCGCACTCTGGGCTCTCTCGCCGGACGGGTGGCGGCGGGACTGGCCGGGCTGGAGCATCCGGGGCTCGATCGGACCACGCAGTGGGATGCGCAGGTCGCCGGCGAGGTCGTCGACCTCCTGCTCGACCACGTGGAGTCCCCCGCCAAGCGGCGCGCGGTCCGTGCGGCCACCGAGGATGCGCTCGCCCGGCTCGCTCCCCTGCGCCCGGCGCTGCGACGCCAGGCGGTGCACGGGGACGTGACGGACGACAACATCGTGCTCGGCACCGCTGCCGACCCCGCTCCCGGGGTGATCGACTTCGGCGATGTGGCGACCGGCTGGCTTGTCGGCGAGCTCGCTGCGACCGTGGCTTCGGCGCTGCACCACGTCCCCTCGTCGCCGCTCGCGGTGCTCGACACGATCGCCGCCTTCGCGGAGGAGTCGCCGCTCGACGACGCCGACCTGGCCGCGCTCTGGCCGCTGGTCGTGCTGCGCGGTGCGGTGCTGGTGGTCAGCGGCGAACAGCAGGTCGCCCTGGACGGGGACAACGACTACGCCGACGAGAACCGGGCCCACGAATGGCTGGCCTTCGATCTCGCGCGGCGCCTCGACGCGGACGAGCTGGAGACGCTCATCCGGTGGCGCCTGAGCGGCGCGAGCGCTATCGCCGCAGCTGCCGACGAAACAGCCGACGCACCGGATGCCCGCCCGACCGGCCGTCTCGTGGCCCTCGACAGCGCGCCCGCGAACGTGGCCGACCTCTCCGTCACCAGCCACGCCCTCGACGAGGGGATCTGGCTCCACGAGGGCGTCGAGAGGCGCATCCTCACCGGAATCGCCACGACCAGCGGACACGCCCTCACCCGCTTCGGCGAGCACCGGATGACCAGGGCCGCCATCGACCGCTCGGCGCCATCCGCCACCCTCGCCCTCGCGGTCACGCTGGAGGCTCCGGGCGGCACGGAGGTGCTGGCCCCGTTCAGCGGAACGCTCCGACGGGCGGGCTTCTCCTGGGTGCTGCGCGGCGAGCACACCGACCTCTGGCTCGACGGCCTCGACGACGTCGACGACGCGGTCGGCAGTGCCCTCGACGGCGTGGCCGTCGCCGCCGGTGATCGTCTCGGCACGGCGACGACCCTGACCGTGCAGCTCTCCCGGCTGCGCGGCCACCGCCCGCCGGCGTTCGTCACCCCGGCCGCCCCGTCCCCACTGTGGCGAGCGATCAGCCCCGACCCGTCGGCACTGTTCGGAATCGACCTCGCGGCTCCCGACGTCGACCCCGAAGCCGCGCTCGCTCGACGCGACGGCTCGTTCGCCCACGTGCAGGAGCACTACTTCGAGCATCCGCCGCTCATCGAACGCGGCTGGCGCCACCACCTGCTGGACACGCGAGGCCAGAGCTACATCGACATGGTCAACAACGTGACGGCGGTCGGCCACGGGCATCCGCGGCTCGTGAACGCCGTGCGCGATCAGTGGGCGCTGCTCAACACCAACTCGCGGTTCCACTACGAAGAGCTGGCCCGGTTCACCGAGCGGCTCGCCGCCGTCGCCCCCGACGGACTCGACACGGTGTTCCTGGTGAACAGCGGAAGCGAGGCCGTCGACCTGGCGCTCCGTCTCGCGCAGACGCACACCGGCGAACGGACCATCCTCGCCGTCACCGAGGCGTATCACGGGTGGACCGTCGGAGCGGACGCGGTCTCCTCCTCCATCGGGGACAACCCGCGCGCCCTCGAGACGCGCCCCGACTGGGTCGAGCTCGTCGCGTCGCCGCACGCGTTCCGTGGCCGCCATCGCGGGGCGGACTCGGCTCCCGCGTATCTGGCCGACCTGGATGCGGACCTCGCCGAGCTCGACGCTGCGGGCATCCGGCCGGCCGGGTTCATCGCGGAGCCGGTCTTCGGCAACGCCGGCGGGGTCATGCTGCCCGACGGCTATCTGCGCGGTGTCTATGAGCGCATCCGGGCGCGCGGCGGCGTGTGCATCGCCGACGAGGTGCAGGTGGGCTACGGGAGGCTCGGCCGCTACTTCTGGGGATCGGAGCAGCAGGGCGTCGTCCCCGACATCATCACGGTCGCCAAGGCGATGGGGAACGGGCATCCGCTCGGCGCCGTGATCACCACGCGGGCGATCGCGGACTCGTTCGCGGCGGAGGGCAGCTTCTTCTCGTCGGCCGGCGGCAGCCCGGTCAGCGCACGCGTGGGACTCACCGTGCTCGACATCATGCGCGACGAACGACTGCCCGAGAACGCGACCGAGGTCGGAGACCACCTCACCTCGCGGTTGCGGGAGCTCGGCGAGCGGCACCCGATCGTCGGCGCGGTGCACGGGCTCGGGCTCTACCTCGGCGTCGAGCTGATCCGCGACCACGACACGCTCGAGCCGGCGACCGCCGAGGCGGCGCTCATCTGCGACCGGATGCTCGCGGAAGGGTGCGTCGTTCAGCCCACCGGGGATCACAAGAACGTGCTGAAGATCAAACCGCCGCTCTGCCTGACAGTGGAGAGCGCCGATCGTTTCGCCGACGCGCTCGACCTGGTGCTCGCGACGCTCTAGCGGGGCGACCGGCAGCCGGCGCTGTGCCGGGCCCGGCCGCGCGCGGCGCCTATTCGTCGCTGACGACGTCGACCGAGATCTCGACGGCGGTGACGGTTCCCCGGTTCTCCAGCCAGTGGAGGGTGTTCCGGTCTTCGGGCCAGCCCACGCCCGGCCCGTAGTCCGTGGCGACCCCGTCCCGATGGTCGGTGATCGTGCCCTGCAGCACGTAGACGGTCCCGGGTCTGCCTCGGTGGTCGTGAACCGGGCCGAAGACCCCTCCGGGTTCGATGGTCACCCTGCGCATCCGGAGCCGGTGTCCGCCCATCCCCGGGATCTCCGGGCCGAGGTCGATCGTGACCAACGGCTCGACGGCGACACCCCTCGTCTCCGGCGCCACGTGTTCATCGCCCATCGTGCTGTCCTTCCGTGAGGCCGGCCGGATGCTCAGCCGACAGGATCCGTCCGGGGACCGTATTCTATGTCGGCGGTCATCGGTATCGTCGGCTCATGGACGTCATCACACCGCCCGAACCGTTCCGTATCGCCGTGCCCGAAGCCGACCTGACCGACCTCCGCTCGCGACTGGCGCGCACCAAATACCCGCGGCAGACGCCGGCCGAGCCGTGGGGCGCCGGGGTGGACCTCCCGTATCTCAGCGGGCTGATGACCTACTGGCGCGAGTCGTTCGACTGGCGCGCGGCCGAGGAGCGGCTCAACGCGGTTCCCCAGTTCATCGCCGAGATCGGGGGCGAGCGCATCCACTTCGCCCACCTGCGCGCCGAGCGGGTCGCCGGCGCGGCCGAGCCGATCCCGATCATCCTGAGCCATGGCTGGCCGTACTCGTTCATCGAGATGCTCCCGCTGGCTCGGCTGCTGAGCGCCGACGGATTCGACGTGGTCGTGCCGTCGCTGCCGGGCTACGGCTTCTCCGAGCCGATGCGCGAGCCGTTCGTGTCGTCGGCCGTCGCCGAGCGGTGGCACGCGCTCATGACGCAGGTTCTCGGCTACCCGCGCTACGCGACCTACGGCGAAGACGTGGGCACCCGGGTGAGCGATTGGCTCGCGGCCCGCTACCCCGGGTCGGTCGTCGCGCTCTTCGCCACGCATGCCGCGTTCCCACCCCAGGAGCGGATGGACGACCTCAGCGAGGAGGAGCAGGCCTTCGTCGACTGGCTCGACCGCAAATGGAAGGGCGCCAGCGCGTACAGCGCCCAGCAGGCCACCCGGCCCGACACGCTCGCCGTCGGACTCACCGACTCCCCCGCCGGTCTCGCCGCCTGGCTGCTCGAGAAGTTCCGGGAATGGAGCGGCACCGACGACGTCGAAGACTTCTGGACCCGCGACGAACTGCTGACCACGATCTCGCTGTACTGGTTCACCGGGTCCATCGGCACCTCGTTCCGCGCTTATTTCGACGACCGGCTCGAGACGCCGGTCCCGCTCATCGACGTGCCGGTCGGCGTGTCCATCCAGTACGGCGAGCGCGGCTTCCCGCGCCCCTACGCCGAACGCACGTACACGGACATCCGGTTCTGGAACGATCTGCCGAGCGGCGGCCACTTCACCGCCAAGCAGAGCCCCGAGCTGGTGGCGGCCGACATGCGAACGTTCTTCGGGGGACTCGCGTAGGTGCCGGGGGCCGGTGGGGAGTGCCGCGCGGTACGGGCAGCGTCTCCCTCGCTCAGCGCAGCTCGCGGGTCGCCGCGTCCATGAGGGTCGCGGCCACGACGGCGAGCGTCGACGACTCCAGCGACCACTGCTGCCAATAGAGAGGTACGTCGACCGCGCCGCCCTCGTCGAGCACCACGAGGCGGCCGTCGGCGATCAGCGGGTCGGTCTGCAGGGCGGGCAGCATCCCCCAGCCCAGCCCGAGCTCGGCGGCGCGCACGAACTCGGTCGAGGCCGGCACAAAGTGGCGAGGCGGATGCGCGACGGCGCCCCGCGAGGCGAGGTACCGGTCCTGCAGTGCATCCTTACGGTCGAAGACGAGCATCGGTGCGCTCGCCAGCGCGTCATCGTCGAACCCGGCCGAGCCGTATCCGTTCGGCAGCCACCGCTCAACGAACAGCGGGCTCGCCGTCGGCCGGTACCGCATCGACCCCAGCCGGCTCACCACGCAGCCCTGCACGGGCTCCGGATCCGACGTGATCGCCGCCATCGCGGTGCCGTCGCGCAGCCGGTCTAGCGTGTGATCCTGGTCCTCCAGCGTGATCTCGAAGCTCACCTCATCGAGTGAGGCCAGCGCGGGCAGCACCCAGGTGGCGAGCGAGTCGGCGTTCACCACCAGCGGGATGCTCGACCGGCCGTGTCCGCCCTCGGCGCCCAGCTCGTCCAGTGCCTCGCTCTCGAGCAACGCCACCTGCCGGGCGAGGCGGAGCAGGATCTGCCCGGCCGCAGTCGGCGCGATCGGCTTGGTGCGCAGCACGAGCACCCGCCCCGCCTGCTGTTCCAGCCCTTTCATCCGCTGACTCACCGCCGACGGTGTGATGTGCAGAGCCTCGGCGGCGCGTTCGAACGTGCCGTAGTCGATCACCGCGGCGAGTGTGCGGAGCTGGTCGGTGCTGGCGTCCATCATGAGTAATGCTAATGCTGCGTGAGAAAGTTGAGTTTCACTGAACGGCTGCGAGTCCATAGAGTCGATGGCGTGACCCCCGCCGCCGTCTTCGCCACGCTTCTCACCGGTATCGGTGCGGGGGCGTCGCTCATCGTCGCCATCGGGGCCCAGAACGCGTACGTCCTCCGGCAGGGGCTGCGACGCGAGCACGTGCTGCCCATCGTGCTGATCTGCATCGTCAGTGACGCCGTGCTCATCGCGGCCGGGGTCGCCGGCATCGGCGCGATCATCAAGGCGGCCCCGATCGCGCTCGGAATCGTGCGGTGGGCGGGCTTCGTGTTCCTCGTCCTCTACGCGCTGTTCGCCGCCCGCCGAGCCCTGCGGCCCGAGAAGCTGCAGGCCGCGCCGGGGACGGCGTCCACGTCGCTCATCGCCGCGGTCGGCACGTGTCTGGCGCTGACCTGGCTCAACCCGCACGTCTACCTCGACACGGTGCTCCTGCTCGGCTCGCTCTCCGCCTCGCACGGCGACCCGGGCCGCTGGGTCTTCGGCGTGGGGGCGGTCATCGCGAGCATTCTGTGGTTCAGCCTGCTCGGTTTCGGCGCGCGCTTCCTCGCGCCGGTGTTCGCCCGTCCGATCGCCTGGCGCATCCTCGACGGCGCCATCGCGGTGCTGATGCTCGTCCTGGCCGTGCTGCTGGTGGTCTGAGCGAGGTCTGCACGAGCACCCCTCTGGTCGCCACGCACGACGGAGTCCGGCAGAGCGGATGCTCCACCGGACCCCGAGGGGACGCAGGATGCTACGGCCGGCTGGGGCGGCGCATCCGGAACCCGAGAAGCGCGACACCGAGCAGCGCGAGCAGCAGCGCGACGGTGAGCGGGACCGTCACCGACGAGCCCGTGGCCGCGAGACCCGCTGCGTCATTGACGACCGGCGCGGCGGCCCCGGGGTCGACTGCGGCGGCCGTCACCGTCAGGGCCGCGGACCCGGTGATGCCGGACGTGACGCCGTTCACGACGAGCGTGTGCGCGCCCGGCGTGGTCGACGCCGGAATCGTCACCGTCAGGTTCACGGTGCCGGCTCCGCTCGCCACGGCGGTCGCCAGCTTGACCGGCGCGGAGTGCAGCCACACCTCGACGGTCTCCCCTGCGGTGAAGCCGCTCGCCGTGAGGTGCAGGGCGGAACCCGCAGTGATGGTGCCGAGCCCGAGGGAGACGGTCGCCGTTCCCGGCTGGCCGCCACCCGGCTGACCTCCACCGGGCTGACCGCCGCCCGGGCCGGTGACGACGGTGCAGTCGATGGTCCCGGCGCGCAGGGCGTGACCGTCGTCGTTGGTGTCGTCGGACCAGAACACCGGCTTCAGTCCGTTCACGCATTCGGCCTGCGGCGCCATGACGAACCCTTCGTTGTTGAGGTTCGGCATGCCCGACGGGCGGGCGTAGGCGTTGCCGACCGTGAAGCGGCCTGCGTCCGTGCCGGTCTTGGCGATGGCCAGGGTCTCGGTCTGGCCGTTGCAGGTGTCGTCGCACACAGCCCAGAGGCTCTGGGTCTCCGGATCGAACTGCAGATCCATCACGCCGGGCATCCCGCTCGAGATCGTCGCGACGCGGGTGTACGCGCCGCTCGCCTGGTTGAGGGCGTAGGCGTAGATGGAGCCGTTCGCCTCCAGACCGACGAAGAACAGCCCACTGCCGTGACCAGGGTGGGCGCCCGGGTCGTAGGCGGCGCCCGTCGCCTGGTCGACGAACCCGTTCTGCGTGAGGTAGGAGTCGGGGATCCAGGTGACGGCCTCGAGCCCGCTGTTGGGCGCGACGACCGGTAGGTCCGCGGTGAGGTTCCATTCGCCGGTCGCCGTGAGGCTGGTGCCGGCCTGCGTCGGGTCGAATCGGAGGACCTCGGGGCGGCTCACACCGTTGGCGGAGTTGTTGCGCTCGGTGGAGACGTACACGCCGCCATCCGGGCCTGCGGCCGTGACGGTGACGCCCTCGGAGTCCGGGTCGCCGGTGCCGTCCGGGTAGTGCAGAGCCTTGCCCGCACCCCAGCCGTTCGCGGTGTCCGGCGTCCAGACGGTGCCGTTCCAGATCAGGCGGAAGAGGGTGCCGGGGCCGTTCTTGACCGCCCACAGCACGCCTGGTGCGCTGGTTCCGGAGGCCTGGTAGACGAGGCCGCTCATGTTGCCGCCGAGCACGTTCGCGTCGTCGGCGGTGGCGATGGTCGCCCCACCAGGCCACGGCGAGGTCGTGACAGTGCCGGCGCAGGCGTTGGGCGCGCCCTTCGTCGACGCTGTCGTCGTCTCGAACGCACCGGTGCCGTTGGGGCAGCGGCCGTACGTCGTCGCGGCGTGCGCGGTCCAGCTGTACGTGTCGATCAGCGTGGTGCCGTCGGGACCGAACAGCCGTGCCGAGTCGGCGCTGCCGAGCCCGAACGCCGTCTCGACATCCTCCGCGAGATAGCCGCCCGCAGCGACGGTCGTGCCCGCCGGGATGGTGAAGGTGTGGGTGTCGTCGTTGTCGCGCAGGATGTAGCCGGACAGGTCGACCGTGGACGAACCGTTGTTGATGAGCTCGATCCAGTCGCCCGGGGCTCCGCCGTTCGACTCGACCTCGTTGATCTTCACGGGGACACCGCAGTCGTTCGCCGCGCCCTTGGTGGACGAGGTCGTCGTGGTGAAGGCGCCGGAGCCGTTCGGGCAGCGGCCGTAGGTCGTCGCGGCGTGCGCGGTCCAGCTGTACGAGTCGACGAGGGTGTGGCTCGCGTCGAACAGCCGTGCCTGGTCGGGGGCGCCGAGGCCGAAGCCGAGCGTCGCCTCCTCGACGACGAAGTAGCCGCCGGCGGCGATCGTCGAACCCGCGGGGAGCGGCACGGCGGTGTGGGTGTCGTCGTTGTCGAGAACGGACCAACCGGTCAGGTCGACCCCGGTGCTCCCGGTGTTGATGAGCTCTACCCAGTCGCCGGGGGTTCCACCGTTCGACTCGACCTCGTTGATCTTCACACCGGGAGGTGTCGCCGGCAGGCCGCAGTCGTTCGCTGTGCCTTTGGTCGAGCTGGCGGTCGTCGCGAAGGCGCCGGTGCCGTCCGGGCAGCGGCCGTAGGTCGTCGCTGCGTGTGCGGTCCAGCTGTAGCTGTCGACCAATGTCGTGCCGTCGGGGCCGAACAGCCGTGCCGAGTCGGCCGATCCCAGTCCGAACGACGGGTCGACGTCGGCGGCGTAGAAGCCACCGGATGCGACGGTCGTGCCCGCGGGGATGACGAATGCGTGCGTGTCGTCGTTGTCGCGCAGGATGTACCCGGACGCGTCCACGGGCGTTGCGCCGATGTTCGTCAGCTCGATCCAGTCGCCGGGGGTTCCGCCGTTCGACTCGACCTCGTTGATCTTCAGATCGGTCGAGACGGGGACGCTGCAGTCGTTGACGGCGCCCTTGGTGGACGAGCCGGTCGTCGTGAAGGCGCCGGTGCCGTCCGGGCAGCGGCCGTAGGTGGTCGCGGCGTGCGCCGTCCACGTGTAGGAGTCGAGCAGCGTCGTGCCGTCCGGAAGGTACAGCCGCGCATCGTCGGCGCTGCCGAGCCCGAACGCCGCTGCGACGTCGGCGGCGTAGTACCCGTCGGCGGCGATGACGGTGCCGGCCGGGATCGTGTATGCGTCCGTGTCGACGTTGTCCCGCAGGATGTAACCCGAGACGTCCACGGAGGTCGCGCCGGTGTTCTTCAGCTCGATCCAGTCCCCCGGCGTGCCCCCGTTCGACTCCACCTCGTTGATCACCACCGTGGACGTTGCTGCGGCGGCCGGACCGGCCAGGGCGACGAGCGGGGCTGTGACGACCAGCCCGGTGACGAGGGCGGCGACGATACCGCGCCGATGAGTGCGCACGGGGGCTCTCCTTCTGCGAATTCGGGTAAGAGTTCGAGAGCGGCGCCTGATGCTCGCGCGGCGTCGGGCGACGGGCGTCGGGCGACGGCGAGGGCGAGGTGCTCTCGACTGCAGCCTGGGGCAGCCGGGCGAATTGCCGGTGAACACGGCGGAAACGTCGCCTGAATCGCGCCGCACTCCGCTCCCCACGCTCCGGCTCCGGATGCCCGCGCTCCGGATGCTCACGCTCGGGATGCTCACGCTCCGGATGCTCACAGCAGACTTCTCCACAGGCAGCCGCGGCTGCCCGCACTGACTTGCCCCAAAGTGTCGTTATAACGGCCGGAATCGGCCCCATAACGACACTTTGCGACAACTCAGTGACGGTGAGCGGGTCTAGAGAGGTTGGCGGGGGTTAGAGAGGTGGAGGGGGTGTGGAGGGGTGGAGGAGATCTGGAAAGGTGGGGGGTCTGGAGGAGTGGAGCACGGGCCACGGGCCACGGGCGTAGCGCGAGCGGCGCTGGTGGCGAGGGCACTGAATTCTCCACAGGCAGCCGCGGCTGCCTGCGCTGACTTGCCCCAAAGTGTCGTCATAACGGCCGGAATCGGCCCCATAACGACACTTTGGAACAACTCAGTGACGGCGAGGGCGTGGCGGGGGTGGCGAGGGGTGCGGCGCCGGCGCGTGCGCGGCGCGTGCGGGTGCGCTCGGCGCGACGCGCAGACGCAGCGCAGCGCGGCGCGCAGGCGCAGACGCAGCGGCCCGCCGCGGCCCGACTCAGTAGCCGGCGGGCCAGGTGAAGGCGGCGGGGGCGCTCGCCGTCACGCCGGACTGAGTGACGACGATGTCGATGTCCTCGTGGTCGGCGAGAGTGATGGCGGCGGGGTCGCCCGTGTACGGCTTGCCGTCGACGAAGACCGTGATCGCTCGGCCGTCGGCCGTCGAGTACGACCCGATCCGGCCTGTGGCCAGCGCGACGTTCCACTCGGTGAAGACCTGGCCGAGGGTGAACGACGCCTTGACGGGAGACTCGACGTGCACGATTCCGGACTCGTCGTGCGTGTGCAGCGGGGAGATCGAACCGGCGCTCTCGTCGATCCCGAGCAGGGCCGGCACGGCGACCTTCTTGCCGTCGACGGTCACGGTGAGGTGCGAGTGGATGTGCTCGACCGTCCCCTCGGAGCTCAGCATCTGCAGGCCCGCGGCCTTGGCGCGTGCGCTGGGGTCGGTGGGCGCCTTCCACGGCGGAGCCGATTCGGCGCCGTGCGCCACGGTGGGCGCAACCGTCGGAACGGAAGCCGCGGCCGCTGCCGCCGAGCTGCTCGGCTTGGCGTTGCCGACGATGACCCCGGTGACCACGCCGCCGACGATGACGACTGCCGCGATGCCCGACCACACGGCGACGAGCCGACGCCGGCGGTCGCGTGCCTTCTGCTGCCGGAGCAGCTCCGCGGCTTTCGCGCGCGCATCGCGCGACCGTGCATTGGACCCAGCTGCCATGTCACCCTCTCCGAACAGACGAGAACAATCGTCGCTCAGCCGCGCTGTGGGTTGGCTGACAAGCGATTCCGGGCCGGGAAGACAGTCGGACCCCGGCTCCAGAGGAGTCGGGGTCCGACGGTGTCTTTCACGTTCAGGGTGGAGCTAAGGAGATTCGAACTCCTGACCTCTTCGATGCGAACGAAGCGCGCTACCAACTGCGCCATAGCCCCGTGAACTGCTTAGAAACGATATCACCCTGGCGGGCCCGATACCGAATCGGAGGTCAGCTGGCGGCGCGTCGGCGGCGGAGCACCGCATCCAGGTCGAGGGCGCCGCCACCGAGTCCGTCGACCACGCCCATCGCGGCGTAGCGGTCGACCGCGCCGCCCACTGCACCAGCCATCGCACCGGCCACCGCAGCGGCCGGAACCTCCGGCGCGACGGGCGCGACCGGAACCCTCGGCGCCACGTTCGGAATGGCGGCAGGCGGGCGGAGCGGCGTCGCTTCCGGCGCCAGCTCGGCGACGCGCCGGTCGATCTCGGCACGGGCGGCGGAACGGCGGAGTTCGGTGGCCGCATCGATCGAGGCCATGGCGCTCGCTGCGATGGTTCCGCGCGAAAGGTGCAGCGGCTTCGGGAGGGGCTGCGGAGTCCAGGTCTGCTGGCGGTTGCTGAGCGCCTCCCGCACGGGCAGTTCGAATTGCGCGTCGTCGTAGAGCCGGGGCGCAGCCGGTGCGGCCGCGCGCTGGCGCGCCACCCGATCCGCCGGGCGGGTGCGGGCGAGACGGCCGAGCATTGCGACAGCGCCGACGGCGCAAACCCCCGAGAGGGCGAAGAGCGGCCAGACGCCCGCGGTGACGAGCGAGACGACGCCGGCGACGAGTCCGACCACCGCCAGCACGAGGACGGCCGACGTGATGGCTCGGGCGCGGCGCAGCCGGCGACGACGTTGCGGCGACATCAGCGGTGCGCCGGTGGTGACGGCGAGGACGCGGGCGCGCTGGGCGGCGGCGGCACGGGATGCACGTTCGAGCGCGATCGCCTCGCGGGCGGCCTGCTCGGCCTCCTCTGCGGCGCGTCGTTCCTCTTCCGCGATCGCCAGCTCGCGGCGCGCCCTGGCCTCGGCGGCCGCACGCGCTTCGGCGATGGTCTTCTGCTCGGAGCGTTTCAGGATGCGCTGCTGCTCGGCGACCGTTCGTGCCGTCGCCTCCATGCGCACCTCATCCGGGAGCTCGCTCGTCTCGGCGAGGATGCGCAGCGTCTGCTGCAGGCGCACCGCGTTGTGCTCGGTCGCGAGGTACTCGCGACGGCGCATCCAGACAGGGATCAGATAGGCCAGCCAGAGAACAGCGGCTATCGCGACAACGACCCCTCCACCCATCACGTCCCCGGTCATGCCTCTACGGTAGGGGGCCGTGCATCCGACGGGGTCAGGCGCGCAGGTGTGTCACCGAACCAGCAGTCACCGATCCCGGATGATCGGGATGGGAATCGCCGCCGCCGCGCGGTCCTCGGCCGTGATCACGGCGGCGTCGGTGGGCGCGTTCCCGTCGAGCCAGCGGCGCAGCACACCCTGCGAGAGCTCCTCGGAGACCAGCCCGAAGCAGAAGTGGTCGCGCCAGTCGCCGTTGATGTGGATGTAGCGGCGGCGCAGTCCTTCGTAGCGGAAGCCCAGCTTCTCGACCACACGCAGGCTGGGCGCGTTCTCGGGCCGGATGCAGATCTCGATGCGGTGCAGCCCGAGCTGGTAGAAGCAGTAGTCCGTGGCGAGGGCGACGGCCGTCGGGGTGATGTTGCGGCCCGCGAACTGCTCGGAGACCCAGTAGCCGATCGTCGCCGACGAGAGCGACCCGTAGGTGATCGACGAGACGTTCAGCTGACCGGCCAGCTCACCGTCGTACTCGACGACGAACGGCAGCCCGTGGCCCGCGCGTGCGTTCGCGAGCAACGACCGGATGCTCGACCGCGTGTCGAACGCCATCGGAGCGTACGGACTGGTCGCCTCCCACTGCCGCAGCCAGCTGCGGTTGTCGAGGAGGGAGCGCTCCAGCGGGCGCGCATCACGGAGGCGGATGGGTCTGAGTCCCACCCGGCCCTCACTGAGAGTCGGAACGACGATCGCCACGGACCTTCCTTTCGGCCAGTGCTAGTGGGCGGTGTCCGCGAGCGTGTCCGCCGGCTCGGCCGGCATCTCCTCGACGATCTCGGCGGGCACGTCCTCCAGTGTGGCGGCGAACTCGCGCAGCCACGGACGGAGTTCGGGCCCGAGGTCCGAACGATCGACGGCCAGCTGCACGATCGCCTTGATGTAGTCGAGGCGGTCGCCGGTGTCGTAGCGGCGGCCACGGAACACGACGCCGTAGACCCCACCGGTCCAGTCGGGCGCGGCGGCCATGGACTGCAGAGCATCCGTCAGCTGGATCTCGCCGCCCTTGCCCGGCTCCGTGCGCTCGAGGACGTCAAAAACCTCGGGGCGCAGCACGTAGCGGCCGATGATCGCGAGGTTGGAGGGCGCGTGCTCCTTGTCGGGCTTCTCGACCATTCCGACGACCTTCACCACGTCGTCCTCGTCGGTGAGTTCGACCTTGGCGGCGCCGTACAGGTGGATGGAGTCGGGGTCGACCTCGAGCAGGGCGACGACGCTGGCGTTCTTCTCCTGCTGCACTTCGAGCATCCGGCTGAGCAGTTCGTCACGGCTGTCGATGATGTCGTCGCCGAGGAGGACGGCGAACGGCTCGCGGCCGACGTGCATCTTGGCGCGGAGCACCGCGTGGCCGAGACCCTTGGGGTCGCCCTGCCGCACGTAGTGCATGTCGGCGAGGTCGGTGGAGTAGTTGACCTTCTCCAGCCGATCGGTGTCGCCCTTCTTCACGAGGGACTCCTCGAGCTCGGTCGCCCGGTCGAAGTGGTTCTCGAGTGCGTTCTTGTTGCGTCCCGTGATCATCAGCACATCGTGCAGACCGGCAGCCACGGCCTCTTCGACCACGTACTGGATGGCCGGCTTGTCGACGACAGGAAGCATCTCTTTCGGCATCGCCTTGGTCGCGGGGAGGAATCGGGTTCCCAGTCCGGCCGCAGGGATGACCGCCTTTGTTACGTGCTTTGCCATGCTGCTCAGGCTATCGGCAATTGCGGGCGGCTCCTGATCCAATCTCTTAGGATTGCGTCATGGACTCGGATACTGCCGTCCATCGCAAGCGCGCACTGCGCGCCGAGATCCGCGAACGGCGACAGAACCTCACCGCCACCGAGCGGACCTCGGCGACGGCGGGGATCACCCGCAATCTCGTCGATCTCACCACCGACCTCTCGGCACGCTCGATCGCCTGCTACCTGTCGACCACGATCGAGCCGGACACCCGGCCGTTCCTGAACTGGGCGCACCAGCAGGGTCTGCGCGTGCTCCTGCCCATCTCCCGCGACGACGGCCTTCTCGACTGGACGACGAGCGACGGCGAGACGGAGACCGAGGGTCTCTTCGGCCTGCCGGAGCCCGTCGGCGAACTCCTCGGGCCGATCGCCATCAACGACGTCGACCTCATCATCATCCCGGCCGCCTCGGTCGACGCGAAGGGGATGCGCATGGGCTGGGGGCGCGGCTATTTCGACAAGACCCTCGGGAGCATGGAAAAATGTCCTCCGGTGTACGCCGTGCTGTTCGACGGCGAACTCGTGGACGAGGTTCCGCGAGAGCGACACGATCAGCCGGTCGACGGCGCGGTCACCCCGACCAGGATCGCGCAGTTCTCGTGAGGTCCCCCACCGGCGACGCCGACCGCCACCCCGACCCGTCCGGAGCCTGATATGCCCACCTATGCTTACCGTTGCCGCGATTGCGGCACCGCCTTCGACATCCAGCAGGCGTTCACGGATGACGCGCTCACCGTCTGCCCGACCTGCGGGGGCAGTCTGCGCAAGGTCTTCGGCACCGTCGGAGTGACCTTCAACGGCTCCGGCTTCTACCGCACCGATTCGCGCGGCTCCAGTGCGGGCGCGGGCGGTTCAGACTCGGGCTCGTCGTCGGGCTCGTCGTCGTCTCCCGCGCCCTCGTCCCCGGCGCCGGCCGCTGCGGCGAGCACGTCCTCCACCTCGTCGTCTTCGTCGTCGTCCCCTTCGTCATCGTCCGGCTCCGCCTCGTCCAGCTCCACGTGAATCCGAAGGAAACGACCATGCTCAAAGGATTCAGGGAGTTCATCCTCCGCGGCAACGTCATCGATCTCGCCGTGGCCGTCGTCATCGGCGCCGCGTTCACCGGCGTCGTCAACTCGATCGTCACCAATGTCTTCAACCCGCTGATCGGCGCGATCTTCAACGCCGACAGCCTCGCCAACTCGCTCACGCTCGTCATCGGCGATGCGCACATCAAGTTCGGGGCGGTGCTCGGGGCGATCATCCAGTTCCTGATCGTCGCCGTGGTCGTCTACTTCGTGTTCGTCTACCCGATCAACCTGGCGAAGGATCGCGCGCAGAAGCTGCGCGACAAGGGAGTCGCACATCCGGATGCCCCGATCACCGAGCTCGATCTGCTCACGGACATCCGCGACCTGCTCCAGGCGCAGCGCCCGGCCGAGCCCGCTCCGGGCAGCGGCAAGCACGCGGAGTAGCGCGCCCGCTCACCAGTGGGGCGGAACGTCCCGTTTGAGCTGCTCGTCGTTGCCGTCGGCCGGGCGGTCGCCCCACGCCTGGTCGGTGTCCTCCGTGGCGCGCACCGGGGCCCCCGCCGAACCGCGCCGCGGCACGGCCTGCGGCGTCGGATCGGTGCCCGGAACCGCCGGCAGCTGAGCGCGGCGGTGCTGTCGGGCGGGCTTCTCGGTCACCGGACCAGCCTAACCGGGGTCTGGCGACCTGAATTCAGGAGATGCACGCTCGCGGACGCCGCTGGCACCTGAATTCAGGTGCCCGCGGCGGGACGACGGCCGATTCTCCTGAGAACAGGAGGCGCACGACCTCCGATGAACTACGACGCCGTGGGGATGGTGATCGGCGCGGTCTCGGTGCTCACATCGGCCACACCGATGAGCGTCGCGATGCGGGTCGCGACCGCCTCGGGGTCGGCGAAGAGCTCGAAGCTGTGCACCCGCAGGTAGTGCCAGCCGAGGCGGCGCAGCACGTCGGGCCGCAGCCGCAGCGACTCGCGCAGGCTGCCGCGGTTCACGTCGTCGTCGGTCTCGACCGCGACCGCACGGCCGGCGTGCGAGGCGACCAGGGCGAGCTTGCCGCGATAGCCGAGCTGGACATCCAGACCGCGGCGCGACAGGCGCCGGGCGAGATCGAGCAGCATGGGCTCGGCGTCGTGGCTCAGGTACTGCGGAACGGCGGCCTGGATCTGGTCGGCCTCCCCGAGGACCTGGGCGAGCGCGGCGATTCCGTGACGCATCCGGGAGTCGTCGATGTCCTCCGGCTTGAAGCAGGAGACGATGTCCATCGAGCGGCGCGCCCGGGTCATGCCGACCGCGAGGAGGCGCTCCCCGCCCGGCTCCGCGAGGGCGCCGAAGTTGGAGAGCAGGCGACCGTGCGGGGTGCGCCCGTAGCCGATCGAGAAGATGACGCGGTCGCGGCTCTGGGCGACCGACTGCTCCAGCGTGACCACCGTGAACGGCTCGGCGCGGTCCTTCAGGATGAAGTCGGCCAGCTCGGTGCGCTTGGCGAACGCCGCGAGGACGGCCTGGTTGACGCGCACGGCGTGACGTTCGCTGGCCGTGATCACCATCAGCGACTCGCGCGGACGCTTCGTGGCGTGCTCCAGCACGAGCTCGACGACCTTGGAGACCTCGGCGTCGGTGCTCTCCACCGCGCCGGTGTCGCTGTCGGGCATCCCCTGGCCGCCGGAGACGTAGTTGAGCGTGAGGCTGCCGTGCCCGAGGTAGGTTCCGGCCCACGGGAGCGAGTCGATCTTGCCGCCGTAGAAGCGGCGGTTGACGAGGTCGGCGAGGTCTTCGCCGCCGGCACGGTAGCTGCGGGTCAGCGTGTAGACGGGCAGCAGTTCGGCCAGCTGCGCGAGAGCCGAGTCGGCGTGGGCCGCGTCGACGTCCGTCTCGGCGACCGTCTTGCCGTATTCGTGCACGCCGATGTCGAAGGCCGACGGCGTCTGCGTGACCGGGTCGCCGAAGGCGACGATCTGGCGCGAGCGGCGGATGACGGGAACGTTCTCGGCCAGGCTCGAGGCCCCGGCGTCGACGAGGAAGACCGCGTCGAACGCGAGGTCGGAGCTGATCGACGGGATCTCGTACGGCGAGACCAGCCAGACCGGGGCGAGCGGGCGTGCCAGGTGCGGCGCCTCGGCGTTCAGGGTCGCGGCGGAGGTGCGGTCCGACTTGAGCAGGCGCTTGAGTGCGGCTGCCTCCTCCGGCCAGTCCACGATGCCGATCTTCCAGGTCTCGGCGAGCATCCACGCCAGCTGCTGACCGGTGGCGGAGGCGTGCGCCTCGTCGACGAGCCGGAAGTCGGCCTCGAGGCGGTCGAGCACGCTGGTGTTGGCGTTGAGCAGGGCGCGATCCGACGCGAGCAGCGTCTCCAGCACCGACTGCCACCACGCGAGTTCGAGCTCGGCGCTCACCTGGGTCTCGGGCACGTGGCGTCGCGACAGGTCGGAGAGCAGCGGGTCGAGCTTGCGGTCGCGCAGGGCGGTAAGCAGGGCCGTGCGCTCCTGGAGGTTCGCGAGGACCTCCGACTCCGCGGCGAGGCCGGCGACCTGCCGGGTCAGCTCGTCGATCGGGAGCATGGCGAGCGAGTTCTGGCTGCCGGTGCGGCGCAGCGGGATGTCGAGACGGGCGAGGTCTTCGGCCACGCGCTGGTAGGCGACCTGCACATCCGCGATGCCGACCGGGACCTCGGGGACGACGCCGGCGGCGGCGAACCGCTGCCACAGGATGCGCTGCTGCTGGATGCGGCGCAGGCTCTCGTTGAGGTCGGTGACGTGCACGCCGGGGCGGACGTATTCGAGGGCCAGCTTGCGCAGGCGGCGGCGGTTGGCGCCGGACATGTTCGGGGACTCGCGGCGGGTGGAGGTGGCCGCGATGAGTTCGACGAGCGACCGGTCGTAGACGGCCGGCTGGAACTTGTCGAGCGTCTCGCGCACGTCGAGGAGGAGGCGAAGGTACACGCCGAGTTCCGCGATGGACTCGTAGGGACGCATCCGGGTCTGACCGATCAGGGTCTTGGCGCGGTCGATGAGCCGCGGCAGTTCGGAGCGGTGCAGCTTCTTGGCGAGGTCGTGCGCGGCGTTGCCCTCGGCCGTGGTCGCGAACGACGCGCCGTACCAGGGCGAGTCGTTGGGGCCGTAGCGGAACTCGCCGAGGCGGGCCGACTTGATCAGCGCGTCGGCCGCCGACGGCCGGTCGTGCGCGAGCTGCTCGATGGCGTGACGGTCGAGCCGCGCCGTCGTCGACGGCGGCGTGGGAAGAAGGGAGAGCCGCGAGAGCTCGGCGACCGCGTCCAGCACGGAGACGCCGAGCACCGGGTCGCGGCGGGTGAGCGCCGCGCGGTAGTCGAGCAGGACCTTGCGCAGGCGCACCAGGGCGTCGTCGACGTCGGTCACCCGCGGCTGGGCCGCCTTCTCGTTGCGGCCGATCGACTGGATGAGGTCGCGGCGCAGGGAACGCGGCGTCACGGCGAGACCGGCGAGACCGACCTGGGTGAGCCGGTGCGCGATGTCGTCGAGGCTCGAACGGCGGGGGCTGACCACGAGCACGCGCTTGTGCTGGGCGACGAGCGCGCCGATGGCGTTGACGATCGTCTGCGTGCCGCCGGTGCCGGGCAGGGTCTTCACGACGATCGAGTTGCCGGCCGCGATCTGGGCGACGACGTTCTCCTGCTCTTCGTCGGCGTCGAGCAGCAGGTTGTCGGTGGCGGGCGGGCGCTCGTCCTGGCGCACGGCCACGACCGGGTTGAACGCGCCCTCGACCGTCCGGCGCGCGGACGGGTTGCCGGCCAGGGCGTCGAGCACCACGGTGTCGAGGTCGACGGCTTCGGCGCTCAGCGCGGTCGCGACGTCGGCGAACGACGAGACGACGAGCCGCGGCAGCACGTTGAACCACGGGAGGTGCGAGGTCAGCCCGCGGAGGCGGTCGATGACCGGCTGCGGCTTGAACACGCCGTTCGTGAGGGCGAGGGCGACGAAGGCCTCGGCGTCGAGGGTGATCTGGAACTGCTCGGCGAGCGCACGCGCCAGCTCCGGGTTGAGGAACGGCTGCCCCTTGAGCTTGAGCTCGAAGTCGCGGCCGTAACGGCGGATGGCCAGCGGACGCAGGAGGATCGGGGCGGTGAACTCGTCCCCGCCGTGCCGCCACTGGGCGAGGCCGACGGCCAGGTGGACCGACTCGATGCCGCGCACCGAGCGCAGCTCGATCCCCTTGACCGTGATCGCGTTGGCGGCGGCGCGCGCGGTGCGCAGCGCGAGCTCGTCGCGGATGAGGCTGGAGAGCAGGGTGCTCTGCCCGGTGATGAACTGCGGCAGACCGCCCGGATGCGTCGAGCTCAGCTCGATGCGGGCGCGCGGGCTGTCCTCGAAGTGCAGCAGGGGGGATGCTCCGCCGAGCGCGGCGATCTCCGCCCGCCAGCGCTGCCAGACGTGTTCCGCGATGTTGCCTGCGACCAGCCCGGGATCCCCCAGACTCAGAGCGTGCGGGGACGTCGTGTTCTGGGGATTCAGGGCGTCATCGTCCGGAATGTCCGACATCACGTCGTCATCCTCGTGTTTCTTGTCGAGTCGCCACACACGGCCACCATACGTGTACCTTCGGGCAAAATCCTTGCAATACGGGCGAGTTTCGCGCTAATGCACGAGACCTCCGCTTTCACCGGCGGCAGCGGACCGCACCCGGCGATCGCCGAGCAGCAGGAACGCCAGCACCCCGCACAGCAGATACACACTGGCCTGGCCGTTGAGGATCGCGACCACGTCGAACCGTTCGGCGAGCAGGCCCGCGACGAGCAGCCCCGCGCCCTGAGCCGCACCGGCGAAGGTGGTGACGCTGGCGAAGACGCGGCCCATCGCATCCGGGGGCGTCACCTTCTGCACGATCGTGATCATGCCGGTGCCGGTGGCGACGCCCGGGATGCCCACCGCGATGAACAGGCCGGCGTAGACCCAGACGGCGGTCGTCACGGGGTAGAGGTTCCAGGTGACGAGGGAGATCGCCCCGAAGAGCAGGTACCCCCAGCCGACCAGGCCGCGCGGGGTGAAGCGCCGGATGAGGACTCCCGTGAGCAAGCCGCCGGCGACGCCGCCGATCGCCTGGACCCCGCGCAGGAGGCCGACCTCGGTGTCGCTCGCGCCCAGGTTCTGCACGACGTAGACGATGAACAGCACCAGGAAGATGCCCTGCGCGAACTGGCCGAGCGTGGTGATGGCGGTGATCGCGCCGAGCGGGTGGGTCCGGCGGATGGTGCTCATGCCGTCGACCCACTGGCGGAAGAAGTGGAGGCGGGGCAAGGGTTCCCCCGCGTGTCCGTGCTCTCCGGCAGCAAGAGCCACCGGACGGCTGAGCGCCACCAGCGAGGCACTCACGACGTAGCTCGCCGCATCGATGAGCACGACGCCCGGCAGCCCGGAGAGCGCGAACACCAGGCCGCCCAGCGGCGAGCCGATCAGCCGCGCGAGGTTCTCGCTCACGGCCATGAGCGCGTTCCCGGTGCCGAGCTGGTCGGGCTCGACCAGGCGTGGGACGAGCGCCTGCTTGGCCGGATTGATGATCGCGCCGAGGCACGCCTCGATGGCGGCGACGGCGTAGACGATCCACATCCGGTCGGCGGATGCCCAGAGGAGCGGGAGCAGCAGCGCGCCCTGCAGCAGGTTGGTGACGATCATGGTGCGCCGGTGGTCCCAGCGGTCGACGAGCACGCCGAGGAAGCTGCCGAGCACGAGCATCGGGATCAGCTCGGCGAGGAAGACGGTGGAGGCGCCGAGCGCCGAGCCGGTCGCGGCGAACGCGAAGAGCGGCAGGGCGATCATCAGCAGCCAGTCGCCGGTGTCGGAGACGAAGCTGCTCGCCCAGACGAGCGTGAAGTCGCGGCGGGTCAGCGGCGAGCGCGGCTTGGCCGGCTTGCCCGGGGTGGCCGAGGTGGCCGGGGCGGCGGGGGCGCCGGGCTCGGCCGGGTCGCGCGGGTCGCGCGGGTCGCGCGGGTCGTGCGAAGGTGCGGTGGTCTCGGTCATCAGCGCACCGCATCCGGGTGCAGGTACGCGTTGAGGTGCACGGCGACGACATCGCTGTCCTCGGGGGCGTCTTCACGGGTGAGGCCGATGTACGGCCGGATGAGCGCATCCAGTCGCTCGCCGAGGTCCCGCAGTTCGGCGGGCGTCATCCGCAGGGCGTAGCCGGCGAGCATGCTCGCGTCGCGCCACTCGGCGGGGAGGTCGTCGCGCTGGGCGACGGCTCGCCGGGTGAGGGCCGCCTCGTCGTCGATCTGCTTCTCGACGAGCATCCGCTCGACCGACTCGACGCCGAACGCGAGGTTCGGGTCGTCGGCGCGGCCGAACCGGAGTCCGGTCGCGGTGGAACGCCACGGACGCTCGCGGCCGTCGACGGGGTCGACCGACTCGACCAGCCCGTAGCGCGCCAGCGAGCGCAGGTGATAGCTGCAGTTGGAGGGCGTGGAGCCCACCACCTCGGCGCACTGGCTGGCGGTCTGGGCGCCGAACGCCATCAGGTGGTTCAGCAGGGCGAGGCGGAGCGGATGCGCCAGCGCGCGGAGGGCGCGGGCGTCGGAGACCTGCTGCCGGTTCTCGCGCCTGGCCGATGTGAAAGACATGTTTCACATTGTGTGCCGTGCGCTCTTTCACGTCAAGCCCCACGGCGCGCGCCCGTCCGCCGCCGCCGCAATCGAGTCCTGAGTTGTTGGGTCGAAAAGCGCGGTTTCGACCCAAACACAAAGGTCAAGCATTGCGGGGCCAAAAAAAAA
>NZ_JBHVXB010000009.1:0-19247 GCF_042881905.1 Leifsonia sp. NPDC058248
CACTCCCCCCAACTCGCCCGCACGCAGTCCGTCGCTCCAACCCGCCACTACACTCCGCCCAAGTCCGGGCTCCAGCGCAGGGCTGTGGAAAACCTCCACGCAGGATGCTGACGCGCGACGATGGAGGGATGCGAAAGCCAAGGCCATTGGGGGCGCCGCTCGCGGCATCAGGATTCACCTACGCGGAGGCTCGCGCAGCGGGCGTCGCGCACGACCGGCTGTATCGACGAGATCTGCAACGCCCGTTCAGGGGCGTGCGCACTGTGGATGCCGACCTCGACGATCATTTGTCACTGTGCCGCGCGTACGGCGCACGTATGGTCGAGGGACAATTCTTCAGCCACGACTCGTCTGCTCTCCTGCATGGACTTCCGATCAGACGCCGACGGCAGCCCGACGCGGTGCACGTGAGCGTGTTCGCACCTCAAAAGCCGCCCCAGATGCGCGGCGTCGTTCCGCACGAGCTTCAGCCGGCCGGCCACCGCATCACTTGGGTCCACGGACTGCCGTGCCTCTCGCCGCAGGACACGTGGGCCCAACTCTCCGCGCGACTCGACCTCGCTTCGCTCGTCGCGATCGGCGATTTCATCGTCGGCGGTGACGAAGCGTATTCAGGAATACCGAGCTCAACCGCAGTCGTCGATCTCGAGCGAGCGGTGCACCGTCACGGTCGTCGGCGGGGCGTACGCGAGCTGCGGCGCGCACTGGAACTTGTGCGCTCGAACTCTCTTTCGCCGCAGGAGTCGCGGTTGCGGGTCGAACTGATCCAGGCCGGCCTGCCCGAGCCTCACCTGAACCACCGCGTCTTCGCTGAAGGGCAGTTCGTCGCGATGGTCGATCTCGCGTACCCGGACCAGCGGGTGGCGATCGAATACCTGGGCGATCACCACCGCACGCAGCGCAAGACGTACGAGGAAGACATGACGCGGCGCGAACGCCTCGCCCACGCCGGCTGGAACACGATCTTCCTCACGTCGGCGGATGTGGCTCCGAGGAGTTCGCGCGCGGTGCTGTACGTGCGCCGCGCTCTCCTGCGATCCACCGCGCCCGCCCGATTCGGCATCGAGTCCTGAGTTGTTGGGTCGAAAAGACGGGATTCGACCCAACAACTCAGGACTCGAGTGCGGGGGCTGGGCGCGGCGCGCGCAGCGCGGCGCTCAGGACTCGGCGAGCTCGCGCGCGCGGGCGAGCGCCGCGTCGGTCGCGCGCGCGAACAGCGCGGCGAGGCCGGCCGACTCGAGCACCGTGACCGCTCGCTCGGTGGTCCCGCCGGGGCTGGTGACGCGGCGGCGGAGCTCGGCCGGGTCCTCACCCGACGAGACGAGCAGTTCGGATGCGCCGAGGAAGGTTCCGTTCACCAGTTGCGCCGCCTGCTCCGGCGTGAAGCCTTTGCCGATCGCCGCGGCGGTGAGCTGCTCGATCAGGTAGAAGACGTAGGCCGGGCCCGAGCCCGAGATCGTGCTCAGAGCATCCAGCTGCGACTCGGGCACCTCGACGACCTCGCCGACGGTCTCGAACAGCGAGCGCACCAGGTTCAGGTCGTCGGGCTCGGCGCGGCTGCCCGGGCTGATCCCGGTGACCGCCTTGCCGACGATGGCCGGCGTGTTGGGCATCGAGCGCACGACCGTCACCGTCTCGGGCAGGAGCGACTCGAACGTGGCCGTGGTGACACCGGCGGCGACGCTCACCACGACAGCTCCGGGCGAGAGGGATGCCGCGATCTCGCGGAGCAGATCGGGAACCATCGCCGGCTTCACGGCGACGAGCACGATCTCGGCTCCGTCCACGGCGGCGCGGTTCGCATCAGGGCGCGATTCGGTGGCGTACGCGGTGACCCCGGGCGTCGAGGCGAGCTCGGCCGCGCGGGCATCCGAGCGGTTGGTGACGCGGATCCCGCCGTCGACAGTGACGCCGGGGGCGACCAGTCCGCTGAGGATCGCGCGGCCCATCGAGCCTGCACCGAGGAGGGCGATCGTCGGCAGCGTGACATTCTTCGTGTCGGTCATGCGGCCATCCTAGGATGAGAGCATGAGTGCATCGGGTGGGACCAGGGCGATCATCGCGGCCTTCGCCGCCAACCTCGGTATCGCGGCCACCAAGTTCATCGCGTGGGCGTTTTCCGGTTCGTCCTCGATGCTCGCCGAAGGCGTCCACTCGCTCGCCGACTCGGGCAATCAGCTGCTGCTCCTGATCGGAGGGCGGCAGGCCAAGAAGAAGGCCGACAGCGAGCATCCGTTCGGCTACGGCCGCGAACGCTACGTGTACGCCTTCGTCGTGTCGATCATCCTGTTCTCCGTCGGCGGCGTCTTCTCCCTCTATGAGGGCGTCGAGAAGCTGACCCACCCGCATCCGCTCGAGAACTGGTGGCTGCCGATCCTCGTGCTCGTGATCGCGATCTGCCTCGAGTCGTTCTCCCTGCGCACCGCCATCCACGAGTCGCGTCCGCACAAGATCGGGATGACGTGGCCGCAGTTCATCCGCCGCGCGAAGGCGCCCGAGCTTCCGGTCGTGCTGCTCGAAGACGTGGCCGCCCTCATCGGTCTGGTGTTCGCGTTCTTCGGCGTCGGGCTGACGGTCATCACGCACAACGGCGTGTGGGATGCCATCGGCACCCTGCTCATCGGCCTGCTGCTGATCGTCGTCGCGATCATCCTGGGCATGGAGACCAAGAGCCTCCTGGTCGGCGAGGGCGCGAGCGAGGTGGATGTCGCAGCGATCGAGCAGGCCATCCTGGCCGGCCCCGAGGTCGAGCGCATCATCCACATGAAGACCCTGTACCTGGGCCCGGACGAGCTCCTCGTCGGCGCGAAGTTGGCCGTCTCGGGCGAGCACCGTCTCGCCGACGTCGCCGCCGCGATCGACACCGTCGAGCGCCGCATCCGCGACGCCGTTCCGGCAGCCCGCGTCATCTACATCGAACCGGATGTCTGGATCGACCCGAACGAGAAGCACCCGGCCACCGACACCATCGTCATCAAGGGTCTGGAGTGACCCGCACCGCCGTCGTGCTGCAGCACGATCCGAGCATCCACCTGGGCAACATCGAGCCCGTCCTGCGCGAGCACGGGTACGACCTGCGCATCGTCGACGTCACGACCGAGGACGTCACGGCGATCGACCCGGATGCCGCCGACCTCGTCGTCGTGCTCGGCGGCGAGATGGGCGCATACCAGACGGACGAGTTCCCCTTTCTGAAGGCCGAGCGCGCCTTCCTGCGCGAGCGCCTCGACGCCGAGCGGCCGACCCTCGGCGTGTGCCTCGGCGCCCAGCTGATGGCCGGCGCCCTCGGCGAGCGCGTCTACAAGGGCGACTCGATGCAGATCGGCTTCCGCCGCGTCGAGCCGACCGAGGCGGGAGCGGCCTCCCCGATCCGGCATTTCGGCGGGGTGCCCGTCGTCGAGTGGCACGGCGACACGTTCGAGCTGCCCGAGCGGGCCACCTTGCTGGCGTCGTCGAGCGACTACTCCAATGAGGCGTTCGCGATCGGCGACTTCGCGCTCGCAGTGCAGTTCCACCCCGAGGTCACCGACGAGATGCACGAGCAGTGGGTGGCCGAGGGCTACAACGAGCTCGACGAGCACGCGCTCGATCCGGATGCTCTGCGAGAGGATCGCGCAGCGTATTCGGCCGGCATGCAGGAGGCCTCCCGCCGCGCCTTCTCGGAGTGGCTGTCTCAGCTGCCGGCGTGACCGGACGGGTACACGGCGGCGACCAATGCTTGCGCCCGCTTCGTGACGGCCGGAACCTCGTCGAGCCCGTCGAACGCCGCCAGGAACGCCTGCTGCATCGCGGCACCGGCCAGTAGCTGGGCGGTCGCGGTGCAGTCGACTTCGACCGGCAGGCGGCCGACCGCCTGCTCGCCTTCCAGGTAGCGCGCGAGCGACAGGATGGGCGTGTGCGGCCCGGTCTGCCGTGCGCGCGTTCCCGCCCGGAGCGCCTCGAGAAGCGGGGGTGCGCTGAACACCGAGGCCGCGATCGGGAAGCTGCGCACGTAGAACCGCATCAGCTGGGCGGTGAGGTCTTCGAGGTTGCTGCGGACGGTCGCCGTGCCCACCAGCGTCTCCGGATCGGAGAACAGCGGCATCTTCTCCGCGAGCACTCGGATGAACAGATCCTGTTTGTCGTCGAAGTACTTGTAGAGGGTCGCCTCCGAGTAGCCGGCCGCGCGCGCGATCTCCTTGGTCGTCGTCGCCGCGAGTCCGCGCTCGTGCATCACGGTGAACGCTGCGTCCAGGATCTTCTCGCGCGCGTTCATCTTCTCTCCTTGACAAGTAAGTGCCCACTAACCCTACAGTGGTGGTTAGTAAGTGCTCACTCACCCACTTGAGAGAAGGCTGCCCATGCGAATCGCCATCATCGGCGCGAGCGGTGGAACCGGGATCCAGGTCGTCGAACGCGCCACCGCCCGCGGCCACGACGTGACCGCCGTCGTCCGCACGCCCGCCAAGCTCGACCGGCTCACGTCCGCCCCCATCGAGATCGCGCAAGCCGATGTCACCGACCGGGCATCGCTGGTCTTCGCCCTCCGAGGGTGCGACGCCGTCGTCTTCTCGGTCGGCCCCGAAAGCGCACGACAGCCGACCTCGCTGCGTGAGCTGGGCATCCGGAACACCATCGAAGCCGCACGCGAGGCCGGCGTCCCTCGCATCCTCGCCGTGAGCGCGAGCGGTATCACGACCGCGGGCGACGACCCCTTCACCCGACTGGTGCTCAAGCCCATCGTGCAGCGGGTGCTGCGCGAGCCGTTCCGCGATCTGCGGGCCGCCGAAGACGTCCTCACCGCGAGTGACGCCGACTGGACCATCGTGCGGCCCCCGCGGCTGACCGACAAGCCGCGAACGGGGCACTACCGCTCGCGCGCGGTGAAGAACGTCACCGGTGGGCTCTCGATCGCGCGCGGCGACCTGGCCGATGCCGTCGTCGACCTCCTCGAAGATCCGCAGAGCATCCGGTCGATCGTGTCGGTGGCGTCATGAGCGGCTGGGAGGTCGCGCGGCTCGTGCTGCTGATCACGCACTTCGTCGGGCTGGCCGCAGTCATCGGCCCCTTCATCTTCCAGCTGCGCGCGAAAGGGGCGATCTCGTTCACGACGATGCTGGTGGGCTCCATCGTGCAGGTGGTGAGCGGCGGGCTCCTCATCGGCGCCCGCCGATTCGAAGGCCTGCCCGTCGACGACCTCAAGATGCTCGTCAAGCTGCTCGTCGCGATCGTGGTGCTCGTCGTCGTCGTGCTCGGGATGCTGCGCCGGCGTCGCGGCGCCGGCGCACGTCCCTACCTGCTCACGGCCGGCTGGCTGGCCATCGCGAACGTCGTCGTCGCCGTCGTCTGGACCTGAGCCTCACCGCCCTCCCGACACTCGACACGGTCGAGTCCTGACTTGATGGGTCTTTGCGCACGATTTCGACCCATCACGTCAGGACTCGATGACGGGGACCAGCTCAGCGCTTGGCGCGGAAGAAGTCGAGCAGCAGCTCGGCGCAGTCCTCGGCCAGCACGCCCGCGTAGACCTCCACCCGGTGGTTCAGGCGCTGGTCGCGCAGCACGTCGTACACGGATCCGGCCGCCCCCGCCTTCTCGTCCCACGCCCCGAAGACGACCCGCGGAACCCGGGCGGCCAGCACCGCCCCCGCGCACATGACGCACGGTTCGAGCGTGACGACGAGCGTGCATCCTTCGAGGTGCCAATCGTTGCGCGACGCCGCCGCCTCGCGCAGCGCGAGCACCTCCGCGTGGGCGGTCGGGTCGTGGCGGACCTCCCGCTCATTGCGTCCCGTCCCGATCACGGCGCCGGTCTGGTCGAGCACCAGCGCCGCCACCGGCACGTCCCCCGTGCCGAACGCGAGTCGTGCGTCGGCGATGGCGCGGCGCATCCACTCGTCGTACTCGGCGGGTACGGGCAAACTCACGTCGGGCTCCAGACAAGATGTTGGGTACCCTTGAGCCTATGCGCGTTCACGTTGCCGACCACCCTCTCATCACCCACAAGCTGACGGTGCTGCGCAACAAAGAGACCCCGTCTCCTGTGTTCCGCGCCCTGACGGAGGAGCTGGTGACGCTGCTCGCCTACGAGGCGACCCGCAACGTGCGCGTCGAGCCCGTCGAGATCGAGACCCCCGTCACCACGACCACCGGCGTGACGTTGAGCAAGCCGCGGCCGCTGGTCGTCCCCATCCTGCGCGCCGGGCTCGGGATGCTCGAAGGGATGGTGCGCCTCATGCCCACGGCCGAGGTCGGCTTCCTGGGGATGGTCCGCAACGAGGAGACCCTCGAGCCGACGACGTACGCCGAACGGCTTCCCGAAGACCTCTCCGACCGCCAGTGCTTCGTGCTCGACCCGATGCTCGCCACCGGCGGTTCACTGGGCACGGCCATCGAGTTCCTCTTCAAGCGCGGCGCCGTCGACGTCACCGCCATCTGCATCCTCGCCGCTCCCGAAGGCATCGCCGCCCTCGAGAAGGCCACCGAGGGCCGCGATGTCACGATCGTCCTCGGCGCACTCGACGAGCGACTCAACGAGAACGGCTACATCGTGCCCGGACTCGGCGACGCGGGCGACCGCCTCTACGGCACGGTCTGACTCCAGAGCATCCGGATGCCCGGCCCGGCGCCCGCCGACCGGCACCGTTTCGCTGAATGCGCGCTCGAAACATTACGTAATGATTTGACACGGCGCGTCACTGTTCGGTTAACTTGCGACCATGACTGACAACTCGCGTACCCTGACCTCCTTCGAGGCCCCTGGGGATGCCGGCATGATGATGCCCGGCCGCGACTCGGTCATGTGTTGCCGAATGTGTCGCTGATCTGACGACCCTTCGCCGAGCCTGCCGGCCCCCGACCCACTGAGTCGGGCGAGACCACTGGCTCCCCGGATGCGCCACACTCACGCATCCGCACACTGGCCGTTCTGAGGCCCGACACAATTCGCGAATCCTCGCATCCCGTCACCACTCTTCTGGCACCGGACCATCCGGGGCACACGGGAACGCCGACATCGGCGGCAGCGGATTCCACGCATCATCACAAAGGACTTCATCCCATGTCTCTGGCAACCGTCGACACCGCTTTCGCCCCCAGCCGTCACCTCGCCGCCGCTCCGGCGCCGGCCGCACCCGTCGCTGCGCCGGTCCCCGCCGCCGCTCCAGCGCCGGCCACTCAGATCCGCGCTGTGCCGAACGGCACCGAAGCCCGCGGTTTCGTGCTCTACGTCGGAATCGACGAGGCGAAGGCCGCCGCCGCCGGCACCGACCTCGGCCGCATCGTGGAGGCGCTGAAGCGCCTCACCGCCGAGATCGCACCCGCGGCCGAGACGTATGCGGCTGTCGCCCTGGCTCCCGAGGGGGCCGGCGGACGCGACGTGGACGTCGTCCGCCTCGCGTTGCAGGACCCCGCCGCGATCGCCAAGCACCGTCACTCGGGTGCGGTCGACGAGGACGAGGACCGCGCCTCCGGCGGCGTCGTCGTCGACATCTCGCGCAAGCGCCTCATTCTCGACAACCAGACCGCCGCCCTCACCTACAAGGAGTTCGAACTGCTGCAGTACCTCGTGCTGCGCGAGGGCCGAACCATCGAGCGCGCCGAGCTGATCACGTCGCTGTGGGGAGCGGCCGACGACGAGGCGCCGAACGAGCGCACCATCGACGTGCACGTGCGGCGCCTGCGCGCCAAGCTCGGCCGCTACGAGGACATCGTGCGCACGGTTCGCGGCGTCGGCTACCGCTTCGACCGCCACGCCGACGTCTCCATCCGTCACGCGAGCGCCCCCTCCCCCGACCTCTTCTAAGCCGTTGAGGGGTGCCTGACGCAGCCGAGACATCGTGTTTCGGCTGCGTTCGACACCCCTCGACGGTCGGATCAGGCGCTGCGCTGGTAGGCGCGGAAGGCGCTCGTCGCCAGCGCTGCCATCACCACGGTGAGTGCCGCCAGCAGGCCGACGTGGACCCAGAGGGTCGCCCAGTCGGGGTTCGGGCTGAGCGCCTGCCGCCCGACGATCACCGCCCACTCGAACGGGTTGTAGGCGGCCACGTTCTGCACCCACTCGGGAGACAGCTTCGTGTTCATGATCGCCGAGCTCAGGAACATCAGCGGAAGCGTGATGATCTGCGAGATCCCGATCAGAGCGGTCTGATCCCGGGCGAGCAGCGCGACCGCGTTCGACAGCGAGCAGAACACCGCAGTGAGCAGCACGACCGCGAGCAGCAGCAGCAGGATGCCCACCAGGCCGCCCTCGAACCTCGCTCCCGCCCAGTAGGCGATCCCGACCACGACCAGGGACTGGCCGATCGCGAGGAGCGACTGGTATACGAGCGTCGAGACGATGAGCGCCGCGCGATTCGTCGGCGAGGTGAGGAACCGGTCCATCACGCCGCGCTGCATGTCCTGGATGTACACCGTCCCCGACCATGCGCTGCCGAACAGCGCCATCATCATCACGATCCCGGGCGTGAGGAACTCCAGGTAGCTCTGGCCGTTCCCGAACCCGGGGATCTCGATCACCGCCTTGAACAGCTGCCCGAAGAGCAGCAGCCAGATGATCGGCTGGATAAGGTTCATCACCAGGAACGCCGGCATGCGCCAGGCGGCGCGCAGCTGCCGTGCGGTGAGGATCGCCGTGTGGGTGAGGAAGGTCGGCGCAGAGGTCGTGCGGGCGATCGTGCCCGAAGCGATGGCGGTCATGATGCGTTCTCCAATGCGACGTTCTCCTGGGCTTTCGTGAGGGTGCGGCCGGTGTGCCGCAGGTACACGTCGTCGAGGCTGGGCCGGGCGACGGTGGCCGAGGCGACCGCGACGCCGGCGGTCTCCAGGGCGGCGAGGGCGAGCGGCAGTGTCGACGCTCCGTTGTCGGCGCGGGCGCGCAGGGTGCGGCCGTCACCGCCGACCTCGTGCAGAGCATCCACTCGCTGAAGGGCGGCGAGCGCGACGAACGGGTCGCTGTCACCCGTGAGCTCGACGATCACGGCGTCGCCGCGCAGATCGTTCTTGAGCTCCTCCGGTGTGCCGCCGGCGACGACGGTGCCGTGGTCGACGATCGCCAGTCGTTTGGCGAGGCGGTCGGCCTCCTCGAGGTAGTGCGTGGTCAGCAGCACGGTCATGTTCTCGTGCCGCGTCATCCGCTCGATCTCGGCCCAGAGCTCGGCGCGCGCCTCGGGGTCGAGCCCGGTGGTGGGCTCGTCGAGGAACAGCGCTTCGGGCCGGTGCATCAGCCCGATCGCCACATCGAGTTTGCGCGCCATGCCGCCGGAGTACGTCTTGACCTGACGTTTCGCGTGCTCGGTGAGCCCGAACCGATCGAGCAGATCGGATGCACGTGCGTGCGCATCGCGTGCCGTCAGCCCTTGCAGCCGCCCGGCGAGCACGAGGTTCTCGACCCCGGTGTCCATCGGGTCGGCCACGGACTTCTGGGCGACGAAGCCGATCGCACGGCGCACACGGGCCGGATGCCGGGCCACGTCGATCCCGGCCACGAGCGCTCGGCCCGAGTCGGCCCGGGCGAGGGTGGAGAGGATCTTGATGGTGGTGGACTTGCCGGCGCCGTTGGGCCCGAGCAGCCCGAAGACGGTTCCGGTCTCAGCCGCGAAGCTGAGGCCGTCGAGGGCGCGGACGCTCGGCTTGCCCCGGCCCGTCCGGTAGGTCTTGACGAGGTCGTCCGCAACGAGCGCGGACGGGAATTCAGTAGCCACGGTGGCTCCCTTTCTGGTGGAAAGCCGTCCGTGCGGAGCCGCGCAGTACCATGTGTATGGACCCTCGGTGACTGTTGACGCAGGTTCCTCACGGAACGACTGGGGTTTGGATGGCCGGAGAGTTGCCGCTCTCCGGCCATCACTTCTGTTCGGTTCTGTTCGGTGCATCAGCTCAGCAGGTCGGCCACCTCCTGCCCGAAGTCGCCGGCCGACACCCGTCTCTGAATGTCGGCCATGCTGAGTCCTTGGCCGAGGAGCTCGTGCAGCCCCTCCCACATCTCGATTCCGCCGATCGCCCGGTCGAGGATGCGCTCGGCGAGTCCCACGATGTACGCGCGCTCGGCGGTGAGCATCGCCTGCTTGTAGTGGAACTCGACCATGAAGAGCTCCGGCACGTCGGCGGCCTCGCCCTCGAGCATCCGCTCGCGTTCGGCGATCTCGGCGTCGAGCAGCACGACGCGCTTCTGCAGCAGCTCGACGGCTGCCGCGGGCGGAAGCATCGCGAGGAGCGACAGCCCGGTCTCGACCGCCGGGTATTCCTTCACCGGCTTCTCGATGAGCTCGCGGAGCCAGTCGTCGGCTTCGCGACGGCCCGCGTCGGTGATCTCGTAGACGATGCGCTCGGGCCGGTTGCCTTCGCGCTCGGTCTGGGCGACGGCGATGAGACCGTGCTTCTCGAGGGACTTGATGACGGCGTAGAGGGAGCCGAAGTTGAGGCGGATGCTGTCTTCTTTGCCGCGCTCGCGCATGGAGCTGGTCATCTCGTACGGATACATCGGGCGTTCCCACAGGCACGAGAGCACCGCGAGCGCGAGCGGATTCGCCACCGCTCGCTTGGCCGGATTCGCTAGGGCCATCTCATCACCTCCTCGAATACTTCACTCAGAGTATTCTGTTTCGAGTAGTGCGTCAAGAGCGGCTCGCTCAGGGGCCGAGAGCGGCTCGCTCAGAGTGATAGGCGGTTGCTGACAGGCACAAAGAAAACTCGCAGCAAAAATAACGAACAGGTAACTAGCGGCCGTTACCTCTTCGTTATATAGTTCAAGAGCGTTAGTTGTTTGCTGTGGCAGCCAACGCGGAATGTGATTGCAGGACACTCTTGGTGCAAGGGAGAGGGCCGGCCGCTAGCCTCTGCGGCCGGCCCTCAAACTCTTAAGCGCCGGGTGCCGTCACCGCCCTCCCCGCGCCTCCGCTCCCGCGCTCCTCAGGCGCCCGCCGCCGCCGCGCGCGCATCCGCCGCCCACCGCATCCGCATCCGCTCTGCAATCGAGTCCGGACTTGTTGGGTCGAACGCGGCCGTTTCGACCCAGCAAGTCCGGACTCGACAGCGGGGCGCACACGGGGGCGCACACGGGCGCGCATACGGGCGCGAGCCCAGCGCTCGTTGCGGCGCTCCGTGTCTGCACCGATGCCGGTGTCGCCCGATAGTGGGATGATGCGAATGCATCGAGAATCACCTACCCGAGGAGGCCCCGGATGCGCACCCAAGAGCGTGTGAAAGCACGAGTCAACGCCGTCTCCGCCTGGGAGTCGCTGTTCCGCGCCCAGGTCGCGGTCATGCGCACCCTCGCCGCCGAGTTCCCGACCCGTGACATCTCGTTCAACGAGTACGACGTCCTGTTCAACCTGTCGCGCCAGCCCGACCGCGAGCTGCGCCTCCGCGACCTCAACAAGCACGTCCTGCTCACGCAACCCAGCGTCAGCCGCCTCGTCGATCGGCTCACCGCGCGCGGTCTGCTGTCCAAATGCCCTGAGCCGTCGGATGCTCGCGGAACGGTCATCCGGCTCACCGACGCGGGGTACGACATGTTCCGGCGAGTGGCCGTCGAGCACATGAAGACCATCACCGAGAGGGTCGGCGGCAAGCTCAGCCAGGACGAGCTCGCGCAGCTCGCCGGGCTCTGCGACAAGCTCCGCGACGGAGCCTGAACGTCGTCCGTCCACAGGCGCCGATCATCCCCAAGCTGACCGTGGCCGAGGCTTGCAGCCAATTTCGCCGCGTATCATGACGCCATGAATTCTTCGAGACGCAGAGGCTGGGCCTGGGCCCCGGCGCTCATCGGATTCGTCGCTCTGAGCACAGTGGCCGGAGTGCTCGCCGCCGCGGCGGTGACGCCGGCGGTCGCTCTGACCGGATCGGCTGCCGACTCCACGATCGGAGTCTTCGACGGCCTCCCCGAATACATCAAGGTCGAACCGCTCGCGCAGGCGTCGACGATGTACGCGAACTCGAACGGCAAGCCGGTGCCGATCGCCACGTTCTACTCGCAGAACCGCGTCGAGGTCGGGTGGGACGACATCTCCCAGAATCTCAAAGACGCCGCCGTCGCCACCGAAGACCCGCGCTTCTACGAGCACGGAGGCGTCGACGTGACCGGCACCCTCCGCGGCGCCGTGCTCACCGCACTCCACAAAGACGTGCAGGGCGGCTCGTCCATCACGCAGCAGTACGTCAAGAACATCCTGGTGCAGCGCTGCGAGAACAAGCAGCCCGACGTCACCGCCACGGCCGCGGTGCAGAAGAAGCAGCTCGCCATCTACGAGGCCTGTTACAACGACGCCACCAAGGTCGACCCGGTGCGCAAGCTCAAAGAGATGCGCTACGCGATCGGGCTCGAGAAGCAGTACACCAAGAACCAGATCCTGCAGAGCTACCTGAACATCGCACTGTTCGGCGGACGCGTCTACGGAGTGCAATCCGCGGCCCAGTACTACTTCGGCGTCTCTGCGAAAGCTCTCAGTCTTCCGCAGGCGGCGACACTCATCGCCATCCTGAACAATCCGGACAACCTCCGCATCGACCGGCCGGCCGACAAGGCCAACGGCGCGGCCAACGGCTACAAGGCCACGCTCGAGCGTCGCAACTACGTGATCGACCGGATGCTCGCCAACGGCAAGATCACCTCCGCTGAGCGCGATGCGGCCGTCGCCACCAAGGTCGTCCCCAAGATCTCCACCATGCAGAACGGCTGCATGAGCGCGCAGAAGTACAACGCAGCGTTCTTCTGCGACTTCGTCGAGCGCACCATCGAGCAGAACGCGATCTTCGGCAAGACGGCGGACGACCGAACGAGCTTCCTCAACCGCGGCGGGCTCAAGATCTACACCACGCTCAACCTGGGCCTGCAGACGGTGGCGCAGCGAACGCTGAGCTCCTACATCCCGGCCCAAGACCCGAACCTCGACCTCGGTGGCTCCAACGTGTCCGTCGAGGTCGGGACCGGGCGCGTGATCACGATGGTGCAGAACAAGCCGTACGACAACACCGCCGCTCCGGCGCCGGGGACGACCGCGGTCAACTACAACACCGACTACTCCTACGGCGGCTCCGAGGGATTCCAGACCGGTTCGTCGTACAAGGCGTTCGACCTGCTCCAGTGGCTGCAGGAGGGGCACTCCCTCTACGAGTCCGTCGACGGGACGAAGCACCTCTTCCCGCAGACGATGTTCCATGAAAGCGCGCCGTGCGCCGATATCGGCGGTCTGCCCTGGCCGGTGGCCAATGACGAGGGCGAGACGGTCTCGCGCACCACGGTGATGAACGCGACGGCGGCGTCGATCAACTCGATCTTCGCCATGATGGCGACCAAGATCGACCTCTGCGGCATCAAGCAACGCGCCCAAGACCTCCTGGTGCACGGCGCCGACGAGCAGGCCAACCCGTACCGTGCCAACCCGTCATCGGTGCTCGGCACCAACTACATCGCACCGCTGACCATGGCCACGGCATACGCGGGCATCGCGAATCACGGAGTGGCCTGCAGCGCGATCGCGATCGACAAGATCGTGAACGCCGATGGCGCCGCCCACGCGGTGCCCAAGAGCGTCTGCTCGAGAACTCCGATCAACCCGGGGGTGGCAGCCGCGGCGATCTTCGCCCTCCAGGGCGTCCTGCAGGGTGGAGGGACGGCGTCGTCCGCGAACCCGGGCGACGGCATCCCGATCTTCGGCAAGACGGGAACGACCGACGACTCCCTCGAGAACTGGCTCGTGACCTCGACCACCAAGGTCGCTCAGGCCACCTGGGTCGGCAACATCTCCGGTGCTGTGCCGCTGCGCAGCCAGAGCTTCCAGGGCATCGGCGGCGGCGACGTCAAGTTCTCCATCGTCAAGCCGATCGCGACGGCGCTCAACGCGGTCTACGGCGGCGGCGCCTTCCCGAGCCCGGGCGGCCAGTACATCACTCGCCCGACGCCGCCCAAGGCGCCGACTCCGGCCAAGCCGACCAAGCCGGTCGCACCGACCCCGCCCGGCAACAAGGGCCCGAAGCCGCCCGGCCGCGGCTAGGTCCCGCGCACGATCCCTCGCCTATTGTTGTCGTGTGGGACGCACACCTGATCCGAATCGCAAACCCGAGCTGCTCGGCCGCATCATGGATCATGTGGCGACGGAGCCGCTGTCCCGGATGACGTTCCGCAGTCTCGCGAGCGCGCTCGGTGTGAGCACCTATTCGTTCGTGTACCACTTCGGGTCCCGCCAGGAGATGATCGACGCCATCCTCGAAGAGGGCGTGCGGCAGCAGCGCGACACGCTCGCGGGCGTCGACGTCACCGCGTTCGACACCGCGCAGTTCACCACGTGGTACCGGGAGGCGTTCCGCACCTCACTGAGCGACGCCAACCGCACCGGCCTGCGCCTGCAGTTCGAGGCGGGAGCGCTCGAGCCGATCGACCCCGACATCGGCAAGCGGATCACCATGTCGTTCACCGGCTGGTACGAGCTGGTCGACACCTGGCTGCGCAGCCGTGGCATCGCCGCGGAACGGGCGCATGTGCTCGCGACCTGGATGTGCGACACCGTGGTCGGACTGCATTTCGGCTACCTGCTCACCGAAGACCACCGCAAGACCACCGAGGCGTTCGACCTGTTCGTCGACGCGTTCGTGCGGGAGGCGTTCGGCGAGTAAGGGTCGCGACGGCGGTCGCGACAGCGGTCGTCAGCCGCGCTCCACCACGGCCTTCACGCCGTTGAGCATCTCGACCCAGTTGGCGCGCGAATGCTCGGCCGCCTCCTTGGTGGGGTTGTTGTCCTGATCGAGAGTGATGTGCGTGCCCTGAGACGTCTCATCCAGCTCGAAGCGGAGCGTGTGGTAGTTCTCGGGCACATCCGGCTGACCGCTCAGCGGGCTGAAATGCGTCAGGACGATCCGCACCGGCTCCTCCAGCTCGATGACCACCCCGTGGTCTTCGAAGGCTTTGCCCTCCCACTCGCCGCGCCACACGATCCGGCTCCCGATCCTCCAGTCGGAGACGACTTCGGCGCCGAACAGGATCTCCGGATGCGAGCCGTTCGTGGTGAGAACGCGCCAGACCGCCGCCCGGGGAGCCCGCACATCCGTCTCGGCCCTCGCCACATAGCTGCTCATGGTCGTTCCTCCCCGCTCGTCCCGCGCGCCCATCACACCACCGCGTCCGTGTTCAGGCAAGCCCTGGGCGGGCATCCGGGCTCGGAGTGAGCGCGACAGCTCCACGTGGCAGCGCCACAGCGGGGCATACGGCTCAGCTGTTGCGAGCCAGCACCAGCGCCTGCCACGGCGCCAGCGAACCGTCGGCGGAGCGCGTCGCGTCGTCCAGGTTGCCGAGCAGGAACTCCGCGCCGGTCCACTCGGATACCCCGGGCAGGTCGTAGTGCGCGGGCTCTCCGGTGAGGTTCACCAGCACCAGCAGCTGTCGGTCGCCGAGCGTGCGCGTGTACGCGAAGAGCTGCGGATGCTCGCGCAGCACCAGCTCGAACGTGCCGTCGGCCACCACCGGCTCACGATGGCGCAGGTCGATCAGCGCGCGGTAGTAGGCGAACACCGACGTCGGATCGTCGAGCTCCGCCGCCGCATTGATCTGCGTGAAGTTCGGGTTCGGTGCGATCCACGGGGTCCCGGTGCTGAAGCCGGCGTTGGGACCCGCCGTCCACTGCATGGGCGTCCGGGCGTTGTCGCGACCGGTGCGGCGCAGCGCCGCGAGCACGTCGCCGGGGGCCGCGCCGAGCGAGCCCACCGCTTCGGCGTAGTAGTTCAGCGACTCGATGTCGCGGAAGTCGTCGATCCCCTGGAACGGCACGTTGGTCATCCCGAGCTCTTCGCCCTGGTACACGTACGGCGTGCCGCGCTGAAGATGCAGCACCGTGCCGAGCGCCGTGGCGGACTCGCGGCGGTAGTGGCGGTCGTCGCCGAATCGGCTGACAACCCTCGGCTGGTCGTGGTTGTTCCAGTAGAGGCTGTTCCAGCCGGCCGCCGCCAAGCCCTCCTGCCAGCGGCCGAACGACTCCTTCAGGTCGAGCACGGTCGCATTGCGATGATCCCATTTGCCGCCGGGGCCGTGGTCGAGGTCGACGTGCTCGAACTGGAACACCATGTCGAGCTCACTGCGGGCCTGGTCCGTGAACAGCTTGGCCTCGTCGATCGTGACGCCGGGCATCTCGCCGACCGTGAGGTAGCGATCGTCACGGCCGGCGAACACGCGCTCGTGCATCTCATGCAGGAACTCGTGGATGCGCGGGCCCTGGCCGTAGAACGGGTAGCCGTCGCCGAACAGCCGGCCGGGCGCCACGACGCCGTCGGGCAGTTCGGGGACCTTCGAGATGAGGTTGATGACATCCATCCGGAAGCCGTCGACCCCGCGGTCGAGCCACCAGTTCATCATCTCGTAGACCGCATCCCGCACCTCGGGGTTCTCCCAGTTGAGGTCGGGCTGCTTGCGCGAGAACAGGTGCAGGTAGTATTCACCGCTGGCCGGGTCGAGCTGCCAGGCCGAGCCCGAGAAGAACGACGCCCAGTTGTTCGGCTCGGCGCTGTGCTCGCCAGGGGTCGTACCCTCGCGCGGGGGCCGCCACCAGTACCAGTCGCGTTTGGGGCTGTCGGGGCTGCTCGCCGACTCGACGAACCACGGATGCTCGTCCGATGTGTGGTTGACGACGAGATCCATCACCAGCTTGATGCCGCGCTCGTGCAGGCCGGCCAGCAGTTCGTCGAAGTCGTCGGAGGTGCCGAACAGGGGGTCGATCTCCTGGTAGTCGCTGATGTCGTAGCCGTTGTCGTCGTGCGGGCTCGCATAGATGGGCGACAGCCACAGCACGTCGACGCCGAGCGCGACCAGGTGGTCGAGATGGTCGATGATGCCGCGCAGGTCGCCGACGCCGTCTCCGGTCGAGTCGGCGAAGCTGCGCGGATAGATCTGGTAGACGACGGCCGAGTGCCACCATTTCTCGCTCATCCGTTCACCCTACCGGCGCCGGCTTTCGTCCCCGGGGTCGTGTCGGGCGACAGGCCGGTAGCCTGAGGACATGCTCACGCCGCCCACGACACCGAAGCAGCCGACCGAACGCATCCACCACGATGACGTCTACATCGACGAATACGAGTGGCTGCGCGAGAAGGACGATCCGGCGGTCGTCGCGCACCTGCACGAGGAGAACGCGTACACGAACGCCCGCACCGACCATCTGTCGCTCCTGCGCGAGCAGATCTTCGAGGAGATCAAGGACCGCACCCGCGAGACCGACCTGAGCGTGCCGACCCGCGAAGGCGACTGGTGGTATTACACCCGCACCGTGGAGGGCAAGCAGTACGGCATCCACTGCCGCGCGCCGATCGGCGGCCCCGACGACTGGGAGCCGCCCGCCCTCGCCGAGGACGCGCAGCACAAAGGCCTCCCCGGCGAGCAGATCCTGCTCGACGACAATGTCGAAGCCGAGGGGCACGACTTCTACTCGCTCGGCAGCTTCGACGTCAGCGCCGACGGGACCCGGATGCTCTGGGCCGTCGACATCGAGGGCGACGAGCGGTACACGATCCGCATCCGGTCGCTCGTCGACGACGGCGTGACGTTCCCCGACGAGATCGCCGGCACCTCAGCCGGGGCGCTGTTCGACCAGACCGGCGACTACGTCTTCTACACGACCGTCGACGATGCCTGGCGACCCGACACCGTGTGGCGGCATCCGGTCGGTGAGCCGCCGGCGACCGACCCGGACGCGGCGCCGGCCGACACGAAGGTGTTCCACGAGCCCGACGAGCACTATTTCATCGGCGTCGGTCTCACCCGCAGCCGTCGTTTCCTCGTGGTCGAGGCGGGCTCCAACATCACCAGCGAGACCTGGCTGCTGCGCTCCGACGACCCGACCGGCGAGTTCACCGTCGTGTGGCCGCGCCGCGACGGCGTCGAATACGACGTGGAGCACGCGGTGGTCGGCGGCCGCGATCGCCTGCTCATCGTGCACAACCAGGACGCGGTCAACTTCGAGCTGGTGAGCGTGTCGGCCGAGGATCCCCAAGGGCCGCGGCGCACGCTGCTTCCCCACAACCCGCAGGTGCGGCTCGAGAGCGTCGACGCGTTCCGCGACTTCGTGGCCGTCGAGTACCGGCGTGAGGGCCTGACCCGGTTGGCGGTCGCGTGCGTGCCGGAGGAGACCGGTTCGGACGACGACACCCTCCACGAGCTGCACTTCGACGAGGAGCTCTTCACCGTCGGCCTCGGCGGCAACCCCGAGTGGACCCAGCCGACCCTGCGAATGGGCTACGGCAGCTTCGTCACGCCCTCGACGGTATACGACTACGACGTGCGAACACGCGAGCTCCGGATGCTCAAGCAGCAGGCCGTGCTCGGCGAGTTCGATCCCGCACTGTTCGCGCAGAAGAGGGAGTGGGCGACGGCGAAGGACGGCACGCGCATCCCGATCTCGCTCGTGTACCGCCGCGATCTGGTCACGCCGGGCGAGCCCGCCCCGCTGGTGCTCTACGGCTACGGTTCGTACGAGGCGAGCATGGACCCGTCGTTCGGCATCCCGCGGCTCAGCCTGCTCGACCGCGGCATCGTGTTCGCGATCGCCCACGTGCGCGGAGGCGGCGAGCTCGGACGCCTCTGGTATGAGCACGGCAAGAAGCTGCACAAGAAGAACACGTTCACCGATTTCGTGGACAGTGCGCGACACCTCATCGACACCGGCTGGACCGCTCCGGACCGCCTGGCAGCACAGGGCGGGAGCGCCGGCGGTCTGCTGATGGGCGCGGTGGCGAACCTGGCCCCGCGATACTTCTCGGGGATCCTCGCGGAGGTGCCGTTCGTCGACCCGCTGACGAGCATCCTGGACCCGTCGCTGCCGCTGACGGTGATCGAGTGGGACGAGTGGGGCGACCCGCTGCACGACCCCGAGGTGTACGCGTACATGAAGTCGTATTCGCCGCTCGAGAACGTGCACGAGACGCACTATCCGCACATCCTGGCCGTGACCAGCCTGAACGACACCCGCGTGCTCTACGTGGAGCCGGCGAAGTGGGTGGCGAAGCTGCGCGAGGTGGGGGCGGATGCTCTGCTCAAGATCGAGATGGCGGCCGGCCACGGCGGCGTCTCCGGCCGGTACTCGGCCTGGCGCGAGCGTGCGTTCTCGTACGCGTGGCTCATCGACGCCGTCGGCGCGCACCCCACCGGCGAATAGCGCACCCCGCGCTCGCCCCGCCCCGCCTCCCCGCCGCCCCCGCCCCGCCCCGCCCGTCGTCGAGTCCTGAAAATAAGGGGGGGAAATTGGGGGTAAGACACCCACAAAAAAGACAACAAATAGGGGGGCCCCCCCGCGGGC
>NZ_JBHVXB010000009.1:19257-78416 GCF_042881905.1 Leifsonia sp. NPDC058248
CCCCGCCCCGCCCCGCCCGAGGCCGACTCCTGACTTGCGGGGTCGCCTTGGGCGATTTGGCCCCAGCAAGTCAGGACTCGATTGCGTCGGCGAGCGCGGAGCGCGGAGCGCGGAGCGCGCGCGCTCAGCCGAGGTCGTCGGGGTCTTTGCCGGTGCGCTCGCCGGTCTCGAGGGCGGCGATGACCGCCAGGTCGTCCGCGTCGAGCTCGAACCCGAACACGTCGAGGTTCTGCCGGATGCGCTGCGGATTCACCGACTTCGGAATCACCACATCGCCCAGCTGAACATGCCAGCGGATCACGATCTGCGCCGGCGTCACACCGTGCTTGCGTGCGAGGGCGGCCAGCGGCTCGTTGCCGAGGATGCGGCCGCGGGCGAGCGGCGACCACGCTTCGGTGACGATCCCGTGTTCGGCGTCGTACGCGCGGACCTCCTGCTGCGGCAGCCAGGGGTGGAGCTCGACCTGGTTCACCGCCGGCACAGAGCCCGTCTCACGCGCGAGTCTCTCCAGGTGATGGATGTGGAAGTTGGCGACGCCGATCGAGCGCGCCCGTCCCTCGTCCCGCACCTGCTCGAGCGCGCGCCAGGTGTCGACGTACTTGTCGTGCTTCGGCGCGGGCCAGTGGATGAGGAAGAGGTCGATCGTGTCGAAACCGAGCCGGTCGAGGCTGGCGTCGAACGACCGCAGGGTGCTGTCGTAGCCGTTCTGGTCCCACCACACCTTGCTCGTGACGAACACGTCTTCGCGGTCGAGCCCACTGCGCCGGATGCCCTCCCCCACGCCGCGCTCGTTGTCGTAGAACGCGGCCGTGTCGATGTGCCGGTAACCGGCATCCAGAGCGCTGACCACGGCATCCGCCGTCTCGGAGTCGGGGATCTTGTACACGCCGAAGCCGATCTGCGGGATGCGGTGGCCGTCGTTGAGGGGGATCTCGGGAATCGTCGCCATGGGTTCATTCTCTCGCTGCGTACAGGTGGAGCGGACAAGAAGGAGCAGGCATGAGTCTCGAAGGTAAGACGGTCGCGATTTCGTGCGTGGTGGGGTGACGCTTTTCCGTTCGGGTAGTGGGCGGCGGTGCGTATCTGGAGCGGGATCACGCTGGCGAGGACGGCTATTACTTGTGGGAGGTGCTGGTTTAGCGGAGCGGATCGTGTACGAGCGGGATGACGAAATCACCCAAACCATACGCCCCGCCATGACGGACCCAGCTGGAGGCACCAGGAGCGGGTGGACCACGGTTCGCTGTGTAATATCAGATATGTCTAACCCTAGAGCAACAGTGAGGACAACGACTTCACCAAACGGTGCGGGCCGTTCGCCGCGGAAGGGGCGTCGCAGTGTGTAGGCGGGGATGCCAGTGAGTTCTTCCAAATTCAGGTGGTTTGGTCCGGAACCGACCCAGAGCCGCACGAATTTCCGCCACTGGGCGCGGACGCGGCATCGGAATGTAGCTGCCGCGGGTGCCCGCACCCTTGCCCTCGGGTTAGCCGTTCAGCCTTGGCTGTCGCTTGGGCCCAATCTTGCCTGACCAGTTGCATCCACGGCTTTAGCGTGAGTCCAATCTGCGCCAGCGGATTGCGAGAATCTCGCGCCGGTCGACGTTAGCGGACTCTGCACCGTCTATCGTGCGCTGGTACGCGAGATGCGGTTACCTAGTTTTGAAGTACCGGAAGAGCCGTTCTTCCCTCGTAACGGCGAAAGCCATGCAAGCGCCGACAAGGGTTCCAAGGGTTGCTGCGCCCGTAATCTGTGACGCTACGAGCAGGAGAGTTGGTCTGCTGTCATCCATTACCAGGTGAGCTCCTATCGCCCCGATCGTCATAGAAGCGGATGCTGCAACAATCAGCCAAGCCCCCGTTTCGATGAGCAGGATTGCCAGGAGAGAGCGTCGTCGCACACCAGCGTGTAGAGCAGATGCAAGCTGAAGTCGTCGACTAAATAGTCCCCAAAATCCGATGACGCTCCCTGATGCGGCTCCAACAGGTGGCGCAAAGCGTGTGACCCTTGACCGGAGCGCGCCGGCACCGTCAAATGAGGTGCCCATAGTTGAATTGAGCTGCGAAAGGTGTGGCTTATCTGAACTCTGCAGGGGAAGAAGCGTTGTAAACAGTAACTGCGAGAAGTTCTCGTTGGAAGGCCAGATATCTGCCCAACATTCGTCGAATCGTCCGCTCGCCGTCGTGGGTATTAGTAAGGCGTAACTCAGCCCGCCGCGTCGACCATCATCCGGGTATGCGTACGTGCCACCGATTGGAAGGGCTCTTCCCTCGGTAGTAGCAATCTCATTCTTATGGTTGAGGCCGAGCGAGTCCGTGGCTTCGGGCCCAACCAAGATGCCCGATTTGCTGACTCGTCCGTCCAGCAGGCGGACAAGCCCCGGTGAGACTTGTGTAGTTGGCAGAGGGGAGCCCGGCAAGGCCGCGGGCGTGATTCGAGAATCTGAGTTGCGCAGGCTACCCGCGGCTTGGATGCCGGGAAGAGCCGAAAGCCTTTCACACGCGGATCCGTCGATTCTCCCATCGGCTGACAGGATTAGAACTGAAGCCCCACTGTGGTGAAACGCTTCGCCTTGCTCCATCGTCTGTTTGATGGTCGTGATGTCAGCCCATACCAGCCCGCTTGTAATTGATGCGAGGATCATGGCTAAGACACCCGCGCGTGTCGTTCCCGAGCTGATATTTCTCCACGCCTCGCGGGCTATCGCTGAGGACTTCATGAGGCCGTCGATTTGCGGGGCCACGCCCAGTTGCTGAGATCAAGCTGGTCCGAGCACGCGTCTCTGGTCGCGAAATCATGCGTCGCAACTGCGACAACGGTCCCGTCATTGGCGATGGAGGCGATCGCTTCATTGACTGTGCGAGACGTCGTGTGATCAAGCTGCGCGGTGGGTTCGTCGATGAGTAGGAGGTCAGGGTTAGAGGCAATTCCTCGTGCGAGCATTAGCCGCTGCGCTTCTCCTCCCGATAGATGAGCAAACGGATGATTGGCGGTTGCGGAAAGTCCAAACTGTTCAAGAAGCTCCGCCGCGCGTTCGTCAGCGGTGGAGAGACTCAAGCCTTGGGCGAGAAGCGGGAGAGCAATGTGATCGTGGGCGGAGCGATGTGCGATCCCGTGTGGGTTTTGAAAGACCCAACTCGTTCTCGCGCTATCCGGGCGCATTACCCGTCCCTCTGAAGGGTTGAACCAGCCGGCAAGGATGGAAAGAAGCGTGCTCTTGCCAGAGCCGGAAGGCCCCGTGAGTGCGTAGACCCTTCCTGGAATGAACTCGATCTCGACGTTGCGGAACAACCAGGTTTGCCCGTCGAAGCTGTGACCGACTTTGTGAAGACTTAGTGGCATCGGGTCTGCGAATTGGGATGTAGTTCGACTTTGCGCGGTACTGGTGTTTGTCCGAAGTCGATAAAGGCCTGTCCGAGTTGTGACCCGACAACTCTGACTGAGATCAATTTGCCGTTGCTCATTACGCAACCGTGCGGTCCATTGAGGTCGAATATCGCGGACGGAGGAGCGCTGCTCACGTCAATGGGCTTGGCGAGGCTAAGAGTGGCTGAAATCGGTTTGTCGGTGGCGTTGGCACCATCGCTAGCGGGAGCAAGGGCAGAGGGATCGAGTTCAGGGATGGGTGCCACTGATTTACCGTTGGCGTCTACCGGAATATCAAGGTGTCCCAGGCGCACGATCCTTGATCCACTAACAAGATCGCTAGGTAGGTCCTTGACCGTGATCGACTGCCCGCCAGAACCAAGCGTGGCGAGCTTGTCGCCGGCGGCAACAGAAGCGCCGAGTGTCGTGTCGCAAGAACGGAACACCGTGGACGGTGCAGGTATCCATGAAATTACGGAGAGTGGGATGAAGAGGGACGCCGAATCTATGCCGACGCTCTTCATCGCTTGTCGGGCGGCCCGAAGGGTAGCCTGCCCCATTCGACCGTCGGCGGTAAGGTCGTAACCGAGGCGCTTCAGTTCCTGTTGGAGGTATTGCACGTCTACGCCAGCGTCTCCGGGGGCGAGATCACGCCATAGTGGAGCCTTTGTCGCCAGTGTTAGAACGGGGGAGCCGTCCAGCGACAAGAATGTGCCACCGGAAGATGCCGTTGATCCAACCGTGCACCTCAGAGCTGTGACGCGGCCTGCGCGCGGCGCTCCCAAGGGCAAGTCGCTCGACCGTATGATTGTAATTTCCACGGATCGGTCGTCGGTAAACGAGTGCGTGGTTAGGCGGATCTCGCTCGGCTCCGTGGGGCCTTGTAGGGAACCCGGCAGGGTTTGTGGCAGAAGGGATATGACTGTTGCGCCTAACCCAGCGGCGCTCGCGAGAGCTAGGGCGCCGAGCCCAACCTGCCAACGCTGTGGCTGTCTTCTCTTGTTTGTGTGCATCTTGATCTTCGAGACCACCTGCTGGCGCCGTCGCCTGGACCGCGCCAGCAGAGTCTATTTGTTCTTGCCGTAGTGCAGAGGGTCGGCATTGCACTTGTCGAATAGCTCACCGTTCATGAACTTGTCGAGGTCGACACCGCTCGCGAGCATCGAGGAAGTGTAGCCAGGATCGACTGCCTTGACTCGTTTTAGGCAGGCCACCAGAATGTCGTTCTCATCTAGCTGCTGAGGGTTTCGATCCATTGCATCGCGAAGAGCGAGGATCTCTAGTCCGTTCTCTCGATTGCAATTGTCGATCGCATCGTTCGTGACACCATCAGGTTTGGTGTATTCAAGTGACTTGTCACTCGACCACTTTGCGGTAACGCCCAGCTTTGTCAAGCAATCCTTGATCTGTTCTTGGAAATATGCATATTCCTGATCGGAGATCGCACCGTCCTTGAGTGCACTTCGTTCAGCGTCTGTCGTGGATTTGTCAGAAGTGGATTTAATTAGATCCGACCAAGGTCTCGAGGGCGCCTCCCCTGGGCCGAGGGCCGAGTGCGGCTGGTTAGCGCAGCCGAACAGGCCAAGTGCCCCAACTGTGACCACTACAGCCGCCGCTAGGCGTCGATTAGTGCTCAGAGTGTGTTCCAAAACGCCGTATTGCCGCCGAAGTAGCTCTTCGTCGTCTTCGAGCTAGCCCAGTTGCCTTTGATTGCTACCGCTTGCTTGCACGTCTTGACGAGCCCCCCATTGTCGCACGCGGTAGCTGTGTGAGATTTGCTGGAATGGTAGTAATTCGAGAAGACGTCCCATGCGTCCGTGCCGTGCTGCCATGTTCCCCCGCCTGGGGCGGAGCTAAATGTCTCAGCCGAGACGACGGCCCTTGGCGCCAGAGGTGCGGCAGATGCCCCCACTGCAGGAATCACTGCGAGCATTCCGGCTACTGCAGCACCTGCGAGAACTTTTCCGAAACGGTTCATTTTGGCCCCTGTTTCAGGGGCGGCCTCGGCCGCCCCGCGATTCGATTGCCGAGGAACGGAATGTCAACGGCTGCAAAGACAGTACCCATATGTTAGATCAATATGCTAGTCAGGACAGAGACTAATATGCAAGATAAGCTGCTATCCTTATCAAATGCTCACCGATCTCGTCCCCGCGATTTTGTCGGCGTTAGTGCTGGGTTTGCTGCTGCTGTGTGGGGCGGTCGCGTGGAAGCTGGCGGCAATCTGGGTGCGTCAGAAGTTGGCGGTTAGACAGGCTCGCCGCCGAGCCTGATCGCGTTCAGCCGGCTCTCGGGAGGCTCCAAGGTGACAGAATTAGACGTTATCAGCGCACAAAAAGAGGGCATCGAGCAGGCGGAGCTGGTGGAGCCGTGGAAGGCTCTGAGCGACGCGGGAGCAACACCGAAGCTGGTCTCGGCGGAGGCGGGAGACGTCCAGGCGTTCGACCACCTCGACAAGGCGGACACCTTCCCCGTGGACGTCACGCTCGCCGAGGCATCGGCCGACGACTTCGACGCGGTGATGCTGCCGGGCGGCGTCGCGAACGGGGACGAAGTGCGGATGCTCCCCGAGGCCGTGGCCCTGGTGAAGGCGTTCGCGGGCGCCGGCAAGCCGATCGGCGTCATCTGCCACGGCGGCTGGGTGCTGATCGAGGCCGGCATCGTGGAGGGCCGCACACTGACCAGCTGGCCGAGCCTGCAGACCGACTACCGCAACGCGGGCGCCGAGTGGGTCGACCGCGAGGTCATCGTCGACGACGGACCGTTCGTGCTCGTCTCGTCGCGCAGGCCCGACGACCTGCCGGCGTTCAGCCGGGAGTTCCTGGCCGCGGTCGGCGCCTGACTCACGGTCGGCGCGTGACTCGCGATCGGCGCCTGATTCACAGAGCCACCGTGCGGAACCCCGTGTTCGCCATGGAGGAGTCCGGCGTGTTCGAGGACCGCGCGGCGTTGCGGTAGCGGTTGCAGTAGGAGTCGTGGCAGAGGAACGAGCCTCCCCTCATCACGCGCTGCTCCCCCGACGCCGGTCCGTGCGGGCTCGCCTCCGGAGAGCGGGCGTAGTAGCCGGCGTCGTACCAGTCCGCACACCACTCCCAGACGTTGCCGACGGTCTGCCAGAGTCCGTAGGCGTTGGGCTCGAACGTGTGCACGGGCGCCGTGGCGAGAAAGCCGTCCGCCGTGGTGTTGACGGCCGGAAAATCGCCCTGCCAGATGTTGCAGCGCCACGGATGCTCGGGCTCGGCGTGGTCGTCGAGGCCGCCGCGCTCGTCCCCCCACGGATACCGCGCGCCGTCGAGGCCGCCCCGCGAGGCGCACTCCCATTCGGCTTCGGTGGGCAGCCGTCTCCCGGCCCACCGGCAGTACTCCTGCGCGTCGTTCCAGCTGATGTGAACGACCGGATGCCCGTCCAGGCCGTCGATCGACGAGTGCCGTCCGCCCGGGTGCCGCCAGTCGGCGCCGGCGACCCCGAGCCACCAGGGAGTCTGCGGCGGCTGGCCGAGGATGTCCTCGTCGTCGGCCGCGAGCGCCAGGTGGAAGACCGCCGAGTAGCCGAACGTCTCCGCCTCGGTGCGATGACCGGTGGCTGCGACGAAGCGACCGAACGCTGCATTGGTGACGCTGGTCGAGTCGATCTCGAACGCCGGCACGGTCACCGGATGCACGGGCGTCTCGCCGTCGCCCCACCGGTCGTCCCCGTGCCGGTCGCCCATCGCGAAGGTCTGCGCGGGCACGGTGGATTGCGGGATCCCGTGGCCGCCCGAACCCGTCACGGGCAGGATCCGGACCGGGCCGGCTGCGGTGGTCCGGAGAGTCAGGCCCTCCCGTGAGGGCGCACAGCAGTCGTGGCCGGCGGGGTCGACGTGCTCGTCGTGGCCGTCGTGCTCAGCGTGCGATTCGGTGGTGGACACGCCACCAGTCTGCGGTCGTGCATCCTTTCTGGCAACGGATGTCGTGATGGCTCCGAGTTCTTGTGTGCTTGCTGGCAATCCGGGTCCGACCCCTTGAGGGCATCCGGTGTCTGCGGAAGGGTGGACGGTTCTGGGACCGAAACAGTAAGGAGAGCTCATGCTCACACTCACCGAAAACGCCAGCACGATCGTCAAGACCCTCACCGGGCAGTCTGTCGAGACGGAGGACGCCGGCCTGCGGATCAGCAGCAGCAACCCGCAGAACACGGCCTTCGCGGCCGCCGTCGCCCCCATTCCCGAGCCCGCCGATCAGGTGGTCGAGGTGTCGGGCGCGCGGCTCTTCCTCGAGCCGGGCGCTGCCGTCGCCCTCGACGACAAGGTGCTCGACGCACAGGTCGACGAGAACGGGGCGGTGAGCTTCGCAATCGGAGCTCTGAGCTGACCGGACTCGAACGTCGAGTGGCCCCCATCGCGCGTGCGCGGCGGGGGCCGTTCTCTGTCTGCGGCCGGAGAGCCTACGCGGGAGGCGTGGGGCTCTGCGGCGGAACAGGCGGTGGTGGCGGCGGTGGCGGCGGGGGCGGTGGAGGCGCTGCCGGCGGCTCGGGTGGGCGGGGTGTCGCATAGAGCGGTTGGCCGCCGGCGGGGCTCGCATACGGCAGCGGATACTCGGGCCAGCCGTAGTCGCGCGGCGGGAGGCCGGGACCGGGAACGGCCACGCCGTAGCCCGGCACTTCGTCGTCGGGCCGGTCGAACCGGGCACCGCCGTGGTTCGGCGGAAGGAGCGTCATGACGAAGATGGCGAGGCCGCCCAGGCTCGGCACGAGCACGAGCAGCAGAAGCCACGCGCTCAGATTCACGTCGTGCAGGCGTCGCGCGTGCAGGGCGATGCTCGGGATCAGCGTTGCGAGGCCCCAGACGATCAGGAGGACGATTCCGAGCGCGAAGCCCGGTCCGGCGCGGTAGGTGCCTTCGGCGTCGATCGTCGATCCCGCCAATCCTCCGAGGGCGGCGATCGCGTAGAGCACGATGACGACGATCGCGTTGGCCAGCGCCCACCACCAGTATTCGCTTCGGCTGGCCCGGCCGTCGAAACGGACGTACTTCTTCCAGAATCGCCGGACGGCCTCGCCGAACGGCGCACCGTAGTACGGCGCCCAGAGGGGTACGCGCTGCGACGTCGGTGGTACGGGTGCGGTCATCACGAGACCCCCAGGTCCGGCACCGGATGCGCCGGTCGCGGTCAGCCTAGTCCCGTCGGCTTCTCCCGCGCGACGACCCGAGGCTCCGGCTACTGGGCGCAGGACACGAGCTTCGCCACGTTCGGCGACTGCGCGCTGGTGCCGCCCAGCACGGTCACCCGGCTGACCCCGTAGCCGGCGATGGCCCGGAGGACCCCCGGCGGCACGCAATTCGTCTGGCTCACGTACAGGGGCGACGCGTTCTTGGCTGCCAGCACGGCGCCGGCCAGGGCATCCGGGAACACCAGGCCGCTCGCCAGGTAGATCCTCGAGGCCGAGGGGAAGGCGTCCGCGTTGATCAGCTGAGACGTCGTCCAGCGGCCGGAACCGGCGAGGCGCTTCACGGAAGGCGCCTTGCCGGCGAGCGCTTTCTCGATCCCCGCCGAGACGGCGGCGAGTCCTCCGGCGATGCGGATGGCCTTCGGGTGCAGCTTCGCGATGAGTGCGAGCGTCGTCGCATCGAGTGAGGTACTCGTCCCCGGAACGAGGAGGACGGCGGATCCGCTGGAGCCCGCGGCGGCGCCTGCCGACAGGGCGTCGGGGAAGTTCTTCCCGGTCGCGATGTAGAGCGTGTTCACGCCGGTCGCGCCGAAGGCGGAGCCGACGAGTGCTCTGGCCGTCGCGTACCGGTTCGAGCCGGCGACACGTGCGACGGCCGCGTGGGGAGCGGTCGCTCGCAGAGCGGTCTCCACACCGGGCGAGATCGCGGCCGGGCCTCCGATGATGACGATCTTCCGGGGCGCGAGCCGGGCGATCTCCGCTTTCACGATCGATGGGAGCGCGGCGTTCATGGTGAGCAGGAGCGGGCCGTTCTGCGAAGCCGCGACCGGCGCCGCGCTCAGGGCATCCGGGAACGCCTGCCCGCTCACGATGTAGACCACGCCGCCCGTCGTGCTCGGGAAGCCCGCCCGCGAGATCGCGACGGCCGTCTTGTAGCGGTCGGCGGCCTGGATGCGATCGACCGCCGGCGCTGCCGCCACGATGACGCTGCCCGTCGCTGCCGCGGAGGTGTTGCGCTGTCCCCAGCGGACCACGACTCGGTACGTGTGCGCACCGAGGCTCACGCCGGCAAGCGGCAGCTTCCAGGCAGCCGCCGACACGATCGCGACCTGCGAGGTCGGCGTGGTCGCACCGTCCAAATAGAGGTAAGCCGTGTCGCCGGGCACGCCGTTCAGCAGGGATCCGGCCAGACCCACGCTCTGGAACGCGACGCCGGATGGGTTGGAGACAACCGGCTTCTGCAGGTCGACGGCGATCTCCCAGTCGGGATGCTGCGTCTGCACCGAGTAATTCGGATCGACGATCGGGAAGAAGGCAGAGAGACAACGCCCCTTGTCATCTGTTCCGCTTCCCGACAGAACGCCGAGGGCGAACTTTCCGAGCAGCGCGGGTCCCCCGCTGTCGCCGGGAATCGCGCACGCCGACGTGATGAGCGCGTTGACATCGGTATCGCTGACAAGAATGTGCGTCGCGGTCTCGAGGACCTTGCCGCACGTCCAGCCGCTGGTCATGCCCGACTTGCAGACGATCGAGCCGACCAGAGCCTGGGCTGTCCCGAGCACGGAGACCTGCGTGCCGGCAGTCGAAGCTCCGGTGCCCCCACCCCAGGTGGTCACCTGGGGCAGAGGGGTCAACGAGGGATTCGCCACATCGACCAGGCCGGAGTCCAAGCCGTCCCCGTAGTGGAAGTTCGCGGGATCGGGCATTCCGATCGCGCTGCCCGCTCTCGCAGTTGGGCCCGCCTTGGACTGCGTCAGCTTGAATGAGGACGCGGGCGGGCTCGGCAGATGTTCCGCGCAGTGTCCAGCTGTCACGAACTGCGGTTTGCCGGTCGATAGTCGATGGCCGTTGAAACCGACCGAACACTCGGCGATCCATTTCGTCGAGTCACCAGGATTCACGTAGTCGTATCCCCATCCGGTGCCGTTGACCAGAGCCTCGGCCTTCGTGAACTTCACCTTCGACAGGTCCTCGCTCGCCTTGAGCCCGACCACGGCGACGGCTCCGCGCTCCGCCGCACGCGTGACGTCCTTGGCGGATGCGACCCCGAGCACCAGCCGCGTCCCGCCCTCGAGCCGCGCGCTCTCGATCGTGACGCCGTCGTTCGTGAGGCCGTCGATCACCTGGCCGGCATCGTAGGTGGCCGCCGCGCTGGCGAGGTACTGCTCGGGCGAGACGCCCAGGTCGCGCTCGACAGCGTCGGTGAGGTCGGCCGGCAGGCCTGCGGCCTGCTCGTCGAAGCGGGACGCCGAGTAGTCGCCCATGTGCGCATCCGGGACCTGAGGTGCGGCGGGCGCCGGTGAGGGGTCGGGGCGCGGCGTCGTCGACGCCATCGCCGGGGCGACGCCCAGCAGCCCCACGAGCAGGGTCACCGAGACGACACCGGCGCCGATCGTCGAAGCCTTCATGCGAACTCCCCCTCGTTGACACGGATCAACGAGAGCCTAGGGGCCGCGGGGGCGCGGGGGCGACATCCCTCAAGTGGTGACAAATCGCGTCGCAGGGCGGTGCCGTCAGTTATCATCAGGAATATCACACGCCACGACCGTCACGCAGGAAGGACACCAGATGCGAACCTCCGTCACCGGATGCGCCTCGTGAGCGAGCTCGGGCGGGTCGCCGTCACGTTCTACATCGATGACGACCTGCGCCGTCGCGCCAAGGCGGTGTACCGGAACACGTGCGCCGACGAGCGCGACGCCTCCTGGTCCGACATGATCGCGAAGGCGCTGACGACCGAAGTCCACCGGAGGGAGCGCCTGTACAACCGGGGCCGGGCGTTCGAGGGCGACGCCCAGCGCCTGACTCCGGGGCGGCCGATCGGCTGAGGCGTGTGGATCCTGAGAAAATACTAGATTCAGAAGTTTGAATTTGACATGCACGCTCGATGGTGTCATGGTGATATTCCACGTCTAGAGAAGAGATACGGATGCTGAACACCGCCCCTCGGCCGCTCACCACGCGAATGCTCGCGCAGTCGGCATACGAGGAGCTCCGTCGTCTCATCGTCTCCGGCGAGATCGCCCCCGGCACGCGCATCCATGTCGACGAACTGGCGAAACAATGGGAGATCTCGCGCACCCCGATCCGCGAGGCGATCTCCCGGCTCGCGCTCGTCGATCTGGTCACCATCACGCGCAACAGTCGCACCGAGGTGACGCAGTGGTCTCCCCGCGACATGCTGGAGCGGGTCGAGCTGATCGCTTCACTGGCGACCGCCGCGATACCGCGCCAGTGCGGTGGCCCCGCCACGAAGACGCGGCGCACGACGACCGAAGGATCCACCGAGGTCCACGACTTCCTCGCCCTCTGCCAGGCGATGCTCTCCCGCTCGGACCGTCGCGTGAGCCGATCCGCTGTCGCCGCACATTTCGCCCCCATCGCAGCGCACTTCTACACCACGGAGGTCGCCCACCGATTCGGCATCGACCTCGAGACCGACGCCGAGAAACGCCGGCGACTGGTCGCAGAACTGGACGACGCCATCCGGGCCGAAGCCCCCGGTCGCATCCGGGCAGCGATCGACTCCTACCTGCGGGCGCTGGCGCAGGCCCACCGGAGCGAGTCGGCGGATCCCCACTCCCACTGCGACGTGCACGCGCACGCCTGACCCGAAACGACGTGGGCCGCCGCGACAGTGTCGAGGCGGCCCACGCGACGTTCGTGCCCGGGCGATCAGACGATCGCGCGATCAGGCCATCAGACGATCGGGTTCGCGTCGATCTCCTCGTCGGAGCGACGGTACTGGTTGAGGAACTGGTCGCGCGTCGGCGCGTGCAGTTCGCGAATGAGCTCCGCAGCCTTGTCGGCGTCATGCTCTTTCGCGGCCGAGGCGATCGCCTCGAGTGCCGCCGGCAGGCTCTCGACCTCGAACGGCAGCTGCCAGACGGTCACGTACCGCAGCAGCTGCGGGCTGAGACCTTCGCTCACCGCGAGGAGGACCGTGTTGTCGGCCGCGCGCTCGAACTCGAGGAAGAACTCGTTGACCGACATCGCGAGCGCCGGGAGATCCTTGCTCTTGGCGTGCTTCTTCGCCTCTTTGACATGGCGGTCGAGGCTCGAGAGCGTGCTGTTCGAGATGGTCGGAACGACCTGGCGCACCGAGTATTCGAGCAGGATGCCCGAGGTGTAGACGCCTTCGTCGATGGCGCGGAGGTCGAGCGGAGCGACCCGGGTGTACCGGTTGGGAGACATCTCCACGAGGCCGATGTCGGCGAGCCGCATCAGAGCCTCGCGCACCGGGGTGCGGGACACGCCGAGCCACGATGTGAGCTTCTCGTCGAGGAGGGTCTCGCCGGGTTCGAGTGTGCCGTCGATGATGCCGGTGTAGATGCGCTCGTAGACGACATCGCGAAGGAGCTGGCGTTCGAGCGGTGCGGAGTTCGTGGTGGGAAGCGGCATCAGTTGGACCCTCCGGCCTGGGTGCGGAACTCGTCGACGAGCTTGCCGATGCCCTCGGTCCAGAAGGCGGAGGCCGCCTCGGATGCGGCGCGCGCGTCGTTCTCGATCGATGCGGTGATCATCTTCTCGAGGTGGGGGATGGCGGATTCGAAAGCGGTGGTGCTGCTCGGCGCGACGTTCAGCGCGCGGCGCACTTCGGGAACATGACGGGTCGCGAGGCGGGCGATGGTCTTGTTGTCGAGGCGGCGCAGGTAGAGGTTCATGACCGCGTCGCTCACGAGCTGGTCGCGGAGGATCCCTGTGATGTCGCTCGAGTTCGACAGCGTCGCCAGGGTGGCGGAAAGCGACGCGATGTCCGACTCCGTCAGCAGCGGGGTCGTGTCGCGGACGACGCTGCGGAACAGGGTCGCCAGCGTCTCGATGAGACCCTGGAGCCGCTTGGGGTCGACGGGCGTCACCCGGGTCTGCTTCTGGGGGAGGATCTCGACGAGCCCCATCGCGGCGAGCTGGTTCAGCGCCTCACGGACGGGTGTGCGGGAGACTCCGATCCACTGCTCGATCTCGCTGTCGACCAACTGCTCGCCGGGGAGGAGATCACCGCCGACGATGGCGTCGAGAAGCCGCAGGAACACTTCATCGCGAATCAGCCTCCGGGGGCTGACCGAATTCATCACAGGTACAGGCATATATGGATATTACATCCGAACGTTTCGCGGGTTGTCCGCAAAACTCCGCGTCACGGATACGGGACGCCAGTCAGCGGTCGATCACCTGATCCTCAGGTTTATCATCTAGTATATTTACGTTCACGTCCCGGATTTTCGCACAGAAGGCCGTCACCATGCCGCTTCCCACAGAACACGTTCGCCGCACTTCGCTCTCCGAAGAGGCCTACATCCGCATCGAGGCGGCGATCATGGAAGGAACACTGGAGCCCGAGGAGCGTCTTCGCGACAGCGAGCTGGAACTCTGGCTCGGCATCTCCCGCACGCCCATCCGTCACGCACTCGATCGCCTGGCCGAACAGGGCCTCGTCGAAACGGAGCGCAATCGCTTCACCAGGGTCGCCCCGTTCGACATCGGGGGCGTCCGAAGGGCCCTCGAGGTCGCCGGCGACCTCTGGGCGGGAGCGGCGCGACGCGGCGTCGCGGGGCTCTCCGACGATGACATCGCTCTCGTCGATGAGGCCACTCACGCGCTCATAGAATCCGCGGTCGCTTCCGACATCGCGCGGTTCGCCCGGGTGTTCCAGCATCTCGTCACGGTCTTCGCGCAATTCGAGGAGAATCCGTCGCGGCTCCGCGCGCTCAACAACGTCTTTCCCCAGGTGCGCCGGCTCGCTCGCAAGCTGACCCAGCAGATCAACGAGCAGCCGCTCCGCGAATTCGTCGCCGGGCTGACCGAAGCGACCCACCGACGTGACGCCGAAGCGGCGTGCGCGGCGATCTCCACCTACGTCGACCACCTCGTGGCGTCGCTGACGCGGGCAGCGAACTGACCGGGCGATCGCGCGGCGACTCCGTTGCCGGGAGCGCCGGCGGCGAGCCCGTTCGCTGGCGCCGGCGGATCAGCGCGCCGTCCAGCCCCCATCGATCGCGAGGGTCTGCCCGGTGATCAGCGACGCGGCGGGCGAGCAGAGGAAGGCGACGGCGCCGGACACCTCGGTGGGCTTGCCGATGCGGTGTAGGGCGGCGATCCGTTCGATGGTGTCGGCTCGGAACGCCTCGTCCGAGAGGGCCTCACTGGTGCCGTCCGTCTCGATGAACGTCGGCGCGACCGCATTGACGCGGATGCCCAGCTCGCCCCACTCGACCGCGAGACACCGCGTGAGGTGGATGACGGCGGCCTTGCTGATGCAGTACGACGACTCGCCCGGCAGCGCGACCAGCCCCGCCTGAGACGCGACGTTCACGATCGATCCGCCCCCGGTCTCCCGCATCAGCCGGGCCGCGTGCTGGGCGAGAAAGAAGGTCGATCGCGTGTTGAGCGCCCAGACGTGGTCGAAGTGGTCCGCCGTGACGTCGATCGCCGGCTCGCTGATTCCTCCGCCGACGTTGTTCACCAGGATGTCGAGCCGGCCGAATTCCGCCGCGGCCTGATCGATCGCGGCCCTGCTCTCCGAGAGGTCGAGCACGTCCATCCGCAGCGGCAGCGCCCGCACCCCGAACCGTTCGATGTCGTCGACGAGGTCGGCGTGGGCCTGGAGGATCGCGGGGTCCGAGTCTGCGAGGTCGCCGTGGTCGCGCATCCCGAGGGCGATGTCGGCGCCGGCGCGCGCGAGCTCGATCGCGATCGCCCGGCCGAGGCCTCGGCTCGCTCCCGTCACGAGGGCCGTCGATCCCGCCAGCGAGAACGGCGAGTCCGTCGCATCCGGCCTGTTGTCGATCGCTGCGTCAGTCATCTCGGCTCCTTCGAAGGGTTGTCGCGGCGCCGCGAACGACCGGCCGCACCTCGAGCGTATCCGCCCGTGGTGCCGGATGGGGGTGCCGGTCAGGACTGTCGCGTCAGCTCGCCGGCCGGCGGTCCAGGGGCCGCCCCTCCGGCCACTCTGCGGCGATCGCCGCGGCAAGGGAGGTGACGGGGAGCTCCGGATGCCGAGCCCGCTCGGGACCGGAGTCGAACCTCGCCGGCCTCACATACAGCTCGACCGCGGCCTGCGTGACCCGGGAGGCGAACGGCGAGAACGGCCGCGCCACGACGGACGCCACGCGCAGCAGCGTCAGAGGCACGTGCCGGGTCGGCCCCGGTCTTCCCGCTGCCGCGTGGATCGCATCCGACAGCTCGTTCAGCGTGTGCTCGGCACCGCCCCAGTCGATCGCGCGACCGCGCAGCCCCGGGTCGCGCAGAGCAACACGGATCAGCGCCGCGACGTCGGTGACGGACACGAAATCGACGGCCACGTCCCCTCGCCCGAAGACGAGCGTCGCACCCCGGCGCCGCATCGGCTGCGCGACCACGTCGAGGTAGGTCTCGAGAAAGGCGGTGGGCCGGATGATCGTCCAGCTCACACCCGACGCGATCAGAGCCTGCTCGGCGGCGTACTTCATGCGCAACAGCTCCAGCGGAGCATCCGGAGCCGCGCCGTGCATCGAGACGAGCACGACCTGATCCACGCCGGCCTGCCGCGCCGCCTCGAACAGCGCGAGGTTGCCGTCGCGGTCGACGTTCTGCGGCGACGACGTTCCCATGGGGCCGAAGCCGGACGCGGCGGCCACGATGGCTGCGCATCCGGCGACCGCTCGCCGCACGGCGCCGGGGTCTCGCAGGTCGCCGACGACCGCCTCCACGCCCTGCGCACGCAATGCGCCGGCAGCGGCGGGGTCGCGGGTGAGCACGCGGATCCGTTCGCCCTCCGCGGTCAGCGATCGCACGAGGAGGCGTCCCAGCCGTCCGGTGCCGCCCACCACCAGCACGGTCATGGCGTCGCCCCGCCGTGCCCGGCTGCACCGCCCGGCCCGGCCGCACGGCCCGGCCCGGCCGCCACCCGCCGGATGTTGTCGTCGATGTCGCCGGTGCGGCGCTCGACGGGCTCCAGGGCGAAGGTGCCGTGAACGATCTCGCCGTCGCGCACGGTGAAGACGATCGTGCCCGCCAGCTCGTGCGCCGAGCCGTCCGGGCGGGTTCCGGTCATCCGCCACTCCGACCAGACGACGTCGCCGTCGGAGTCGTCGACCGTGCTGCGGACGATGCTCGCCCTCAGGTCCGGGATGCTCGCGAAGAGCTGCGACCAGTTGGCGCGCACCTGCTCGCTGCCGGTGAAGCCGCGGAGCGGATGGGCGGGCGTCTCGTTGACGTAGTCGGCGGCGAAGCAGGCCGTCAGCCCGACCAGGTCATGGGCGTTGGTCGCGTCGAGCAGCCGGGTGACCACTCCCAGCGAGTCATCGGGGATCGCGTTCGTATCCGGCATCATTGCCTCCCGCACCACATATTCGATATAGTGCACTGTATCTAAATTGGAGTCTACGCTCGATGCCGATGACAAGCAAGGAACGGCGCCCCTACGACGCCACCGGTCGCCAGGCGCGCGCGGTGCGGCGACGCGACGACATCCTCGAACACGCTCGCGCGCTCTTCATCGCCGATGGCTACGCTCCGACCACGGTGGCCGCCATCGCCTCCGCCTCCGGGGTCTCAGCCGAGACGGTCTACAAGTCGTTCGGCGGAAAGCCGGGAATCGTCCGGGCCATCTTCGAGCGCAGCCTCCTCGGGAGCGCCCCCTCCCCCGCCGAGGAACGCTCCGACTCCGCCCAGCTTCAGGCGCCGGATGCTCGCGCGCTCTTCCACCGGTTCGGAGAGCTCAGCGGCGAGGTCGCCCCTCTGACCGCCCCGGTGATGCGCCTCATCCGGGAAGCCGCTGCCGGCGGCGACAGCGCGATGTCCGCGCTGCTTCACGACGTCGAGAGCGAACGCTACGACCGGATGCGGCACAACGCCGAAGTCCTGCAGAGCCGCGGCTTCCTCGGCGCCGGCCTGAGCACGGAGCACGCCGCCGACGTGATGTGGTTCTACACGGCCGACGACGTGTTCCACAGCCTGGTCGTCTCCCGCGGCTGGTCGCTCGAGGCGTACGCGGACTTCATCGCGAACGCGCTCGCGTCAGCACTGCTCTGAAACAGTTTTTCCCGTTCGCGGAATCCGGGTCTAGTGTTTGGAACACCATGTACCTGCTGCCCGCTGAGGCCGCCGGCGTCGACGACCGGGCCGACGACCGATGACGGACTACACCGCGAAGCGCGCATCCGACGAGACGTACACGCTCGGCGAAGGGCCGGTCTGGGACGCCGAACGCCGGCGCGTCCTCTGGGTCGACATCGTCGAGGGCACCGTGTTCGAGGGGCGTATCGAAGGCTCGGCGATCTTCACGACCAGGCGTCACCAGTTCGATCAGATGGTCGGCGCGGTCGTCCCCGGCGTCGACGGCAGTCTCCTCGTCGCCGGCCAGGAGGAGCTGATCGTCATCGACCCCTCCGGCGAACGACGGGTGGCGGACCGGATCGTCCCGCCGGGCATCCGGAGCAGGACCAACGACGGCGCCGTCGACCCGGCCGGCCGCTTTCTGATCGGCACGCTCAGCCTCGACGACCGCTCGGGTGAGGAACGGCTGGTGCGCGTCGACGGCGGGCTGACCGTGCTCGACGACGACCTCCAGCTCTCGAACGGGCTGGCCTGGTCGCCGGACGGCGGCACGCTGTACAGCGTGGACACTGGAGCGGCCACGATCTGGGCGCGACCGTACGACGCGGCCAGCGGCGCCGTCGGCACTCGATCCGTGCACCTCGAGGTAACCGACGGCTCGCCCGACGGGCTGTGCGCCGACGTCGACGGCAACCTGTGGGTCGCGATCTGGGGCGCAGGCGAAGTCCGGTGCTATGCGGCGGACGGGTCGATCGTCCACCGCGTCCGGGTGCCGGCGCCCCACACCTCGAGCGTGGCGTTCATCGGGCCCGACCTCCGGATGCTCCTCATCACCACGGCCCGGAGGGACCTCACCCGGGAGCAGCTCCTCGAATACCCGGATGCCGGCCTGCTCTTCACCGTCGCCGTCGAAACGACCGGCGTTCCAACGACACCGTGGTCCGGCCCGGCATCCGGCAACTGAGCTCTACTCACCCCACCCGCACGCCCACTACCCAGGAGAAACACCCATGTACCTCATGCGCATCGGAGAGCCCGGAGCGGAACGACCCGTCGTCCGGATCGACGCGGACTCGTACGTCGACGTGTCCGACACGGTCCGCGACTTCGACGAGCAGTTCTTCGGCTCCGGCGGACTCGACGAGCTGCGGGCCGTCGTCGAGCGCAAGGCGAACGCCGGCGAGCTCACCGCGTTCGCGGGAGAACGGATCGGCGCACCGATCGCACGCCCGCACCAGATCCTCTGCATCGGCCTCAACTACAGCGACCACGCCGCCGAGACGGGTCAGGCGGTCCCGGCCGAGCCGATCCTCTTCACGAAGTCGCCCAACACGCTGATCGGCCCCGACGACGACGTGCGGATCCCCCGCGGCTCGACGAAACCCGACTGGGAGGTCGAGCTGGGCATCGTCATCGGCAAGCGCACCAGCTACCTCGACAGCGTCGACGACGCGAAGGACGCGATCGCCGGGTACACCGTGGTGAACGATGTCAGCGAGCGGGCGTTCCAGATGGAGCGCGGCGGGCAGTGGTCGAAGGGCAAGTCGGCCGAGACCTTCAACCCGGCCGGACCGTGGCTCGTCACCCCGGACGAGATCGGCGACGTGCGGTCGCTCGACCTCTGGCTCGACGTGAACGGGACGCGGCGCCAGACGGGGTCCACCTCGACCATGATCTTCGACCCGTACGTCATCATCCACTACCTCAGCCAATTCCTGGTGATGGAGCCCGGAGACCTGATCAACACCGGCACGCCGCCCGGGGTCGGCATGGGGTTCACGCCGCCGATCTGGCTGCAGCCCGGTGACGTCATGGAACTCGGGATCTCGGGGCTCGGCTCGCAACGGCAGTCCGTGGTGGGGCCGCGCTGACGGGTACCCGACCAGCGTCGGCTTGACACGTCCGACCTCCTACGGCACGATGGAACCGTTTCCATGGAACCGGTTCCACGAGCGGGAGAGTCAATGCCGACGATACGAGATGTAGCGAACGCCGCAGGCGTGTCCGTCGGGACCGCCTCCCGGGTGCTCGCCGGCCATGCCGCGACGTCGGAAGAATCCCGAGCGAGCGTCACCGCAGCAGCCGCCGCACTCGGCTATCGGATGAACGCCCGGGCGCGGTCCCTGCGCGGTTCGCGCACCCAGACCCTCGGACTCCTGGTCTCCGACGTCCGCAACCCCTTCTTCTCCGAACTCGCCCATGCCGCGGAGCACGCGGCCGGCGAGCACGGCTACCTGTGCCTCCTCGCCAACGCGAACGAGGATGCGGATCAAGAGCAGCGCTACCTCGACGCCTTCGCCTCCCAGCAGGTCGACGGGGTCCTGATGACCCCGCAGAGCGAGAACAACCCCGAGCTGGGCCGCATCCTGGACGACGGCACCCCGGTGGTGTTCGTCGACCGCACCCTGCGCAGCCACACCGTCCCCAGCGTCACCGTCGACAACGCGGGTGGCATCCGGTCGGCACTCGAGCACCTCCGCCGACGCGGTCACACCCGCGTGGGCTACATCGCCGGACCCACCTCTGTCTCGACCGGCGCCGCCCGACTGGCCGCCATCGACGAGCTGCGGGCGGAGTTCGGCCTCGACAACGACCCACTGCTCGTCATCGAGGGCGACTTCCGCGCCGAGAGCGGCACCGACGCGGCACTCCGGATGCTCGAGCTGGCCGATCGCCCCACCGCCATCCTCGCGGCAGACGGACTCATGGCGCTCGGAGCATATGCCGCCTTGGGCCCGCGGGCCGACCCAGCGGACATCGAGCTCGTGTCGTTCGACGACCTCGAGATCTTCGGCCAGTTGCACCTGCCGATCTCCTCCGTGAGCAATGACCCGGGCACGATGGCAGGCGAAGCCGTGCGCATGCTGCTCGCCGCCATCGACGGCGAGCAGGTGGAGTCGGTGGTGCTTCCCACTCGCTTCATCGATCGCTCGGCACCGCGGGGTGAGCGGTGAGCGCCGCCGCCGCGCGCGTGCTCGTGGTCGGAAGCCTCAACCTCGACTCGGTGTACCGATTGACGGCCGCGCCGCGCGCAGGCGAGACGGTCACTGCTCTGGAGAGCGACTTCGCCGTCGGCGGCAAGGGCGGCAACCAGGCCATCGCAGCGGCGCGAGCGGGAGCGGCCGTCAGCATGGTCGGGGCGCTCGGCGACGACGACGCGGGCCAGACCATCGCCGATTCGCTCGACCGGGCGGGAGTGGACACACGTCATCTTTCCCGAATCGCCGGCCGACCGTCCGGGTCGGCGGTCGTGCTCGTCGACCGCACGGGCGAGAACCGGATCGTGCTCTCCCCCGGCGCCAACGGGCACCTCGCGCAGGCGACGGTGAGCGCCGGCCTGAGCGAATGCCGCCCCGGCGACATCGTCGTGCTGCAGAACGAGATCCCACCCGTGCTGTCGGTGTCGGCCGCCCGGGCTGCGCACGATCGAGGTCTGCGCGTCATCTGGAATGCGGCGCCGGCTCCCGTCGCCGCCGAGCAGATCCCACCCGCGGACATCATCGTGGTCAATGAGGAGGAACTGCGCGCACTGGCGTCGTTGCACGGGCTCCATGCGGGCGCCGGCCTCCAGACCGAGGTGGACCGCCTGGCGGACGCGACCGGTGTCGCCGTGGTCTGCACAGCCGGTGCGCATGGCGTGTACTTCCGCACGCGCGCCGAGAGCGGCCACGTCGCGGCGCCGAGAGTCGACGCCGTCGACACGACAGCGGCGGGCGACACCTTCGTCGGCTATCTCGCGGCAGCGCTGGTGCACGGCGAGCGCCGATTCACCGACGCCTGCCACCACGCGGCGAGCGCCGCATCCCTCGCCGTGACCCGCCGTGGCGCGAGTCCCTCCATACCGACGCGCTCGGAGGTCCACGAGTTCGAGCGCACCATCGACCAGGAATGAGCACACGTATGAGAGTCGCACTCGGAGCGGATCACGCCGGATTCCCGCTCAAGGAGTTCGTGCGCAACGAACTCGAATCCCTCGGACACGAGGTGATCGACTGCGGGACGCAGAGCGAGCAACCCGTCGACTTCCCCGACATCACCGCCATCACGTGCGCTCGCGTGATCGCCGGCGACGCCGATCGCGGCGTCCTCGTGTGCGGCACCGGCGCGGGGGCGATCATGGCGGCGAACAAGATCGACGGCATCCGGTGCGCTCTCACCCACGAGCCGTACTCGGCGCACCAGGCCGTCGAGCACGACGACGCCAACATGATCGCGATGGGCGCCTGGCTCGTGCCTCGGGCCCTCGTCCACGACATCCTCGAACGCTTCCTGACCGCGACCTTCGACGACGACGCCGACACCGTGCGCCGCGTGGGCAAGCTCGACCGCCTGGAGCGCGAGTCTCTCGACGTCTACCTGGAGAGCCCTCCGCTCGCTTAGGCCGTCGTATCCCCAGCACCACCAATCACAATCAAAGGAGATTAATCCCGATGGAACTGACGACAATCGACCGAGACCGGCCGAAAGCCGCCCTCGGCTCACCGGACCGGATCAAGACCGCGATCGCCGCGGCCGTGGGCACCAGCGTCGAGAACTACGACTTCATCGCCTACGGCACAGCCTCGGCCCTCTACTTCGGGGCCGTGTTCTTCCCCGGGGAGGACCCGGTCGTCGGCACCATCCTCGCCTTCGCGACACTCGCCGTCGGATTCCTGATGCGACCCATCGGCGGCGCGGTCGGCGGCTACCTGGGCGACCGGTTCGGCCGCAAGCCGGTGCTCGTCGCGGCGATGCTCGTCATGGGGTCGGCGACGTTCCTCATCGGTCTCCTGCCCACCTATGCCCAGGTCGGTCTGCTCGCGCCCGTGCTGCTGGTGGTCATCCGGATGATCCAGGGGCTCGCGTTCGGAGCGGAGTGGGGCGGCGCCGTCACCATGGCGTACGAGCACGCCCCGTGGAACCGGCGCGGCATGTTCGCCGCCATCCCGCAGTCGGGCAACCCGCTCGGCATCGCCCTCGCGAGCCTCATGTTCCTCGCGTGCTCGAACCTGCCGGGCGACTGGGCCTGGCGCGTACCGTTCCTGGCGAGCGCCGTGCTCGTCATCGCCGGCCTGATCGTGCGGGCGCGGCTCTCCGAGTCGCCGGAGTTCGAGGCGGCGAAAGCGAAGGGAGAGGTCGAGAAGAACCCGTTCCTGGCCACCCTGCGCAACGACTGGCGCGGCGTTCTGCGGGTCATCGCGCTCCGCATCGTCGAATCGTTCGCGTACTACCTGACGGCCACGTACCTTCTCAACTACATCTCCAGCAACCACCCGGATGCCCGGAGCACCGCCCTCGCCGGCATCTCGATCGCCAGCGTGGTGGCCATCGTCACCACCTTCCTCGCCGGCAGCCTCAGTGATCGGATCGGCCGCCGGCCGTTGTACATCGCCGCGTGCGTCGTCGCGCTGCTGTTCGCCTTCCCCATGTACCTGCTGACCAATGACGGAGTGCCGTCGCTGATCATCATGGTCTTCGTGTTCGGGATCGGCGTCATCCACGCCTCCCTGACCGGAACGCAAGGGGCGCTGCTCACCGAGCAGTTCCGCACGAGCACACGCACCTCGGGGGCGTCGATCGGCTACCAGGTCGCAGCGTCGCTCGGCGGTTTCGCGCCGTTGATCGCCGCCCTGCTGACCACCAAGTTCGACTGGCCGGGAGCCGCGATCCTCTATATGGCGGCCGCGGTGATCGGCCTCGTGGGCATCCTGTGCACCCGTGAGACCTGGGGACCTCAGGAGCGCGAGCGCGTCGAGCTGCTCGTCCAGGCCGCTCGCTCCGACGACGCGAAGGTCACTGCATAGCCGACGAACAACGACCCGGCCTCGTCACGTGTTCGTGACGAGGCCGGGTCGTCCGTCTCAGATGACGCCGCCGTTGACGTAGACGATCTGGCCGTTCACCCAGCGCGCGGGACCGGCGAGGAAGGCGACGGCCTCGGCGATGTCGTCCGGCGTGCCGAGCCGCTCGAGCGGTGCCGCCTTGGCCGCCGCCTGGATGGTCGCCTCGTCTTTGCCGTCGAAGTACAGCGGCGTGGCCGTGGGGCCCGGAGCGACCGCGTTGACGGTGATGTCGCGGCCGCGGAGCTCCTTGGCCAGGATGAGGGTCATCGCGTCGACCGCGCCCTTGCTCGCCGCGTAGGCGGTGTAACCGGGGACGGCGAGTTTCGTGACCGTCGTCGAGAAGTTGATGATGGCGCCCCCGGCACGCACCCGGCGGGCGGCCTGCTGGCTCACGACGAACGTGCCCCGGATGTTCGTGCGATGCATCCTGTCGAGAGCATCCAGATCGAAGTCGACGAGTGGAGCGAGCAGCATGATGCCTGCCGTGTTGACCAGCACGTCGATGCCGCCGAACTCGCGCTCGACGGCATCGAACGCCTCGGTCATCTCGGCCTCGTCGGCGACGTCTCCCCCGATGGCGATCGCTGTGCCGCCTGCCGCCGTGATCGCGGCGACGGTCTCATCCGCCCTCGCCTGGTTGCCTGCGTAGTGGACGGCCACGGCCATCCCGTCTTTCGCGAGCCGTTCGGCGACGGCGCGGCCGATGCCGCCGGAGCCGCCGGTGACGAGGGCGACGCGGGTTTCGCGGGTGTTTGTGATGTCTGACATGTCGTTCTCCTTGCGGTGTAGCTGTGAAGTCGTGAAGTTGTGAGGTTGTGGCTGTTTCAGCGGCCGGAATCGGCCAGGCGGGACATCCACTCGCCGAGCAGCGCGCGCTCGCCGCGCGTCAACGAGACCGGCGGTTCGGTCCGGATGATCGACCCGATCGTCGATGCCGCCGCCGCGAGTCCGACCGGGCGAGCGTCCGGGCCGTCGGGCGTGAGGATCGCCGACAGGGTGGCCTCGCGCACCCGGTCGGAGATCGCGGGATCGATGTAGATCGAGGGCCGCGTGATCAGTGCGAGGGCGATGCCGCTGTTGGCAGACATCACCATCTGCGCGCCGACATCGGACGACACGGTGAGTCGTCCTGCTTCGGCGCAGCGGTCGAGGACGGTGCGCAGGAGCCCGTGGGCTTCTCCGACCGCTTCGGGCACCGCCGTGAGTCCCGGCGCGTACATGAGCCGGTAGAGGCTCGGGTTCGAGAGGGCGAACGCCGTGTGGGCATCCCACCCCGATCGCAGGTCGGCGACGGGGTCTGCCGACGGGACCGCGGCGCGCTTGCTCGCGAGGTACTGCTCGAACCCGTAGTCGACCGCGGCGGCCAGGAGGCCGTCTTTGTCGCCGAACAGCCGGTAGATCACGGGCTGCTGGACCCCGGCGGCTTCGCACACCGCACGCGTCGAGACGTCGGCGTCGGCCGATTGCGCGAGCAGTGCTGCCGTGACCTCGATGATCCGCGAACGTGTGTCCATGTGATCAACGATAACAGATTATGTTATCAAAGACAACGTTCTTCGCGTATCGTCGATAACACGGTGCTGTCGGTGCCGTTCGCGGTGGTCTCACTACCGTTCACGGTCGTCGGCGCACCCGTCGCGAGGAACGTCACCGTGCATCCGGTCTGCGCCACGCGGGCGAAGCCGAGCCGCACAGCCAGCGCCATCGAGCGTTCGTTGTTCGCGTCGACCAGCGCGGTCACCCAGCGCGTGCCGAGCGTCCGGAAGGCGAAAGTCAGAAGCGCCTCGGCCGCCTCGGTCGCAAACCCCTGACCCCGATACCGCGACAGCTGCAACCAGCCCACCTCGGCCGACCGGGACTCCGGCGCCACCGTGCGCAGATGCATCGAGACATCGCCGATCACCTCCCCGTCGAGCTCGACCGCGAGAGCGAGAAAGTCGCCGGCCTGGCGGAGCACGGTCTTGCGCGTGCGATCCCGCAGGTGAGTGATCATCTGGCGTCGATCGCGCTCCGGCCAGTGAAGGTTGGCCTGGATGCTCGAATCGCGCTCGATGCGCAGCCACGCCTCCACGTCGCTCATCCGGTGCGGTCGCAACACCAGCCGGGGCGTGCGCAGCACGGGCGCCACTACGGGAGAGTCCAGGTACGCCCCGCGCAGCAGGCGGGGCCGATGAGAGAGGGACAACACCATCGCGACAGGACCTTCTTTCTGAGGTCCTGTCAGCATCGGCACAGAACCTCGTCGGCCGCTATGGGCCGACTGTGACCCCGCTGGGATCGGCGCGAGCGCGACTGGGGGTGTTTTCAGAATCGGTTCAGACTCGCCTAGCGTTGAGGCATGGATGCGTGCTCCGACCTCGTTGACACCTCGACGCGCATCGCGTCGACCGCGCCGACGCCGCGTCGCTTCCTCATCGACCTGGGAGCGGAGGCTGGCGGGGTGCGCCGCGGCCCGTTCTGGGCGCTCGATGCGGCGACCGGCGGCAGCAACCGCCTGTCCGGGCGAGGGTTCCGGCGTCACCTCGACGACGGCACGAACGGACAGGCCCGGCACTTCGCGGGGATCGTCGCGGTCTCCGCGCGCATCGGTCCGCGCCTCACCCGGTGGCTCTCGATCCACGTGGGCCGCGACGCCCCCGACTCGGCGGACGGACGCCTGACGGATGTGGCCCTCGCCTTCGCGCGCGGAATCCGCAGTGGCGACCTCGCCCTCGGCGACACCGGCGAGTGGATCCGGTCGCATGTCTGTGCTGCCGGCGCCGGCGATGGGACCGGCGGCGACGGTCGCGACCCCGTCAAGAGTTGACGGTTTCTGTCCTCCTATTTGAGGACACGCCCGACTCGGCGTTAGCGTGATTCCTGACCCCGGGGATGCCCGGCCGCGACTGTGGAGCCGACCCGAACGGTTCACCCGAGACACGACCGGCCGGCATCCCCACAGGGTTCGCGGCCTCTGCGCGCCGCGCGTGCATCCGGACAAAGGGTCCCGAAACGCCGCCTCACCCTTTCCGGCGCGGTATTTCGGGACCCTTTCTCTGCCGTGGCCTGTCTCGATCCCCATCCGGATGCCGTCGACCGGATGCTCGCGGTTGTCATCCGTTCCGGGTGATGCCGTCGGGATCGCGGCGGCGATAGCGTCTGGTCACAGCGTCGAGGGTCGAGGCATGCTACGGACACGAGAGCAGGTCGATGATGAGCACCACACAGTCAACGCGTTGGGTCGGTTGGGTCGGGTTCGCCGGAGTGATCCTGCTGCTCAATGGCCTCTTCAGCCTTCTGGAGGCCCTGGTCGCGCTGTTCGCCCCATCCGGTTACTTCAATGTCACCCGCTTCGGCCTGTTCGTGATGAGCGTCAACGGTCACGGCTGGTGGAACCTCATCGCGGCCGTGCTGTTCATCGCAACGGCCGCCGCCCTGCTCGGCGGTGCCACCTGGGCGCGAGTGGTCGCCGTGATCCTCGCCGCCCTCAGCGCCATCGAACAGCTGCTCCTCATCCCCGCCCAACCGTGGTGGTCGCTCATCATCATTACGATCGACGTCCTGATCATCTACGCGGTCACTGCCCACGGCCGGGAGATCAGCTCCTGAGCACACGTCCGTCGACCACAACCTGCCCGTCGTCGATCAACCACTGCAGCGCCTCGGCGACAGCCTGCAGCGAGGTGTAGCGGGGCGAATAGCCGAGGAGGCGCCGCGCCTTCTCGGTGCTGATCGAAGGGCTTCGCGAGACGTGCTCCCAGGTCGCCTGTGCGTGCTGGGCCGGCGTCGACTCCGCGAAACGGTCGAAGGGCTCGAACCGCAGATTCGCCTCCCTGCCGAACCAGCCGGCGACGGCGGTGGCGTAGCCGCGCAGGGTGAGCGCGCGATCGGAGACGAGATGGAAGCCCTCGCCGACCGAAGCGGCCGGGTTGTCGAGAGCAAGCTGGAAGCCCTGCGCGACGTCGTCCGCGTGCACATGATGCACGGTCTCCAGCCCGAAGTTCGGCAGCACGACCTCATCCCCGCGCGCGAGACGGCTCCAGACCTCGAGATCGAGGTTGCCGGCCGGGTTGATCATGTCCCAGCCGGGTCCGGTGATGTGGCCCGGATGCAGCACGGTGGAGGGCAGACCGCCCGGCGTCCGGGCCTCGGCCAGCAGGAACTGCTCGATCTCGTGTTTGCCGACGCCGTAGTCGCCGAACGGTTGCCGGGCCTCATCCTCAGCGAGCGGTACCGCGGTCGCCGGGCCGTGCACCCACACTGTCCCGCAGCTGAGCAGGAGCTGCACCCGCCCTCGCAGGGCGTCGACGAGCTGCTCGGCCGATGGCTTGGTGAAGCACACCATGTCGATGACTGCGTCGGCCTTCAGGTCGGCGATCCGGCCGCCGAAGGTGCCGTCCGCCTCCCGTTGCTCACGATCGAGCTGCACCCGTTCCACAGAATGCCACGCGGGGTCCGGATGATATGGCACGCTCCGTCCGCGGCTGACGGCGACGACCTGATGGCCGGCCCGCACGAGGCGTGGGACGAGGTAGCCGCCGACATGGCCCGTGGCCCCGATCACTACTACGCGCATGGCATCCACACTCTCATCGTCGCGGGTCCGCGGTTTGCGCGGTGATAGTAGGGAGTGAGTGCGATCTCGAACGCGCCGGTGTCGACCGGCTCGTCGGGCCCGCCCACGTACGGCCACTCACGCGACTCGAACCCGACCGCACGCGCGGAGACCACTGTTCGACCGTCACGCACGCGCGGGTCGCTTCCGCCATCGATCCGCAGCTCGTTCACGCTCATCCCCTCGGGCAGGTCAACCGATTCGACGCACAGCACCAGGGGGCCGGACTCGACGGCGACGCTTCCGTGCACCGCGTCGATCCTCGGGTCGGGGTAGGTGAATCGCGGGGAGACGTCAAGCCGGAGTTCGACGGTGTCACCGACCGCGAAACGGCGCCGCACCTTCGCCGTACCAGGAGCGACGTCTGCCGGCTGCTCTCCCCCGACCACGAGCTGCGCACCGGTGCGTGCCCAACCGGGCACCCGGATCGCCAGCTCCCATTCGGAGTCGACGCTCTCGGTCACGGTGATGCGCACCGTACCGTCGAGCGGGTAATCGGTCTCGACTCTGACGGCGACCGCGCCATCCGCGACCTCGCCGCGGATCTCGCTCGTCGCGAACTGGTGGAGCTGCAGTCCGTCGGGTGAGTTGGTCGCCACGTAGGTGCCCAGCGAAGCGAAGGTGCGTGCGACGTTGGTGGGGCAGCACGAGACCTCGAACCAGGGTGCGCGCAGACTCGACGAGGCCCGAGGGCTCTGCTCGTCGGCGGGCGGCGTCGCACCTGGAACGCGCTGGTGCAGGGTGTTCGTGTAGAAGAAGGAGGTTCCCTCCTCTCCCGGCGAGCCGGCGACCACGTTGTAGAGGGTGCGCTCGATGACGTCGGCGTAGCGGGAGTCTCCGGTCGCGAGCAGCAGACGGAAGTTGACCATCACCGATCCGACACCGGCGCAGCTCTCGGAATAGGAGCGGTCGGGCGGCAACTCGAAGTCCAGTCCGAACGATTCGCCTTCGTGGTGCGCGCCCATGCCACCGGTGATGTACGTGCGCTTCGCCACCGTGTTGGCCACCTGGCGTTCGAGCGCCTCCAGGAGGTCGTGGTCGTGCGTTTCGACGGCGAGGTCGATGCCTCCGGCCGCCAGGTACAGGGCGCGCACGGCGTGGCCGCTCATGACGTCCGTTTCGCGCAGCGGCGTCTCGTCCTGAAAGTACTGGCGGCCGAATTCGATGTCGGCGAGGGTGTGGTGGCCGCGCCGTTCGATGAAGAGACGGGCCTGCTCGAGGTACTTGTCGTCCCCCGTGTACCGGGCGAATTCCGCCAGGGCCACCTCGATCTCCGGATGCCCGCAGACGCGTTCGATCCCGCCGACCCCGAACGTGTCCACCACGTGGTCCGCAGCGCGCGTGGCGATGTCGACGAGGTCGTCCGCGCCGACAGTACGGCCGCGCGCGATGGCCGCCTGGATCAGGTGACCGTAGCAGTAGAGCTCGTGCCCCCATTCGAGGTCGCTGTAGCGGGGCGCCTGCCCCGGCCGCCCGAAGAACGTGTTGAGGTATCCGTCGGGTTCCTGGACCGGCGCGATGCGCTCCACGATCGCCTGGAACCGCGCGTTCATGGCCTCGTCGCCGGTTCGGCCGATCTCCCACGCCATCGCCTCGAGCAGCTTGTAGACGTCGGAGTCGGCGAACTCGCGACCCGTATGGGCTTGCGGGAGCCGCCCTTCCCGCGCGGCGTCGAAGTTGGCGACCCATCCGGCGCGCTCGACCCAGTATTCGCAGTGCTCGATGAGTGCCTGGGCGTTCAGGGCCTGGCGGTCCGCCCAGAACCCGCTGCGGATGCGGACGTCGTCGATGCCGAGCGGGCGCAGAACGCCTTCGGACGGAGCGACGGGGCGTCCGCGATCCAGGCGCAGGGATGTTGAGGTCACGTGGGTCTCCAAGTCATTTCACCGCGCCGAGGGTGAGTCCCTCACGCAGTAGTCGGTAGGTGCAGGCGAACAGCACCAGGATCGGGATGGATGTGATGACGGCGAGCGCCATGAGTCCGGGCCAGTTGATGCCGAACGCCGACACCTGCTGGGCCAGAAGGGCGCTCAGCGGGTACTTGCCCGGCGTGAGCAGGAAGTTGACGGCGTAGAGGAATTCACCCCACGACAGCAGGAACACGAGGGTCGCGGCGGTCGCGACACCGTTGCGGGCGACGGGCAGCACGACGGATCGGAACGCACGCCAGGTGGAGGCGCCGTCGATGGACGCGGCCTCTTCGAGTGCCTCCGGCACCGCGCGGAAGAACGGCCGCATGAGCAAGACGGCGAAAGGGATGAGCAGCGCGGTGTCGGCGAGGATCACACCGAACGTCGTGTCGAGCAGCCCCCAGGTTCCGAAGATCTGGAAGAGCGGGATGACGTTCGCCGTCTGAGGAACCATCTGGAGGACGATCAGGAGGCCGAGGCAGATGGTCGTGATTCGGCCGCCCACCCGGGCCAGTCCGTAACCGGCCGGGATGGCGACCGCCAGCGTCAGGATGGTCGTTCCAGCGGCGATCGTGAACGACTGACCGAGCGCCTCGAACAGGCCGCCCGATTTGAAGACGTTCGTATACGCATCCAGAGTCGGCGTGAAGAAGAACGCCGCCTTGTCGGAGAGCACGTCTCCGGGGTTCTTGATCGACGTGAGGAGGATCCAGAGCACCGGCACACCGTAGATGAAGAACAGGATGACACGGGAGAGCACGGCCAGGGGCGCCCGCTGGTGGGTCGAGCTCCGGCGGCGGTTGCCGCGGGTTGCGGGAACGCGCGCGTTGGAGATGGTCTGGCTGGGTGGCGGGATGGCGGTCATCAGTCCGATTCCTCCTTACGCACGCTGCGTGCGTAGATGACGGCGAGAACGATCACGAAGAGAACGGCGATGATCGCGGTGGACGACCCGAGTCCGAAGTCGAAGCGGACGAAGGCTTGAAGGTAACCGAGGAACGGCAAGGTGTTCGTCGTCTTTCCGGGGCCTCCGTACGTCATCACGTAGATGAAGTCGAAGCTGCGGAAGGCATAGACGATGGTGAGCACGGCGAGAACCAGGGTGGTCGGCCGCACGGCGGCCATCATGATGTGGCGGATCTCCTGCCACGGGCTTGCCCCGTCGAGCTGTGCCGCCTCGTACACCTCGGCGGGGATGCCGAGGATCGCGGCCCGGAAGACCAAGGCGTTGAACGGGATGATCGCCCACGAGTTGACCAGCGCCACGGAGAGCAGCGCGAACCGGGTGTCGTAGAGGAAGGGGAAGGACTGCGCTCCGAACAGATGGAAGACGGAGTTGAACAGACCGTTGTCGCCCAAGAGGAACTTCCACACACTGCCGTTGACGACGGGGGGAAGCGCCCACACGAACACCATCAGCCCGAGCAGGATGGCCGACCCCTTGGTGTTGGAGCGCAGAGCGACCGCGGCTGCGAAACCGCCGGCGAGTCCGAGCACCGTGACGACGACCACGAAGATCGCGGTGTTCACGATGGCGTTCTGGGTGTCCCCCTGCTCCCAGCCGTTCACGAAGTTCTGCAGTCCCACGAACGCCCAGTCGGTGTTCAGTGTGGCCGAGGTCACGGCGCTCACACTCATCCGCACGAGCTGGACCAGGGGGAAGGCGGCCAGCACCGCGAGGACGATTCCGGCGGGGAGCACGTAGAGGAGGCGTCCGTGGGTCGAACGCCTCCTCCGGCGTGCGGACGGCACCGACGAGGGGACGGCGGAACTGCGGGATGATTCTTGTGCGGTAGTCATCGTCGGCACCAGTCGTGGCTATTTGGCGCTCAGAAGCTGGTCGAGTGCCTGCTTGTACTTGGCGGCTGCGTCGGACGGCGACGACGACCCTCCGAGGACCGAGCTCCACGCCTGGCCGCCGGCGAGCTGCTGGTTGGCGACGCTCGCGGGCGGAACGGAGTCGCTCGGGTAGTTGGCACCCATCGACTTGATGGAGTCGGCGAACGGCTTGACCAGCGGGTCACCAGTGACCGCGGCGTTCGAGGCCGTGTCTGCCCGCGCCGGGATCGTTCCGGAGTCCTTCAGCGCGATCAGCTGACCCGCGCTCGAGTAGTACGTCTCTTGCAGGTACTTCCACGCGAGATCCTGGTTCTTGCTGAAAGCGCCGATGCCCTCGCCTTCACCGCCGAGGTAGACCTTGCCCGAGCCGCCCAGCGGGAGAGGCGCCACACCGTAGGCGAACTTGGCCGTCGACTTCGCGGTCGCGAGCTGCCAGTTGCCGTTCTCGGCGAAGGCGACGCCACCGGCGGCGAACTTCTGGAAAGGCACCGTCTGGTCCCAGGTGGTGGCCTCCTTGGAGAGGTATCCCTTGTCGACCCAGTCCGCGACGGTCGAGAAGCCCGTCTTGAGCGCGTCGGTCGACGGCTTGCTGAGGTCGAATCCGGCTGCCGTGAGCCAGGGGTATGCCTGCCATTCGCCCTGCGAGTTGGGGAGGCCCGAAAGGGTGATGCCGGACTTGCCTGCAGCCTTCACCTTGGCCAGCGCACCGTTCAGCTCGTCCATCGTGGTCGGCGGGGTGATCTTCAGCGAATCGAGGATGTCCTTGTTGTACCAGAGCCCGAGGAGGTTCACGTAACCCTGCACCGCGTACGTCTTGCCGTTGAGCTTGTGCACCACGGACTCGGGGAACTGACCCTTGTCGGCGAACGACGACCACTTCGCGTCGAGCGGCGCGAGGGTGCCCGCCAGTGCGAGGTTGCTCGCGTCGGCGCCGTTGAACACGACGACGTCGGGGCCGGTCTTGGCACCGGCCGACGCGATGAGCTTCTGGTCCAGCTGGTCGTACGGCACGTACACGTTCTTGACCGTGATGCCCTTGTTGTCCTTCTGGAACAGGTCGGCGTAGTCGGTCATGACCTTCACCTGGTTGGGATCGCTGAAGTAGTGCCACACCGTCAGGGTGTTGGAACCACCGCCGGTCGACGATCCGCTCGTCCCCGAACAGCCGGAGAGGATGAGGCCTGCGGCCGCAGCGATCGCACCGGCCATGAGGCCGAGCCGGATGCGGGGGCGACTCCTGTTGTGGGTGATGGAGCGTCGTTCTTCGTTGAAATTCATCATTGATCCTTCGTTGGACGTGATTACATACGCGCCACCGAAACTTACCGAAAACCTTTTCGTGACGAGTTGCCAGCAATTTACCTCACCCAGAACCGCTCGTCAACTGTCTATGATGTACTCACTGAAACCGTTTCGGAAACGGCGAGGGCGAGAGGATCGCGATGGACGAGGTCGACGAAGGTCGCGTGCGCAACCCGACGCTGAAGGATGTCGCCGCGCTGTCGGGCGTGTCCATCGCCACCGCTTCGAAAGCTCTGAACAACCGCGGGCAGGTGCATCCGGATACGCGCACCCGTGTTCTGGAGGCCGCCCACCGGATCAAATTCCGGCCGAACCCGATGGCACAGGGACTCCTCGCGGGCCAGACGGGCACCGTCGGAATGCTCACCGACGACCTGATCGGTCGCTTCAGCATCCCGATCCTCACCGGCGCAGAGGATGCGTTCGGCACCGGCCGGATGTCCGTGTTCCTGTGCGACGCCCGTGGCGACTCCATCCGCCTGCAGTACCACCTGCAGGCCCTTCTCGGCCGTCGCGTCGACGGGCTCATCGTCCTCGGCGCCAACACCGACCCTCGGCGCTCGCTCGGCCGGGACCTCCCCGTACCGGTCGTCTACGTCTACGGGCCGTCCGACGACCCGCGCGACCTGTCGCTCGTGCCCGACAACGTCGGGGCCGGCGTGCTGGCCGCCCAGCACCTGATCTCGACGGGCCGCCGGCGCATCGCCCACATCACGGGAGAACGCGGTTACGTCGCCGCCCGCGACCGTGCCGCCGGCATCAGCGAAACGCTTCTGGCCGCGGGGCTGGATCTCGTCGCCGGCGATGCCGTCTACGGCAGTTGGTCCGAGTCGTGGGGCCGCACGGCGACGCTGGCCCTGCTCGACCAGCATCCGGACCTCGACGGCATCATCTGCGGCAACGACCAGATCGCCCGAGGCGCTCTGGACATCCTCCGCGAGAAGGGAATCCGAGTTCCAGTGGATGTCGCGGTGATGGGTTTCGACAACTGGGAGACGCTCACGACCGAGTCACGTCCCCAGCTCACCAGCGTCGACATGAACCTGGAGGAGCTGGGTCGTCAGGCCGCCCAGCGACTCTTCGCGGCCATGGACGGAGACGAGCAATCGGGCATCGAATCGCTCCCCTGCCGCCTCGTGGTCCGAGCATCCACCGCGCTCGAGTCGTAGCGCCGGTCGATTAGCTACGTCGGCCTGCGCGTCTCGCGAAGTCGTCCAACGCCGCGAGCAGCTCGTCGCTTCGCCAGAAGCGCCCGAGGTTGTACTCCGACTTCGCCTGCAGGACGCCGGCGTCGACGAGTGCGTTCAGAGCCGGGTACACGTTCGTGACGGTCATGCCGAGCGCATGGGCGACTACCTCGGCATTGACCACCGGCTGCTTGGCGATCAAGTCGAGGATTCGCCACGCCGCAGACCCACGGCGAGCCTTCACGACCAGTCGCCATCCGTCCTGGATCGCGTGGATGTCGTCGACGAGCGTCCGCGCGTTACCGATCGCCCGGAACGACGCGATCGCAGACAGTTCGACGATCGGTACCGGGTTGCCGTCGCGGTACGCCATGAGGGCAGCGTGATACCCGTCCGTGTCCGCGAGGAGACCGGCTGAGACCGGAACGGTCACGTTGCGGGTGATGCCCGTGTTCCGCAACATCGCCTGCACCAGGGCCCGCCCGGTGCGACCGTTCCCGTCCGTGAACGGGTGGATGGTCTCGAACTGGGCGTGGGCGATCGCGATCTGCGCGAGACGGGGCAGATCTGTTCGGCGCGCGAACGCCATCACGTCATCCATCAAGCCAGTAACCAGGTCAGCCTGCGGGGCGACGTACACCGCGCCGACCGGACTGCTCCCATCCGCACCGATCCAGACGGGTTCCTCCCGCCATTCGCCAGGAGCGTGCCGTTCATCGCCGTCCATCAGCTCACGGTGCATCGCCAGGACTGTTTCGGTCGTCAAGGATTCAGCCAGCCGCACAGCGGCGAGCATCGCTTTCGTGTTCCCGGCGATGACCGTCGCGTTCCGACGGGAGGTGTCCCCGAGCTCAGCATTCAGGATCGCGCGGGCGCTCGCGGACAGGTTCTCGATCCTGGAGGAGGCGACCGCTTCCGACCGGAGGAGAAGGGACGCGAAGGGTGCGACCTCACCGCCGAGAGAGGCGTCGAAACGCGCCAGCTCCGTTGTCGCTTCATCCGTCAGCGCGAGCAGCGACGACGGAAGCTCGACGTCAAGGCCGGCGATCTCAGGCGGCAATGCCGACCGGTACGTCCCGCCACGCGAGCGCAAAGACGCGACCGGCCCGAATCCGGGAACCGTACTCTCCCAGGTCAGCGTCTCGTAGTCGACCGCAGGCCAGGACGCGCGCTGCAATCCGCGCGGATGCTCACCCGGATCGAACGAACTCATAATCACCCCTGACCAAATTATGATTTACGGCATTAATTCATAATAGAGGATGGGCTCGCTATGAGTTGACGGCCGGAGAAGAGTTCCGCCAAGGCCACGGCGACCGCGTAGGGCCCACCCCTTCTGGGACTCCCCGCGGCTCCCAGGTGCGAAGTATAGTGAGCCCATGCCCAACCCCGAGACTCCGATCCTCCTCCTCGTTTTCAGCATCACCGTGTCGGTGCTGATCGTCGTCGTTTCTCTGCTGATCCTGTGGGCGATCATCCGCGGAGCCGTCCTCTCCGCGCTCCGAAAGCACCACGACGAGACACACGGTTCGGCGGCGGCAGTGGAGGCGGGCTACCAGCGCCAGTAGTGGCCGCCATGCCTCGAGCAGTGCGAGCAACCGAATCCAGCGTGACTCGCGAGGCCGCCAACGACAAAGCCCCCGCCGAAGCGGGGGCTATGCGTACTGTCTCAACCAGTGTGCGCCCGGAGGGATTCGAACCCCCAACCTTCTGATCCGTAGTCAGATGCTCTATCCGTTGAGCTACGGGCGCATGGCCGCGGTAAATTCCGCTCGCGGGCCGGATTAGAGCTTACATGACGGTATCGAGTACCGCCAATTGGCGCTTCAGTGCCACCTGCCGGTACGACGTCTCGACCAGTTCGGCGATTTCCGTCCAGTCGACGCCCGGGCCGTCGAGGTCGATCGCGAGCCAGCCGGACGGTCCCCAGTACGGCGGAACGAAGAAGCGGTCATCCTCTCGCAGCGCTCTCCCCTCCTCCGGGTCGGGCTTGAACACGAGGGTCTCGGGTCGGTCCATACTACTGCCGGCGATCGCGAAGATCTTCTTGCCGGCGCGGAACGTCGGGCGGCCCCACGCCTCCACCTCGACCGCCTCCGGCAGCGGCAGGCAGAGTCCGCGCAGGCGCACGATCAGTGGATCGTGCGACTCGAACAGCCGCGGGTGTTCCATGGCAGGAGGGTACCGCTGACCGGCCGGGCGCGCCAGACTGGATGACGGGAGGGCGGGGTGACCGTTTTCATCGACATCACGGTGTCGCTCGACGGAGTGGCTGCGGGGCCCGAGGTCGGGCTGGCGCATCCGCTCGGCCTGGGTGGCGGCCGGCTCCACCGCTGGATCGGCATGGGCGACGAGCAGGACATCCCCGACCCGCCGGCCCGAGCAGGCGAGCCCGACGGCATGGACGCAGCGGCCGCCGCCGCGATGTTCGAAGGGACGGGCGCCTTCGTGATGGGCCGGACGATGTTCGACGTCGGCATCGACCTGTGGGGGCCGGACGGAGCGTTCGGCGCGCCCGTCTTCGTGCTCACGCATCGCACCGAGCCGGTCCTCGTCAAAGGCCCCACCACCTTCACGTTCGTCACGGAGGGTCTCGAGACGGCCATCCGGTGGGCTCGGGATGCTGCGCGCGGGCGCGACATCTGCGTCGTCGGCGGCCCGACCGTCGCCGACGCCGCCCTGCGGTCGGGGCTCGTGGACGAGCTCGTCCTGCACATCGTCCCGGTGATCTTCGGGGAGGGCACGCGCCTGTTCGGCGACGGCCCGCATCCCCGGGTCGAGCTGCTGCCGCTGGCCGTCACCCAGACGCCGTCGGCGACGCACCTGCGCTATGCGGTCCTCCGGTAGGCATACCGCTCGGCGAAAATCCAGGCGAACACGGGGCGAAGTCCTCGTCCGCTACGCGAACACCTCGTCGAGGAAGCACACCAGCGCGCGCCAGCTGCGGGCGTCCGCGAGCGGACGGTACCGGTCGATCCCCGGGATGGTGAACGCGTGCGGGGCGCCCGAATATGTGGTCACCTGCCAGTCGAGGTGGGGGGCCGCCCGCAGTTCGTTCTCGAACGAGACGACCGCCTCATCCGGCACCGACGGGTCGGCCGCGCCCGTCAGCACGAGAAGCGAGGCAGCGATCGCGCCGGCGTCGCTCGGGTCGTGCGTGATGAGCCCACCGTGGAACGAGACCACGCCACGCGCCGGCGCACCGGTGCGGGCGAACTCGAGCGCGGCCATGCCTCCGAAGCAGTAGCCGATCACCGCCAGGCGGGCCGGGTCGACTGCCGGATGCTGGAGCAGGTGCGTGAAACCGGCCGCCACCCGCGAGCGCAACAGTGGAAGGTCACGATAGTACTTCTGCGCCTCCACCGGCGCGGCGTCGCCCGTCGGTCGCACGCCGGCGCCGTAGAGGTCGGCTGCGAAGGCGACGTAGCCGAGCCGGGCGAGCATCTGGGCGCGCATCCGGACCGTGTCGCCGACCCCGCCCCAGTCGTGCAGGATCAGCACGGCGGGCCGGCGCTCGTCGGCCTGAACATCGCGGGCGAGGTACCCCTCGAGCGCAAGGCCCTCGTGCTCGTACCGCACGACCTCGATGTCGATGACCGAGTGCTCTCGGATCGGGACTTGGGAGAGAAGCGCTTCGTGCGCGGGCGACAGGGAGGGCAACGGGGAGGCGATGCTCACAACAGCTCCAGGGTCTCGGTTCGCGCTCCGACGGTCGTCGGGCGCGGCCTCGCCTGCTGCAGCTCGGGAACGCGGATGTGACGCACGGGGTCCCTGGGTGCGGGTCGGGATCCCACGCGTTCACATTACCTCGGGTTGCACTCCGGCGCGACAGACGTACGATGGCCCCATGAGCACGGAGTTCAGCAACGAGACGGATGCGAGCCGCTACGCGATGCACATCGACGGCGCGCTGGCCGGTGTCCTCGACTACAGCATCCTGGGCAACGCGATCTCTCTCACGCGTGCTTTCACGGTGCCGGCGCAGCGTGGCCGCGGCCTCGCCGCCCAGCTGGTCGAGTTCGCCGTGAACGACATCGAGGCGAACACCGAACTGCGGATCGTGCCGATGTGCTGGTACGTCGCCGACTGGTTCGAGGCGCACCCCGAGCGGTCGGGCCTGCTGCAGCGCCGCGCCGGCTGACGTCGTCGGCGGCGCTCAGTCCACCAGGCTCCGGATGCGCGTGATCAGCTCGATCGCCTGGCGCAGCTCCTCGTCCCCGGCCACCCGTGCGACCTCCGCGACCAGTGGGCGCCGAGCGTCCTCGGCGAGCGCGGCCAGCCGTTCGCCGTCCGCCGTCAGGGAGAGCAGCACCGCCCGCCCGTCGGTGGGTGACGGGTCGCGCCGCACGAGTCCGCGCTCTTCGAGGCGTGCGAGCAGGCGGCTCGGATGCCCGGATTCGGCGACGAGGACCGCCGCCAGCTCTTTGAGTCTGACCGGTTGGATGCGCGCAAGGGCCATGAGCGCGTCCGCCTGCACGCAGCTGAGGCCGAGGGGGTGGAACGCCTTGGTCAGAGCGGCGTTGAGTTCGGGCACGAGCGCCTTGACCTGGTAGGCGAGCTCGATCGCCGCCGCGGTCGAGGTTGATTTAGGTGACATGTGTTGTATCCTGACGATGCAATTAGATGACATGTTACGGAATGTGGAGCGAAATGACGACAGGCATCCGCGCACGAGTGAGCCGGTTCGGCGGCCCGGAGAACATCGACACGGTGCCGTTCGAGCTCCCGCGTCCGCGCGGCGGCGCAGTGACGGTGCGCGTCACGCACGCGTCGGTCGGCAGCACCGACGTCCTGGCCCGGCGCGGAGGCTACCTGCTGCAGCCGCGCGCCGGCTTCACCCCCGGTTACGACTTCGTCGGCGTCATCGAGAGCGGCAGCGCAACCGCCGACCGCCTCGGTCTCCACCCGGGCGCGCGGGTCGCGGGCTGCCTCCCCCGGATGCGCACCCACGCGACCCACCTCGTGGTCGATCCCACTCTCCTCGTCCTGGTTCCGGATGCCCTTCCCTCCGCCGTCGCGGCCACGGCACCGCTCGACCTGGTGACCGCCGCCCTCGCGCTCCGCCTGGCGGCCGTTCCCGCGGGCGGTCGGCTCCTCATCCAGGGCGTGACCGGTGCGGTCGGATCGTTCGCGGCCCAGCAGGCGCGGCGCGCCGGCCTGGAGGTGCTCGGCACCGCCTCCGCCCGCTCCGCCGCCGAGGCGCAGAACGCCGGGGCAACCCCCGACACGCGCTACTTCGACTACGCCGACCCGGATTGGCCGCGACAGGTCCGCGATGCGACGAGCGTTGGCGCGGACGCTGCCATCGACCACACCGGGTCGCAGACGGTGCGGGAGGCCGTCGCGCGCCACGGCACGCTCGTGCGCACTGCGTACACGGGCCGCGCGGGACGCGAGCGACGCGACACCGCGGTCGGCGGCCTCACCACCGTCGCCCGGCGCTCGGGTCGCCCCCGCGAACTGCTGTGCTCCGTTCCGCTGTTCATCGCGACCCAGCGCAACGCCTACCGTCGCGTGCTGCAGACGGAACTCGCGGCCATCGCGACCGGAGCGCTGACACCCTTCGCCGCCGACGTGTACCCGTTCGAGGAGGTGCGGTCGGCGTACGAGCGGGCCGAGCATCCGGATGCCCGGCACAAGGTCGTCCTCGAACTTCCCGGGGCCTGAGACCGGCCGGATGGACGCGACCCGGGACGTGTGGGAACGGCTGTCCGCCATTCCCACACGACATCGGGTAAGACGCCGGTGCCGCAGTGACGGCCCCTAGCTCCGTGCAACGGATACACCGGTGACTCCTTAAGCAAACAATGAGGCAGACCGGTCGGTCAACCGGCACGCCGAAGATCTCTCGAACGTGCACAGCCGTGCGCCCGAACGGCGTCAGCCGAGCATCCGGTCGGCCAGTCGCTCGCCGGCCAGCGGCCCCATCGTGAGCCCGCCCGCTCCGAAGCCCGCGTTCACGAACAGGCCGTCGAGACCGTCGAGTGGGCCGACCGTCGGCAGCTCATGGTCGGGAAGCGGACGCAGCCCCACGCGCGTCTCGATGAAGGTGGCGTCGGCGAGTCCCGGGGCGAGGGCGAGAGCACGGTCGAGCACGTGCTTCTGCCCGGCGGCGGTCACCCGCGCGTCGAAGCCGCTGCCGGTCTCCCGGGTCGCTCCGGCGGCGATCCGGCCGCCGTCGAACGCCACGAGGTAGTGATCGCCGACCGGATGCACGGACGGCCAGCCGCCGGTCTCCACGCCTTCGATCCGCAGATGCGTGATCTGGCCGCGCTGCGGCTGCACGGGCACGCTACGACCGAGCGGCTCGAGGATGCGATTGGTCCAGGCGCCGGTCGCGAGCACGACGGCATCCGCGCCGGCCTCTGCACCGTCGACCAGGAGGGACCAGCCCCGACGGTCGGCGGGGCGCTGTTCGGCGCTGCGCAGTTCGGCGGCGCTGCCGAGCATCCGGGCCCCGAATCGCACGGCGCCGGCGATGAGCCCGTCGCGGAGGGTGCGGCCGTCGACACGTGCGCCCGCCTCGATGTGCACGGCGTCGAGGTTCGGCGCCAGCGGCGGGAACAGCTCCCGGGCGTCGCCGTTGCTCAGCCGCGACACGCCCGAGCCGAGCCGGCCGCGGACCCGCGTCTCGACCATCTCGAGCACGGCGGCGTCCTCGTTGACCACGATTCCGCCGCTGCGCCGGTAGCCGATGTCGGTGACTCCCTCGGCGGCGAGCCGCTCGATGAGCTGCGGGTAATAGGCGGCGCCGGCGGCGTAGAGCTCGTAGAACTCCCCCTCGGCCGACGTGCTCCAGGGCAGGATGATGCCTGCACCGGCGGCGGTCGCCTGGCCGGTCAGGGCGGCGTCCACCAACCCGACCTCGGCCCCTCGCCTCGCGAGGGCGAACGCCGTGCTCGCCCCTGCCACTCCCGTACCCACGACGATGATCACGGCTCCAGGCTACCGATCACGCCGCGCCGTCCACCTCACTGCCGTCGAGGGGTGGCGAACGCATCCAAATGCGCGGATGAGGGATGCGTTGGCCACCCCTCGACGACCGGCTCAGCGGAGCGGGGGCGCGGCGGGCGGCGCGAGGGCGACGAGCGCGGTGCGGTTGGTGTCGTAGATCGACACCCCGTCGATGAGCTCGAGGTGCTCCAGCCGGTCGCGAAGGCCGGGCCGCAGTCGGCTGAGCCCGAGGTCGACGCCTCGCCCGCCGAGCCAACCGCGGAGGCCACGGAAGGACTCCGCACCGGTGACGTCCACATCCGTCACCGCCTCCATGTCGAGCACGACGTGCTTCGCGTCCGTCGCCCGCACCGCACGCTTGACCGCCAGCTCGAAGTTCGAGCTGTTGGCGAAGAACAGCGGCGCCGCCAGCCGGATGACCACCACTCCCGGAGCGGTCGGCCGGCCGGGCTCGGCCGCCTCGAGCAGCGAGTCCTGGGGGTCGCCGTCGTCGGCGAGCGTGTCGATCGCGGGGTTCGCCGCCCGGCGCGTGACATTGATCACGGCGAGAATGAAGGCGATGAAGATGCCGGCGATCGGCCCGAGCAGCAGCGAGCCGAGGAAGCAGGCCACAGCGATGGCGAACTCGAATCCATCCTGCCTCCAGAGCGAGACGAGATCCGGGATGCCCAGCAGAGGCACCACGGCGACGGCGACGATCGCGCCGATGGCGGGCGACGGGATGTGCTCGAGCAGCGTCGTGCCGAACACCAGCAGCGCCAGCGTTCCCGCCGCGGTGATGATGCTCGGCAGCTGGGTGCGCGAGCCGGCCTGGTCCATCGCTGCGGTGCGGGAGGTGGACGCGCCGACCGTGAAGGCGCCCGTCACTCCGGCGCCCAGGTTGGAGAGGCCGAAGGCGAACAGCTCGCGGTTCGGTCGCGTGGGGTAGCCGCGCTTCTCGCCGTACGAGCGGGAGACGAGCAGACCCTCGCCCATGGTCACCAGCGTGAGCGCGATGGCCGACGGGATGAGTTGGAGCCACGTCACCCAGTCGACGACCGGCCAGGTGAACGTGGGCGGGCCCGCCTCGACTTTGCCGAGAACAGCGACTCCCGCCTTCTCGGCGCCGGTCAGGATCACGACGATCGTCGCGGCGATGAGGACGACGAGCGCCCACGGCACGGCCCGCGCGAGCCGACGGCCGACGAGCAGCACGGCGAGCGCTCCGAGCGAGATCAGCAGCGACCAGACGTTGAGCGTGCCCAGTCCGCTGAAGAGACCGATGACCTTGTCGACGAACCCGCCGCCGCTGTCGATCGAGACTCCGAGCATCTTCGCGACCTGGCTGACCAGGATGTCGAGGGCGAGGCCGCCGACGAACCCGATCAGGATGGGCTTCGACAGGAAGTCGGCGAGGAACCCGAGCTTGAAGAAGGCGCACAGGAGGAACAGCACCCCGCCGATCAGCGCCTGGGCCAGGGCGAGAGTGATGTAGTCCTTGGCGCCCGCGACCGCGAGGCCGCCGAGCGAGGACGCGACGAGGGCCGCGGCAGCCGCATCCGGAGACGCCACGAGCTGACGCGACGACACCGTGAGCGCGTAGAGGATCGACGGGACGACGAGCGCGTAGAGACCCGCCGTTGCAGGAAGCCCGGCGATCTGGGCGTAGCCGATGTTGAGCGGGACGGCGATGGCGAGCAGCGTGATGCCCGCGAGGATCTCGCGGAACGCGTTGCGGCCGGTGAGCCCGGCGAGCGGGCGGATTCTCGACAGGTGCGCCGGCGCCGCCTCGGAAGACGGCGCCGGCGTTCCGGCGTGCTGATCGGTCACGTCACGTCATGTCAGACGACGTGTGTGATCACGCGGTGGGTGGGGTCGGTGCTGCGGGTGCGGCCGGTGCGGCCGGAGCGGTCGCCGTGTGCGAGAGTGCTCGGGCCTTGAGCTGCGCGAACTCCTCCGGCGTGATCGTGCCTGAGTCGAGCAGACCCTTTGCCTTGGCGATCTCGTCTGCGGGGCTCGCGCTGGCGACGGTGCGGATGTACTGGTCGGTCGCGGTCTGGACCTGGCGCGCCTCCTTCTGGCTGCGCTCCGCCATGCCCGGGCCGCGGGCGATCAGGTAGACCAGTGCGGTGAGGAAGGGGACGAAGATCAGGAAGATGATCCAGACCGCCTTCCACCAGCCGTTGAGCCTACGGTCGCGGAAGAGGTCGCCGATGATGGCGAACAGGGCGAACAGGTATGCGATGAATGCGAAGCTCCAGAAGAACAGCCAGATGATGTTCCATAAGTTGTCCCAAAAAGACATGTTGTGTCCCCTCCGTGCCCCCGGGCCTGATACCCGGGATGGGCCGAATGTATCGTGCGGCGGATCGCTGCGTCTAGACCCACTACCTGCGATCCGGTCTCTTGGATAGGGTCGGGAACCAAGGCACATTACCGATGATGGAGGGGACGATCATGGAGAATGAGCACGATTCGGTACAGCGGTCGACGCTGCCGATTCCGGATCTGGCGTATACGGGGACAGTCACATACGACGCCACGGATCCGGACACGCACTACCCGCCGATCAAGCGACTGCTCCCGCCGTCCGACGCTCCTAACGTGCTGGTCGTCCTCATCGACGACACCGGCTTCGGGGCGTCGAGTGCTTTCGGCGGACCCGTCCACACCCCCAACTTCGAGCGCGTCGCCGCCCAGGGACTCAAGTACACGCGGTTCCACACGACCGCGCTCTGCTCCCCCACCCGCGCCGCCCTGCTCTCGGGCCGCAACCACCACACCGTCGGGATGGGCGGCATCACCGAGATCGCCACCAGTGCACCCGGCTACAACTCGCTGCGGCCCAACAACTGCGCTCCGCTCGCGGAGACGCTGCGACTCAACGGCTACAGCACGGCCCAGTTCGGCAAATGCCACGAGGTGCCCGTCTGGGAGACCAGCGCCGTCGGACCCTTCGATCACTGGCCGACGCCCGGAGGCGGTTTCGAGTACTTCTACGGGTTCATCGGCGGCGAGACCAACCAGTGGTACCCCGCGATCTATGAGGGAACCACGCCGGTCGAACCGTGGGGAACCCCCGAAGAGGGTTACCACTTCATGGCCGATATGACCGAGAAGGCCATCGTCTGGACCAAGCAGCAGAAGTCGCTCGCGCCCGACAAGCCGTTCTTCACCTACTTCGCTCCGGGCGCGACGCATGCGCCGCACCACGTGCCGCCCGAGTGGGCCGACAAGTACGCCGGCGCCTTCGACCAGGGCTGGGATGCTCTGCGCGAAGAGACGTTCGCCCGCCAGAAGGCGCTCGGCGTCGTCCCCGCGGACGCGACGCTGACGACGCGCAGCGACGGCATCCCGGCCTGGAACGAGATGAGCGACGAGATCAAGCCGGTGCTGGCCCGCCAGATGGAGGTGTACGCGGGCTACCTGGAGTACGCGGACCACCACGTCGGCCTCCTCCTCGACGCGCTCGAGGAGCTCGGCGAACTCGACGACACCCTCGTCTACGTGATCATCGGCGACAACGGTGCGTCTGCCGAAGGCACGATGACGGGCACGACCAACGAGGCGTTCACGATCAACCACATGACGGAGATGGAGGACGACGCGTACAAGATCGCGCACAAGGACGATCTGGGCACGCCCCGCTCCTACAACCACTACGCCATCGGCTGGGCGCACGCGATGGACACGCCCTACCAGTGGACGAAGCAGGTGGCGAGTCACTGGGGCGGCACCCGAAACGGCACGATCGTGTCGTGGCCGAACGGCATCGCCGCGCAGGGGGAGATCCGCCACCAGTTCGCGCACGTGATCGACGTGGCGCCGACGGTGCTGGCCGCTGCGGGCATCCCGGAGCCGGCGACCGTGCACGGTGTGACCCAGCGGCCCTACGAGGGCACGCCGATGAACTACAGCTTCGAGGCGGCGGATGCCGTGGAGGAGCACACCACCCAGTACTTCGAAATGCTCGGCAACCGCGCGATCTTCCACAAGGGATGGACCGCCGTCGCACTGCACAAGAAGCCCTGGCTGGCCTCCGACCACGGCCTCGACGAAGACGTGTGGGAGCTGTACAACGTCGAGGAGGACTGGACCCAGTCGCACGACCTCGCCGCCGAGCAGCCGGAGAAGCTCGCCGAGCTGCAGAGGCTGTTCCTCATCCAGGCCGCCCGCTTCAACGTGCTGCCGCTCGACATCCGCTCCGCCGAGCGTTTCAACGAGGAGATCGCCGGCCGTCCGGCTCTGGTGCAGGGCACGTCGCAGACGTTCTACCCCGGCATGAAACGGCTCAGCGAGAACTCGGTGGTGAACGTCAAGAACAAGTCGTTCACGGTGACCGCGGCGATCACAGTGCCGGACGGCGGCGCGAACGGTGTGCTCATCGCGCAGGGCGGCAGCTACGGCGGCTGGTCGTTCTATCTCACCGACTGCAAGCCGGCCTTCGCCTACAACATCATGGGCATCAAGACCGACTTCACGCGGGCTGATGCGGCGCTGCAGCCGGGCGACCACGAGCTCGCGGTGCACTTCGACTACGACGGCGGCGGGATCGGCAAGGGAGGCGTGGTCACGGTCGCCGACGCCGGGCAGACGGTCGCCGAGGGGCGCGTCGAACGCACCCTCCCCTTCTTCTTCTCGATGGACGAGACCGTCGACATCGGCGAAGACCTCGCCTCGCCGGTCTCCAGCGACTACGGGCCCACGGGCAACGCCTTCAGCGGAAAGATCTCCTGGATCAGGATCGACGTCGGCGACGACAACCATGACCACCTGATCGACCCCGAGCACCGGATGCAGATCGCGATGACGAGGCAGTAGAGTGACCGCCTCGCTGCCGTCGTGGCGTGAGACCGCGACCACGAGCGCCATCCTCGACTTCATCGACTCGTGCGCGAACGGGCCGGACGCCCTGCCTCCGGCCGAGCGCGTCGCGGTCTTCGACAACGACGGGACCCTCTGGACCGAGAAGCCGATGCCGACGGAGCTCCACTTCATCGTGATGCGATGGGTGGCCGCAGCGACTGCGGATCCGACGCTCGCCGAGCGGCAGCCGTACAAGGCGGCGGTGACGAACGACCTGGCGTGGCTGGGCCGGGCGATCGAGAAGCACTACGACGGCGACGACAGCGATCTGAACACGATGGTCGGGGCCATCCTCGCCACGACGTCGGACGAGAGCGTCGAGGACTACCAGGCCGCTGTGTCCGCCTTCTACCGCGACGCCAAGCATCTGACCCTCGGCCGGTCGTACTCCGGCGCCGTCTACAAGCCGATGATCGAACTGCTGCGCCACCTCGAGGTCAACGGATTCACCAGCTACATCGTGTCAGGAGGCGACCGCGACTTCATGCGGCCGATGTCGTCCGACTACTACGGCATCCCGGCCGAGCGGGTCATCGGCTCGGCCGTCGGCCTGACCTACGACGAGGCGGCCAACCAAGTGCGATACGGCAACGCGTTCTCCTTCATGGACGACGGCCCCGACAAGCCGGTGCGGATCTGGAGCCGCGTCGGCCGCCGCCCGGTGCTCGCGGTCGGCAACTCGAACGGCGACCTGGAGATGCTGAACTACGCGAGCGGGCTCCGGATGCTCGTGCACCACGACGACGACACCGGAAGGGGCGACGCACCGTACGACGGCGGCGCCGAGAAGGCTCTCGCGGCAGCGGGCATCCGGGGCTGGCAGGTCGTCAGCGTGCGCGACGACTGGTCCGAGGTGTTCCCCTCCGTCGACTCGGCGTCCGGATGAGCACGGCGACCCCACGGCGTCGCCCGATACCGCTCTTTCCGACGCTGGCCGGATATCAGCGCCGCTGGCTCGGGAGGGACATCCTCGCCGGCGCCTCGGCCGGCGCCGTGGTCATCCCCCAGGCGATGGCCTACGCGACCATCGCCGAGCTGCCGGTGCAGGCCGGTCTGTACACCTGCATCGTGCCGATGTTCGTCTACGCGATGCTCGGCGGCTCGCGGGCGATGAGCGTCTCGACCACGTCGACCATCGCCACCCTCACGGCCACCACCCTGGTGTCCGCCGGAGTCGCCTCGCAGTCCGACGACATCCCGCGCGACCTGGTGACGCTCACGCTGCTCGTCGGTGCCACCCTGCTGGTGGCGCGGCTGCTCCGGCTCGGCTCGCTGGTGGAAATCATCAACCGCCCGACACTCCTGGGAATCCAGGTCGGCGTCGGCGCGACCGTGGCCGTCGGCCAGCTGCCCAAGCTGCTCGGCGAGACGGCGGAGCCGACCGGGCACGGGTTCATCCGCTCGATCGTCGCGGCGATCGAGGCTTTGCCGGCGGCGAACCTGCCGACCATCCTTCTCTCCGTCGGATCGATCGCCGTGCTGCTGCTGTTCAAACGGTTCCTCCCCCGGGCGCCGGCGGCGTTGATCGTGGTCGCGGCGGGCATCCTGCTCGTGGCCTTCGGCGCCTTCGCCGGCACAGAGGCAGGGATCGCGCGCATCCCGCCGGTGCCCGGGGGCTTCCCCCTGCCCGCCCTGCCGACGTTCGACCACATCTTCGCGCTGCTCCCGGGGGCGTTCGCGATCTCGGTCATGGCCTTCCTGGAGTCGAGTGCGGTGGCGCGGGGCATCCGGAAGCCGGGCGACCACCCGATCGACAGCAACCAGGAGCTGCTTGCCACGGCCGGCGCCAACCTGATCGGCGGGTTCTTCCAGACCCTGCCGGCCGCGGGCGGCTTCTCGCAGAGCGCGGTGAACCGGGACGCGGGCGCGCGGTCGCAACTGGCGGGGATCGTGACCGTTGCGCTGGCGGTGCTCGTGGGACTGTTCCTCGGACCGGTCATCAGCCTGCTCCCCCAGGCCACGCTCGCCGCCCTGGTGTTCGTGGCGGTCATCGGGCTGATCGACGTGCGCACCCTCGCCCGGCTCTGGCGCATCAGCCGGCGAGACTTCTGGGTGGCGATGGTGACGGCGATCGTCGGTCTGACCGCCGGGCTGCTGGTGGCGGTGGCGGCCGGCGTCGTGCTCACGCTCATCCTTGTGCTGGCGGCACTCAACAAGCCGCGCATCGCGGCCTCGACGCGCCCGGATGGCGTGCTCACCGTGACACTGCTCGCTCCTCTTTATACGGCGAACGTTCTGGCGACCGAGCAGGCCGTGCTCGCCGAAGCCGACACCGTGCCCGACCTGCGCATCCTGGTGCTCGACATGGCGGTGCTGCAGGAGATCTCGTTCACGGTGCTCGAGACGCTGGAGGACCTCGACCGCGAACTCGCGGGACGCGGCGTCGAACTGCGGCTCGCCCGGCTGCCGGTCGCCGCGCGCGATGTCGCCGAGCGCACCGCCTGGTTCGCCGGCCTGGAACAGGCGGGTCGGGTCGACCGGCCGTAGCGCCGATCGGAATGATTTCCGAGCCAGGACTGTTAGGGTGAGGAGGAACGTTCCGTTCTGCAGGCTTCGACGATCATCGTTTTCGTCGCCCAGAACAGCAGACGTCCACCAGCCGCGGACACTCCGTCCGCCCCGCCGCACACGCGGAGCCGCCCCCAGGGCGCCTCGCCGTGAGCACGCGCTGTCGCGTGAGGCGGGACCAGCAACGACGTGAAAGAAGCACCACCATGACTATGACCAACACTCTCGGCATCGCGTTCGACTCGATGCCACCGATCGCTGAAGCACACACGACCAGCGAGCTCGAACTCCTGCCGGCCGGCAGCCGCATCCTCGCCCCGTACCCCGGTCAGCCCGGCCGCGGCGACATCCTCGTCCGCCACAACGACGGACTGTGGCATCGCGACGTGTTCGACCCGATCCCGTCGACCGCGTTCACCGCGTTCCCCGTGCGGATCCTCGACCTCACCGCCGAGTAGCCGTCCGCGAACGCGGGGTCGGGTAGCCGTCCGCGAACGCGGCGTCGACTAGGTCGCGACCGGCGCCGCTGCGCGGCGCAGGCGGAGCTCGAGCCAGAGGTAGAGCGCGGCGTAGGCGACGAGCGATCCGGCGATGCCCGCGACGAAGAGGGGCGCCGCCGACCGGCTCCAGAGCAGCTCGCCGTTGCGCAGCGTCAGCGCGAGCGTGATGCAGACGAGGCTGGCGAGCTGAGCCTGGAAGACCTGCCGGAAGGCGGACCAGCGGCTGTCGCCGAGCATCCAGACGTTCACCATGCCCGGCAGGGTCAGGATCGCGCCGGCCACCCGCGCGGTCAGCGGCGTGAGCGGCCAGCCCCAGACGTCGATCGCGACCTGGGGCACGACGAAGAGGAACAGGCCGCACGCCAGAGCGGCGAGCCCCACGACGGCGAGCAGGATGCGCACCCAGGCCGGGACCACGACGTCGCGGTCGTCGGGCACGCGCGGGTCTTCGCGACGGTTCACGATCATCGCCGCGAGCACGAGGAACGGCGTGATCACGTACAGCGTCACCCAGACGATGAACGAGATATGCCCGAAGTGGAATTTGACCCAGTGCAGGAAGGTCGCGGTGGCGAGCAGCGTGGAGAACACGAGCACGGCCGGGAACCCCCAGCGCACGGCATGCCACTGATTGGGCCGCACGACCTGCACGAAGAACCAGATACCGCCGAGATACGCACTGCCGAGGAACATCGCCGTCACGGGCGGAAGGATGGTCCAGGCGAACAGGGTGTCGGTGTTGGCCGGGAACAGATACAGGATGCCCCAGGCCGCCACGAGGAACGGGATGATGAACGCCCCGACCGCTCGCGTGTAGGGCAGGACCCGGTCGGTCCGGGCGCCGTCCGTCGTGGCGCGGTGCGTCGGCGCCCCGTCCGTCATGGCGTCGCCTCCGGCCGGGTTTCGGCCGGCACCGGCTGCTGCTGGGCTTCGGCGACGACCTCCTCGACGGTCAGTGTGCGCCCCTGACCGATCGCCACGTCGAGGGCTTCGCGTGCGCCGGACGCCGCGAGCTGGTCGACGTACCTCTGATGGAACGAGAACGCCGCGGCGTTGTTCTCACCGCTGCGCTCTCGGAGCGAACGCGACGCCCCGAGCAGACGGCCGGCCCGGTTCACGTCTCCGGCCAGGGCGGCGACCGCCACCATGCCCTCGAGGGCATACGCGATCCCTTCGACGTGACCGAGGCGTGCAGAGATCGCGAGGCACTGCGAGAAGTCGCCGGCGGCATCCGCGACCTCACCGATGAGCAGGCGCGCCCAGCCCCGGTGGTGGAGCGCGATGGTCTCGCCCAGCTCGTCACCCTGACTGCGGGCTAGCACCAGACTCTCCTCGAAGCGGTTGAGCCCCCGGTGCACATGCTGCCGGAGCAGGGCGACCCGGCCGAGCATCACCAGCGCCAGTGACTCGCCCCAGGCGTCTCCGCTGGCGCGGAACAGCCCCAGACTGGCCTCCATCGCGTCGTCGGCTCGTTCGGTGTCGGGCTTCTCCGCAGCGAGCAGGACGAGACTCAGGGAGATCAGCGCCAGCGCTTCGCCGGACTGCTCGTCCACGCGGTGGAAGAGCTCGGCGCTCTCGGTCAGCCCCGCGACGATCTCCCTGTCGGGGACCTGCCAGAACCCGATGGTCAGGGTGAAGTAGAGGGCCAGAGCGCGCGTGAGATGGTCGAGCTCGTCACCGGATGAGAGCACCTCCTGCATCCAGCCGCGCACCTCGCCGAGGTGGCCCGCGACCCACCAGTAGACGTAGAGCGCCCACGCGAGGTGCGCTGCGCGACCCCAGTCCCGCCTGTCGAGGAGGTACCGGATGACGGCGCGCAGGTTGTCGCTCTCCTCGTCGAGCCGCCGCACCCAATCGCGCTGTTGCGCGCCTTCGAGTTCGAGTTCGACCCGGTCGCCGAGCTGAAGGTAGTACCGGGCGTGCAGCTCGCGCATGCCCTCGAGACCACCCTGCTGGGTCAGCTGCTCGAGCGCGTACTCGCGGACGGTCGCCAGCATGGTGAAGCGGGGCCGGTCGCTGGTGTCCTGCTGGCTCAGCAGGCTGCTGTCGACCAGCGCGGCGATGTCGCCGAGGGTGTCGACCGCTGCCCCCTCGTCCCGGGCGGCTGCGTCGACCACGAATTCGGCCGCCTCCAGAGTGAAGCCTCCCTCGAACACACCGAGGCACGCGAGCAGGCGGCGCTCGGTCTCGCTGAGCAGCTGCGTGCTCCATTCGATCGTGCTGCGCAGTGTCCGCTGACGCTGCGGAAGATCGCGCGCCCCGCCCACCAGCAGGGACAGCCTGCGGTCGAGGCGTTCGAGCAGTTCCGGCGCCGAGAGCACCCGGATGCGCGCTGCCGCGAGTTCCAGCGCCAGAGGGACGCCGTCGAGCGCCTCGCAGATGCGCACCACGGCCTCGGCGTTCTCGGTCGTGATCTCGAAGTCCGGCTTCACCGCATGCGCACGCTCGACGAAGAGGGCGGTCGCGGGCTCCCCCACCAGCGGCCCGAGGGCGAAACTGTGCTCGCCGCCGATATGCAGCAGCGATCGGCTGGTCACGATCACGGACACGCCGGGCGCCGCGCTGAGCAGCGCCGACAGGGACGGCGCGGCATCCAGGACCTGCTCGAAGTTGTCGAGGACCAGGAGCATCCGGCGGTCGCGCAGGGCGGTCACCAGCTTCTCCGTGATCGGGACGTCACCGGTGTCGCGCACGCCGATCGTCTGGGCCACGGTGTTCGGCACAGTCGCCGCATCGTGCACCGCGGAGAGGTCGATGAAGACCGCGCCGTCGGGGAACCGCGGCGCCAGGGCCTTGGCGGCGGCGATGGAGAGTCGGCTCTTGCCGATGCCGCCCGGCCCGGTGATCGTCACCAGGCGCGTGCCCCCCGCGAGCATCCGTTCGAGATCGGCGAGCTCCCTCTCCCGCCCGATCAGCTCGGTGAGCGGCGCGGGCAGGGCGCCCTCTCTGTCCGCAGGGGCGGCCGGGGGCTCGGCGCTCTGCGCGCGACTCAACTCGAAGCGCTCGGCGAGCAGGGTCGCCAGGTCGGATTCGAGCAGCACCGCGAGCTCCTCGGCCGACTCGAAGTACTTGAACGAGGTCCGGTCGTCGGCCCGGATGCGGTCGAGGAGCACCTTCAGCCGCGGCTCGCGGTTCTCGGCGGGGTCCTTGATGTAGAGCAGGCGCGGAAGTTCGACCGGGCACAGGTTGTACTCGTCCTCCAGACCCGAGACCTCCTCGTCGGGTGCGACCCAGCCGTAGCGCTCCCAGTAGATGCCGACGAACACGTCGCACTGTTCGAGGTAGGCGCGATACAGCTCGCGCGGCGGATGCGGCCGGGCGCCCAGCTCGAACATGACCGGGGCGAGGTGAAGGCGCTCCACAGCGGCGCGCGCCGCCCGGCGTTCGGGCGCGAGCTCCTTGAGGGTCGAACTGACGAAGATCCGCAACCGCTGGTCAGGGGTGCGGATGACGCGAGCCCCTGCGCTCATGTCTGAGATTCTGTTGCCCCGGGGCCGAATAGTCCAGCCCCCATTTCCCGGCAGGCATGGCGATCCGCCGCCTTCTACCCCCGCAGCGGCCGAAGTCGACCCCCTCCCGGGATCCGGCGGGCGCGCCTACCGTCGCGCCGGGTGCCGCTCGAGCATCCGGATGCCACCCCAAGCATCCGTCCCGACCGAAGGAGGACCCTCATGGCAACCGTGACCGCATCAGTGGACGTCGACGTTCCCGTCTCCACCGCCTACAACCAGTGGACCCAGTTCGAATCGTTTCCGCACTTCCTCGACGAGGTCGAGTCCATCACCCAGCTCGACGCCACGCACACCCACTGGAAGGTGACGATCGGCGGCACCGAACGCGAGTTCGACGCGGTGATCACCGAACAGCATCCGGATGAGCGGGTCGCCTGGAACAGCACCAGCGGCGACGTGGACCACGCCGGCGTCGTCACGTTCCACCGTCTCTCCGACACGACCAGCCGCGTGACGGTGCAGCTCGACTGGAAGCCGTCCGGCCTGCTCGAGTCGGCGGGCGCTGCGCTCGGGGTCGACGACCACGCCATCAAGAAGGACCTGAAGAACTTCAAGGAGTTCATCGAGAGCCAGGGCTGGGAGACCGGCGCCTGGCGCGGCGACGTGGCTGCCGGCTGACCCCGCCGGTCGTTCGGGCCGTCGCGCTTTCGGCACGAATGCTGGGGCCGGAAACGGGCGTGTGGCTATGCTGTGCCCATGAGCACGAAGAGCAAGCAAGGACCCCACCAGGAGACGACGCTGCAGCTGGGCGACAAGCGCGGCCTCTGGGGTGCGTTCGCCGGCCTGATCGTGGCCGTGCTGATCGCATACCCGCTGTCGGTGTGCGTCGCGTATGCCACCCACCCCGGAACGCAGAAGCTGTTCGGCGGTCGCCTCGAATCCGCGTCGCAGGCGGGTTACCAGGCGTTCTGGTGGATCCTGGCGCTGCTCTGCCTCTCCCTGCCCTTCATCGTCGGGTTCGGCATCGCCAAGCTGTCGGCCCGCACAGTCGGCATCATCGCGGCTGTCGTCGTGGTGTTCCTGATCCTGGTGATCGTGCTCGGCCAGATGTTCGTGTTCTAGGGGCGACGCGCCCTGGCGCGACGCCCCTGTTCATGCTGAGGGGCTCAGCGGCCGCTCTCGCGCGCGTCGCGTGCGGCCTGGAGGTCGCCGAGTGCACGCTCGCTCTCTCGTGTGACCGTTCCTCCGCGGGCGAGGATCGCCGACGGCATCCACTCGCTGAGGGTGAAGCGGCGGCGGCGCGGGATGCTCGGCGTGACGACGTCGGACCTCGTCACGCGGGCGACCCACCCGTGTTCCATTCCTTGTAACCAGATTCCGTTTGCCATGTCTCTCACGATACGTTCGAAAAGATTCGGCCACGAGATGGCCTAGGGTCTATCTTCGTAAAGATTCCGCCAGTACACTCGGACCATGCTCCACTCCGTGGCGGTACCCCTCATCGACGACTTCGCGATGTTCGAATTCGGCGTGGTCTGCGAGGTCTTCGGACTCGATCGCAGCTACGCGAACCTCCCCCCGTTCGACTTCCGCGTGTGCGGGCTCGAACCCGGCGTCCCGCTCTCCAACCCGACCGGGGCGTCGATCATCCCGCCCTTCGGGCTCGAGGCGATGGAAGACGCCGACCTGATCGCGGTGCCGGCTGCCCGCATCCGGGACGACTACCCGGAGGAACTGCTCGAAGCGCTCCGCCGCGCCGACGCCCGGGGTGCGCTGCTGCTGAGCGTCTGCTCCGGCGCCTTCGTGCTGGGCGCGGCCGGTCTGCTCGACGGCCGGGAGGTCACCACGCATTGGCGGTACGCGGATGCCCTTGCCCGGCGTTTCCCGAAGGCCCACGTCGACCCCGACGTGCTCTTCGTCGACGCCGGAAACCTCATCACCAGCGCCGGAACCTCGGCCGGTGTCGACGCCAGCCTGTACCTCGTGCGCCGCGAGCTCGGCAGCGCCTTCGCCAACACCGTCGCCCGCAACATGGTCGTTCCGCCGCAACGCGACGGCGGTCAGCGCCAGTACATCGAGCGCCCCGTGCCGGAGATCGCCGGCGACACTTTCGGCGAGCTGCTCGACTACCTCACCGACAGCCTGGACGCGCCGCACACGGTGGACGCGCTGGCCAAGCGCTCACTCATGTCGACGCGCAGCTTCGCCCGTCGTTTCGTCGCGGAGACCGGGGTGTCGCCGATGCAGTGGCTCACTCGGCAGCGCATCCTGCACGCTCGGCTGCTGCTCGAGACGACGGAGCTTCCGATCGACGAGGTCGCGCGGCGGTGCGGATTCAGCAGTGCGACACTCTTCCGCCACCACTTCGCGCAGGAGGTCGGCATCGCCCCGACCCAGTACCGCAAGTCGTTCGCCTGCGACCCGGAGCCCGAGCCCGCCCTCGCCCTCGCCCTCTGACCGCACCCCCAGCTCGTGAGTTGTGGCAAATTGTCGTTATGCGCCCCGATTCGGGCCTCATAACGACACTTTGCGACAACTCACCTCCGAAGCGGGCGCGACGCCTGAGGATAACTCGCCAGCGTGCATCCTCCCCGGAGGGAATCGAGGCGGAGCCCGTGCGGTTCAGACTGGGGGGAGACGAAAGGAAGCTCATGGCGACGGTTGTGCAGTACGAACGGTTCGGCGGGCCCGAGGTGCTCGAAGTCGTGCAGGTGCCGGACCCGGCAGCGCCGGCAGACGGCGTGGTGGTCGACGTGAAGGCCGCTGGCGTGAATCCGATCGACGCGAAAGTGCGCTCGGGTAAGCGGCCAAGTGGCGAGATCACGGCTCCTCGCCGCATCGGATCCGACGCAGCCGGCATCGTGAGCGAGGTCGGCGCCGACGTCAGAGGCTGGGCGGTCGGCGACGAGGTCGTTGTGCGCAATGCGCACGGTGCCTACGCGACGAAGCTCACCGCATCCGCCGCCCAGCTGGTGCGCAAGCCCGGCGCCGTCTCCTGGGAGGTCGCCGCGGCGATCGGTGTTCCCGTCAGCACGGCCTATCAGGCGCTCCGTTCGCTCGGGGTCGGCGAAGGCACGACCCTGCTCCTCCACAGCGGGTCGAGCAGCGTCGGAAAGGCGGCCATCCAGTTCGCCCACCGGTGGGGCGCCACGGTGATCGCCACCGCCTCAGAGGTGAATCACGCGCGACTGCGCGAGCTCGGAGCCATCCCGGTCAGCTACGGACCGGGTCTCGTCGATCGCGTGCGGGCCGTCGCGCCCGCGGGCATCGACCGGGTGCTCGACGTAGCCGGAACGGAGGATGCTCTCGACGCATCGTTCGAGCTGGTCTCCGACCGCTCGCACATCGCGACACTCGTTGCCGGAGCCCGCGCCGCCGGGTTGGGCATCCGGGCCTGGGGTGGCGGCAGCCCGGTCCCGCTCACGGCGGAGGAGCAAGCGCTACGCGCCGAGGGGTACGACGTGGTGCTCGACCTGCTCACCCGAGGCGAGTTCCAAATCGACATCGCTCGGGCGTTCCCGCTCGCCGAGGTTGCGGAGGCGCACCGCCTGGTCGAGACCGGGCATCCGGGCGGCAAGGTGCTGCTGATCCCCTGAGCGGCGCCGCTCCGACCTCGCGACGCGTCCCAGGGAAGAGCGTTCGCGGCTGCTTCTAACGCGCTTTCCGAAATTCCTCAATGATGGAGCGCGGGATCTGCCCCTTCTCGGATACCCCGAGACCCTGCTCGCGAGCCCAGTCCCTGATCATGCGTCGCTCGTGCTTCGTTGTCGCCACGTCGCCGGACGCTGCTTCAACTCGGTGGGCCGCGCCTATCCACTGTTCGAAGTCTGCACGAAGCCTCGCGACATGCTCATCGGAAAGGTCGATCTCGTAGGTGGCGCCGTCGAGGCTGAATCGAACAGTCTCCCCTGTGCCTGCCGGAATCGGTTGCTGATCAAGATCATCCAGTAGCTCGTAAATCAGTCGTTTCGACACCGTGACATCACCCTCGACTTGTTCGAGCAAAGGCGCCCGACGATCGCAATCACTACGCATTGAGTAGCGTGTATTACTTGCAATTCTAGGTAGTCAAAGGAGTGGTCGCAATCCACAGCACGTGGCGCGCAGCCGACGAGATCGAGCCGCGCGCCATGTGGAATGCTGGCTAGAACTGAGCGATGTACGGGCCGGACGCGGTCTGCATCCAGAGGAACATCGGACCCGCATACGTACAGTTCTGCCCGATCTTCTTACCGGCCTTCTTAGCAGCCGACACCGCACTGGTGCACTTCGCCTCCGTCGAGTACGAATGCATGTTCGGCACGGCGGCGCTCACGACTGACGCGCCAGCAGCAACAGGAACGATCACGCTAGCGCACAGAACTGCCGCCACACCGAGCTTGGTCTTTGTTGTCTTATTCATTAGTACACTCCAATTCAGGCCCCCATTGGGCACGGGAATAGTAGCGTAAAAAGCGCTCAATAGAACGCAGCAAGGCGCATTCGTGGCCGGAGTGAGCGGCCCGCTTCAGCGAATACTGAGCCGTGGTTGTCCAGCCAGGAGATACGCGCGAGCGGCCAAGTAATCGCAAATGCCCTCCCCACGATGTTCGGGTAGGGGACAAAGCCTTTGGACGGCGTTTGCGCGTGGGCGCGGCTATCGGCTGAAGCGAAACGATTGTCACCCATGACCCATACCGACTCTTCGGGGACGGTCACGTCGAATCGCACACCGGATGCGGCAGTCTCTCCTGGCGGCAGCTGAAGGTACGGCTCCTTCAGAGCGGACCCGTTGACGCTGATCTGGCCAACCGCGTTGCAGCACTTCACTCTGTCGCCCGGCAACCCGATCACCCGCTTGATCAGATATTGGTCGGAATCGGGCGGAACGAGGCCGGTTTCGACGCCAACCCAATGCAATGCGCCTTCCAGTGCGTTTCGGCCGGAGTCGTCGACTTTCCGCGGAAGCCAGGCGCCGGGATCGCTGAACACGATCACGTCCCCACGAGACACCTGCACTAGACGCGGCTCCAGCTGGTTGACCACGACTCTGTCATTGACCTGGAGTGTGCCGTTCATCGATGCCGACGGGATGTAGAAACTTCTGATGACGAAGCCCTTGATGGCCATCGACGCAAGGACCGCGACGACAAAGACGACGACAGTGTCCCGCACAACCCGCTTCCAGCCACCTTTGGCCCCACGAACCCTCTCCTTTGCGGTGCCGTCAGCCGTGTCGTCCATAGATCTCATACTCCGCTTTCACAAGAGGTACTTTTCGGTCGCCAACAAGCGCTTTTGCGTCTTTGCCGGAATAGATCGAATCAATTCACTCTGGCTAGTCTATTCACACCTATTCGCGTCCCTTTTCCCTGGTGACGACTCTACGTTGAGCCTGTCCTTCGTGAGCGATCACGTCGACCGTTTCGGCGGGAACAGAGGCCCCGTGGACGTCAGGACTCGCGCCCGGCCTTTGAGGGGAGTCGGATGACGCGGAGCGGCGACGAAGCGAGACGGCGACGAAGAACGGGCGAGACGAAGAACGAGGCGCCGACGAGCCGTCATAACCCCCGTGATGACGGCCTCCGCGTCGGCGCCTCGGTGTCAGAGACACTAGCAGCAACCGGACGGATGGTATTTTCCGCTCAGTGAACTCTCGGTAAATCGTCGCCACGGTAGTGCCGCATCCGGCGCCAGTTGCGCAGCGCCAGCCGCACGCACACGATGAGGGTCAGGATGCCGAAGCCGATCACGCCCCAGGCGTGCGGATTCTCTCCCTGCGTCGGAATGGCGACTGCGAGCGCTGCGGTGGCCACGAGCGTGAGAACCGCGAAGACGGCGCCGAACACGATGCCGCGCCAGGCGCGGGCTCGGTCCGTCCGGTCTCCCATGGATCGGACATTACTCCCGAGAGACCGGTAACCGACAGGTGGATTCCGTCTTAACGGACGGTGCGTGCACCCAGCGCTTCGTAGACCTCGCCCCAGCCGAGCTCGAATTCGGCTTCGCCGATCTCTCCATCGTCCCGTCTCCCCTCGAGCACCGTCAGGGAGACGAGGCACGCGTCGAGGATCCGCGGTTCGCCGAGCATCCGGATCGTCCCGCCCAGCATCACCGTCGACGACTGCACGCTCCGGCACGCCTGCCTCAGCCGGCGCGTCAGACGGGAGAGCACCGCGAAACCGACGACGTAGAGTCCGAGCATCCCGGCGAGCGCGAGGCCGGGCGTCGCCGGCGACAGCACCAGCGCGACCGCGAGCGACGCAAGTCCGCCGTAGACGGGCCACTGCCGGTGAGCCATCAGCAGCCGCCGTTCGCGAGTGTTCGTGCCCGGTGGGTACACGACGAGCCTCTGTCCGCTCACGCCGCTGCGGTTGGCGGAGGCGGCGAGCGTGCGGTCGGCGTAACCCCACCGGTGCCGGCCCTCCAGCACCACGCGTGCGGTTCGTGCGAGCCGGGCGGCGGCGTGCCGGTCGGCTCCGAGCTGGGTTCGGGATGTCGTTGTCACCATCCCGGTCTACGCTTCCCGGCAGCCGGCGCGGCCGATCCTAACGGAACCCCGACGCGCTCACGCCGGATCTCTGCGGAACCCTAGCGCCCCGCGATCGAGTCCGGACTTGCTGGCTCGAAAACCCGGAGTTGGTGCCCGCGAGTGCGGGCTCGAGTTGCGCCGGGCGCGGCACCCCCACGGGCCGCGGTATGGCAGCGGGTGGGGCGGGCT
>NZ_JBHVXB010000009.1:78426-189639 GCF_042881905.1 Leifsonia sp. NPDC058248
TTCTCGGCGCACCCCTCGCCCCCCCCTTTGTCGACCGGTTTGGGTGGCTCTAAACGGGTTTTTCCCCCCCCCCAAGTCCGGGCTCGAGAGCAGCGGCGCGCGTCAGCGCAGCGGCGCGCGTTAGCGCAGCTCTTGGCGCGGCATCACGAGTTCCCGGATGATCAGGATGACGCCTGCAGAGATCGGGATCGCGACCAGCGCACCCGCCAGCCCGAAGAGGGTCGATCCGGCGAGCGCCGAGATCAGCACGACCGAGCCGGGGATCTGCACGGCCTTGCCCATCACCTTCGGGGTGAGGATGTACGCCTCCACCTGCATGTAGATCAGCATGAAGATCAGCACGATCACCGCCGACACCGGCGAGTGGAGCAACGCCAGGATCGTCATGGCGATCGTGGTCAGTACAGTTCCGATCAGCGGGATGAGCGTGATGAAGAACGCCGCGATGCCGATGAGGAACGCCGCAGGCACCCCGGTGACAAGCAGCAGGAGCGTGCTGTAGACCGCGTTGAAGAAGGCCAGGATGACCATCCCGCTCAAGTACCGGCCGAAGTTCTGCAGGATGCGCTCGGAGTAGTTGATGAACGTCTGACGGCGGGAGGCGGCCACCAGCTTGTACGCGGCCTGCTTGGTCGCGTCGTAGGTGGCGATGAAGTAGATCGTCAGGATCAGCACGAAGAATCCCGACGTGACCGCGTCGATCACCGACAGGCCGAAGCCGAGCACGCCGCTCCCGACCGCGGCCCACACCTTCGGGTCTTCGGCCTCCTTCGCGATCCAGTTGGTGACGTCGCCGAGCACGCCGTTGCTGGTCTGATTCGCCGAGTCGAACCAGCCCTCGCTCTTCAGGACGGCGATCTCCTTCGGGATCACCTGCACCAGGTACGTGATCTGGCTCACGATCAGCGGCACGACCACCCAGACGATCGCGATCATCACCCCGACGATCAGCAGGATGACGGTGACGATCGCCCACGGGCGCGAGAAACTGTGGCGCTGGAACCACCGGATGAGCGGGTCGAGTCCGACCGTCGCGAAAGCCGCGAAGAACACCATGAACAGGATGGAGCGCAGCCCGTAGAGGGCGAAGCCCGTGGCGACGGCGCCGATCGCGCCGAGCGAGACGAGGTACCCCCACTGGACCGGACTGCGATCACGGAAGGCGGGAGCCTTGGCCGCCGGAGCCTGGACCGCCGGCGCCGCGGCGAGCGGTGGCTGCTTGGATGAACGCATCGTCGTCTCCCCAGAACGTGGATGCTGCTCACCCTAGTGCGAAGCCGCCCGGCGGCCTCGCGCTAACGCCGACGTGTTCTCGACAGCGTCGCCACGGCCACCAGGTACCACACGGCGCCGAACGCGGAGTATCCGGCGAAGGTGACGATGCCCGCCTTCGGCGACCCCGCCATCAGGATGAACGACAGACCGGCGAGCACCGAGAGGCCGCCGCTGATCAGCATCGGCCATTGGCCGCCGATCGACCGCCGTCGCAGGGCGACCGTCAGCTGCACGGCTCCGGAGACGAGCGCCCACGCGCCGAAGACGACGATGGCGGCCTGCAGGCCGGCGAACAGTGCGATGACCATCGCGATCACGGCGACGGCGTCGATCCCGGCGTTGACGAGCTGCGGGAGCCGGCTTCCGGATCGTCCGGAGACGCGCAGATCCCAGAGCGTCGCGACGAAGTCCCAGGCCGGGTAGACCACCAGCAGGATCGCCGCCGCCGGGGTGAGGCCTCCGGCGACGGTCACGGAGAACGTGAGGGTGAGCACGAGGATCACCCAGACGATCGAGAAGGCGGCTCTCACGAGGTAGAGGGTGCGCAGCGCTCGCGCGACGTCGGTGGGGCTCGAGACAGGTACGGCAGGACTGGTCATGTTGAGAACACGAGACGCGGGCGCGCGGAGTTCACGCGCGAGCATCCGGATTCGCGTCAGCAGGCCGGGCGCGCTACCAGGCCGACGCGGGCGCGGTGACCACTTCGACGGGTCGCGTGCTCCAGTGCGTTCCGTTGCCGTAATGGCTCGAAGCCCACGGCGAGGCCCAGATCGCTTGAGCCGTCACGTCGGCCGAGGTCCCCGCCGCCAGTCCGGCGACGATCCCCGGGTAGCCGCGCTGCAGGTTCTCCGCCGCATACCGCGCCGCGTCGGTGAGGTTCGCGTAGCTGCCGAGTCCCGCTCCCCCGCCCGAGCCGTAGCCGTTGTTGAGGGGGTTGTTGCGGTTCCACCAGTCGGGCGGGCCGTTCTCCTGGCGCATCCAGCGCAGCATCACGGTGACGTTCTGCTCCGTCTGCGGCCAGCCGCCGAACATGAGGACGAGCTTGGCCCAGTCGGCGTTCGTCCCGTTGCTGGTGAGCGTCTGCACGCCGTCGGTCGCACTCGCGCCGTCGCGGACCACGGTCTGGGCGCTGACCCCGCCGATCACCTGCATGGTCTGCCCGGCCGAGCGCTCGTCCACGGGGATGCTCGCCGCCTGCGCCCGCTGGGTCGGCGCGATCGAGAGCCCCGCGATCAGCGCGAGGGCCGTGAGTCCGAGGGCGATCCGGTTGTGCAGGGGCAGCCGGACGGCGACGATCGGGGTCGCTACGCGAGGGCGCGCCGAACGGCGGCCGTGAGCGTTGTGGGGGGTTCCGGGCTGCATACCCGATCGACAGTACCAAAGGGCTCCCCGTTGGGGAACCTCGCACCGGATGCTCTGAGCACTGTCGCAGGCCCGGACGATCGATCATCCCGGCGAGCCGATGGATCAGGTGCGGCGCCGCGCGACAGGCCAGGCTGGGACCATGGCAATCGACACCGCATCCGTGCCCGCCGTGGGCCCGGCCTCCCCCGGGTCCCCCTCGACCGCCCGCCGCTCGTCGTGGGCGGGCGTCGTGTCGTTGATGATCGGTGTCTTCGCTCTGGTGACGAGCGAGTTCCTTCCCGCCAGCCTGCTGTCGCCGATCGCCTCCGGCCTGAACGTCAGCGAGGGCACAGCGGGTCAGGCCGTCACGGCGACCGCGCTCGTCGGCATGATCGCCGGTCCGACCGTCGGGATGCTCTTCCCGCGTCTCGACCGGAGGACCCTGCTGGTCGGTCTCGCCCTTCTCGCCGCGTTCTCCAACCTGCTCGTGGCGGTCGCGCCCTCGTTCTGGCTGCTCGTCGTCGCCCGGTTGCTGCTCGGTGTGGCGATCGCCGGTTTCTGGTCGATGGCTCTCGCCGTGTCGGCGCAGCTCGTCGCCTCCCAGCACCTGGGTCGCGCGATGATGATCGTCAACACCGGCGTCTCGGTCGCGACCGTCGTGGCCGTTCCACTCGGCGCCTACCTGGGTTCGCTGTGGGGCTGGCGCACGGTGTTCCTCCTGGTGGCCGCGGTGTCCGTGCTCTCCGCGATCGTGCAGATCATCTGCCTGCCGAAGGTGGCGGCCGCCGCCGTCTCCGGGCCGCGCACCCTGTTGGAGACTCTTCGTTCGCCGGTCATGATCATCGGCCTGGCCGGCATCGCGCTGCTCGCGGGCGGCCATTTCGCGAGCTTCACCTACATCCGGCTCGGTGCTGCGGACATCCCGGGCCTCGACGCCGGTGGGCTGGCCATCATCCTCGCCGCCTACGGCGTCGGCGGATTCTTCGGCAACCTCGCCGCGGGCATCCTGGCCGACCGCCGTCTGCGGTTCGCCCTGGTCGCGATGCCCGTCACCATCGGAGTCGCAGTCACCGTGTTCGCGCTCCTTCCGAACGTCGTGCCGCTCGCCTTCGCGGCCGTGGCGGTGTGGGGCTTCGCTTTCGGCGGCGTCCCGACGCTGGTGCAGACCTGGGCGGCACGCGTCGAGCCCGACCGGATGGAGGCGGCCGGCGGACTCGTCGTGGCCAGCTTCCAGATGGCGATCGCCCTCGGTGCGGCGGCCGGCGGACTGCTCGTGGACGGCGCCGGGGTGACCGACGCGTTCCTCGCCGGCGGTGTCGCCGCTGTGCTCGGCGGAGTGCTGCTCGGGCTCGCGCGCAAGCGGACGTCGACGCGGGGAGCGGCGGCGAACGAAACCCCCGTGACCGACGCTCGAGCGACCGACGCTCTAGCGGCCGGCGACTGAGGCGCGCGCGACCTCGCGGCGCCAGGTGGCGGGGCTCGACCCGGCATGGCGCCGGAACGCCCGGCTGAACGCCGCCTCCGAGCCGTAGCCCAGCCGCAGTGCCGTCTCGGCCACATTCAGGCCGTCGCGCACGAGGAGGTCCTTCGCCTGCTCCATCCGGATGCTCGCCAGGTAGCGCGCCGGAGACACACCCACCAGCGCGTGGAACCGTTCGGCGAAGGCCGAGCGCGACGCGCGGGCGACGCGGGCGAGGCTCTCGACTGTCCAGGCGCAGCCCGGATCGTCGCGCATGGCCGCGATCGCCAGCGCGATGTACGGATCGCGCACGGTCACGAGCCACTGGTCGGGTGCGCAGCCGTTCTCCACCCATGACCGCACCGCGGCGGCAGCGACGATCGTCGCGATCCGGCTGCTCATCACCGTCGTTCCGGCGCGCACGTCGCCGAACTCGCGGGCCAGGCCGTCGATCAGCGAGGCCATGTGCGGTTCGCGCACGAGGAAACCGCACGCGACCAGCACCTCGGGCAGCGCCGCGAGGAGCGGATCGGCCGCCGGCGAAGCGAGGTCCAGCTCACCGGATGCGATGAGCGCGTCGTCGAGCGACCGGATGCGGTGGGCACCGGCCCCCGGCAGCAGCAGGAAGTCACCGGCCTCGAGCACGACAGGCGACATCGCGCCCTGCACCTCGACCGTACCGGAGACCACGTAGTGGAAACGCACGCGGCCGCCCGCGATGTCGGTGCCTCGGCCGCGCGGGAGTTCGAGGCGGCGGAAGTCGAGCAGCGTCCACTCCAGGCGGGCGAGCACATGCTCCAGCCCGTCGTCATCGGCGAGCGCCGTGCCGAGAACCGTCTCCGCCATGCTCATGGAAGGGGCAACCAAGCGACCACGGCGCTCATTCCCGGCCGAGGGCGATCCGCCGACTGCGCCAGTAGTCGTACTGGGCCCACGGATCGTCCACGCCGGCGCTGAGTTGCACCACGTGCTCGGCGAGGGCGTCGTGGAGCTCGAACCATTCGGTCCGCGGGATGCGGTACGCGGCGAACTGGAGGTGGCGCTTGTGCTCGAGCATCCGGCCGCCCTGCTCGAACGCGAGCACCTCGTCGTGCGGGAGGCTGGCCAGCCGCCGGCGCGGGTTGGCCGACGTGCCGATCTTGATGCGGTCGCGGAACCGGATGTAGTAGACGACGTCCACTCGGGAGTCGACGACCTCGGGGTCGGGGATGTCACCGACGCGCCACTCGCAGATCGCGCATAACCAGCCGGACGGGTAGCGCGCCCCGAGGCGGGAACCGCACGCCAGGCACGGCGACGGCAGGAGATCGGTGACGCCGACGTCGCGGACGACCCAGTCGTAAGCGGCGAGCAGATGCGTGGTGCAGAGCGCGATCGGAGCATCCGGAGCCGCCGGTTGCGGGCAGCGCTCACCGGTGTCGAGGACGACCCCGCACTGCTCGCTGCGTTCCATGCGGGAAACGGTAGTCGCCACGTCCGACGGACGGGCCGCTACGATCGGCGACTATGGCAGAACGAATCGCGCTCGTCACCGGGGCGGGCCGCGGCCTCGGGGCGGAGATCGCCCGCACGCTGGCCGCCGACGGCTGGACGGTGGCGGTCAACGACCTCGTTGAGCCGTCGGCGCAGGCGACCGTGGATGCGATCCGCGCGCAGGGCGGAGAAGCCGCGGCCTTCGCTGCCGACGTCACCGACGAGGACGCCGTCGCCGGCCTCGTGGCGCGGATTACCGCATCCCTCGGCCCGGTGACCGCGGTCGTCGCGAACGCGTCCGGGCCGCAGCCCGAGATCCCCCTCGAAGACCTCGCCTGGACCGACGTGCTGCCCCACCTCGAGTTCTTCGCCAAGAGCCCGCTGCTGCTCGCCAAAGCGGTGCTGCCCGGCATGAAGGCGGCGGGCGGCGGCCGGATCGTCCACATCGGCTCCGACCTGTTCGAGCGCGGCGACCCCGGATGGTCCGCCTACATGGCCGGAAAGGGTGCGATGCTCGGGCTCACGCGCGGCTGGGCGCGCGAGCTCGGCCGGTACGGCATCACCGTCAATCTCGTCGCGCCGGGCTGGATCCCGGTCGAGCGGCACGGCACGCTCACGCCCGAGGTGGAGGCCGGCTGGCAGCGGCAGCAGGCTGTTCAGCGGATGGGCATCCCCGCCGACGTCGCAGCGACCGTCGCGTTCCTGGTCTCCGACAAGGCGGCGTTCATCACCGGCGAGCGCATCGCGGTGAACGGCGGGCAGTACCTGGGCTGACCGGTGAGGGGCACGCTCAGCGCTCACCCGTCTCGGTCGGCAGCCCCGAACGGAGCTCGGCGTACACCTCGGTCAGCTCCGTGCTGCGGGCGAGCGGGCCGGCCTGTCCCGTCCACAGCGACTGGAGGTCCGCGAGACCCTGCTTCGTGGCCTCCGCACGAAACCGGCCCGTCAGCCAGTTCTGCACCGGGAACGGCGCGATCACGCCGCTCTGCTCGATGCTCCGCACCACACGGTTCGGGATGCCCCGCGCCAGCCTCCCGCTCATCGCGCGCGTGAGCACGGTGCCGTGCGCCGGGGCCTCCTGGATGGCCCGTCGGTGGGCGTCGTTGATGGCGGACTGCCGGGTCACCAGGAAGGCGGTGCCCACCTGCACCCCGGCGGCGCCGAGCGCGAAGGCGGCCCGCACCCCGCGCCGGTCGGCGATGCCGCCGGCGGCGATCACCGGAACACTCACGGCGTCAACGACCTGCGGCACGAGCGGGAAGGTGCCGACCAGGGAGTCCTCCGCTCGACGCAGGAACGACACCCGATGGCCCGCAGCCTCCGCGCCCGTCGCGACGACCGCATCCGCCCCGCCCGCCTGCAGGGCCCGAGCCTCCTCCACCGTCGTCGCCGTTGCGACCACCATGATGCCGCGCGCCCTCGCCTCGTCGACGAACGCGGGAGCCGGCATCCCGAACACGAAGCTCACCACCGCCGGGCGCGCGTCGAGCACGGCCTCCAGCTGCTCGTCGAACGACGGCAGGTAGCGTTCCGGCTGCGCGGGCGGCTCCATTCCCACCTCCCGGAAGAACGGTTCGAGCGCCGCGACGTAGGCCGCGAACTGCTGAGGCGTCACCTCGCCCGGCTGGACCTCGTCGTGCGCGACCCACAGGTTGAGGGCGAACGGCTTCCCCGTGCGCTCCCGGATGGCGTCGACGGTCTCCGCGATCCGCGTCGCGTCGTACCCGTACAGGCCGTACGACCCGAGCCCGCCCTGCTCGCTCACCCCGGCCGTCAGCTCGACCGACGAGAGACCGCCGAAGGGCCCGAGCACGATGGGAGCGGCGACCCCGAAAAGCTCTGCCAGATCCATGGTCATTGCGACTCCTCACGTCTGAGGCAATCCTCCTCCAACGGATCATCCGAATGGGATGACGCCTGCGCTCGCGCCGAGACGTACATTCGAGCAACATGAGCGACTATCCACTGATCGCAGAGCACGGCCTGATCGGCGACCTCCAAACAGCGGCACTCGTCTCGACGGATGGGACGATCGACTGGTTCTGCAGCCCCCGCTTCGACTCGCCGAGCATCTTCGGCTCGCTGCTGGATGCCGAGCACGGCGGTCACTTCAGCATCCGGCCCCACGACGACTCGTACACCGCCAAGCAGCTGTACCTCCCCGACACGGCCATCCTGATCACCCGGTTCCTCACCGAGGGCGGCGTCGGCGAGGTGCTCGACTTCATGCCGATCGCCGAAGGCGGGGCCGGCGACCGCCACCGGCTGGTGCGAGCGCTCCGCTGCGTGCGCGGCTCGATGCAGTTCGACATCGAGGTCGCTCCGCGATTCGACTACGGCCGGCAGACCCACACGGTGACGGCCACCGACGACGGCGCGGTCTTCACGGCGGCCGACATCACCATGACGGCGAATCTCGTCCGGGATCCGTCGGACGAGCGGCTGGGGCGCGTCGAGTCGACGCCGGACGGCGACCTGCGCGTCTCGGTGGCCCTGAAGGAAGGGCAGCTGCGCGGCGTCGTCATCGAGACCGGCACGGGCAGCGGCAAGCCGCCTCAGGCCGTGTCGAGTGATGTCGCCGGGCGGCTCTTCGACGGCACCTCGCATTTCTGGCAGGACTGGGTGGGTCAGTCGACGTACACCGGGAGGTGGCGCGAAGAGCTCGAGCGGTCGGCGATCACCCTCAAACTCCTCACCTACGCGCCGACCGGAGGCCTCGTCGCGGCGCCGACGGCCGGGCTGCCGGAGCAGATCGGCGGCGAGCGCAACTGGGACTACCGCTACACCTGGGTGCGCGATGCGTCGTTCTCCGTCAACACCCTGGTCCGGATGGGCTTCGTCGACGAGGCGACGGCGTTCGGCCTCTGGCTTCGCGACCGGGTGACCGAGGAGACGGACAGCGACACCGGGCCGTTGAACATCATGTATCGCATCGACGGCGACCCGAACCTGTCCGAGGAGACCCTCGACGGGTGGGAAGGCTATCGCGGCTCGTTCCCGGTGCGGATCGGCAACGGCGCGGCGGATCAACTGCAGCTCGACATCTACGGCGAAGCCCTCGAGGCGCTGTACAACGCCAACAGCCGCGGCATCCAGATCGGTCAGCCCGGGTGGCAGGCCCTGCTCAGCATCCTCGACTGGCTCGCCGACCACTGGGACCAGCCCGAGGAGGGGATCTGGGAGACCCGCGGCGGACGCAAGGACTTCACCTACGGCCGGCTGATGTGCTGGGTGGCCTTCGACCGTGCGATCCGGCTCGCGACCCAGTACGGCCGGCCCGCGCCCATCGAGCGGTGGATGACGGAGCGCGACGCGATCTACAACCAGATCATGGAGAAGGGCTGGAACAAGGAGCGCCGTGCGTTCGTGCAGCAATACGGCGAGACCGTCCTCGACGCGTCCCTGCTGAAGATGACGCAGGTCGGCTTCGTGTCGCCCCAGGACCCGATGTGGCAGGACACGCTGCGGGCGATCGAGGAGGAACTCGTCTCCGACAGCCTGGTGTACCGCTACAACCCGAGCGCCTCACCCGACGGCCTCCAGGGCTCCGAGGGCACCTTCTCGCTGTGCACCTTCTTCTACGTGGATGCACTGGCGCGTGCGGACCGCCTGGATGACGCACGGCTCACCTTCGAGAAGATGCTCACCTACTCGAACCACCTCGGCCTGTTCTCGGAGGAGATCGCTCCGACCGGCGAACAGATCGGCAACTTCCCCCAGGCGTTCACCCACCTGGCTCTCATCGACGCCGCGATCACCTTGAACGACCGGCTGGATGAGGCGACTGCGCGCGGTCGGCGGCGCGGCTAGCTGCCAGCGACGGTCAGAACGATTCGCCGGTGGGATCTTCGACGGCGTGGTCGGCCAGCGCCTCACCGCCGATCGGCTCGCTCTCCCATTCGAGAAGCCGCCAGCCCAGCGCGAAGTCGCCCTCGACCACGACCAGTCCGGTGTTCGACAGCATGTGCTCGCGTGCGAAGTCCGCGTCGATGTTGCCCGCCCTCAGGCCGACCCAGGTGCGGATCGCCGCCCCGTGGCTCACCACGGCCAGCGTGCCGTCGTCGCCGGCCGCGGTCATCGCCTGCGCGATCGCGCCGTCGTACCGCGCGAAGAACCCGTGGCCGTCCTCCGCGCCCGGGATGCGCACGTCGAGGTCTCCCGATGCCCAGGCGATGAAGGTGCTCAGGTAGGTCCCCACCGACGACTTGTCGCTCTTGCCTTCGAGCGACCCCGCCTCGATCTCCCGCAGTCCGTCGAACACCAGCGGGTGTAGAGAGAGCGCTGCGGCCAGGGGAGCCGCCGTCAGCTTCGTGCGCACCAGCGTGCTGATCGCGATCGCGTCGATGTGCTCGTCGTGCAGGGCCTGCGGCAGCGCTTTGGCCTGCTTGCGGCCCAGGGCGGTCAGGCGCGGGCCCGGGACGCTGGTGCCCAGGGCGCCCCGGACGTTGTCGGGGGTCTGGCCGTGGCGGATCAGGAGAAGTCGCATAGGACACTCAGACTACGACCGTCGGGTGACAACGCAGGCGATCGCGCGTTGACATTCGTCCGGCTGGGGCCATGCTGTGACGGGAGGACCTCACATGAAGATCGCCATCATCGGTACCGGCCGGGTCGGCAACACCCTGGCCGAAGGATTCGTCGCTGCAGGTCACGACGTCGTGTTCGGATCACGCGACCCCGACGATCGGCCGGGCCTGCCCGTTCCGGTGCTCACGACGACGGCCTCCGTCGAGGGCGCCGACGTGGTCGTCGCCGCCGTTCCCGGCCGGGACACCCCCGCCATCCTGCGCGAGATCGGAGCCGCCGCTCTGGCCGGCAAGGTGCTGATCGACGTCGGCAACGCTCTCGGCGACTCCTTCGACCTGCTCTACCCGAACGCCGGCCTCGGGGCGGCCCTCCAGGCCGCGTTCCCGCAGACCAGAGTCGTCAAGACCTTGAACACCGTGAGCGCCCCGCTCATGGCCCACCCGGGCGCGATCCCGCAGACCGCCGTCTTCCTCTCCGGCGACGATCCGGACGCCAAGAAGGTGGTCGCCGGCCTGCTCGAGGACCTCGGCTGGCCCGCGAAGGCGCGCATCGACCTCGGCGACATCTCGACCGCCCGGGCGACCGAGCACTACTTCTTCCTCTCGATGGACATCGGCCGTGCCCTCGGCACGACGACGTACGGGATCGCCGTCGTCAGCTAGCGCGGGAGAATGGGGTGTGCACAATCTCGGACTCCTCTTCGACGTCGACGGGCCGATCGCCAGCCCGATCACCCGCACCATCAACATCCGGAGCATCGTCACCGACCTGGTCGCGATGACTGCCGCCGGCGTGCCGATCGCGTTCATCACGGGCCGCTCGGGCGACTTCATCCGCAACCAGGTGGTCGCCCCGCTCTGCGATGCCGGCCTCGGCGACGCACTCGAGGAGCACGGCGCGCGCATGTTCGGCGTGTTCGAGAAGGGCGGCGCCTGGGCGGCGATCACCGGCGACGGGATGGGCGAGGTGACGGTCGACGAGACGGTGGCGTTCGGCGCCGACGCGGTCGACGGCATCCGGATGCTCGTCCGCGACCGCTTCGCCGACACGATGTTCTTCGACGAGACCAAGCGCGCGATGATCTCGGTGGAGCAGCGGACCGACGTGGACGCCGCGACCTATGCCGAGGCGCAGGGCCGCTTCCAGGACGCCGCCTTCGACCTGCTGACCGGCCTCGGGATCGGCCTGCGGTACGGCGAGCGCAGCGCACCGGATGCCGCAGGCGGTGTCCCCTTCCGCATCGACCCGACGATCATCTCCACCGACATCGAGTCGGTGCTGCTCGACAAGGACCGGGGCGCCCAGCGCGCGTTCGACTACTTCGCCGCACGGGGCGAGCTGCCCCGTCGCTGGCGTTCCATCGGCGACTCCCGCAGCGACTACCTGATGGCCGACTTCGTGCACAACGCCGGCTTCGACGTGGCCCACGTCGACGTGCGGCCCTCCGACGGCATCCTGGACCGCCCCTACGAGGTGATCACGATCGGCGACGCCATCCACGACACCGCCGGCGCCGAGTTCCTCGCGCACTGGCGCAACGAGCTCGGCCTGGCCTGACCCCGACGCGGGCGGTCGCCGCTCCGCTCAGGGATTGAGCGCGGTGTCGCGCAGCACGAGAGCAGCCGGCACAGGCGTCGGGATGCTCCCGCTGCTCTCCCCCGCCTTGCGCATGCCCTCGCGGCGGAGCTCGAGCTGGGCGACGATGATCGCGGCGAGGTCCTGGAGGTTCGCGATGTCGGACGCCGAAGCCGTCCCCGGCTCGAAGTCCAGCACTGACAGGGTGCCGATGGTCTCGCCGTCCTGGCGTTTGAGCGGGACGCCGACGTAGAAGCGCACGGCGAGCGGCCCCTCGACCAGCGGGCTTCCCTTGGCCCGGGGATCGTTGCGCGCGTCCTCGACGATCACGGGCTCCTCCTGGGGCACGGTCGCCTTGGACAGGTCGACCTCCCGCGCGATGCGGGCGACCTCGGCCCCGTAGTGCGACGTGAACCAGGTGCGGTCGTGGTCGACGACGCTGACGATCGAGATCGGCGCTGAGAGCATCCGGGCCGCCATCGCCGTCGCCCGGTGGAGCGCCTCCGTCGGGAGGGTGTCGAGGGCATCCGGCGCCGTGATCTCCACGGTGACGGGACCTCCCGCCGGAAAGAGGGTCTCCGCCTCCTTGTGGCGGCCGCTTTCGGCGATGACGATCTGCTTCAGCGCCGAGACCAGCTCTCGGCCTTCGGGGCGGGCGGCCGGATCCCGCCGGGTCATCGCTCCGAGCAGCTCGCGCCACCGGGTCGGCAGCTCGCCGGGGATGTGCGGATCGCGCGAGAGCCGTGCGACCGCGGACTCCACCATCGAGCCCGGGAACTCCTTCTTCAGCGTGAAGCACTCGAGGAGCACGAGCCCCAGCGAGTACACGTCGGTGGCGGCGGTCACCGGGGCGCCGCTCGCCTGTTCGGGGCTCAGGTAGGCGGCGGTGCCGGTGGTCTGGCCTTCGGCCGTCATCCGTTCGATGTCGTCGAACAGCGCGATGCCGAAGTCGGCGAGTTTGGCGCGCGCCCGCGAGGAGCCGTTGCCGTAGTCGACGAGCAGGATGTTCGAGGGCTTGATGTCCCGGTGGATGACCCGCCGGGCATGCACGTACTCCAGCACCTCGGCCATGTCATAGCCGATCTCGGCGATGTGGCGCCCCGAGATGGGAGCCTCGAAGAGCCTCGTCTGCAGATTGCTCCCGTGCACCATCGGCATCACGAGGAAGCGACGGGTCCGGCCGTTGCTGTCGCGGGCGACCCCCGCGTCGATCATCGCGACCAGACCGTGGTGGTCGAGGCTCGCGAGCACCTGGAGCTCGCCCTCCTGATGTCCGGCTTCTCCGACACCGGCGTGGTAGAGCTTGACCGCCACCGTGCGCCCCAGCGCCTCGTCGTAGGCCCGGTACACGGTGGCCATTCCGCCGCGTCCCACGACGGAGTCAAGCCGGTATCGCTCTGCGAATACCTGGGAGACGACATCGTCGTCAACGGCGAAGGCCATGGTCACCTATCTCTCGTTTGTCAGTGTCGCTGATCGTGTGAGAATCACCAAGCTGAGAATTGGGGGTTGACCAGGGGCTCTGTATGGTGCATAGGCCGCAGCAGCGCATGGCGCGCCGGGCCGGCCGGGCGCGAACATCATCCCTCCTGGATGACGACCCGCCTCCGACGCGCCGCTAGTTTTTTGCACATACCCGCTCGCCGCACCCGCCGAACACACCCCATGATCTGAATCGAATCGTGGCGACGTCTGCGCGGAGGCGGCCGAAGGAGGAGTGCCATGACAGGGAATTCGATGTCAGCGCCGGCCGTGCCGAAGACGGCGACCGGATGGTGGGCGCTGCTCCCGCTCGCGCTCGCGCAGTTCATCTGCTCCTTCGCCGGCTCGAACATGAACGTGATGCTCAACGACATGAGCCACGACCTCGACACCACGGTCCACGGCATCCAGATCTCGATCACGCTCTTCCTGCTCGTGATGGCAGCGCTGATGATCCCGTTCGGCAAGCTGACCGACCAGCTCGGGCGCAAGGTCTGCTTCGTCCTCGGGCTCGCCGTCTACGGTGTCGGCGCCGTCGTCAGCGCCCTCTCGCCCGGCATCGGCCTTCTCATTCTGGGGAACTCGATCCTGGAGGGCGCAGGCACGGCCCTCCTCATCCCTCCGGTCTACATCCTGGTGACCATGTACTGGACGGGGATCGCCGACCGAGCGCGGGCGTTCGGGATCGTGAGTGCCGCGGGCGGTGTCGGCGCCGCGACCGGTCCCCTGATCGGCGGCTGGATCTGCAGTGCCATCAGCTGGCGGGCCGCGTTCCTCTTCCAGGCGCTCATCATCGTGGTCATCCTGATCCTGGCAGTGCGGATCAAGGATCCGCGGCCGGCGGATCCGGACCGCCCGTATGACGTGGTCGGTGCGATCCTGTCGGGGTTCGGACTGATCGTGTTCGTGCTCGGCATCCTCGCCGCCGACAACAACCTGTGGCTGTGCCTCGGGCTCATGATCGGCGGCGCCGCCGTGATCGCACTGTTCTTCTGGTGGGTACGGCGGAGGGAGGCGACAGGCAAGGAGCCGTTGCTCTCCACCAAGCTCTTCCGCAACCGCGTCTCCAACCTCGGGATGATCACCCAGAACCTGCAATGGCTGCTGCTGATGGGCACGTCGATGCTCGTCGCGAGCCATCTGCAGGTGGTCCGCGGCTACGACGCGATCCAGACCGGCGTCATCTTCAGCGCCGCGACCGTCGGCATCCTGGGGTCGTCCCTCGCCGCGGGCGCGCTGGTGAAGCGGTTCGCTCAACGAAGTCTGATCATCACCGGCTTCCTGATCACCGGTGCAGGCCTGATCCTGCTTCTCATCGTGGGCGCCGTCCCCGGCGCCTGGCCGTTCGCCCCTGGGCTGCTCGCGATCGGGATCGGTGTCGGCGTCATGCTCACCCCGAGCGTCAACCTGGTGCAGTCGGCCTTCCCGGAGGAGCAGCAAGGGGAGATCTCCGGCCTGTCGCGCAGCATCTCCAACCTCGGGTCGAGCTTCGGCACGGCGATCGTCGGCACCCTGCTGGTGCTCAACGTGCACGGGCCGAACGACCAGTACGTCCTCGCGCTCTCGCCGCTCGTGGCGGTCGCGATCATCGGCACGATCGTCGCGGGCTTCCTCCCGGGCCGTCAGGCCCTCACGCCGAAGCCGGCGACGGCCGCGGCTCAGCCCTGACCGTCGTCCGCGGGTCGCCGTCAGGCCGTGGTGACAGCGTCCAGCTTGCCGATCAGCGCGGCGACGTTCTCGCGGACCCGCTCCGCACCCCAGAAGGACTCGAGGAACCGGTGGTTGGCGGCGAGCTCGTCGTCGCTGAGGGGTGGAGGGAGAGGGCCGGCCGATCGCAGCTCGGACGTCGACCGCACGGATGCTCCGGCCTGCCGGAGGAACTCGTAGACGGGATTCGCGTCGTCGAGGAAGATGGTCGCGCCCGCGTACAGGGCGGTGCCGATGTTGCCGAGCCCCTGTTGCCGCCGCTGGTTCATGATCACGATGTCGCAACCGGCGACGAGCTCGTTGTACTCGTCGAGGGGCATCCGCTCGATGAGAGGCAGGAAGGCGGCCCCGAACAGCTGCGTCCCCCGCTCGGCGATCGCGTCCCGGTACGTGGGGTCGCCGTAGTTCAGGGGGACGATGATCCGGCGTCCCCCGAGGTCACGCCCGGCGAGCAGCTCGAAGGCCTCGAGGTGGTTGTTGCTCGGAGTCGCCGAGTTGCCCACCAGCACCCCGCCGCCCTTCTCACGATCGGCGCCGACCGTGGCGAAGGTCTCTTCGAGACTCGCATAGTTGAGCTGGCTGTACTGCCCGTGGAACTGCGGGAACTGCGACCGGAAGACGGGCTCGTCGGTCGGCACGGGAGCCGAGAAGTAGTCCGCGCGCGCCGCCGCTCTGCGCGTCAGCCGGCGCGCGAACAGGTACCAGGCCGAGCCGAACGCGCGTCGCAGGGGCACTCGCGTTGCCGCCTCCGTCTGGGCGAGGCCGGCTGCGAGCTCGCGCGTCTGCGGCCCGAGCAGCTCGTGATTCCCGTAGTAGTCGAAGCCGAATCCGCTCCAGACGGTAACGGTTTGCGGACGGGCGCGCGCGAAGGCCGCCGCAGCGTGGGGTGTCATCGAATGCGCAACGATGAGGTCGCATTCCCGGCGCCGGGCGAGCAGGGCGACGACACCGCGACGGGACGGCGACACCACGTGCACTGCGCCGCGCGCAATGGGGTGGCGCAGCGTCTCGTCGTCTGAAGACCCCACGACGAGGTACTCGTTGGCTCCCGGCGCGACCGACTCGAACACGTTCGCGGCGAACTGGAGGAACTGTGAATCGGGCCCGATGTGCACGATCTTCAGCGGTCGTCGCGCCGGCACGTCAGCGCTTTCTCACGGCGGGCACACCGGCGACGAGCGAGCCGGAATCGACCGAGCGGATGACACAGGCGCCTGCAGCGATGACAGCGCCATCGCCGACGACCAGCGGCGCATCCGGTGTGCCGTTGATGATGCTCGCCCCGACCCCGACGAAGACGCCGTCTCCGATCCGGACATTGCCCGCGACGTGGACGCCCGGAGACACCGTCGAGAAGTCGCCGACGCGGGAATCGTGGGAGACGGTGCACGCTGCGTTGACATGCGCGTGGCGGCCGATCGTTACGTTGGTCGTGAGAACCGAACCGGGGAAGACGACGGCGCCCTCGCCGATCGCGACGCGCGCCGAACGCTCCACCCCCGGATGCACGATGGTGGCAGCGGATGCTCCGCGGGACTCGATGACACCGGCGATGCGCCGACGCGACGCCGGGTCGCCGACCGCCACCACGAATCGCGAGTCCGGCCCGAGCTCCTCATCGCCGAGCAGCCTGACCGGATGACCGTCGACCGTTCCGCTCGCATACCGCGGGTCGTCGACCAGGAACACGATCTCGGGCACGTCGCGCCAGGCGCTCTCGGCGAGCCAGGCGATCTCGCGCCCATGTCCCCCGGCGCCGAAGAGGTACAGTCTCGAGAAGCCGAGGTCGAGTTCAGAGCGCATGGCCGCCGGTGAGTACGCGGATCATCTCGGAGATCGACGCGACCGCGTCCTCGTCGACCGCGGTGCCCGTCGGCAGCACGATCACGCGCGCTGCCACCTTCTCGGTGTTCGGCAGCAGGGCGCCGGCATCCGGGTAGAGGTCGCGGTACGGCTGCATACGATGGCAGCCCGGCCAGAAGTACTTGCGGGCGAGGACGTTCTTCGAGATCAGAGCGGCGACGATCTCATCGCGCGACACCGGGCCGTCGTCGACTTCGACGGTGATGTACTGGAAGTTGCATTCCTCGGCTTCGTCGTACTGCGTGAGACGGACCCCGGGAATGCCGCTCAGAGCGTCCTGGTAAGCGGTGTAGTTGCGGTGATTGGTCTCGATGACGGCATCGACGCCCGCCAGGTTGGTCAATCCCATCGCCGCGCACACTTCGGTCATCTTGGCGTTCGTCCCGTCCGAGACGACGTTGTCGTGCCCGGCGAATCCGAAGTTGCGCATCAGTCGGGCGGCCGCGGCGATCTCGTCGTCGTCGGTCACGACGGCGCCGCCCTCGAAGGTGTTGAAGAACTTCGTCGCATGGAAGCTGAAGATCTCTGCACGGCCGAATCCGCCGATCCGCTTGCCGCCCAAGGTGGTGGCGAAAGCGTGTGCGGCGTCGAACATCAGCTGGAGGCCGTGCTCGTCGGCGATCTCCTGGAGCTCGCGCACCGGCGCAGGCCGGCCCCACAGGTGCACGCCGATGATGCCCGTGGTGCGCGGCGTGATCATCCGGCGCACCGACTCCGGGTCCAGATTGTGCGTGAGGGGGTCGATGTCGGCGAACACCGGCGTGATCCCCTGCCACTGCAGGGCGTGCGCGGTCGCCACGAACGTGTACGACGGAACGATCACCTCGCCGGAGAGACCGAGAGCCCGGATGGCGATCTCGAGCGCGGCCGTGCCGTTGCTCATCGCGACGCAATGCTTGACGCCGGCGAAGTCCGCGATCCGCTGCTCGAAGTCCTGCACGAGCGGGCCGTCGTTCGAGAGCCACCGGCGCTCGAACATCTGGTCGACCAGCCCGTCGAACATCGCGCGGTCGCCGATGTTCGGCTGCCCGACATGCAGAGGCCGCTCGAATACCGGAATCGCCTGCCACTCCGCCGAATCCACCGCGGTCCGACTCAGTCCGGACTCCATGCCAACTCCTCACTGCGCACGACCTTCGAGGGCCATGGCCGGTTACCCAGCTTACGCGACGGGTCCGTCCGACTTCAGGCGCGGTCGGCGTCGCCCCGGGTCGCGAGGGCGAGCGGGAAGTCCCAGCCGTCGAACCAGCTGACCGCCTTCACCCACGACGCGTCAACGGCCTCTGTGGCCGGCCGGCCGCTCTGGGTCATCGAGTCGGTCAGCGCACGCACCTGCACGGCGAGTTCCGCCAGGCTGGTTCGCGTGAGCTCCCACGATGCATCGCTGAACACACCCGAGCTCCGGAGGTGCATGCGGCACGGAAGCGTCCCCGCCACGGGTGTCACCCCTGCCGCGGTCGCGCACTCCGGGCAGACGCCGGCCGCCCAGTTCGGCCGCGTCTCGATCATCCATCGTTCGGTGAAGCGCATCCGGTTCGCTTCGGCGGTCAGCCGCCGAAGGTCCAGCCCGGCGTGCGTGACGAGGATCCCGGGAGGTGCGCCGCCGCGCACCTCCGCGCAGATGACGCATTCGCCGTGCCGGTCGAGCATCTGCATGCGACCGTGCCGGCCGGTGCCGAGCCGGTCGACCATCGACTCCAGGAGGTCGGTGTAGAGGATCGAGAGGTCGAAGGGCTGATGGCCGCCGCGAGCGCCGGCGCCCGCCTCCCACAACTCGATCTCGACCACCGCGTACGCCCACGAGTGGCGCACGCACATGCCCCAGTGCTCGCGCAGCCGGCGGCGGATGGGGTCGCTCAGGATGTCGCCGTGGATGAAGTCCCACAGCACGCGCACTTCCTCCGTGCTGAGCTGCGCCTCGGCCGACCGGGCCGGCGGCCGGTCATAGCGCTCGTCGTCGCGTGCGTCGGTCACGGCAGCACCCGAGTCGCTCTCAGCCCGGTCATCTTCGCGAAGGTCTTCACAATTTCCCCGTCTCCCGGCAGCATACGTGGGGTGATGAGTACTGTGGCAGGTCCGGCTTAGCGGATTCTTAGTGGCCGGTCAGCAGGCTGGGATGTCACCACGAAAGGCGATCGATGAACCTGCTGCAAGCTCTGATCCTCGGCATTGTCGAAGGGATCACCGAGTTCCTCCCGGTCTCCAGCACGGGCCACTTGACCATCGTCGAGAAGCTGCTGGGGTTGACGGTGGACAACAAGGGCGTCACCGCGTTCACCGCGATCATCCAGGTCGGCGCGATCCTCGCTGTCATCATCTACTTCCGTTCGGACATCGCGCGGCTCTTCCTCGCCTGGATCCGCGGGCTCGGCAACCGGGAGGCCCGCGAGGACCCGGACTACCGGCTCGCCTGGTACATCATCGTCGGCTCCATCCCCATCGGCATCGTCGGCTTCCTCGCCAAAGACCTCATCTCGGGCGGCCTGCGCAATCTCTGGGTGGTCGTCGCCGCCCTCGTGCTGTGGAGCATCGTGATGTGGGCGGCCGAGCGCGTCGCCACCCAGAAGCGCGACGAGCGGAACGTCACCCTCGTCGATGCCATCGTGATCGGGCTCTTCCAGGTCATCGCCCTCGTCCCCGGCGTCTCCCGGTCGGGCGCCACCATCAGCGGCGGCCTCTTCCGCGGGCTGAACCGCGTCGCAGCCACCCGGGTCTCGTTCTTCCTCTCCATCCCCGCCCTGGTGGCGGCCGGCGGTTACGAGGGCGTCACCCAGGCGGGAGCGATCAGCGACTCGGTCGGCTGGCTGCCCACGATCCTGGCGACGATCGTCAGCCTCCTCGTCGCGTACGCTGCGATCGCCTGGCTGCTCCGCTTCGTGGCGAAGCATCCGATCACCGTCTTCATCTGGTACCGGATCGGCCTGGCGGTCCTGGTGTCCGCCCTGCTCCTGACGGGCGTCATCACGGCGACCTGACCACAGGACCCGCAGGATTCCCTCCTCCTAGACTGTCGTCATGGCTGCCCCTGAACTGACCATCCGGACCGTCACCATCCCCGTCGCCGACCAGGATCGCGCGCTGGCGTTCTACCGCGATGTCCTCGGCTTCGAGGTACGGGCCGACAACACGTTCGGCGACCAGCGCTGGCTCTCGGTCGCCCCCGTCGGCAGCTCGGTCGATTTCACCCTGCACCCGCCCTTCCCCGGCCGGGCCGGTCCCGGCTGGCAGCAGGGCCTCGTGTTGCACACCGACGACATCGAAGCGGTGATCGCGGCGCTGCGCAAGGGCGGCGTCGACGTCGCCGACGCCGAGCGTCAGGGTTGGGGCATCCAGACGCAGTTCGCCGATCCCGACGGCAACGGGTTCGTGCTCCTCCAGCAGGGTGGCGGCCCTCAGGACGCCTAGTGCCGACCCGAGCCTGACGACGCGCGAACTGGCAGGCTGGCTCTCGTGAGTGAACCCGACATCGACCGGCTGCGGAGCGAGGCTGCGGCACGGGCATCCGCTCGCCCACGGTTGCCCTTCGAAGGCACCGTCACCGACGAGATCGTCGGATCGGTGCCGGTGCGGTGGTACCGGCCGGAGACCACCGCGCATCCGGATGCCGGCGTCGTCTTCCTGCACGGCGGCTACGGGGTCCTCGGCGATCGGGACCTGCAGGACGGCTACTGCCGGCGGATCGCGGGCATCCTGCGCCTCACGGTGCTCTCGGTCGACTATCGTCTGGCGCCCGAAGCCGACCTGAGAGCATCTGGAGAGGACGCCGTCGCCGGTGTCGCGGCGCTGCGGGCATCCGGCGTCGGAGACGTCGTGCTGTGGGGCGACTCGGCGGGCGGGGCGGTGGCGCTCGTCGCCGCGCGCCGTTCACGGGTGGCGGCGCTCGTCCTGACCAACCCGAACGTCGACCTCACGTTGAGAGGATTCGATGCCGAAGCCGCGGGAGGACCGGGGCTGGAGCTGTCGGAGTGGGCGTTCGCACGCTGGGCCGGCGCCGGCCGCCTGCAGGATGCGCCCGACCTCGCCGCCGACGTGCGCGGGCTGCCGCCGGCGTTCGTGGCCGTCGGTTCCGCCGACTCCCTGCTCGACGACGCGCGCCGGTTGGTTCAGCAGTGCCGGGAGACGGGCATCCGCGCCGAACTGCAGGTCGTGCCCGGCGCGTCGCACGGCTTCATGGGCGGTCCGGATGCCGCGACCGTCGAGGACGTCATCCGCCGGGCGGGCGCCTTCGTCGGCTCGGTAGCATGAAGCGCATGTCCATCAAACTTGAGAACGTCGGCATCGCTGTTCGCGACCTCGAAGCAACGATCTCCTTCTTCACCGACCTCGGTCTCACGGTCCTCGGCCGTGACGAGGTCAGCGGTGAGTGGGCCGACACCGCCGTCGGCCTCGATGGCAACCACGCCAAGATCGCGATGCTCCAGACGCCGGACGGTCAGGGTCGCCTCGAGCTCTTCGAGTACATCCACCCCGATGCGATCGAGACGGAGCCCACTCGTCCCAACGAGATCGGCATGCACCGCGTCGCGTTCTCCGTCGACGACATCGACGGCGCGCTTGAGATCGCGGCGAGGCACGGCTACCGTCCGCTTCGTGGGGTGGCGACCTATGAGGACGTCTACAAGCTGACCTACGTCCGCGGTCCCAGCGGCATCATCGTGATGCTCGCCGAGGAACTGAAGAAGGGCTGACCACCGTTCGCCCCGCGCGCGTAGAGTCGGGGCGTGTCCAGCGACGATCTCGGACCCCGCACTCTCCCCGCGACCCAGCGGCAGCGGCGGGCCTGGCGGAAGCTGGCGTCCACGTACGACCAGAAGATGGATCGGACCGAGCGCCGGCTCCTCGCGGGCACGCGCGAATGGATCGGCCGGCGAGCATCCGGCCGGGTTCTCGAAGTCGCCATCGGCACCGGACGGAACCTGTCCCATTACGACCGCGGCGTCAGCGTCACCGGCGTCGACCTCAGCCCCGAGATGCTCGCGATCGCCCGCAGACGCGCGGCTGAGCTCGGACGCGCCGTCGAGCTTCTCGAAGGCGACGCGGAGGCGCTGCCGTTCGACGACGCGAGCTTCGACACGATCGTGTGCGCGCTCGCGCTCTGCTCGATTCCACGAGCCGGTACCGCCGTTCGGGAGATGGCGAGGGTCGTCCGTCCCGGCGGTTCCGTCCTCCTCGTAGACCACATCGGCAGCACCTGGCCGCCGATCTACGCCGGCCAATGGCTCATCGAGCGGTTCACCATCGCGACGGAGGGCGAGCACCTCACGCGGCGGCATGTGAACGAGGCGCGATCGGCCGGGCTCCAGATCGTCGAACGCGAGCGCCTCCAAGCCGGAATGGTCGAACGGATCCGGGCCACGCGACCCGGATGAGGCCCGCCCCGACGCCGCCGCCCGACCTCAGTCGTTCAGCGGAGGATCCCCCGTTGCCGCGCGACGGAGACGGCGGCGGTGCGGGAGGTCACGTCGAGTTTGGTGAAGATGTGCGCCAAGTGCGACTTCACCGTGGTCTCGGTGATGAACAGTTCGGCAGCCACCTCGGTGTTCGAGCGACCTGCGGCGACGAGCTCGAGCACTTCGATCTCGCGGGAGCTGAGGCTCACCCGTGGCGCACGGAGCCTGTTGAGCAGCCGGGTCGCGATGACCGGGGCCAGCGCGCTCTCCCCGGCGGCGGCCGCGCGCACGGCGGCGATCAGTTCGTGCGGAGGGGCGTCCTTGAGGAGGTAGCCGCTCGCGCCGGCCTCGACGGCGCCCAGGATGTCGGAATCGGAGTCGTAGTTGGTCAGCACGAGCACGTAGGGGGCTGCGTCGAGGGCCCGGATGCGGCGGGTCGCGTCGGCTCCCGTCACCTGCGCGCTCGCACCGAACTGGAGGTCCATGAGCACGACGTCGGGGTTCTCCCACTCGACGGCCGCGACCGCAGCATCCGGCGTGTCCGCTTCGGCGACGATCTCGAAGTCGTCCTCCAACGCGAACAGTGCCACGAGCCCCGCGCGGACGATCGGGTGATCGTCGGCGATCACCAGGCGGATCATGGTTCCACCACCGGGTCGAGCGTCACGGCGAGCGCGGTGCCACGACCGGGGGCGGAGTCCACGGTGAGCGTTCCGCCCAGCTGCTGGACCCGCTCCCTGGTGGCCTGCAGGCCGAACGAGTCCGACTTTCCGGTGCGCGAGGCTGTCGCGGCGAGCGGATCGAACCCCGTGCCGTCGTCGACGATCGTGAACCGCAGTTCGTCGTGGTCGACCTCGAGGCTGATCGCCGCGGTGGTCGCGTGTGCGTGCTGGATGACGTTCGCGATCGCTCCTTGCGCGATCCGCAGCAGGGCGGTCTGCAGGTGCATGGGGAGCGCGACCGTGTCGGAGACCCGCACGCTCACGTCGAGGCCCTGCGCAGACCACTGGGATTCCGCCAGGCGGCGGAGGGCGCCCCCGAGGCCGTGGTCGTCGAGTTCGGGAGGGGTGAGCTCCTGGATGAACCGGCGGGCGTCGGCGAGGTTCGCCGCCGCCGTTTCGCGCGCCAGCCGGATGTGCTCGACACCGGGACGGTCGGGGTCGGCGCGTTCGGCGGCGTAGAGCAGCATCTGGATGCTGGACAGCCCTTGGGCGAGCGTGTCGTGGATCTCCCTGGCCAGCCGCGCGCGTTCGGCGAGCACGCCGGACTCATGCTCGGTGGCCGCGAGCTGTCCCCGGGTCTCCAGCAGTTCGCTCATCAGGCGCTCGCGTTGCGCCGCCTCGCGGGCGAGCGCCTGGTAGCCCAAGCCGATCAGGAGCGCGACCCCGGCTCCGACCAACGGGCCCACGACCCCGCCCACCGTCCACCCATCGTGGATGCCCAGAGCGGTGATGGCCACGAGGGTCGAGATCAGGATCGCGACCGAGCCCCACCACCGTCCGAGCAGGTGGAGGTAGAGGAAGAACAACGGGAAGACGAGGTAGGCGGCTTCCGGAATCAGCCACAGGAGCACTGCCCATTCGATCGTGAGGGCAGCCAGCCAGACGAGCCTCCACGTGCGGCCGGCCCGCCGTGCCGGACGGGCCAGGAAGGCGCCGATCCCGTACGTCGCGGCGAGGATCAGCGACAGGACGATGACGGCCCCGCTGTTGTCGGTCGGCGCAAGCAGTGCGCGGGCGACGACCAGGACGATGAGCGCGACGAAGAGTGCGTGCAGACCGGCGCGCAGCCCCACAAAGACCGGGGTCAATGGGGTAGCTGTCATGAGCTGAACATTACGCGTCGGCTCGCCCGCCTTCATCGTCCGAAAGGACGAGTGCGACCTCCTCCGTTCGGGCTCGGAACGGTGTTCCGACAGGCGATGACCAGAACCGCGGCAGACGGAACAGTGGAAGACGTCACCTGATCCGGTGACCGGAAAGGACTCTCCCATGTTCGTCGCCCTCCGCGACCTCCGCTTCGCCCGGGGCCGATTCATCCTCATCGGCTCGGTCGTCGCCCTCATCACCGTGCTCGTCGGCTTCCTCAGCGGTCTCACCGGCGGTCTCGCCACCCAGAACATCTCAGCCGTGCTCGCCCTGCCGGGTGACCGGATCGTGTTCTCCGCACCCTCGACCGGAGACTCCGCCGGCTTCTCGGATTCCGCCATCAGCGCGAAGCAGGCAACGGAATGGGCGGCGACGCCGGGCGTGACCGCCGCCGAGCCGATCGGTATCGGCCAAACCCGCGCCGAGGCCGGCGACACCCGCGCGGCGATCGCTGTCTTCGGGGTGCAGCCGGGCTTCGACGACACTGCACCGTCACAGGATGGGCGACTCGGTCTGTCCATCCCGGCCGCGAAGGCCCTCGGCGTCACCGTCGGCGACGACGTCACGATCGCAGGCACCGCCTACACCGTCGAGAACGTGGGCGGCGACACCTGGTACAGCCACACGCCCGTCGTGGAGCTGACCTTGCACGACTGGCGGGCCTATTCGGCGGCCACCGGGAATCCCGACGCCTACGCCACCGTCCTCGCCGTGACCGGCGACCCCGACTGGGCCGCCGCGGACGCGGCGCACGCGACCATCTCCGAAAGCACGCTCGGATCGCTGACGGCGTTGAGCGCTTTCCGGTCCGAGATCGGCTCCCTCCTGCTGATGGTGGCCATGCTCTTCGGAATCTCGGGACTGGTCATCGGCGCCTTCTTCACCGTCTGGACCATGCAGAGGAAGGGCGACATCGCCGTCCTCAAAGCGCTCGGCGCCACCACCGGGTCGCTGATCCGCGACGCCCTCGGCCAAGCACTCATCGTGCTCCTCCTCGGCATCGGGCTCGGTCTGGGCCTCGTCGCCCTTCTCGGCTCTCTCGCCGGCAGCGCGCTGCCGTTCCTCCTCAGCCCACTCACCACCCTCCTTCCCGGCGTGATCATGATCGCGCTCGGGCTCGCCGGGGCCGCATTCGCGCTCCGGTCCGTCACCTCCGCCGACCCCCTCACCGCCCTCGGGAGCAATCGATGATCCGCCTGAACAACGTCACCCTCACCTTCCCCGACGGCGACAGCCGCGTCACCGCCGTGGACGACGTCTCCCTCACCGCCCGCCCCGGCACCGTCACCGGAATCACGGGGCCGTCCGGCTCCGGAAAGTCCAGCCTGCTCGCCGTCGCAGCGACCCTCATCCGACCCGACGCCGGCGAGGTCATCATCGACGACGTCGACGTCACCCGGCTGGACGCCGGCGAAGCCGCCGAGCTCCGCAGGAACAGCATCGGCATCGTCTTCCAGCAGTCGAACCTGATCCCGTCGCTCACGGCCCAGGAGCAGCTGTCGGTGATGAACGAGCTCGGCGGCAGCCACCGCAGGCGCAACCGCGCGCGGGCCGCGGAGCGAGCCCTCGAACTCCTCGACGCCGTCGGCCTCCCCGATCAGCGCCGCAAACGCCCCCACCAGCTCTCCGGCGGCCAGCGCCAACGCGTGAACATCGCGCGCGCCCTGATGAACGACCCCAGCGTGCTCCTCGTCGACGAACCCACGAGCGCCCTCGATCAGGAGCGCGGGGCCGGCATCATCGACCTGATCCTGCAGCTCACCGACCGCCTCGACACGTCGACGCTGCTCGTCACGCACGACCGCAGCCATCTTCCGCGGATGCACGGAGTGGTCCACCTCGTCGACGGCAGGCTCCAGCCCGTGAGCGATGTCGCCTAGCGCTCGGCGCGGAGTTCGCTCCCGTGTGCCGTGAGTGCGTAGATGATGAGGACGTCCATCGCGATGACGATGAATGCCCACCAGGGTTGTGCCGGCACGAGCAGCAGCTGGCCGATCGCACTCAGGGACGCGAGGACGATGGCGACGACGCGGGCCCAGGTGGCGCCGGTGAAGAGCGCGAACGCGGTCAGGATCAGGAGCACCCCGACGATCAGGTTCCACCAGCCCCAGCCCGCTACGTTGAAGATGAAGAGCGACCCCTTCGTGACCGCGTAGTAGGCGTTCGGTCCGACGATGGCCACGAGCCCTTGGAGCCCGCTGAAGATTCCGCCGATGAGAATGAGGATGCCCGCGAAACGTCCCCAGCCGACCCAACCTGTTGCCTTGACAGTGCTCATGATCCCGATCGCCTTTCGACCAAATCTCTGCGCCGCCTCATGGTCGGCGCAGGCTTGCACCTGCGTGTTGGCTCTGAGTATGCCGTAAGGTCCGCCGCCAAGACAACCGTTTCGCTTCAGTCGCGCTGCGCTACGTCGGGTCCGGATTCGCGTCGTCGTCGACACGGAACAGGTGCCAGCTCCACGGGCCGAGTTCGACGAACAGACCGTTCACCAGATCGTCGCCGGAGCGCACGAACGTCGTGTCGTGCGTCGGGTCGACGAGGCGCCAGGAGTGACCGGCGACGTCCGGCCACGGTGCTGTGACGAGCCCCGATGCCGGTCGGTCGCTGAAGTTGACGATGACGAGCCACCGGGTGGCGCCCTCCCAGCTCCAGGCGAGGAGGCTCCGGAACGAATCGTTGTCCGGCCACCCGTGGCGCTCGCTCAGCTGCCAGCGCCCCGACCGGAAGGTCTCGTCGGTCAGCGAGCGGAGCAGTGACGTGTAGAACTCGACCAGCGCGCTATCGACGGGTTCGTCGGGATACCGCCCCAGGAACACCGGGAGCCGGACCCGTCGGCCTTCACGCTGGCCGTCGTGGACGAGACGCGCGCCCGTCTGCGTGAGGATCGCGACGGCCGCCGCCTGGGCGCGCTCCGGCCCGAAGGTCGAGGCGGCGCGCGGTTCGTCGTGGTTCTCGATGAACCGCACGAGGCGGTTCTGATAGCCGATGTCGGCGAGGAGGTGCTGCCTCACGGTGTCGGCGTCGCCGGCCGCCAGGCGGTCGTACAGCTCCTTGTCGTAGCAGTAGTCGAACCCCTGTTCCATCAAGTCCGATTCCATGCCCCAGTACGCCTCCGCGATGAAGAGGAATCCGGGATGGGTCGAGTGGATCCGGGAGATCATCGTCGGCCAGTAATCGTCGCTCGGAGCCGGTCCGACGCGGCCCCCCCAGGTCCGGGCGAAGACATCGTTCATGACGAGCATGGCCATGTCGCACCGCACACCGTCGCACTGGTCCGCGATGGAGCTGAGGGTGTCGACGACAGCCGACCGCAGGGCCGGATGGAACGCGTTGAGCTGCACCACATCCGGCCACGCAGGAAAGTACGGGTCCTTGCCGTTGGCGAGGACCCGGCCGGCCACGTCCACGAAAGCCCCGGGGGCGGCGGCGAGGTCCTCGGTGGTGCCGGTGACGAAGAGCTCGGGTCTGCTCGTCGTCCACCGATGATCCGGCGCCACATGGTTGGGCACGAAGTCGAGGATCAACCGGAGTCCCACGCCGGCCATCGCTCGGCGCGCGGCTGCCAGGGCATCCGGTCCACCGAGCTGGTCGTCGACGACATAGTCCCGGATGCAGTAAGGCGACCCGGCCACATCCTCCGGCTTCCAATCGGGCAACGCGGCCTCGAAGTCGTCGCGCAGCCCCGGATTCGCCAGGGCGACGGCGATTCCGGCCGGGCTGCGGCGCCACACGCCCATCAGCCAGATCGCATCGAACCCGAGCTCGGCCAGCTCCTGCCAGTAGCGCACGGGAACCGATCCGAGATCGACCGGGCGCCCCTCGCGAGCGCTGACCGACGCGAGCCACGGCCAGGTGTCGATCTCGTAGATGAACGGATGCGCTGCCAGCGCCGGCAGGCCGGCCTCCGACGACTTCATTCGGGCTCCTTCGCGGGATCGGCCGGCTCCGGGTCCGTGTCCGTGTCCGTGTCCGGGAAGATCAACCGCTGCGTGTCCTGCGGCGGATCGATGAGCAAGTCGGCGACCAGAGCAGTCCAGCCGGTCTGATGCATGGCGCCGAGACCGGCGCCGTTGTCACCGTTGAAGTACTCGAAGAAGGCGAGATTGTCGCGCCAGGCCGGGTCGTCGCGGAATCGGTCGTCTCCGCCGTTGACCGGCCTCGCCCCGTCCGGTCCGGGCAGCCAGATGCTGACGAGCCGGTCGGACAGGTCGCCCGCGATCTCGCGAAGCGTCAGCTGCCGACCGGATCCGGTCGGATACTCGACGGTGAAATCCGGGCCGAAGAACTGGTCATACTGCAGCAGGGCACGGATCACCAGATAGTTCACCGGGAGCCACACCGGGCCGCGCCAGTTGGAGTTCCCTCCGTACATCGCCGTGCGCGATTCGGCGGGCTCGTATTCGATGGTCGCGCCGGGCATGCCCGGGATGCTGTACGGGGTCGTGTGCCGCTTCGAGATCGAGCGCAGTCCGTGAGGAGACAGGAACGCCTCCTCGTCGAAAAGGGTGGCGAACACGCGCGCGAGCTTCTCCCTCGGAATCACCGAGAGCAACAGGCGCCGGGAAGGGCCGGCGCCACGAACCCGCCAGTCGAGGATCTCATGACGATCGTTCTGCTCCAGCCGGCGCGCGAACCGCTTTCGCAGGCGACGGACATAGTCGGCGTCACCGGCCGGGATCGCGATGGCGGGCAGAGCCGGGATGACCCCGACCAGGGTCTGTACCTTGATCGGGATCGGTGTTCCGGAGGGATCGATGAGCCGATCGTAGAAGAACCCGTCGGCGGCATCGTAGAAGCCGGAGTCCTCCAGAGCGTCCACGATCAGCACGGTCTGCTCCAGGTACTTGACGACCATGTCCTCGTAGACGGGGTCGTGCTCGGCCAGAGCGGTGGCCACCGTGAGCATGGCGACCGAGTAGTACGCCATCCAGGCCGTGCCGTCCGCCTGTTCCAGCGAATAGCCCGGAGGGACGTGGGAGCGGTCGATCGGACTGATGTTGTCCAGGCCCAGGAAGCCGCCGCCGAAGAGGTTGTTCCCGTCAGGATCCTGGCGATTCTGCCACCACGTGAAGTTGAGCAGCAGCTTGTTGAAGATCCGTTTGAGGAACACCAGGTCTGTGCCGCCGTCGATGATGAACACCCGGATCGCCGCCAGGGCGTGAACGGGAGGATTGACGTCGTCGAAGTTCCATTCGTAGGCGGGCAGGGCACCGTTCGGATGCTGGAACCATTCCCGCAGGAGCACCTGCAGCTGGTACTTGGCGAAGGCCGGGTCGAGATGGGCCCACGGGATGGTGTGGAAAGCAAGATCCCACGCGGCGAACCAGGGGTACTCCCACGGGTCGGGCATCGCGAGGATGTCGAAGGAGTCGAGGTGACGCCAGTTGACGTTCCGTCCGGTGCGGTGGCCTTCCGGAGGTGCCGGCTCTCCGGGATCGCCGTCGAGCCACCGGTTGACCTGGTAGGGGTACATCTGCTTCGACCAGACGAGTCCGGCGCTGGATTGGCGAAGAATCTGCAGTTGCTCCGGCGTGGTCTCGGCCGGGGCGATGGCGGAATAGAACTCGTCGGCCTCCCGTTCCCGCGTAGACATCAGCTCGTCGAAGCCGGCGCCGTCCCACGACGCGGCCGGGGTCGCTGCGGGCTCGTCGCGGTACAGCCGCACCCGCAACTCGGACTCGCCACCGCCCGGCACGGTCAGCTGATACCACCACGACGCTTTCGTCCCGCGCTGCTCCGGGTTCACCGTGTTCGCCCCGGAGACGACGTGATCGTTGATCCCGTCCTTCGGATACGGGGTCGGGAGGGGCGACCCGAACAGTCGCTCCGTGTTCGTCTCGTTGTCGCAGAACAGCGCCTGCGGTGCGACACCGTCCGGTCCAGCTGCCGCGGCGAGCCGGTAGCCGGACAATCGGGGATGCGTCACGGCGATCGCGCCGTCGGCGCCGAGCGAGAGCTCAGGAGGCTCGACACCGTCGATCCGCCAGCTGTTGTGAAACCACAGCGTGGGCAGCACCGAGAGGGTCGCCTCCTCTGCGGAGTGGTTCGTCACCGTGATCCGCATGTGCACGTCCGTCGGTGACGCCTTCGCGTAGGCGACGTCGACGCCCCAGTAGCGGTCGTCGTCGAAGACGCCCGTGTCGAGCAGCTCGAACTCCGGCTCCTCCCTGTTCCGCCGAGCGTTCTCGTCGATCAGACGCTGGTAGGGGAACGCCTGCATCGGATAGTGGTAGCGCCAGCGCAGCCAGGCGTGGCTCGGCAGTGCATCCGGATACCACCAGTACTCCTTGACATCCTCACCGTGATTGCCCTGAGGTCCGGTGAGCCCGAACATCCGCTCCTTCAGGATCGGGTCCGCGCCGTTCCAGAGCGCCAATCCCAGGCACAGGTCGTGGTGGATGTCGGAGAGGCCGGCCATGCCGTCTTCGTTCCAGCGGTAGGCGCGCGACCGGGCGTGATCGTGCGGCAGGTACGACCAGGCGTCACCGTTGTCGCTGTAGTCCTCCCGCACCGTCCCCCACGCGCGCTCCGACAGATAGGGACCCCACTCGTACCACGGGTTCGCGGTGAAGAGATCGTCTTCGGCAGCGCCCGTCGCCTCGGCGAGGCGGGCGTGTTCCGCCGTCGCGCTCCGTGAAGCCTTGCGAGGTGTCGTCTGGCTCATGGTCGTCCTTCCCGGTTTCCCAACCCTCCCACAAACGATTCGCGGAGCGAAGAGTGCGCCGATAAACATCCGGGGATGTAACCCGCCATTCATAGACTGTTAGGTTGACCCCCGCGCGGGGGCCACGCCAGTGTCATTCGTGGGCCTCCTGATGGGGCCGCACTGCCGGACGAATCCCCCCGCACAACGTCATGGCGGGACTCCGTCCACAGCATCACGAATCGATAGGGGTACGTACATGCAAGGCAATTCACCTCGACGCAGGCCTCTGCGCCGTCTCGCTGCGCTGGCCAAAGGCCATCGCATTCTCGCGGTCACCGCCGCGGGCTGCACGCTCGCTCTGCTGGGCGGCGGCATCGCCACCGCGTCGACGATCGCGCTGGGCGACCAGCAGGTCGGAACCCAGTACAAGGGCGGGGAGCAGATCTCCTCCGACCAGATGATCAAGCCCATCGGCGACCGTGTCATGACGCCGTTCGGCAAGCTCATGGGGTCGGTCGTCAGCCCGAACGGCCGCTACCTCGTCGGGACCAGCACCGACCGCTCGGTCGACCTGCAGGTCTTCGACCTCAACACCTACAAGCCGGTCGCGGCAGCGGGCACCCTCGCGGCCGCGTCGTTCGCGACCGCGGCGACCAACGCCGGCTTCGGGAACCTGGCCTACCTCAAGATCTCCGACGGCACCGTCGGCCAGGAGGGCCCGGTCTTCTCCCCCGACGGGAAGTTCCTCTTCTCCCCGGTGGCCACCGGTATCGTCCGCTACCCCTTCAACGCGGACGGCTCGCTCGGAGCCGGAACGAAGATCAGCATCCCGACCGCGGGCGGCCTCCAGGCGCTGACGGCCGGTATGGCCTTCTCCGCCGACGGCTCGACCCTCTACGCCGCCGTCAACGGCCAGAACACGGTGGTCGCGATCGACGCGGCCGCGGGCACGATCAAGCAGACCTTCGAGGTCGGCATCGCTCCCCGCCAGGTGAAGTTCGTCGGCAACACTCTCTATGTCTCGAACGAGGGCGGCCGCCGGGCCGTCGCCGGAGACACGACGATGGACTCCTACGGCACGCAGGTACCGGCCAACACCACGCTGGGCACCTCCACGACGGGAACGGTCAGCGTCATCGACACGGCGAACCCGTCGACGCCGGTCTCGTCGATCGCGGTGCAGCTCCACCCGACGGCGATGTACCTCGACGGCACCACCCTGTACGTCGCGAACACCAACAGCGACACCGTCTCGGTCGTCGACACGAAGTCCGGTTCGGTCGTGCAGACCTTCGTCACCCAGCCGTGGGCATCGTCGAAGACCGGCTACCAGCCGACCGCGATCACCATGCAGGGCGACCACCTGCTGGTCTCGCTCGGCAGCGCCAACGCCATCGCGGTGTACAAGGTCGACCGGAAGGACCCGCGCGACCCGGCCAGCTACATCGGCCTCCTGCCGACGGACTACTTCCCGGAGAACGTCAGCGCGGTGAACGGCAAGATCGTGGTCACCAACACGCGCGGAATCGACGCGCGCGGACCCGCTCTGACCTTCAACAAGGGGCAGGGCACCACCGCGGCGACGGGTCACGCGACCCACGCGACCACCGCGTCCCTCACCCGGTTCACACTGCCGAGCGACAAGGAGATCCAGAAGTACACCGCGCAGGTGTTCGTCCAGAACGGCTGGAACGGCAGCTCGGTCAAGCAGGCGCAGGGCGACGACGGCGCGAACCAGCCGGTGGATGCCCTCCCGAAGCGCATCGGGGACCCGTCGGCCATCAAGCACGTGTTCCTCCTGGTCAAGGAGAACCGCAGCTACGACCAGTTCTACGGCGACATGAAGCAGGGCAACGGCGACCCGTCGCTCACGCAGTTCGGTCAGAAGGTCACCCCGAACCAGCACGCGCTCGCGACGCAGTTCGGCCTGTACGACAACATCTACGACATCGGGACGAACTCGGCTGAGGGCCACAACTGGCTGATGCAGGGCGACAACCCGGCGTACACCGAGACCAGCGCAGGCGAGTACACCCGCTCGTACGACACCGAGGAGGACGTGCTGGGTCACCAGCGCTCCGGCTTCCTCTGGAACTCGGTTCAGTCGGCCGGCAAGAGCGCGAAGAACTTCGGTGAGTTCGAGTACGGCGAAGGCAAGCCGGCCGGGGCGACCTGGCAGCAGTACTACTGCACGGCGAAGGACGTCATGGCAGGGGGCGACTCGAGCCAGCTGTTCTCCCCGTCGCTCCAGCTGCACGCCAGCTCGGCGATTCCGTCGCTCAACGCGATCACGGACCCGAACGCGGCGCCGTTCGACCTCGCGGTGCCGGACATCTACCGGTACGAGACCTGGAAGCAGGACTTCGAGAAGAACGGCCCGGCCAACCTCAACATGGTGTGGCTGTCGAGCGACCACACGGGCGGCACCGCCGACCCGGAGGCACAGGTCGCCGACAACGACCTCGCTGTCGGGAAGATCGTCGACGAGATCTCGCACTCTCCGTACTGGAAGGACTCGGCGATCTTCGTCGCCGAGGACGACACCCAGGACGGCGCGGACCATGTCGACGGTCACCGCGCTCCCGTTCAGGTGATCAGCCCGTACGCGGTCCACGGCAAGACGGTCAGCACGTACTACTCGCAGATCAGCATGGTGCGGACCATCGAGCAGATCCTCGGCGCCCAGCCGTTGAACCAGAAGATCGCCGCGGCATCGCCCATGACCGACGCGTTCACCAACAAGGCCAACCTGACGCCGTACAACGCGGTGCTCAACCAGGTGCCCCTGACCGAGGGTGTGGTGACCGCGCCTGCCTGCGGGTACGACACGCTCGGCGCCAAGGGCGCTGCGGCGGATGCGGTCAATGCCGCCGCTGCCAAGGCGGCCGTGATCCCGGCGTCTGAGAAGACGGTCGCCGCCCAGTGGCAGAAGTGGTCGGAGAAGCAGCACTTCACCGGAACCGCCGGTCACGACGCGGTCCCCGACTACGACAACCCGGATCTGATGAACCGCTGGACCTGGTATCAGACCCACCACTGGACGTCCCCGTACCCCGGAGACACCAAGATCTACGGGCCTGACAATGTCCCGGGCATCCCGGCGGGCTCTGTCAATCACGACGACAACTGATCACACTCTGATCGGCTGCTAGCCGATCGCTGATCGCCTGGACGCGCCGGGCCCGACGGGAATTCCGCCGGGGCCGGCGCGTTCGTCGCTTTCTGAGCCGCATCCGTCGATCGGGGGTCTTGACTCCGCACTTGTTTTTTGCAAGTGTTGTGACGTCCACTTATCGGACCCAACTGAGGAGACCACGATGACCTCGATGTTCGTCAACCTGCCGGTGACCGACCTGGAGCGCGCGAAGGCGTTCTACACGGCGATCGGATTCACCATCAACCCGCTGTTCTCCGACCACAACGCGGCCTGCGTTGTCGTCGAGGACGACCACAGCTACTTCATGATCCTGGTGCGCGAGTACTTCCAGACCTTCACGGACCTGCCGCTCGGCGACCCTGCGACGGCTCCGTCCGTGTCGACGGCGATCTTCGTCGACACTCGCGAAGCGGTCGACACCGCGATCACCGACGGCATCGCCGCGGGCGGCACCGAGCCGCGCCCGGCCGCCGACTACGGCTTCATGTACCAGCGGCAGCTCACCGACCCCGACGGCAACATCCTCGAGTTCGGCTACATGGACCCGACCGCCGCCGCGCAGGGCCCCGAGGCCTACGCGAACCAGCAGGCCTGAGGTCGATGGCCGCACGCGACTACGGGCAGTACGGCGGTATCACCCGGGCGCTGGAGCTCGTCGGCGAGCGCTGGGCGATGCTCATCGTCCGGGATCTGCTCGTCGGACCGCGCCGCTACGGTGAGCTGGCCGCGGGGCTCCCGCGCATCCCGAGCAATATCCTGGCTGCGCGCCTGAAGGAGCTCCAAGCGGCCGGCATCATCCACCGGATGCCCCGCTCACGCGTCATCGTCTACGAGCTGACGCCCTACGGCCGCGAGCTCGAGCCCGTCATGCTCGCGCTCGGCGCCTGGGGCTTCAAGGCGCTGCGCGATCCGCGGGACGAGCAGATCATCACCCCCGACTCGATGACCATGGAGCTCCGCACGGCCTTCCGCCGGCAGGTGGCGGCGGAGCTGCCTGCCACCGCGTACGCGGCACGCTTCGGTCCCGCCGAGCTGCTCATCCGGGTGGACGGCCCCACCCTCGACGTGACGCGCGGCGACGGACCCGTCGACCTCGCCTTCGCCGCCGGTCCGGGCATCCGCCGGCTCATCTCCGGTGAGCTCGCCCCGGATCGGGCGATCGCGACCGGTATGGTCGAGGTGCTGCGCGGGCGGGGGGACCTCCTGGGCCGCTTCGCAAGCACGTTCCACCTGGCTGCGTGACGCGGGTGCGGCTCAGGTGTGCGACGCTGCGGCGATGGCGGCGATCGACTCGTTCAGAGTCGCGTCGAACTCCTCGCGGCTCTGCCGCACGGACAGCCCTTCGGTGAGGGCTCGGGAGAAGCTGGCGATGACGCCGTTGTTGCGTGCGAGACGTTCATCCGCCTCCGCCCTGGTGTATCCGCCGGAGAGGGCGAGCACCCGGAGCACGTTGCGGTGGTCGAGCACGGGTCGGTAGAGGTTGTCGGTCTCCGGAAGGGTCAGTTTCACCATCACCGACTGGTCGGCATCGAGCTCGCCGGCCTTCTCGAGGAGTGCACCCTTGAGCTGATCCTCCGCCTCGCGCTTGCGCGGACTGTGGATGTCGATCTCGATCTCGATGATGGGCACCAGACCGGCCGCCAGCACCTCCCGAGCGACCGCGAACTGCTGCTCGACCACGGCGTCCACCCCGGCGCCGGGCAACGTGACGAACGACCGCATCTTCGTGCCGAACATTCCGTTGGTCAGCGCGCGCTTCAACAGGCCGCTCAGGTCCGGGATGGGCTTCATCGTCTGAGCGCCGTCCTGGCTGGCGGACAGCCCCGCGTCGATCTTGAGGAACGGCACGATCCGCTTGATCGCCCACACGTATTCGGCGGACGGCCGACCGTCGATCGTGCGATCCATGGTGTTCTCGAACAGGATCGCGCCGAGAATCCTGTCTCCGTCGAAGCTCGGGCTGGTGATGATCCGGGTTCGCATCTCGTGCACCAGGTCGAACATCTCGGCATCGGTCGAATACGCGTCATCCGGGATGCCGTAGCGTCGCAGAGCCTGCGGAGTGCTCCCGCCGCTCTGATCGAGCGCCGCGACGAAGCCGGCTCCGGCGGCGATCTTCTCCAGCTGTTCGTCGTTCATCGCATCGGTCAGTGGTCGACGGCAGCCTTCAAAATGGCTGCGATTCTCTTCTTGTCGGCGTCATCCATCGTGGTGAGGGCGAAACCGACCGGCCACAGGTTGCCGTCATCGAGAGTCGCCGCCTGCTGGAACTCGAGTGTGGCATAGCGGATCTTGAACTTCGAGCCCGGCTTGAAGGCGACGACGGTCTTGCCGTCGGCGTCCGCATAAGCGGGCATCCCGTACCAGGTCTTCGCTGCCAGCGAGGTGTTCTCCCTGACCAGCTGGTGGAAGGCCTCCGCGAGGTCCTTGTCGGTGCCGGTCATCGCGGCGATCGCTGCATCGCACGCGGCCGCGGCATCCGCGCCTTCCTGCGCAGCCTTCTTCTCGGCGACGGCTGCCTTGATGGCGGCCTTCTCCTCTTTGCTGAATGTGGTCGTAGCCATGGGTGGCCTCCCTCTCTCTGAGCTCTCACCATTGTCGGGTTGCAGGCTTTGCCTCCGCTTCTCGAATCCTGCTCATCTGGGCGAGGAGTCCTCACCCACGACACCGCCGGTGAGTTCCTTGCGGTTCTTCGCATACCTCCTCTTGCCGACCGTGCGCCACAACAGCCGGGCCGGCGCCGGCAGGTTCTCACGCTGCCATTCGGTGCCTCCGTCGGGCTGGGCAGCCAGGATCGCGCCCAGCGTCTCCCAGCTCTTGCCCTTCGGGGTCGCCTTGCGCCCGTGGTCGGCGAACCAGTCGACCTCTTTCGGAGTCAGCGTCGTCTCCATCACGGGAACGATGTTCGCCTCCTCGTCGGGAAGATGAATAGCGAGAGCCGCATTGATGCCGTCGAGGGAGGATCGCACAGCGACAGCATCGCCTTGTCGTCCGCTCGCGCGCCAGGCGGGCAACGCGGCATCCATCTCATTCAGGTGCACGAGCAACTCGGCGTGATGCTGCTTCATCCGCTCGACGTGGACAGCGCACGAGGGTGCGCGCTGCTCGAGCGTGCCCCACAGGTGCGTGTCTTCGCCTTCGTGGTGTGCATGGAGCTCGACAGACAGCATCGCCAGGTGATCGCCGACGACATCCGCGTGCGCCTTATCGCCCTCCGCGACGCCTGTGACCAGCGTCGGCGCCTCGGCGAATCCCGCACGGAACAGTCGGTGGATCTCGGCCATTCCGCGGGCGTCGCAGGTCTTGGTGCTTCCTGCCGGCCCCTTCGATGCGTCTCCGCTCGAGGGCAGGGCGGTTGCGGGCATGAGGCTCTCCGTTCGTCGACGAACTGGCGATCGAACTCTATTCGGAGTACGGCCGACCGACAAGACCCGGGTGAGCCGGGCGCCCAGCGGTCTTTCGGCGCGCGGCAGGCGAGGTGCATACTGATCCCGAATCCGGGTACGCATCCTTGTGGGGGTTGTCATGGTCTGCGAGATCGGCATCCTTCCAGAAATTCTGTCAGTCGAGCAAGACCTACATCGTGGCCCTCGATCGGTACGGCGACGTGCTGAACCAGACCGCCCCCACGGTCGGCGATGTCACGGATGCCGGCTCCGACCTCGCCAGGCCACGGCCACCCCTGCCGCCACTCCCGCGCCGACGACCACTCCCCTGGTTCCGGCCGCGACGGTGGACCGCGTCAAGCAGGCCGAGTCGGAGTTCTCCGCCGCCGAGGAGAAGATCACCGACAAGACCACGCTGGCGGACGCATCCGAGCAGTCCAACAGTGCCGCCGTCGCGCTCGAGTTCGCCTGGCTGCGCCTGTTCGCAGCTGAAGCAGCCGAAACCCACCTCCACGCCGTCGCCGACCCCGTCCAGCTGACGGTTCCTCTCCCGCGGTGAACCGTTCGCGGTGGGCTAGCGACGGGTGAGCTGGAAGACCGGGATGCGGCGCTCCGTCTTCTCGAGGTAGCCCCCGAACTGCGGTTCCTCGGCCGTGATCGCGTCGTACGCTTGCCGCCACTCGTCCCCCACGAGTTCCGTCGCCGTCACGGGTACCGTCTCGATCTCGCCATCCACGAGAGCCTCGATCTCGATCGACGGATTCGCTCGCAGGTTGTGGTACCACGCGGGGTTCTCGGGCGAGCCGCCCTTCGACGCCACCACCCGCCACCCTCCGCCGTGGCGGAAGCCGACGACCGGGTTCAGGCGCGTCTCGCCGGACTTGGCCCCGATCGAGTGCAAGATGACCAGCTTCGGGCCCCAGTAGTTCTCGGTGCCCTTGCTGCTGCGGAACGCGCTGATGACATCATCATTCCAACCCATGACGAGGACAACGCCCGCGCGGCCCGGAACCTTCCGGATGACGAGATCGACCGCTAAATGAGGGACTCGTCGAGGTCGGCCAGCATCCGGTCGCCCGAAGCGAGCAGATCCAGTTGCGCGTCGGCGCGGGGCAGCACGTGGAGGAAGAAGAACCGGGTCGTCAGCCGCTTGCCTTCGGCGAACGGATCGGTCCTGCCCTGAAGCGCCAGCACCTGGTCGAGCAGGAGCCACGCGACGACCAGGTCGCCGGCCGCGTCGAGGTACTCGCTCGCATTGACCAGTGCACTCACGGGGTCCCCGCCGACCCACAAGGCACGGGTGATGTCCCCAAGACGTGCGACGCGATCGGCGAGCAGGGGTGCGAGGTCGCTTCCCAGCGCATCCGCCCGACGCGCAGTGTCCGTCATCGCCTCCAGCAGCAGGGCGAACCCGGCCCCGTCAGCGAGCCGCACCTTGCGGCCCAGCAGATCGAGCGCATGGATGCCGTGGGTCCCTTCGTGGATGTCGTTGAGCCGGTTGTCGCGATAGAACTGCTCGACCGGGAAGTCGCGCACATAGCCGCTTCCCCCGTGAATCTGGATGGCGAGGTCATCGGCCTTCACGCCCCATTGCGATGGCCAGCTCTTGGCGATGGGGGTGAGCACATCCACGAGGAGATCGGCTTCCGCGCGCGCCGCGCCGTCTGCGGCGGTCTGCGCCAGATCGAGAAGTCGCGTCGTGTACAGCACGAGCGCGATCGAGCCCTCGGCGTAGGCCTTCGCCTCCAGCAGCATTCGCCGAACATCCGGATGCCGGACGATCGGAACCGGAGGAAGCGTCGGATCCTTCGCGGCGAGATCACGGCCCTGCACGCGGTTCCGCGCATACTCACGGGCGTGAAGGAATCCGGTCTCGGCCAGTGCGGCCGCGGACGCGCCGACCGCGAGCCGCGCCTCGTTCATCATGTGGAACATGTATGCCAGACCGTGGCCTTCCTCTCCGATGAGGTAGCCGACGGCACCGACGCCATCTCCCACCGGGTAAGCGCCCGATCCGTAGGACAGCGCCGTGTTGACCGTTCCGCGGAAACCCATCTTGTGGTTCAGACCGACGAGTGCGATGTCGTTGCGCTGGGTCAGCGCTCCCGGCTCACCGAGCCATTTCGGCACGATGAGGAGCGAAAGACCTCTCGTCCCCGCCCCACCGGTGCGCGCGAGCACGAGATGGACGATGTTCTCGCTGAGCTCGTGATCTCCGCCCGAGATCCACATCTTCTCTCCGCGGAGCCGGTAGGTCCCATCGTCCTGACGCTGTGCCACCGTGTCGAGGTCGCCGAGCGATGAGCCGACCCCGGGCTCTGAAAGGTTCATGGTGCCGAACCACCGCCCGTCCGCCATCGGCGGGAGATAGTGCTCGACCAGTTCGGGAGCCGCGTAGGCGCGGATCAGGTTGGCGGCCGCCGTCGTCAGCAAGGGGTAGGCGGACGTCCCGATGTTCGCGGCCTGCAGCCACATCGAGGCGGCGCGGTAGACCACGTGGGGCAGCTGGAACCCGCCGACCTGCTCGTCCATCGTCGCGCCGAGCAGGCCGGCCCCGGCGAACGCATCGAGCGCGGTCTTGACACCCGCGACGATCCGGACCGATCCGTCGACGAGGTGCGGCTCGTCGAGGTCCGAGGCTCGGCTGTGCGGCTGGAAGTACTCCTCCGCGATCCTGCGGGTGAGATCGATGACCTCGTCGAAGGTCTCCCGGCTGTGCTCGGCATAGCGCGGGAGCGCGGTCAGCTCGTCCACCTTCAGCCAGTCGTACAGGACGAACTCGAGATCGTTCGGATCCAGAATGGTGGACTCGTTACGGTTCATCGTTATCCGCTGACCTTTCCGAACAGCCTCGCGATGGGAGCGAGGACCAGGGGACGTGCGGCGGCCCAGGCAGCGCCGATGACCACCAGCGACGCGACGAAGATCCAGAAGCCGATCCAGTTGTCGGCGTACGCGGCGGGATCGGTCGACCCCAGGGCGGCATACATGTGGTTCAGGTTGCGCAGCGCACCGGTCGCGAACACGAGCGCCACGTGCACGACGACGAACGCCACGAAGAAGATCATCACGGGGAAGTGCACTCTGCGTGCCCACTCCACCGGGTAGAGCCGGTTCAGAGTCGCGGCCCCCTTCGGCCACACGCCGCTCATCCTGACTCCGGTGATGATCGCGAGCGGTGCGGCCACGAACACCACCGTGAAGTACGCGAGCTGCTGGAGCGCGTTGTAGTTGACCCAGCCGTTCTCGGTCGGCCAGTCCAGAGAGACGTACTGCAGCGTCGCGGACACCGCGTTGGGGAACACCGCCCACGAGGTCGGCACGATGCGCATCCATTGCCCCGTCGTGAACAGAAGGATCACGAACACGATCCCGTTCGCGATCCAGAGGATGTCCAGCGACTGGTGGAACCACAGCGTCAGGCTGATCCGGCGCCGCGAGCTGCGACGCGACCAGAACACGGCCGGCCTCTTGTCACGCCTCACCTGCAGACCGGAGCGGATGATGAGGACGAGGAAGAACGTGGTGAGGAAGTGCTGCCAGCCCAGCCAGGCCGGAAGACCGACGGGCGCATCGGCCGGGAGCGGATTCGCCCCCGGGTAGGACGCGAGGAAGTCCTGTACGGAGGGCAGCGACACCAGAAGCTGGGCCAGCGCGACCAAGACCGCAGCGATCAGGATGAGACCGGCGACGCTCACCGCCACCACTCCCACCAACTGGATTCCCGTGTACGGCCCGTAGCGACTCGGCTCGGCCGGGCGCTCGACGGGACGCGGCGGTGGAGCGGGTGCTTCCGCCGGCGCCGCTGCCGGCACTGCCGCGGGCGGCACAGCGGGCTCTGCAGCCGGCTCGGCTTGAGCCGCCACGACTGCGACCGCGGGTGGCGGCGGTTCGGCGCCCGTCGCCCGGGGCAGACCCCGGCGTAGCGCAGGCGCGGCGGCAGTGGCAGGCGCGGCGGCAGTGGCAGGCGCCGCAGCGGCAGGCGCGGCGGCGGCCGTTTCGACCAGCGGCCAGGGTGGATCGCCGGGCACCCGGGGAAGCCCGCGGCGCACGGCATGCGAGTCGGTCGCCACCCGCTACCCCTTCTTCGCCTCGAGCGCCGCGATCAACTGAGGAACCACCGTGAACACGTCGCCCACCACGCCGAAATCCGCGATCGCGAAGATCGGCGCATTCGCATCCTTGTTCACCGCAATGATCGTCTTCGCCGTCTGCATCCCTGCTCTGTGCTGAATCGCACCCGAAATGCCCAAGGCCACATACAGTTGCGGCGACACCGAGACCCCGGTCTGCCCCACCTGGTACGCGTAAGGGACATATCCCGCATCCACCGCGGCACGGGATGCCCCCACCGCCGCCCCGAGCACGTCGGCCAACTGCTCCACCAGCGCGAACTTCTCGGCCGAACCGAGACCGCGCCCTCCCGCTACGACCTTCGCCGCGCCGCGCAGCTCCGGCCGACTCGAGGAGCCCGATGCCTCTTCGAACGACTCGATCGTCGCCGCACGCGTTCCCGAGGGTGTGACCGTCAGGCGCGACACGGCCGGGGCGGCCACTGCCTGGGCACGCTCCTCGCCGGCGCCTTGTCGCATCGTGATGACGAGCGCTCCGAAGGTCGATGCCGAGGTGACGTTGAACGCGCCGCCATAGACCGAGTGGTGTGCGACCACGCCCTCCTCGTCGCGATCCAGGCCGACGGCATCCACCGCCACCGCGAGCGACCGCCTCGCTGCGAAACCTCCCGCCACGTCGCGCCCGTCGACCGAATTCGAAAGCAGAACGGCGGCGGGCCGCACGAGCTCGAATGCCGCGTCCAGCGCGTCGACGGCCGGCGCGATCAGCTCGGTCGCCTCGTCGCTGTGGACGAGCACGGATGCCGCGCCCAGCTTCCCGGCAGTAGCCGCGAGAGCGTCGAGCCGCGACTCATCCGTCACCAGCAGGGCGACCGGGGTGCCGATCGTGGCGGCGGCGCCCAACAGGCCGGCGCACGAGGAGGACAGTTCCCCCGCCGGTGTGGTCTCCAGCAGGACCAGGACCGCGTCCGAAGCGAACTCCGCCATCGTCATCCCTCCACCAGACGGTTCTCGATGAGGAACGCGGCCAGCCGCTCGCCGGCGTTCCCGTCGTCCTCGATCGTGATGCCCGCCCCTCGCGGCGGCTTCGCTTCCACCGCCGTCATGATGGACTGCGGAGCCGATGTCGGATCGACCTCGACGCCGAGCTCGGCGAGCGTCACGGATTCGAACGGCTTCTTCTTGGCCGCCATGATGCCCTTGAAATTGGGGAATCGGGCATCCGGAAGCGCCTCGGTGATCGAGATCACCGCCGGTAGCTGCGCCGAGACCGTGGCGGACCCGTGATCGGTCGTCCGCGTCCCGGATGCCGCGTTGTCCGAGAGGACGACCGATGACAGTCCCGTCACCGCGGGGACTCCCAGGTGCTCGGCGAGCATCGCAGGAAGCACGCCGCCGGATCCGTCCGTCGACATGTTGCCGGTGATCACGAGATCGAAGCCGACCCGGCGCACGGCCGCGGCGAGCACGCGAGCAGTCACCCCGAGATCCGCACCGGCGAGCTGCTCGTCGACGACCTGCAGAACGCTCGCGGCGCCCATCGAAAGCGCCTTGCGGAGCGTGGCCGACGCCGCTTCAGAGGCCATCGATACGACGACGACCTCGGTCTCCGGATGCGCGTCCACGTGGGACAGCGCGACTTCGAGCGCGCGCTCGCTGATCTCATCCAGAACCCGTTCCGACGCCTCGCGATCGGCGAGCCCTGTCTGCAGGTTCAGCTTGCGGTCTCCGTAGGTGTCGGGGACCTCCTTGACCAGCACGACGATCCTCACCGGACTGCCCCGCACACAGAAGGATCGACTCTCGTCCGGCCGCGGGTCATGCGACGCCCAAAGACCGTGCGATCACGAGAAGCTGGACCTCGCTGGTGCCCTCCCCGATCTCGAGGATCTTGGAGTCCCGGAAGTGGCGCGCGACGGGGTACTCGTTCATGAAGCCGTTTCCCCCGAACACCTGCGTGGCATCCCGGGCGTTGTCCATTGCGGCGTCGCTGGCGGCGAGCTTGGCGATCGCCGCCTCGGTCTTGAACGGAAGGCCCGCATCCCTGAGGCGTGCTGCCTGCAACCACGCGAGCCGGGCGGTGTGCACCCGTGCCTGCATCCGGGCGAGAAGGAACTGGATCCCCTGCCGGCTCGACAGAGGCTCCCCGAAGACCGTCCGCTTCTTCGCGTAGTCCACGGCGGCTTCGAGACATCCTTCCGCGGCTCCGGTCGACAACGCCGCGATGGCGATGCGCCCTTCGTCGAGGATGTGCAGGAAGGCGGCAAAGCCCCGACCTCGCTCGCCGAGCAGGTTGGAAACAGGCACGCGAGCATCCGCGAAGGTCAGCGGATGCGTGTCCGACGCATGCCAGCCGACCTTGTCGTACGCAGGCTCGACCGTGAAACCCGGAGTGCCGCTGGGCACGATGATCGTCGAGATCTCCTTGCCGCCGCCCTCGCGCTGACCCGTCACCGCCGTGATGGTGACGAAGCGCGTGATGGCCGTTCCGGAGTTGGTGATGAACTGCTTGGATCCGTTGATGACCCATTCGTCGCCGTCGAGGACGGCGGTCGTGCGGGTCGCGCCGGCGTCGGAACCGGCTTCGGGCTCGGTGAGACCGAACCCGCCGAGCGTCTTGCCGGACAGTAGCGAAGGGAGGAATTCCTGCTTCTGCTCCTCGGTGCCGAACCGGTAGATCGGCATCGCGCCGAGACTGACCCCGGCTTCGAGCGTGATGGCGATCGACTGATCGACGCGGCCGAGCGCCTCGATGGCCAGGCAGAGGGCGAGGTAGTCGCCGCCCTGACCGCCGTACTGCTCGGCGAAAGGCAGCCCGAACAGGCCGAGGTCGCCCATCTGCGCTACAACGTCGAGCGGAAGGGTCTTCGTTCGGTCGGCCTCGTACGCGACCGGCGCGACCACCTCGTCGGCGAACTCGCGCACCATGTTCGCGAGCTCGACGTGCTCCTCGCTCAATCCGTATGTGGTCAGCTCGATCGTCACCAGTACCCCGCTTCGTTGAGAAGTATTACCGTGCGTGCTTTTCCATCGTAGGCGGTTCGGCTTTCCAGAGGATCTGACGTATCGGGCCGTCGTGCGACTTCGACTCGATGAACGCATAGGACTCTCGAACGATCTGCTCGAGGATCCGCAGATCCACGTCGCTCAACCGTTTGATGTAGATGCAATACCCCGTCTCGGAATGCTTGCCCAATTGAGCCAGAAGCTCCGGATGCCGGGCTGTGCCATCCATCAGGTACACGGTCGTCCGGGCTTTTCGCGGATAGAAGCCGATGGTGTGACCGTCGCCTTCGCGCCCGCTGTCGTACTTGTAGTGGTAGGTGCCGAACCCGATCGTGCCGGCGTTCCACAACGTCGGCTCCTGCCCGCTGATCCGCCGCATCATTTCGATCAGCGTCCCGGCGTCCTTCGCCGTCCGCTCATCAAGTGAAGCGATGTAGTCCTCGACTGAGCGGTCGCCCTCGGCTGTCATGCCCTCCATTGTGCTCGCGCAGCGGCACCTGCCCCACCCCCGACATCCCTGGGGGGCTTCGCGCTCATCCACCGACTCGCAGCCGTTCGTAATTCCGGAACTTTCTACGTCGCGATGGGCAAGCCCCGGATCCGATCAGGGATTTCTTCGCGTTGGGTCGCCTGGCAACCTCATCCGCCACACAAAGTCCGGAATTGCGAACGGCGCGACTGGGCTCGAGCATCTGCTTCACGCCGCGTCCAAGCGCGAGGAGTAGTCCGGCCCGCCGGCTGAACACTCCGCGCCCGGAGCCGATCGCCCCTGGCTAGAGGAGACCGAGTTGCGACAGGATGCCGAGCTCGTCGGTCGACCCCCAGCGGTCGGACATCTTGCCGTCACGGAAGCCGACCACTTGCACATTGCGCACAGTGAACCGCTTTCCCGTCGGAGCGTGACCGAGGAATTCACCCGTGTGCGTACCCGACAGGTTCATGATCGTGATGAACTTGGTCGGCGTCACGATCGTCTCGATGATCTCGCGATCGAGGTCGGTGAAGGCCTTGCCGAACTGCTCCCAGAACCAGGCCATCCCGGTCGGGCCGACGGGTTGGCCGGCTGCAGGATCGTGATCTGTGAAGTCCGACGTAAAACGCTCCTCCTCGGGCAACGACGCGTCCCGCATTCGCTGCATCGCATCGATCGTGGCCTGTCCGCCTTCGGCGATTTCGGTTGGCATGATCGTCACTCCCTTCGACGCGCCACAAGCTGGCGCTCTTCCTGTCTACTCCGATGGCTCGGAAGGCGGCCCGCGCGGTCCACGCATCCCGGCTGATTCATAGCTGATTACCGAGGCCACCGGGCCTGGGCCCCGGCGAAAAGAGGGTGCATCGAATCCATCGCGTGTCCTTGGCGCGAAAGCCGTTCGTCCTCAGCCCGGAATCCAGCCGAATCTGAGCTCCGCGTGGCGCTCAGCGCTCGATGAGGGCGGCCCCGATGGCCGCGACCGGGGAGCCTTCCGTAAGCAACTGGACGCGACCGGGCAGGTCCAGTCGTCCGAGGAAGGGAGCTTCGCGGCCCCAACGCGTGAGCACGCCCTGAATATCGGCGAGCAGCGGCTGTCCTATGCGACTCACGCCTCCCCCGATGACCACGGTGTCCGCATCGACGGTCAGCACGAGTGTGCGCACGGCGGATGCGATTCCTTCCGCAAGACCCGCTCTGATGCGGGAGGCTTTCGGATCGCCGGCGTCCGCCGCGTCGAATACGGATCGGACCGGCAGTGGGTCGCCGGCATGCCATTGGCGGGCAACGCCGAAGCCGCTCGCGACCGTTTCGAGGCAGCCTCGCTGGCCGCAGCCGCAGAGCACGCCCGCGGGGTCGACCGGAAGGTGACCGATCTCACTGGCGATGCCGGTGCCGCCCGTCCAGAGGCGGCCATCCATGACGATCGCTGCGGCCATACCGCTGCCGACGTTGAGGTAAGCCATCGTGCCGTGCCCACCCAGAGAATTGCTCGCGCCGAGCGCAGCGGCTCGCACGTCGTTCTCGATGCGAACGTCGATGCCCAGTCGGTCGATCAGCTCCGCTCCGAGTTCGAGGTGTTCGATGCCGAGATTGACCGCGTGATCCACGCGGCCTGATGCACGGTTCACCATCCCGGGGATCCCGATGCCGACGGAGTCGAACCGATTGACGGGGACTCCGGTGAGCGCGCTGATGCCGGCGACGGCGGTGGCGGCGGTCTCGATAACCGCCACCGGTCCGAAGCCGCTGGGCACGCGCATCCGTTCGACGGGTCTGCCGCGGTCATCCACGGCCACCGCGTCCACTTTGGTGCCGCCGATGTCGAGTCCTACTCTCACGGGACGGCCCTACCCGACGGTGACGGCGATGGGGCGCCAGTCGATCTCGGAGGACTGGAACCAGGTCCAGCCACGGCTGTGCCACACGGCGGACTGGTCGGCGAGCCGGCCGGCGTAGTCGTCCCAGTCTGTGGCTCCCCGTTCCGCCCAGGCGGTTTCGGCTGCACCGGGCAGCCGGGGCAGCAGGAGGAATTCGAGGTCGTCCCGGTCGCGCACGGTCTCGCACCAGACGGCAGCCTCTACGCCGACGAGTCGCTCCTCGTCGTCGACGCCGGGGGTGACATCGACGGGGTCCCACTCGATGAAGTCGCGCAGCGTCGCGGCCGGGTAGACGGGCAGGCCGAGGCGCGCGCGGCGCTCCTCCTGCTCGGGGTCCGCGGATGCGGCGGCGTGTGGTCGGTCGAAGTAGGCGCGGCTGGCAGGCGACACGAGAATCGATGCGCCCTTGTCGATGGCCCGCCTGGTGTCACCCTCGGCTTTGGCGAGCATCTCGAATAGGACGGGCATGAACTCGGGCGGCATCATCGCCATCGCTCCCTCGGAGTCGAGGTTGCCGCCGAGGTCGCCGAGGTCGATCCAGTACTGCACGATGTCGTCGCCGCCGATGTCGGCCCGCGAGATCTCCTGCCAGCCGATGACGCGGCGACCCCGCTCTTTGACGAGACGCGCGGCGCGGTCGACGAAGCGCGCGTGGGCCTCATCGGGCATCCCGAACGCTTCGTCACCGCCGAGGTGGAGGTGCGCGCTCGTCGGAAACCGAGCGGCCAGTTCTGTCACGACATCCTCGACGAAACGCCACGTGAGGTCGTGGTCCGGGTCCAGAGTGCCGATCGGCACGGCTGTGGACTCGAACACCGGCGGCGCGGTGCGCAACGCGGGGTACGCGGTGAACACGGCCGAGACGTGGCCGGGCATGTCTGCTTCGGGCACCACGGTGACGAACCGTGCGGCAGCGTAGGCCACGAGCTCGTCGAGTTCTTCGTTGGTGTAGTGCTCCGACTGGCCGGGAGTGAGTTCCGGCCAGCCGGAGATCGGGATGCGCCACGCCTGATCGTCGGTCAGGTGAAGGTGCAAGACGTTCAGCTTGTACAGCGAGCACATGTCGATCACGCGGCGTACGGTTTCGGCCGGATGGAAGCAGCGCGCCACATCCAGCGAAAGTCCCCGCCAGGCGAAGCGCGGAACGTCCACGATGCTGACGGCCGGGATCGCCCACACCTCGTCCTCGCGCGTCGCAGCGGCGATGAGCTGCCGCAGCGACGTGAGACCACGGTGGATGCCCTCGGCGGTCGGCGACCAGACCCGGATGCCGTCCGCCGCGACGGACAGTCCGTAACGCTCATCCGCATCCCCTCGACCATCGGCGCGGACGCCGGCCGGAGCCGGGAGCTCCTCGAGCCCGAAGCCGTCGATGACGATTTCGATCGCGCCCTTCTCGCCGACCGGCGCGGGGCGCAGACCCAGCTCCGTGTCGACGAGGACGTCACGAACGAACAGCTGTGCCAGTGACAGGAGGTCGTTGGGCGCGACCACGGCATCGCCGGTTCGCAAAGCGAATGTGCCCTGACCGGCGTCGACGCGCCGCGGCAGAGGAATGAGGGAAGGCATTACGGAGGACCTGACGGCTAGCGGACGGACTTGATCGGGAGGATGGCGAGCGCGCCGAGAAGCGCCAGCGCAATACCCACGGGGAACAACGCGGCGTAGCCGGCGACGACGACGATCGCACCGCTCAGGAACGGGCCGACTGTCTGCGGGAGGGTGGCGGCGATGTTCAGCACGCCGAGGTCTTTGGCGTACGAGTTCGCCGACGGGAGCAGGTCTGCCATCAGAGCGCCGTCGACGGACATGTAGGCGCCAAACCCGAAGCTGCTCACAAGCGTGAACAGGATCATGCCGATCAGAGTCGGCGAGACCAGCGGGATGGCCATACCGACAGCCATCACGACGGATGCGACGATGACGAAGACCTTGCGACGACCGAGGCGGTCGGACAACGGGCCGGAGAAGCTCATCGTCACGATCACACCGAGGAGGTTCACGATGCCGAGAAGTGCGACAACTCCGGCGGCCTTCGAGCCGAGGCCGATGTAGTCCTGCAGCACATAGAGCTGGTACCCGGTGACAGCGAAGTATCCGGTGTAAAGGAGGATGCGGCCGAGGAAGCCCCAGAAGAAGTCCCGGTGCTTGCGGGGGCTCACCCAGAAGGTGCGCAGGAACACGCCCAGAGAGAAGGGTTCGTTCACCTGGTCGCGCGTTGACTGGTCCGGGCAGAAGACGACGAACAGGGCGATGACCACCAGCATGATGCCGGGGAGGATGAAGTAGCCGGCCTGGATGTTCTGCGCAAACGACGCACCGGCGACCTGGCCGGCGATGACACCGATCATCGTTCCCAGGCCGAGGAGTGAAGAGAACAAGCCGCGGATGACGGTCGGCACGCGGTCGGGCATCAGTGCGGTCAACGGACTGATCACGAAGTTGAGGGTCAGCTGCACGATCGCCCAGGCGATGACGAGCTGGGCGACTCCGTTGGCGAAGCCCATCCCCACGAGGGCGAGGCCGGTCGCAATGGAACCGAAGACCAGATACGGGGCGCGCCGGCCGAAGCGACTGCGCGTGCGATCGGAGATCAGACCTGCGATCGGGCTGGCGATCATTGCCACGAAGGCGCCGACGCCGGTGACGATCGCGAGATTGGCCGCCTTGTGCGTCTCATCGATGCCCTGCACCTGCAGTGGCAGCAGGATGTTGGGCACCGCGCCGACGACGAGGTACACCCCCACGTACACGGGCACGATGAAACCGACCAGGCGTCGCACCGGTCCGGTGAGTCGCTCGCGCCTGGGCGCCTTGTCGGGGAGCAGACTCTGCTCCGCCGCGATGGCAGGGTTCGACATTGAACAACCTTTCTATATCTGACAGGTGTAAGATATAGGGAGCGTAAGGGATACCCTTGGCAAAGGCAAATTCTCCGCGGAAGGGACGACGTGGCTCGACGACTCAGCGTGGAAGCACGCAGGAAAGAGATCGTGTCGACCGCGCAGGACCTCATCGTGCGCAAGGGATACCGCGACCTCAGCCTCCGCGAGGTCGCGCGTGAATGCGGGATGAGCGCACCCGGGCTCATCCACCACTTCCCAACCTTGGACAGCCTCCTCGAGGCCGTGCTCGAGCACCGCGACGAGACCGACCTCGCAGCCATCGGGGCAGGGGATGCGACTGACCTCACGCTCGCCGACGTGATCGACTCAGCGATCAACTATTACGCGGAGCGGCCCGACGACCAGCGGATGTTCGATGCACTCGAGACGGAAGCTCTCGACCCGACCCACCCGGCACATGAATGGTTCGTGAAGCGAAACGAGCAGGTCACCGAAAGACTTCGGCCGCTTCTCGAAAAAGAGTTCGCAGACCCCGAGACCGCCCTGCGACTCCTCCGGTACCTTCTCGACGGCATGCGTCTCAACCGCGCGCAGAACCCCGATCAGCCCAACTTCGCCGTCGAAGCGAAGACGATCTACGCGGTCCTGCAACACGGTCTCGAAGGCGTTTAGCTCGGCTCGCCTGCGCTCTTAACGGCCCAATCCTCTGCCGATGGCGACGAAAACCTCAGTGCGGAGACGGTGGGATTTGAACCCACGGTGCCCTGTAAAGGGCACTCCACCTTAGCAGGGTGGTGCACTAGGCCGAACTATGCGACGTCTCCTGAGCGCCCGGATTGCAGACGCACGACAGCAATCATAACGGACGCGTGCGGCTGCTCCGGTCACCTGATTCTCAGGTGCGCGCGTCAGACCCCGGAGGCCCCGTAGTTGTGCATCAGGCCGGCCAGCGACGAGAAGATGGCGGATGCCCAGATGATCCCGATCACGATCGAGAGGGCGTAGAGCGCGATCGCCAGCCAGATCGGAGCGAGGCCCTTGCCGGGCGCCACCTTGCGCACGATGACCGAGCGGCCGATCACGTACACCAGGAAGCCGGACGACAGGAAAGTGAAGAACGACCACGCCCAGTGGAAGGGCCGCTCGACCCCTTTGCGGAGGAGATCGCGGTGGTCGAGATAGGCGAACACCACGACGAGCACGTTCGCGAGGAAGCTGACCGCGATGAGGACGAAGTAGAACGGGCTGGCGAAGAAGCCGGGCTCGGCGAACGCGCGGAACTGACCGTCCGGGGTCTGCACGATCGAGAGACCGCTCAGCGGGTTCCAGAACGGCAGGATCAGGATGCTCAGGAACGGGAGCACCACGATCAGCCAGATCCACGGGTTGTAGATCCGCGCGTCGGCGGCGAGCTTCGGACGCTCCGGCGCCGCGGTGGCCTGGGTGTACACGGTCGTGTCAACGTACGGCTGGGCGGGGAGCGCCGTCGGCGTCGGTTGCGGGGCCGGCGGCACGGGCGGCGCCACGGGCGGCCGCGGGTTGGGAGCGTAGTGCTCCGTCCATTGCGCGCCGTCCCACCAGCGCAGCTGCAGAGTGTTGTCCGGGTCGGCGTACCAGCCGGCCGGGACCTGTCCGTCGGTGTTGCTCATCGCGCGCGCCTCCGCTTCTTGTCGCCGGCGGCGACCATTCGGCTCGATCGTAACGCCGGAGACCTTTGGATCTTCCGAGCATCCTATCGGTCGCCCTCGGACCGCCGGCGGGCAGGCGCGCTGGTCGGGCGGTCCGCCTATTCGTCTGCGTCGAGGCGCTTGCCGCGCATGACGATCAGCGGGTCAGGGCGTCTCGCGACCAGCGGGTCCTTGCCGTCGTAGTCGAACTGGCCCAGGAAGTAGCGCATGGCATTGACGCGTGCGCGCTTCTTGTCGTTCGAGCGCACGATCGTCCACGGCGCATGTCGCTTGTCGGTGCGGCGGAACATCTCCTCCTTGGCCGCCGTGTAGTCGTCCCACCTGTCGAGTGAGGCGATGTCCATCGGGGAGAGCTTCCACCGCCGCACCGGATCGAGCTGGCGCATGGCGAAGCGGGTGCGCTGCTCCGTGCGGGACACCGAGAACCAGAACTTCGTGAGGTGGATGCCCGAATCGATCAGCATCTTCTCGAACGCGGGAGCCTGCGTCATGAAGGTCTCGTACTCCTCGTCGGTGCAGAACCCCATCACCCGCTCGACATTCGCCCGGTTGTACCAGGAGCGGTCGAACATCACGATCTCGCCGACAGTCGGCAGATGCTGCACGTACCGCTGGAAGTACCACTCGCCCCGCTCACGGCTGTTCGGCTTCGACAGCGCGACCACCCGGGAGGTGCGCGGGTTGAGGTGCTCGGTGAACCGTTTGATGGTCCCTCCCTTGCCGGCCGCGTCGCGACCCTCGAAGACGATGACGGCGCGGCGGTCGTTGTCCTCGAGCCAGTACTGGAACTTCAGCAACTCCACCTGCAGCTGGTACTTCTCGAGTTCGTACTGTTCGCGGGTCATCCGCTCCGAGTAGGGGTATCCCTCCTGCCAGGTGTAGACCGGGTTCCCCTCGGGGTCGATCAGGTCGGGATCGGGAGTGTGCCCGCCCTGCACCGTGTACCCGGTCTCGCGCAGGTATTCGATGTACTCGCGGAGGTTCGTCGGTATCTCGTCGGCCATGGTTCCTACTCTCTACCTATGACCCCTCGCATCGCCAACATCACCTTCCATGCCGAGGATCCCGCCGCGCTCGCCCGGTTCTGGTGTGCTGTCATGGGCTACCCCGAGTGGACCGCGTGGTCTCCCGAAGACGAGGCGGCATTGCGGGAGGCAGGACTGGACGACGATGATCTCGCGGAGCGCGCGGAGGCCTGGGACGAGAATCCGGATCACCAGCGCTTCTACTTCACCCGGTACCACCACGAGCGGCGGCAGCGGAACCGGATGCACATCGACCTCACACCGTTCGAGGACCGCCGCGCTTCCCAGGCCGAGTTGGAGGCCGAACGCGATCGGCTCGTCGCCCTGGGTGCGACGGAGGAGAAGACCCTCAGCGGGTCATGGGGGCCGTTCGAGGAATTTGCGATCATGATGCGGGACCCGGAAGGAAACGAGTTCTGCCTGCAGTGATGCGTCGCCGACGGACGTAAGGTGAGATCGTGAAGCGCAGCTGGCTGTTTCTGGTGCCCGGAGTGATCCTGACCGCGATCGGGTTGGTGTGGACCCTGCAGGGGCTCAACGTCCTGAGAGGTTCGGCGATGAGCGGTTCGTCCCTGTGGGCCACCATGGGTCCGATCGTTCTCCTGATCGGGTTGGTGCTGATCGCGATCGCGATCGTCCGCCGCCGCCGCCGAACGCGCTGATCAGCGCCGCACCCCCTGGCTCGGCCAGAGGCACGCTGACCTGGCCCGAGTAGGCCAGTGCTGTTGCCGTAGAGTGCATCGCGTGAATGATGCTTCGGGCGCGTGGTTCCTGAGCCGCGCCGAACGGGGAAATCCGGCCACAGACGTGCAGGCCGGCGAGGCCGGTTCGCCGTCCTGGTCGGAGGGCAACCTCGTGAAGCCGCTGATCCATGGAGCGACCTATTTCGCCCGGCTCCATCAGGAGCTGTCGGGCCTGCAGCGCGGAGACCGCGTCTGGTTCACCGACTGGCGTGGCGACGCCGACGAGCGGCTGTTGAAGGACGGACCGTCGATCGGAGATCTGCTCGCAGAGTTGGCCCACGCGGGAGTGGAGGTGCGCGGTCTTGTCTGGAGGTCCCACGGAGAACGCGTCTCGGCCCCGATCAGCGGCCGATCGAACGAGCACCTCGGTCGTCGGATCAACGACGCCGGTGGCGAGGCCCTGCTCGATCAGCGAGTGCGCAAGTTCGGCTCCCATCACCAGAAACTCTTCGTCATCCGGCACCATGACGACCCGTCGGGCGATGTCGCTTTCGTCGGCGGGATCGACCTTTGCCACAGCCGTCGAGACGACGCCGACCACGCGGGCGACCCGCAAGCGCTGAAAATGGATCCCCGGTACGGGAGACGACCCCCGTGGCACGACGCAACACTCGAGCTGCGTGGCCCGGTGGTGGCCGACCTGCTGGCCACGTTCGCTGAACGATGGAACGACCCCAACCCGCTCGACAGACGCACGCCCTACCGGATGCTGCAGCAACGACTGGCCCGCATGCCCCGCCATCCCAAGCCGCTCCCCGAGGCTGCCCCGCCACCCCCACCGATCGGCCCTCACGCGGTGCAGGTGCTGCGAACCTACGGCCGCAAGCGACCGCCGTTCCCGTTCGCTCCCACGGGTGAGCGCAGTATCGCCCGCGCATACGCGAAAGCCTTCGCCCGCGCCCGATCGCTGATCTATATCGAGGACCAATACATGTGGTCGACAGAGGTCGCCGCCGGTATCGCCCAAGCCCTCGAACGCAACCCGTCATTGAACGTGATCGTCGTGGTGCCCCGTTACCCCGCCTCCAACGGCCCCCTCGCAGGACCGCCCAGCCGGATCGGGCAACTGCGCGCGCTCCGGATGCTCCGCCAGACCGCGCCGCACCGAGTCGGGGTGTTCAACCTGGAGAACAGCGCCGGAACTCCGATCTACGTTCACGCCAAGGTCTGCATCGTGGACGACACCTGGCTCACGTGCGGCTCCGACAACTTCAACCGTCGATCGTGGACCACCGACAGCGAACTCACCTGCGCCGTCATCGACACCAGCGCTCACGCGCAGGAACCATCCGGCACACGCGCCGGCGACGACCACGAGGACGGGCTCGCACGCGACCTCCGCCTCCGACTCTGGGCCGAGCACCTCAGCGTGGACCGGAACGACCCCCGGCTTCTCGACCCCGCGGCCGGCCTCGAACTCTGGAACACCGCCGCCGACGCTCTCGACCACTGGCACGAAACCGCCCACCACTCACCCCGACCCGACGGTCGCGTGCGCCACCACGTTCCCGAACCCGTCTCACGCATCCAACGACTCTGGGCCGACCCCGTCAACCGCATCCTCATCGACCCGGACGGCCGCCCCCGCCGGCTACGAGGCACAACCCGGTTCTAGCCGCACCGATGCAGCGAGCCATTGACGGGCGTGGGAGGAAAGCGAGATGAGAGAACGCATCCTCGACCTGGTCTTCCTCGTCGGCGTCGTGTTCAAGGGCCTCGACGGCCTCGTCGAAGTGATCGGTGGAACGCTGCTGCTCTTCGTCACCCCGGCCCAACTGCTCGGAGCCGCCAATGCCGCGACGGCCGAGGAACTATCCGAGGATCCGCACGACCTCATCGCAAACCTGATCATCCACGGGGCCTCCCGTCTCCACGCTGGGGGTGAGTTGTTCATCGCCGCGTATCTGCTGATGCACGGCGTGGTCAAGGTCGCGATCGTGGTCGCCCTGCTGATCGGGACGCGACGCGTTTACCCGTGGGCAATGGCCGCGCTCGGAGCGTTCCTGGTCTTCCAGGTCTACGAGCTGTTCACCCATCCGTCCCTGGGCGTGGCCGTCCTCACGGTGTTCGACGCGGTGATCATCTGGCTCACCTGGCGCGAATGGCGACGCAACCGCGAACTGCGCAACACCTGGCGCGGGACCCTCGACTGGGTCTTCCGCCGCCCTGCTCAGAGCTGACCGCAAGCGAGCCTCCCTGCCGAGCGCGTAGGCTCCAGATCCAGAAGGTGAGCGATGCGATGAGCGACCTGGCGATAGCTGTTATCGCGCTCCTCGTATTGGGCTGGTCCGTCGTCTCTGATCGGCTCGCGAAATGGAACGTCACCGGTCCACTGCTATTCACTGCAGCCGGATTCCTCTTGGCGAACGATCAGTGGGGCTCCGCAGGAATCTTCTCGTGCCGTCACGGCTCCTCGGCATAGGACTCCCGGTGACCGTCATTCTGGGCAGCGTTACCGCGGCGTGGCTTTTTCACGACTTCGCCTGGGCTCTCGCCGGTTTCGTGGGTGCGGCTCTTGCCCCCACTGATGCAGCCCTCAGTTCACAAGTCATCAACGACGAGGCCCTTCCCATGAGCGTTCGCCGTGCGCTCAACGCAAGCTTCGCGCTGACGATAACGATCGATGGCAACGGCTTCGTCGCCGCTTTCGCCGCCGGCATCACTTTCGGATCGGCACTGCCCAGAAGGCTTCCGAACCGGGATACGCTCGCTGAGCTCCCCGAACTCGGAGGCGAACTCTTAGCGCTGGTCGTCTGGTTCTTCTTCTGAGCAGTCCTCGTCCCTCTCGCCTTCGAGCATTTCTCGCTGACCGTCGTCCTCTATGCGGTCCTGAGCTTGACCGTGATCCGCATTGTTCCTGTAACGATCGCACTCATCAGGACGCCCGAGGATCGAGCAACGGTGCTGTTCATGGGATGGTTCGGCCCACGCGGCCTTGCGTCAGTGGTATTCGCGCTCCTCGCGATCGTACAACTGGGAGCATCCGACGTGGTCGCTACGGCCGTTTCAGCCGTCACCGTAACGGTGCTTCTCAGCGTGATCACACGGGGTTTCAGCGCGCCCGCTCGGCCGACGATTCGAACGTCGCGAACGAGGCCCGGCGGTGCCCACGGATGCTCCGCGGGCACGAAAACGCGCGCACGACTGATGCCCCTCGTCGGCACGCGGCCTAGGACCGGAGCTCCCGCCGACGCCGCTCGAAATACGCGATCTCGGCGGAGTTCTCCGCGAGCGCGCTCGCGGCACCGTACGCCTCCCGCGCCTCGGCGTCCCGGCCGAGACGTCCGAGCAACAGCGCCCGAGCCGCATGGAAGGGGTGATACCCGTTGAGCTCGTCCGCGAGCCGGTCGACCAGTGCGAGTCCCCTGGCGGGGCCGTCGCACTCGCCGACCGCGATGGCCCGGTTGAGCTGCACGATCGGAGAAGGGTCGAGCGCCACCAGCTGATCGTAGAGCGAGACGACCTGCGCCCAGTCGGTCGCTGTGCCGTCGGTGTGCACCGCGTTGATCGCGGCCAACAACTGATACCGCCCGGGCGCGCGACCGGAAGCCAGCCGCTCGCGGACCAGGGCGTGCCCCTCGGAGATGAGCGCAGCATCCCACAAGGCCCTGTCCTGCTCGCCGAGCGGGACCAGCTCACCCGACGGCGAGACGCGCGCCCTACGACGCGCCTCGGTCAGCAGCATCAGCCCCAGCATCCCGGTGACCTCACCGTTCGCCGGCAGCAGCTCGCGCAGCAACCGGGTGAGGCGGATGGCCTCTGCTGTGAGCTCCTCACGCACCGGCGGTGTATCGGGCCCCGACGCCAGGTAGCCCTCGTTGAAGATCAGGAACAGCACGGCCAGCACCCCCGACACCCGGGCGGGCAGATCGACGGCGGCAGGCATGCGATACGGGATGCCGCTCGCCGTGATCTTCGATTTCGCGCGTGTGATGCGGGCGCCCATCGTCGTGTCCTGCACGAGGAACGCGTTCGCGATCTCCGGCACGGTCAGGCCGCCGACCATGCGGAGCGTCAGGGCGATCCGCGCCTCCATCGCGAGGGCCGGGTGGCAGCAGATGAAGATCAGCCGCAGTCGATCGTCGTCGATGACGCCGAGCGGCTCCTGCTCGGTGTCGTACACGAGCATCGCCTCCCTGTGTCTGGCATCGCGCGTGCTCTCGCGCCTGATCCTGTCGATCGCCTTCCGCGTCGCCGTCGTCGTCAGCCACGCGCCCGGTGCCGGCGGGATGCCGTCCTCCGGCCACCGCTCTGCTGCGGTTGCGAAGGCCTCTGCGGCTGCGTCCTCTGCGGTGTCGAGGTTGGTGAAGCGCTTGGCGAGCGTCGCGACGACCCGCGCCCACTCCTCGCGGTGGGCACGGGTCAGCGCGTCGCGGACGTCGCTCACTCGGGCGGCGGAAGAACCCGACGAATCTCGAGGCGGCGGTTGCAGGCTCTCGAGCCCTCCGCCGTCAGCTTCAGGGCGACGTCGAGGTCGGGGGCCTCGATGATCCAGAACCCCGCCGCCCATTCCTTCGCCTCCACGAACGGGCCGTCGGTGAACACCGGCTCGTCGCCGCGGCCGTCGACGACGGTCGATGCGGTCGGGTCGGCCAGGCCGGCCGCGAACACCCAGTTCCCGCCGGCCACCAGCTTCTCGTTGAACGCGTCGATCGCGACAGCCTCTTCGGCTGTCCCCGACTCGCTGCGGTCGTCGATGACATTGACCAAGTACTGCATGCCGTCGATCCTCTCACTCACGCGTAGACGGGGCGGCCGCCCACGCGGTAGGTGAGTGCGACGATGCCCGTGCCGAACACCCTCGAATCCTGCAGCTCCAGCCCGAAGTCCAGGCCGTCCTGCGGGAAGAGGCGCCTACCTTCCCCGACGATCACCGGAAACTGGACGAGGTTCAGCTCATCGACCAGCTCGTTCTCCAGGAGCCAGCGGGCGAGCGCAGCACTGCCGACGAGTAGGAGTTCGCCGCCCGGCCGGGCCTTGAGTTCGCGAATCTCGGCGGCGATCTCACCCGAGATCACGGTGGTGTGCTCCCAGGCGGGATCGGTCAGCGTGTTCGAGACCACGTACTTCGGCTTGGAGCTGATCGCCTCCCCGAACCAACTGTCGTCGCTCCTGGCTCCCCAGAACGTCTCAAATAGGCCGAACGTCCTGCGGCCGAGCAGGAACGCATCCGGACGCCGCCAGGTATCGAGGATGTACTGGGTAGCATCCTTGTCGTCGAACGAGAGCGCCCAGCCGCCGCGTGTGAATCCGGGGTCCATCTCCTCGTTGTTCCCGCCATTCGCCTGTGCGACTCCGTCCAGGGTGACCTGCAGGCTGATCGTGAGTTTCATGGTGAGTTCCTTTCTCTCACCAGTGCAACGAACGCAGAAGAGGCATTTCGACAACGGCGCGGGATTTGTTCCCGCGATGTTGAAGGAGGCGCGGGGCAGGAGCGCGATGCCGTCGACGCCCTCGATGGGTCGCCTGAACGAGCTCGATCGCCGCGGCGCCGACCAACCTTGGTCGAGTGGCAGTGTCAGACGGCTTGGAGAAGGCGGGTGAGAGTAGCGCCCGCGGCCGAGATACGGACCAACCGTGGGCACATCTCGCTCCGGATTACGAACGGGCCCGTTTCTGATCGGGTATTTCATCCAGCGGAGGGCGTGGGATCAACAATATTGCGCCGTCCTCGGCCCTTCGTGATCCCATTCGATCTCTCGATTGTGAGCAAAATGTGCGCAAATTTGGTCTCGTTGAGGCGCGGTTGCCGTGTCATGTCTGTGATGTATCAGGACATCTCTGACAGTTCCGCCTCAGGACATCGGTAACAGTTCATGTCTCAGGGCATCGGTGTCAGCTAGCGGGTTCTGCGTGGGCCACGGTGCCCTGGGGTCTCGCTCGCCTCAGCGTTCGACAAGCGCATTCAGACGACCATCACTCGCAATCTGTGGGAAGACGCTCGGTCGGGCGGCGTCGGCGGCCTCGATGGGTCTGCTGAGCCCGCACCCGGGCGGAAGTCCCGATCTCCTGGCTGAGCGCCCGAGCCTTGTCGCCCGGGGCGCTGCTGTGGAATGCTGGACCTCGTGATCCTCTAGCAGCGATTCCCTTCCTCCCCACGACCGTGGGTGAGTCGATCGATCCTGCGAACAAAGAGGTTTCATGTTTTCTTCAGATCCCACCATCACGCTCTCGGGCTTCACCATCGAACCGCTCGTCGTCCCGGTCAGCATCAACGCAGCGGATGCGGCGGACTTCATCGCCATGGCCGCGGTGCGGAGCGCCGTCGAGGCGGAGCAGCGCGGCCACGGCGGCGAGGTCATGACCGCGGCCGAGCTGTTGCCGGACTGGAAGGACGAGTCGAGGCCGATGGCCGGACTCGTCGCCAAGGTCGGCGGCCGCGTCGTCGCGCGAGGGAACCTGGCATTGCCGGTCGGTGCGGAGGAATGCTGGGGCGCAATCTCCGTCCTTCCCGAGTTCCGTGGTCTCGGCATCGGCTCGGCGCTCTATGGCCGCCTGGAGCAGATGGCTCAGGATGCCGGCCGCACGACCATCCAGAATCAGACGACCTACCCGGCAGGCGTCGAGGGCGAGGCCGTCCCCGCACCAACGGGCTTCGGGTCGGTTCCGCTCGATCTCCCATCGACCCGATTCCTGCGACGTCAGGGGTTCTCGCTCGAACAGGTGGCGTGTGTCAGCGCTCTGCCGCTGCCCCTCGACGCGGATGTGTTTTCCGCTCGCCTCGGCGACGCGGTCACCGCAGCCGCCGGCTACCGGACGATCACCTGGCAGGGGCGGACACCCGAGGAGTGGGTCGAATCCATCGCGCTCCTGCGCTCCAGGATGAGCACCGACGCACCCAACGCCGGCATCCAACTGACCGACGTCTGGACGGCGGACCGCGTCCGATCCGTCGACGACCTCTGGGCCGAAAGCCCCCGCGTAGCATTGACGTCGATCGTGGTCGACGAGGCGACAGGACAGGCTGTCGGGTTCACTGAACTCGACGTGTCGGCCGAGTCCGATCGGCCGGCCGAGCAGATGGACACCCTGGTTCTGCGCGAGCACCGCGGACGCCGACTTGGGATGCTGCTGAAGCTCACAAACCTCCGTGAACTGGCTGCCCGGTTCCCCGCCTGCCAACGCGTGGAGACAGTCAACGCCGAAGAGAACCGCCCCATGCTCGACGTCAACGAGTCGATCGGCTTCGCCGCGACCTGTTTCTCCGCGCGATGGCGCAAGAAGCTATTTGAGTCGAAAATCTGACGAGACGCTCGGATGGCCACGGGATCTTCCCGCTGAAGCCCAGGGCAGAACGCCCTGCCATTCGTGTGTCCGCGGAGGGCGTGGGATTCGAACTCTAACCGAGGGTCTTGCGACGTCGGAGACCACGAGCAAAACCGCAGAATCTGGCCGGTCCTTGACGCTCCTTGACCTCGCTCGACACTCTCTGGTTTCGCCCAAGTGTTGTCAAAGTGTTGTCACGCCGACCCCCCGACGGGACACCGGCGTTAGTACTAGGGATGCAGGGAGGGCATGCGTGCGCACCGCAGATGTGTTACGGGCTCGCATTAGACGAACGAGTATGCCCACGTGAGCCACGCGCGGCAGCGCACCGCAATTCAGCTGCGCGCCGCGGCAATCAAGGTGAGTCAGCAAGCCCGGGCGCCGGGCACTGGTTGGGTGCTGGTCAACGTCGATCTCGCCTGACGGTGGGAAGGCCGCCGCCATGTGTCTCAGGACATAGGTGACGAATCTGCCTCAGACATCGGTGACACTTCTGTGCTGTTTGGTGGTGACGCTTCTCCTCGTTCTTTGAGGAACGAGCCGCGTCGAACTCGTTGATCCTCGCGTCCGTCTCGCGATCAAGCAGTGGCCACCCGTTCCCCCGAGCCGATGATCGCCGTCGCCGTGCGCGGCGCTGTACCTGCTGCTTCTGGTGTCCTTCCGCCGCCCGATCGTAGCTCCTTCCGGTGCTCTGTGCCAGGGTCTCGCGGCGCATCTTCCCTCCGCTGAACCCCAGCCCGGTACTCCACGGTCTCGGCATTGTGCACCTCTCCCTCTCTCTCGACCACCAACGGAAAGGCGTGCTCGATGCGCTACCTCACAATTGAAGCTGGAACATCCCGGCGGACGCGCTCGCTCTCTGAGATCGGCCTCATCGTCATCAGCACCGCGACCGCGGTTAGCCAAATGAGGTACAGCGGGTAGGGCAGGAATGCAGATACCCATCCGCCGGGCGCCAGGGGGCCGCCGCTGGCGAGCATGCCGAATAGCGGCACGATCTGCAGAACTGCCGCAGCGATCGACAGCCAACCGATCCACGAGGCGAACGCGTGACGCGTGAACGCCAGAACGGCAACGGCCACCAGCACGACTGCGAGCGGCAGACCGGCGATCAAGAAGAGCGCGTCGTCGAGCGCTGCGAGAGCCGTCGAAGGCGTCTCGAGTGTCAACGCCTCCTGCACCGACAGGGCGATCAGCGAAACGGTGTTCGATGCCGCCCCCGCAACCAAGACGAGGAGGGCAAGAGAGCCGTCACCGCCTTCGGCCGCAGCCAGACGCGATCTCAACCCCGCGAGAAACCAGAACAGGAAGGCCGCGCCGAGAACGAAGAGAAGCGTCTGCATTCGCACGGCGCCAGCCTGCTCCTGAAAGTGCCGGATCGTCGCCGCGTCCGTGCCGCCACGGGCGATGCCGCGCTCGAACACCTCAGCGAGGAGTCCGATCGCCACCGACACCAAACCGGCGACGCCGCCCTGTCGTTCGATGCTCCACATCATGCCGTGATCATCGGCCACCGCGACCCTCCCCGACAGAGTCGAAGGTCCCGCTGCGAAGTACGCCGGACACCGACAGCGAGGGGCGATGACGCATTTCTCCGGGGGGCGGCGTGAACACGTCGGAGAAACCCCCGCTTGAAGACACTCAGTCGCGGCCGAGTGCGTTGCGCGCGAAGGCTTCTACGTGCTCGCGCAGCGGCGACTCGCGGGGCATTGCCCGCGCGAACCCCACCAACTGTCACCGATGTACTGAGACATGAAGTGTTACCGATGTTGCTGAGGCAGATTCGTTACCGATGTCTTGACACATCACACGAAGCTCGGCTTAGCGCGAGAGGTTGGCCAATTTTCTCGGCAGACCCTGTGTCATGCGCGTGGGTTTGGAACTCTATCCACGGGCTAGACGGGGATGCGCCGCCAGCCCGGATCCGCGGAGTTTCGGCGATCTGCGGGTCTTCGGAACTCCCTTCAGCCTTCGACGATCACACCCAGTTGTGCGCAAAAGGTGCACAAATCTGCCCGCGCATGCCCCCGCTGGGCGGCGTCTCCTGGCATGTACTGACCAGTCACACCAAGGCAGCTGTGAAAGGTGGGCGCTCCGAGCTTCTCCGCTGAGTGTTGGCGCCATCGCGCCCGTCCCTCAGCGAGTCGACGACGACGTCGACGTATTCGCCCGCAGTGGCGAGCTACCCGTAGTCGTATGCGGTGAGATCCTCACGTTCGTCCGGCCCGCTCCTCCAGAAATCGACGACGGCCAATCCGGTGGCTTCGGCCACCGCTGAGCGAACGCTTCCTTTCGTCTGGCGAAGGCAAGTCGGGAGCCGATGGTGCGCAATATTGAGAGCTTCCGCCATAACCGGCACGTGATCGCCGAGTTCGCCACCACCAGGCCGATGACGGCGGCGACGAGCAGCAGGATGGCTCACAGGCGCTCCGATCGAACGAACAACATCCGGGCTCCTCACAACGGTCTGAGCGGTTGATCACCGCCTGCCGACCAGACTTCTCAGCACGTCCGGACTCGCACCCACCGAGAACAGCCCTGTCATCGGTCGAGTTGCAGTCGCCGCCAACCGAGAATGGTCAGGCACACGAACACGAGCGGGAGGAGCAGCCCGACCAGGGCAGCGATCCCGTTCGTTCCGGTGGGTTGAAGCGCCCACAAGGCGGGAGCTGCGGGCGGATACCACGGGCCAGACCCGGCGAAAACCAGGACTTGGGCGCTGGCCACCAGACCGATCGTCACCGCGATTCCGCCGAGCAGTCCGCGGGTGAGCGTGGAGACCCAGGCGGCCGGGGTCGCCATGCACGCGGTCAACACCACCAGCACCGGGATCCTGCCGGCGACGCCGACGTCAGCGGCTGTCAGGGTCCCGAGCCCAGCCGCCAGGCCGGCGACAACCAGCACGACGGTCACCGCCACCGCCGCGACCACGGACCACAGCAGATAGACAGCCAGCTTCGACGCTGCGATCGCGACCCGGGAGACGGGGAGGGCGAACAGGCCGGAAATGGTGCCTTCGCTGAATTCCCGGCCGAAGCTCCAGCTGAGCAAGATCCCGCACGCGCCGGCGCTGCCGGCCGCGGTGACCTGAAGTGCTGCGTTGAGGTAGCCAGGCCAACCGCCGGCGGCGACCAGCGGACCGAGTTTGGCCATGATGTCGGCCGACCCGGAGGCGGCCGCAATCGTCGTGGACAAGCAGATCGCGGTGACACCGACGATCAGCAGAACGGCAGTGACGACCGGCACGCGCGCCGCGATCGCCTTGCGGCCCTCCACCGAGACTGCCGCCCCGAGCCCGTGGATGCTCATAGGTGCTGCCCCGTCGTCTCGCCGCGGGTCTCGTCGTCGTGCAGCACAAGCGCGAAGAACGCCTTCTCGAGCTCGGTCGCTCCCGGGTCGAGGCGACCGATCAGCCGCCCGGCGTTCATCACCGTGATCCGGTCCGCCACCCGCGCGACTTCGTCGAGATGATGGCTCGAGATGAGGACTGCGGCACCATTTTCCGCACGCTCACGCAGCACATCCCGCAACACGATGGTGCCGGCCGGGTCGAGCGCGTTCGTCGGTTCATCCAGCACGACGAAACGGGGCCAGTGCTGGAGGACCGCCGCCAGACCCAGTCGTTGACGGTTGCCAGACGACAGGACCCTCGCCCGGTTGCCGGCGAACTCGCCGAGCCCGAACTCCACGATCGCTTCATCCACCATCGCACGGCGCTGGGCGGCGGCGACGCCACGGAGCGTCGCGTTCATCAGCAGGTTCCCGGTCACGGTGAACTCCGGATACGCCAACGGCGTCTCCACCAGCTGACCCACCTGTGACCACAGCGGTGGCGGAGCGGTGCGGATGTCCTCGCCGCCGAGCCTCACCGTTCCGGAGTGCGGTCGCAGCATCCCGAGGAGGAGTTTCATCAGTGTCGACTTGCCTGCACCGTTCAACCCGACAAGAGCGTGCACCTCACCCGCTCGCACCTCGAGCGAGACAGCGTGCACGCCGACGCCACCCGGATAGGTCCGGGATACTGATCGCATCACCATTCCCTCGTGCTCAGAAGCAAGAGGAACCGCAGATTGTGTCACAGGCGACACCCACAATCGATCGATCGGAGCAGCCGAACCGACTGCCCGCCGACCAGACTTCCCGGCGCACCAACCACAGCATAGACCCGCGACCACGCGCCGCGCGGGGTCGCACTTGCCGCAGGCTCAGCCAGGTCGGGACAATGCTGATGGCCGCCATTTGTCCGCTCGGGTGCGGATCTGTATCGGCTGCGTACGAAACCACCGTCAAATGCAACAAGCGCGCCGAAGGCGTCGACGATCTTGCGACCGTCATCGACTCCGTCAACCTCACCGGTTGGACCATCCGCGCCTTCGACACCTGCGCCGCCAGCGGAGTGGGCACGGTACGGGAGCGCCACCCCAATTCCACCCTGGGCGACAGATTGGCGATTGACGTTGGAAACTCACGCGACGGGCAAGCGCAGGTCGAATCATGGCTAGATCACCCTGGGCTGGACCGGTGCTGACAGGACCTTCGACCCTACTGAGGGAGGCGGAACGCGCCTTGTCTAGACGAAGAGCACGGAATTCACATCGTCGGACGCGATGACTCAATTACGAGAGATCGGACCATCATGCACTGGCAATCCAGTGGGACGTCATCATTCGGCGGGCACCACCCTCAGTCCGGGCGCTCACACTTCGGACGCACTGGGATGTCCACTACTCACGCGAACCACATGCCCCCGCCCGCAGCACGAGGGCTGATCATCGCGGCCGTCGCATGGACGCTCGCCTGGAAGGGCGTCTCCCTGTGGCAGGCGGCGAAAGACGACAGCAAGCCGTGGTTCGTCACGCTCCTCGTCACAAACACTCTCGGGGTCCTCGACGCCGTGTACCTCTTCGGAGTCAGCGGATCCCGCCATCGCAGGCAAGTCTCCGAGGAGTCCGTTCTGGCCGTCACCGGTGAACCCGAGCAGGTCGGGCACACGGAAGAGACCTAGCCTGCCTCCGTCACGCGGTGCGAGGGGATCGCGCGATGACCGCCGGCGCAGCGAGACTGGCGGAATGCCTCGCGTCATCGGTCTCGCACGACGATACTGGGTGGTCACGCTCACCGTCGCGGTCGCACTGGCCGGTGTGATCCTGGCGGTCGCCGGCGCTGGCTGGCTGACGCAATGGGTGTTCAGCGCATACTCCCTCGGTGTCGCCGGCTGGCAGTCGATCGGGATGATCCGGTCCATGGCCCGCAGGGAGTTCGGTCTCGACATTCTCGCGGTGACCGCAATCGTCTCGACCGTCCTGGTCGGCGAGTACATCGCCGCTCTGGTCGTCGTGCTCATGCTCAGCGGCGGCGAAGCGCTCGAGGACTATGCGAACCGCCGAGCCAAGCGCGAACTGGATGCCCTCCTCACGCGTTCCCCTCAGCTCGCGCACCGCACCATGGGCGACGGGTACCGGGATGTGCCTGTCGACGACGTGCAGGTTGGCGACATCCTGCTCGTGCGCCCGTCGGAGATCGTCCCGGTCGACGGCGTGCTGCTCTCGCGCGAAACGACCGTGGACGAATCCTCTCTGACCGGCGAGAGCATCCCTGTCGAAAAGCACGCCGGCGACACCGTACTCAGCGGATCGGTGAACGGACAGGAGGCGGTGGAGATCCGCGCAACGGAGCAGGCGTCAGGGAGCCAATACCAGCAGATCGTCGCTCTCGTCGCCCAAGCGGCCGAGAGCAAGGCGCCGGTGGTCCGGCTCGCCGACCGCTACGCCGTGCCGTTCACGATCTTCTCTCTGGCGCTGGGGGCGATCGCCTGGGCGGCGAGCGGCGATCCGGTGCGTTTCGCCGAGGTCCTGGTGCTCGCCACACCGTGTCCTCTGCTAATCGCGGCGCCCGTCGCGTTCATCGGCGGTATGAGCCGGGCGGCGCGCAACGGTGTGATCGTGAAGAGCGGCGGTGTGCTCGAGCAGCTGTCGGCGGCGAAGACCGTTGTGTTCGACAAGACGGGCACCCTCACTCACGGGACACCGGCCCTCACCGACGTCAGACCGGAGGCTCCGTTCACTGCCGACGACCTTCTGGTCGCGGTAGCGAGCGCCGAGCAGTATTCCTCGCATGTGCTCGCGGCCTCGATGATCGCCGCGGCCGTCGAGCGCGGGCTTCCCTTGCACGAGGCGGAGTCCGCACAGGAGGCTGCGACGAACGGCGTCGTCGCGCGCATCCAGGGCAGAGAGGTCGTGGTAGGAAAATTCGCATTCGTCGCCCAGCATGCTCCGGATGCCCGTCGCACGTCGATCGCGCCGGGCGAGCTGGCGGTCTACGTGGGGATCGGCGGAGTGTATGCGGGCGCTCTGCTGGCGAGCGACAGCGTGAGAGCGAATGCGCGAGCCATGCTGCAGCGCCTGCAGGAGCTGGGCGTCGGGCAGACGATGATGCTGACCGGGGATGCCGCCGAGACCGCGCAGCACATCGCGACCGAGCTCGGGATCACTCGGGTCAGGGCCGAATGTCTGCCGGCGGACAAAGTCGCTGAGGTGAGGGGCATCGCAAAGCGGCCGGTGATCATGGTCGGCGACGGCGTGAACGACGCGCCTGTTCTCGCAGCAGCGGATGTGGGCATCGCTCTGGGCGCCAAGGGCGCCACAGCCGCCAGCGAGTCGGCGGATGCGGTCATCCTCGTCGACGACATCTCCCGTGTCGCCAGCGCGGTCGAATTCGGACGCGACACGGTCCGGATCGCCCTGCAGAGCATCTGGCTGGGGATCGCCGTCTCCGTGGTCCTGATGGCGATCGCCGCATTCGGCCTGATCCCCGCGACCGCCGGAGCCCTCATCCAAGAGCTCGTCGACCTGACGACGATCCTGGCAGCCCTACGGGCGGTCGGCGTCCGCCTCGACGCACGCCAGTCCCGGATGCGGCAGCGCGCGGCGACGACCGCCACTGTGCTCCCGTGAGCGCATACACCTGCTGCGCCGCGGCCCGTCGTCGAGCTGGCAGAGCGCCCGGTCAATGGGAGCGGGCGGCGATTGCGCCGCGGCGGCCAGGGAGCCGGTCGCGGCCGCGGAGACGGCGACGGTGATCAGCGTCTTCACCCGGGAGGAAAGCACCAGTTTGGATGCCGAGGGTCACCGCAGCCACGGGAACCCCCAGCTGGCCTGCCGAGGCGACCGCCTGCATCCAGGGCAGTCCGGCCGCGCGGGCGGCGAGATGCGCGACGACGGCCGCGACGCCCAGCACGACGCCGAGCAGGATCATCGCCGGATGCCCCGCGAAGGCGCGCAGGTCGAGGGAGGCGCCGAGCCACACGAAGAAGAGCGGGCCGAAGAAGCCTTCGGTGATGCCGAAGAGCTGACGGGCGAGCCGATGGGGTTCGCCGACCGTAGACAGCCGCGTGCCCGGTTCCGAATCCCACCCCGATCACCACCCCCAGCACAGCAGCGCACACTCCGACCGCCGCAGCGCCGAGCACCGCACGGGGCAGCGCCGCCCGCAATGCCGGGTCCCTCACCGGAATCTGCGACCCGACCACGACCATGGTCAGGCCGAACCCGATGTTCGCCAGCAGACGGAAGTCGTCCACCGTCGGGTCCACGAGCCTCAGCCCGGAGACGCCGATGAGCAGCCCGCCCGCCAGTTCCCCGACGACGACCGGCACCCGCCACGACGTCCGGGCGGACAGCAGCGGCCCGACGAGCCCGACGAGCACCACCAGCGCCAGCAGCGAGAAGCTCACAACGCCCACCCTAGCGACGACTGCTCGCGAGATACGGTGGCCGAGGCCGGTCACTGCACGGGCCTTTCGTCCCTACTGCGCCGGGCTCGTACGCGTCACTCTGGTTCAGGGACTCGAGGAGGCACCATGAAACCCTGGATTCGAATTGCTCTCGTCACAGTGACGGCGACGATCGGGCTGACGGCAATCGCCGGAGGCATCGCATTGCTCGTGGGTTCGTTCGCTCAAACAGCCTCCGGCGCGATCGTGCCCGACCGCGCCTTTCTCGGCGACAGTCCCTTCACCTCCTATGTCCTTCCGGGTCTCCTCCTCGCGGTCGTCGTGGGCGGAACGCATGTCCTCGCCGCTATCCTCATCGGCCGTCGATCGACCGCCGGTCCGCTGGCTGTCACGATCGCTGGGTTCGGTTTGCTCATCTGGATCTTCGTCCAGATGATGTTCATCCCGTTCAGCATCCTGCAGGCGCTGTACTTCGCCGCCGGGCTCGCGGAACTGGGTCTGGTCATCCTCGGCCTCGGACTGTTCGCTCCACGGCGCACGAGCATCCGAGCGTCCGGAACCCATTGACGATGGACACAACGCTGCGGTTCCTCGGTGCGACGGACACCGTGACCGGCTCCCGCTACCTGCTCGACACCTCGGCGGGGCGCATCCTGGTGGACTGCGGGCTCTTCCAAGGCTACAAGGCGCTCCGCGAGCGCAACTGGAAACCCTTTCCGGTCGACCCGAGCAGCATCCATGCGGTGCTGATCACGCACGCGCACCTCGACCACACGGGCTACCTGCCCGCGCTCGTGCGCGACGGGTTCCGCGGCAGGATCCATGCCACCCACGGCACGACAGACCTCAGCGGACTCATCCTCCCCGACAGCGGCCGGCTCCTCGAGGAGCAGGCCTTGTACTCCTCCCGGCACCACACCTCTAAGCATGAGCAGCCACGTCCGCTGTACACGGAGAGGGACGCGATGGCCGCGCTCGAACGCTTCAGCAGCCACCCGTTCGACGACGAAGTGCCGTTGGGCGACGCCGTGTCCGCCCATTTCGTGCCCGCCGGACATATCCTCGGTGCCGCCCAGGTGCGCGTGGAGGCCGGGGGCACGCGTGTTCACTTCACCGGCGATCTCGGACGGGCCGACGACACCTTGATGAAGCCACCGCGACCCCTTGAGGAAACCGACGTGCTCGTGACCGAGTCGACGTACGGCGATCGCGTGCACCCTCCCGAAGACCCGTCCTCGCGCCTGGGCGACGTGATCACCCGGGTCTGCGGGCGCGGAGGCTTCGTGATCCTGCCCGCCTTTGCCGTCGGACGCGCAGAGACGCTACTCCTGCATCTCTCACGGCTGCGCGAGCTCGGCGCGATCCCTGACGTGCCGGTCTATCTCAACAGTCCGATGGCGGTCAACGCGTCCGACATCTACGAGCGGTACCCGCAGGAGCACCGCATTTCCGCGCACGAGTTCGCGAACATGTACGGCCTGGCAACGCTCGTCCGTACCGTCGACGAATCCAAGCTCCTGAACCTTCGTGGCGGTCCAGCCGTGATCATCTCAGCGAGCGGGATGCTCGAAGGAGGACGCGTCCTCCACCACATCATCGCCTACGGATCGGACTCGCGGAACGCGATCGTGCTGACGGGGTTCCAGGCCGGCGGCACCCGAGGGGCGGCCCTGCAACGCGGTGAGAGGTCGTTGCGCATTTACGGCCAGGATGTTCCTATCCGCGCAAAGGTCGTCGCACTGGAATCCCTGTCCGCCCACGCCGACGCCTCGCAGATCCTCGAGTGGCTCCGAGCCGCCCCTGTGCCGCCGAAAGCGACTTTCGTGACCCACGGAGAGCCGGGAGCATCCGACGCGCTACGGCTGCGCATCCAGCGAACACTCGGGTGGCCCGTCCGCGTCCCCGACCTCGGCGAGACGGTGGACGTCACCGCGATCGCTCGAGCCTAGTCCGCGGGCCCGACGACACGCCCGGATCGGCCGCGCGCTGAGGGGCGCGGCGACCTGGCGGTGAACCGCGCAGCACGCCTCACCACGCGGTGCGGATAGCCGCGCCGGCGGACCGCTGCGGCCGGCCGCTGGGCGGCACGCGAGAAGAACCAGAGCTTCGCGACCTCCACCAGCACGAGGTAGGCCAGGACCATCCCGACGAGCGCGAGGAAGAACGGCAGCGGGATGGGTGCGAACCCGAGCACACCCGCAAGCGGCGAGAACGGCAACCAGACACCGGCGGCCACAACGCCCAGGGAGGCGATCGTCAAGGCGGCAGAAGGCCGGCTGCGGAAGAAGGGCACCCGACGGGTACGCACTGCGAAGATGATCAACGTCTGGGTGGCGATCGACTCGATGAACCAGCCCGTCCGGAACTCCGACGGGGCCGCGCTGAACGCAAAGATCATCAGTGCGAACGTGGCGAAGTCGAACAGGGAGCTGATCGGGCCGAAGAGGAGCATGAACCGGCGGATGTAGGCGATGTCCCAGTGCGACGGCGCGTGGAGCTGTTCCCGGTCGACGCGATCGGTCGGAATGGCCAGCTGCCCGGCGTCGTAGAGCAGATTGTTGAGGAGGATCTGACCGGGGAGCATCGGGAGGAAAGGGAGGAGGACGGAAGCGATCGAGGCGCTGAACATGTTGCCGAAATTGCTGCTCGTCCCCATGAGCACGTACTTGATGGTGTTTGCGAAGATGCGACGGCCCTCCATGACGCCGCTCGCGAGAACGGCGAGGTCCTTGTCGAGCAGGAGGACGTCGGCTGCGTCCTTCGCCACGTCCGCCGCCGACTCGACTGAGATGCCGATGTCGGCGTGGTGGAGTGCGAGCGCGTCATTGACGCCATCGCCCAGAAAGGCGACCGAACGACCCTTCTCGCGCAACAGCTTGACGACCCGTGCCTTCTGTTGCGGCGAGACACGAGCGAAGATCGTCGTCCGGCGAGCGCTCTCGCCGAGAGCGTCGTCGTCGAGCCGATCGATGTCCTCGCCGGTGAGGGTTCCGGTCGACGCCATCCCGAGCTCCGCGCACACCTTCTCGGCGACTCGGGCGTTGTCGCCGGTGGCGATCTTGACCGCGATTCCCAGCTCGGCCAGTCGCTCCAGCGACTCGCGCGCGTCGGCTTTCGGCGCATCGACGAAGATCAGGAGTCCGACGAGGGCGAGATCCCGCTCGTCGCCCGGTCGAATCCTGGTGGCCGGGCCGGCGTCCCGTGCCGCGACCGCCACGACCCGAGCTCCCGCGTCGTACTGCGCGTCGAGGGCGGCCTGGGCGCCCGACGGCAGTCCGATACAGCGCCGCATGAGGTCCTCAGGTGCGCCCTTGCTGATCAAGCGGTAGCGCCCGGCGGAGTCCGCGACCAGCACAGTGGTCATCCGGCGGTCGTGGTCGAACGGAATCAGGTCGAGCCTGCGGTACTGAGCGGGATCGAAGCCCTGCGCTGCGACGCTCGCCCAGAGCGCCGAATCGAGAGCGTTGAGACCGACCATCGACGGGGAGGGCACGGAATAGTCGGTCTCGGTCGCCAACAGCCCGAGCAGTTCCACCTCATGCGCTTGCACCCCGGGCGCGACCGGGATCGCAGCCGTGAAGCTGATGTGCCCTTCGGTCAGGGTGCCGGTCTTGTCGGTGACGAGCATGTCCATGTCTCCGAGGTCCTCGATGCACACCAACCGTTTGACCAGCACTCTCCGTTTCGCCAGAGCGCGCGACCCGGTGGCGAGGCTCGTGCTGACGACGGCAGGCAGCAGCTGCGGCGTGATCCCGACCGCGATCGCGAGGGAGAAGAGGAGCGATTCGATCAACGGACGCTGCAGGAGCAAGTTGGCGACGAAGATGACCGAGGTGAGAGCGATGGCGACCTCGAGGAGGAGGAGCGAGAAACGTCCGAGCCCTCGCTGGAACTCGGTCTGAGGCACCTGAGTTCCGAGCCCGACGGCGATCCGACCGAATTCGGTGCGTGGTCCGGTGGCGACGACCACGCCTGTTCCGTTCCCCGATTGGACCACCGTGCCCATGAGCGCGCAGCTGGTCAGATCGCCGAGCCCGGCTCCCGCCGGCGCCGCAGTGGGATCCTTCGCCACCGCCAGTGACTCGCCGGTCACGATCGCCTCGTCGCACTGCAGTTCATCGCACGTGAGCAGGCGGAGGTCGGCGGGGACGACACTTCCAACGGCGAGCACCACGAGATCTCCGGGGACCAGATCGACGACGTCGACGGAACGGCGTCCGCCGTCCCGCAGCACGACCGCGTTGTACCTGACCTGGTCGTGCAAGGCGTCGGCCGCCCGCTCGGCGCGGAACTCATTCACAAATCCGAGACCGACGCTCACGAGGAGGATGACGGTGATGATGACGGAGTTGGTTGCGTCCCCCAGGAACGCCGAGACGACTGCGGTGATGAAGAGCAGGATCAGGATCGGACTCGTCAACTGCCGCCGGAGCACGAGCCAGGGTCGCGCACGGTGCCCGCGCACCGCGTTGGGGCCGACCGACCTGAGTCTCGCTCCTGCCTCAGCATCCGTCAGACCATCCGGTCCGGACGCCGCGAACCGGAGGACCTCGTCGGTCGGCCAGGACGCTGCCGCGCGGAGGAGGTCCGATTCACCGGCCGGTGCGCGCCGGCTGTCCTTAACCGTCACGCGCAGTCCTGCACCGACGCGAGGCTCCACCGCGCGCGACCGCAGTTCTTCACTTCGAACAGGTGCAAGTCGCCGTCGACGGAAGAGCAGCGGATGCGCCATCCGGTGACGAGCGCGGGGTGCGGGGTTTCTCCCTCTGCGGTGGGGCGGGTCCGGCCGAGCGCGATCGGGGGCTCGTCCACGTAGTAGCGGGTCCCTTTCCACACCAGGCGAACGGGCACGTCTTGCTCCAGCACGACACTGACCGGTTCACTGCGTTCTGTGTCAGTCATGATGCGCGGTCTCCGTTTCAGGTCCGATGACGATGACAGGACTGACCATGTCGAGGATCACTCCGTGTGAGACCGACCCGAGCCATGCCCGCTTCCAGTTGCCCAGGCGCCGACTGCCGACGACGAGCGCCGACGCAGCGCCGGAAGCGTCGCGGAGCGCGATGACCGGCTCGCCGCGGACGAGAACGGACTCGATGGTGATGCCCACATGGTGTTCGGCCGTTCGGCGGACGCGATCGTCCAGCATTTCGCGGCGGGCCGCCTGAATGGATTCGACGAAGTCGTCGTCCGGCATGGCCTCGGGCTGCCAGGCGAGAGGCTCGAGCCACGCGTGCACGATGGTCAGCGGCTCCCCGCGACGGGAGGCCTCGCGGGCGGCGAAGTCGAGCGCACGATCGCCGACATGCGATCCGTCGATCCCGACCACGACCCCCACCCGTCGCGGCTCGTCGGTGCCGAGTTCCGGCACGATCGCGACAGGTCCCGCCGACGCGGCGGCAAGCCGCGCGCCGAGGGACCACCCGAAACGGGCACGAGGACCTGTTCTGCGTCGCGTCCCGACGACGAGGAGGGTGCCGGGCCCGGTCTGTGCGGCAAGCAGATCGGTCGGATCGCCCCGCAGGATAGCGCTCCGGATCTCGACGTCCGGCGCCTGCCCGCGCACCCGTGCGATTGCGCCCTCGAGCTTCCGCTCCTGGACGTCGAACGCTCGCTCGAACGCATCGTCGTCGCCGATGAAGAGCCCTTCGTCGACCACGACGATGACGTCCAGCGCGCCGTGACGAGCCCTCTCGCGGTCGACAGCCCAGTCCAGAGCGACGTCCGCCTTGGCGGAGCCGTCCCAGCCGACGACGGTCTTCTCGGTCATCAGGCGTCGCCGTCCTCGGTCAGATCCCGTGCGAGGACGACCGGAGTGCGGAGGTTCAAGATCACGTCGTGGCCGACCGATCCGAGCAAGGCGCGCTTGGCGCCGTGACGTCCTCGGCTGCCGAGCACGAGCATCCGGTGGTCTGCGGCCGCGGTCACCAAACCGCTCGCCGGCGACGATTCGACGACGCGCTTCACGACGCCGACGTCCGGATGCACGTCGCGGACGACTTCAGCGGCGCCGTCGACGATGTGCTGTCGCCGATCCCCGAGCGAGATCTCGGGCACCAGGCCGGCGAGCAGAGGGTTAGCACTGAAGCCGGCACAGACGATGGTGAGAGTCTCGCCCGATGACGCTGCTTCGTCGGCGGCGAAGGCGAGGGCTGTCTCCGACGGGAGGGTGCCGTCGACACCCACGACGACTCCCGCCGGTCCAGCGGCCCAATCGTGTGGGACCAACGCCACCGAACAGGCCGCGCTCGAAGCGACCCGCAAGCCCAGCGACCCGCTGAAGGCGTGCTCGGTGCTGAGCGTCCGGTGCACTCCGACGACCAGGAGGTCACCGTCGTGCGACGCGAGATCGAGTTCCTCGGCCACGCGCCCGTACGTCCAGCGCGTGGCCGGAAAGTCCAGCTCTTGGGTGTGTCTCGTCGCCCCCGACACGGCCAGAGTCCGTTTCGGCGCACTCGCGTGAGTGCGCGCTCGCCGCTCGGCATAGTCCGCGGTGGCGTCCAGGACCGCTTGCGCCGCCGCGACGAGCAGACGCTCCGGCGCCGGCTCCCGGTCACCCCACGATCGCTGGATGACGTAGAGCATTTCGATCTCCGCCTCCGTCCGCATGGCACGATCGACGGCCCACGCGACGGGCGCCCGGTGTGCGGGGTCCCCGTCGACCGCCACGACGATCTTCTCGCTCATCACATCCTCCGATGGCTCGGTTTCCGATGATTTCAGCGTGGCGTCGATCGCTCCCCGCGAGCAGTGTCGAAAGTCCTACAAGGATTCGGTGGAGAGCTTGTGCTCGAGGTGGAGGATGGCCGCCTGGGTGCGGTGCTCGAGTCCGAGCTTCGCCAGAAGCGAGCTCACGTAGTTCTTCACGGTCTTCTCCGCGAGCCCCAGCCGGTCGGCGATCTGACGATTGGTCAGCCCGTCCGCGATGAGCGCGAGGATCTGGTGCTCCCTCAGGCCGAGCGAGTCGAAGGTCGGATCGTGTTGCGACTGTTTGAGCTGGTCCACGACCTTGCTCTTGATCGCTGGGTCGATGAGCGGCCTGCCCGCGGCGGCCAGCCGGATCGCCTCGAGGAGCCGGCCTGCGCGGATGTCTTTGATGACGTACCCGGATGCCCCCGCGATCACGGCAGCACGGAGCGCCTCGTCATCGTCGTAAGCGGTGAAGATCAGGCATTTGACGTCCGGCAGCGTTTGCCGGATCTCCCGGCACACGTCGATTCCACTTCCGTCAGGGAGGCGCACGTCGAGCACGGCGACGTCGGGCTTCGTCGCCGGGATCCTGGCCCGCGCTTCGCGCGCGGTCGAGGCTTCACCGACGACCTCGATGTCCGTCTCGGCGTCCAGCAGCCCGACGATCCCACGCCGGACCACCTCGTGATCGTCCAGGAGGAACACGCGAATGGTCGCGTCGGACATCGCTGTCACTCTTGCTTTCCGACCGGGACTGCCCACGTCAGCCGTGTCCCGCGTCCGCTCGACTCCACCACCAGCGTGCCTCCGTGTCGTTCTGCGCGCTCCGCGACGTTGCGCAGTCCGCTTCGCCGGGTTGCTCCCTGCAGTCCGACGCCGTCGTCCTCGACGATGACGGTCACCGAGTCGATCACCGCAGTTACCGAGACAGCCGCAGAAGTCGCCTGGGCATGCCGGACGACATTGGTGAGCGCTTCTCGGATGAATCCCACCACGTCGTCGACCAGCTCGCCGGTGACCACGAGATCGAGCGGGCCCGCGAAGGCGACCGTGGCCGGGTGGGCAAGTCCGGCGCTCAACTGGTCTGCCAGGTCGATCAACTGGTGACGGACGCCGCTGCTCGGGCCGGAATGGGAGAGGGCGAAGATGATCGTCCTGATCTGTGAGATCGCCTGGTCGAGCGTGTCGACGGTGCCCTCGACGCGGTCGGCGATTCGCCCGGGCCCCAGCTCCGCTTCGATGCTCTGCAGCTCGAGACCGGCGGCGAACAGTTGCTGGATCACGTGGTCGTGCAGGTCGCGCGCGATCCTGGTCCGGTCCTCCAGCAGCAGGATTCGCTGCCGGTCGGCGCGCGAACGTGCGAGTTCCATCGCGAGTCCGGCCTGGCCGGCAATATCGGCGACACGTTCCAGGTCGAAGGTCGTGTAGGAGGGAGCACCCTGCTCCCTGAGTGCCACGAGAATGGAGGTCGAATCGTCGACGGTCCGGAGGGGCACGATCAGGGCGGGCCCCGGGGTCCACGATCCGGACCGGAAAGAGACACCGTCCAACGATTCGACGCGCTGAGGCTGCGAGCTCTCGATCGCGCCACGCAGGAGGTCGCTGTCCAGTGGCAACTCAGTGCCGTCGAGACCGGTCGATCGGCTTCCGCGCGCGACCAGGACGTCCACGCTTCCGGGGTTGCGTCCGGCGCTCAGAACGCACACCAGGCCGGACTTCGTCAGTCGTTCGACATGGTCGACGAGCTCCACGAGAGCTTCGGCTGTCTCGCCGGAGAGCAGTGCCGACGTCACGCCTGCGCTCGCGGCGCTCCATGCTTGGCGCGCTTCGGTCTCTGCGAACAGGCGTGCGTTGTCGATCGCGAAGCCGGCCGTCGCTGCCAGAGCCTTGATGAGCTCCTGGTCTTCGTGTGTGAACTGGCCATCGACCTGATTCGTCAGGTAAAGGTTGCCGTACACGGAATCTCGAACCCGGATCGGCACCCCCAAGAACGAGTTCATCGCCGGATGCCCGGCCGGAAAGCCGGCGGAGCGCGGATCGTCGGCGATACGGTCGAGGCGAATCGGTCGGGGGTCGTCGATCAGCGCGCCGAGAAGTCCGTGCCCCTCGGGCAGGTGCCCGATGTCCTCCACCTGCCGCGGAGTCATCCCGACGTGGATGAACTGCTCCAGTCCGCCTTGCTCGGCGACGACACCGAGTGCTCCGTATCGTGCCTCTACGAGTTCGACGGCAGCGTCGACGATCGCGCGTAGCACCGTCGGCAGATCGAGATGGGAGACGACGGCCTGGTTGGCACGTACGAGGGCACGCAGTCTGCCTTGGGTCTTCATCACGTCGTTCGCGCGCTCCACCAGTTCCTGAAGAGCACGGTCCAACTCACCGCGGGGCGCATCCGGGAAGGTGATCGCGTCGTCCTCAGCCACAGGCCGTCCAGTCCGCTCGCCCGGGCATCCGTGACAGTGCTCGAGTCTCCATCGAGGTGGGTCGCCTCTTCACCGAAGTCTAGCCACGCCCGACGGTCGGGGGCGTGTTCACAAGTCAACACCCGGCGCCTCGACGGGCGAGGACGAAAGTCCCATGGGACTTTCGGCACTTCGCGCCGAGCATCCGGCGCGAAACGATCGAAGGGATGACAAGAGCGGAGAACGCAAATGAACGATCTGACTGTCGTCGGTGTCGACGGTTCGACATCGTCGAAGCGCGCGCTCGACTGGGCCGCGGATCGCGTCGCGACCCGCGGCGGTCGGCTGGACATGACGACGACGTGGCTCGACGGCAGGCCCGTGCACGAACTCGTACGTCGCTCGGCGACGGCCGGTCTGGTCGTCCTGGGGACGGACAAGTCGCCGGATGCCAGCGGTCCGCGGGTCGGCACGCTGCCCCTCACGGTGGCCGCGAAGGCGGAGTGCGCGGTGGCCGTCATCCCCGACATCGGCCGTGCGCGTCGCAGCGGCGTGCTGGCCGGAATCGACCGCTCCCCACAAGCGCTCACCGCACTCGCGACCGCGATACGGGAGGCGGGCTGGCTCGGTGCGGATGTCACCGCGCTGCACGCCTGGAACGTCCCTCCTGTCCTCGAGGACGAGCTTCTCCCCCACGTGCATCCGGACCCGCGCTTCGAGGAAGCCCAACTCGCGCTCGTGGTTGACGCCATAGATCAGGTCGCGACCTCCGAGGCGGTGCGGATCGTGCCGGAGGTCGTCCGGCAGAATCCCGCTGCCGCCCTGATCGAGAGAGCGCGGAACGCCGAGCTGCTCGTGATCGGGACGCGAGGACGGGGACGAATCGCCTCGTCCGTGCTCGGGTCGGTGAGCCACGACGTTCTGACCAACATCACTAGCCCGGTGATCGTCGTGGGCGACGAATACGAATTCGTCGCCGCCGACTTGCTGCCGGAATCCGAGGAGGACTGGTGACCATGAAGAAGATCATCGTCGGGGTGGACGGATCCGTTCCGAGTCGCGCCGCCGTCCGGTGGAGCGTCGAAGAAGCGCTCGCGACCGGCGCCGAGGTCGCGCTCGCACACGTGATCGACACCGAGTGGGGCACGGTCAGCCCCCGGATGGTCGACGAGGTCGGCAGGAACGCGGCGGAGCTCGTCGAACGCGAGCGGCACTATGCACAAGGACTGGCGCCCACGCTCGACGTTCAGACCCTCGTCTTGCGTGGCAGCCCGATGTGGGAGCTGGCGCAGCTCTCGTTTGGGGAGACGTTGCTGGCCGTCGGCACCCACAAATCGGGTTTCCACTACGGGCGGGCCTTCGGCTCTCGCAGCCTGCAACTGGCCACCCTCGCCGCGGGGGCCGTCGTTGTCGTTCCCGAGTCGGCCGTGCGGTTCCGCAGTGGGGTCGTCGTGGGTGTCGACCCGACGCCCACCGGAATGGAAGCGATCGACCTGGCCGCCGACGAAGCCTCCCGGCGCAATGCCGAGCTGACCCTCGTCCGAGCCTCGACGCTGCAGATGCCCATCGGCTTCGACGACGATGAGCGCCGCGACTGGCAAGCCCGCACCGACGAGGCGGCGCGAAATGTGCTGGCTTCGGCTGTGGACCGGGCTCGACGGCGGTGCCCCGACACCACGATCCGCAGCCGCGTCGTGCGCCGGCCCGCCGGGGCAGCGTTGAACGAGCTCGCACGGGCCGCCGAGGTGCTCGTCATCGGAGACTCTCGTCGCCCCGGAGCGCAACCGGGGACGCTCGGATCGGTCGCCTACGACGTGCTCCTCAACCTGACGTCGCCGACCCTCGTCGTGCACGCGAACCTCCACTCGACTGAAGCCATCGATCTCGTCGCGGACTCCGCGGCGACGGAAGGAGAGCACCATGCCACCCGATGAGGTCGTCCGCGACCTGGACACGAACGAATGCTGGCAGCGACTGGCAGAGACCTCTGTGGGACGTCTGGCCACAGAGGTCGGCGGAGACGTCGACATCTTCCCTGTGAACTTCTACGCCGACGGGTCGACCATCCTGATCCGAACAGCCCCGGGCACCAAGCTTCTCGCCCTCACCGTGCACGACAGGGTCGCGTTCGAGGTGGACGCCAACAGTGCCGACAATGCGTGGAGCGTAGTCGTCAAGGGGCGGGCTCGGCAGCTCGAATCGCAAGCCGAGATCGACGAAGCCGACCGCGTACCGCTCACTCCGTGGATCCCCACCCTGAAGTACCGCTACGTGCGCATCGAACCGACCACGATCAGCGGCCGGACGTTCATGCGCCTGCCCGAACCCGACCGCTACTGAGCACGGGACGAATGACCCTGTCGACGGAGACTCGGACATTCCAGGATGGCCTCATGAGAGCACTCCAATACCGCACGATCGGAGCCGAACCCGAGCTCGTCGACATCGACACACCCGAGCCCGGCCCCGGACAGATCCGCATCAAGGTGACCGCTGCCGGGCTCTGCCATTCGGACGAGTTCATCATGGGTCTTCCCGAAGATCAGTACATCTACGGCCTCCCCCTCACTCTCGGCCACGAAGGCGTCGGGATCGTCAACAAGCTCGGCTCGGGAGCACACGGCGTGACGGTCGGCGACGCCGTCGCCGTCTACGGCCCGTGGGGCTGCGGCCATTGCCACGCCTGCCTCGAAGGGCAGGAGAACTACTGCACGAACGCGGCCGCGCTCGGCATCGCCCCTCCCGGATTGGGCGCACCAGGCGCCATCGCCGAGTACCTCATCGTCGATGACGCACGGCACCTGCTCCCGCTCGGCGACCTCGACCCGGTGGCGACGGTGTCGCTCACGGATGCTGGCCTGACGCCCTACCACGCGATCAAAGCGAGCCTCGCGAAACTCGGCCCGGGTTCGACCGCCCTCGTGATCGGAGCCGGAGGCCTCGGGCACATGGCGATCCAGATCCTCCGGGCCGTCAGCAGCGCCACGGTGATCGCCGCGGACATCGACGCCGACAAGCTCACGCTGGCAAAGGAAGTCGGCGCCCATCTCACGATCGCCTCCGATGACTCAGCGCACGCGGCGGTGCGCGACGCGGCGCACGGAGTGGGAGCCGATGTCGTCTTCGACTTCGTCGGCTCGGCGGCCACACTCGAGACCGCTCGTCTCGCCGTGGCTGTCGACGGCATCGTCCAAATCGTCGGCATCGGCGGCGGCCTGCTCCCGAGCGGGTTCTTCTCGACACCGTTCGGCGCCTGGGTGAGGGTTCCATACTGGGGTTCGAGGTCCGAGCTCATGGAAGTGCTCGACCTCGCCCGCAGCGGCGCAATCACCGTCCACGTTGAACGCTTCAGCCTGGACGACGGCCCTGAAGCCTACCGGCGCCTCAAAGCGGGCACCATCCGTGGCCGCGCCGTCGTGGTTCCGTGATCGGACCACTCATGAGCACGCTACCAATCAACAACACATCAGGTGACACGAACAAGCCCGTCGTGGTCGGAATCGACGGCTCAAGCGAAGCGCAGGCCGCCCTCCATGAGGCCGTCGTCCTCGCCCAAGCACTCGGGCGCCGGCTCGAGGCCGTTACCGTCTGGCAGTACTCGACGTCGATGTACGACGCGTACCATCCGGAGCCGGGGGCGTCACCGAAGATCCGCGCTCTCGAGACCGCGCATGCCGCAGCCTCCAAGGAATTCGGCGCGCACTGGCCGGCCTGGTTCTCCATCCGCGCCGAAGTCGGCAATCCCGGCGAGACCCTCGTCGAAGCCAGCGGGAACGCATCCCATCTCGTTGTGGGCAGCCGTGGTCGCGGCGGCCTGACCTCCGCCTTCCTCGGCTCGGTCAGCCTTCACTGCGCCTCCCACGCCCGCTGTCCTGTCGTCGTCGTTGTCGGGTCCGCAGCCCGGCTTCCCCTCGACCTGCCTGCGCAGAAGAAGGAGAACCCGACATGACCACAACCATCGTCGTCGGCTGGGACGGCTCGCCCGCAGCGCGGCGAGCCCTCGACTGGGCGGTCGCCCGAGCGGATGCGACCCACGAAACCATCGTCATGGTGAACGTGCTCAACCGGGGCACGCCCTTGGTGAGTTCCATCGTCACCGAGCAGGCTTTAGCCACGGAGCATCTGAAGACGGACGCCGAAGCACAGCGCATCATCGACGAGCACCCGCACCTCCACCTGAACACCCACGTTGTCGCAGGCAACCCACTCGACCAATTGTCCATGTTCTCCCGAGCCGACAACCTGATCGCGGTCGGCACCGATCAGCGCCGCGGCCTCCGCCTCCGCTACCGCTGGTCGCTCGGAGCACGACTCGCGGGCTCGGCGCCCGGCGCAGTGGTGATCATCCCCGACACCGACGGCCTGCGATCCGGGGTCGTCGTCGGCGTGGACGGCTCGGAGGTCTCGCTCAAGGCGGCACGCGTCGCCGCGAACGAAGCCATGCGGCTGGGTGAAGAACTCCATATCGTGCACGCCTGGCTCGAGCCGATGGTCGACGTTCCCGACCTGTACCCGGAGAACCATTTCGTCGTCGAGCTCGAGCGGGAGCACCAGATCGTTCTCGACTCCGCCGTCCACAGCATCGCCGCGAGCCACCCCGAGCTCGCCACCCGCCCCCACCTGATCCGCGACGACCCCCACCACGCGCTCAACAAGGTGATTATCGGCGCGTCCACGCTCGTGCTCGGAAACCGGCACGTCCACGGGGTCGCCCGTTTGCTTCTCGGGTCGGTCAGCCACACGATGATCCTCAATATCCGCATCCCGACCATCGTCGTCGGCGCGGACTACCAGATTTGACCCGACGAAAGGCACGCGCATGGATGCTCGCACGAAAGAGATCGTGGTTGGAGTAGACGGCTCACGGCGGTCGATCGATGCCTTGCGCCGCGGTTACCGGATCGCCGATGCCCTGCACTGCCGACTGGTCGCGCTCACCGCCTGGCACTACCCCATCACCTTCGGCGCCTATGTCGTGAACGGGTGGGAACCGGAGAACGACGCACGGGCTGCGCAGCTGAGTGCGATCGACGAAGTCTTCGGTCAGGAGCCACCCGCTTGGTTCTCTGCGGAGTTTGTCGAGGGTACGGCTGCGCAGGCCCTCATCCAGCGCAGTCACAACGCAGAAATGGTCATCGTCGGCAGTAGGGGGCGGGGAGGATTCCCCGGCCTGCTGCTCGGCTCGGTGAGCACTCAGGTCGCTGCGCACGCCCAGTGCCCTGTGCTCGTCGTGCATGACAGGGAGCCCGCGTGACCTTCGACCCTATGATCGTCCCTGACGGCGAGGAACAGTAGATCTCATGAACGATAACGCCTCCCCCCCAGCAACTGAAGACCGCATCCGTTCGGGTGGCCGCATCGTCGTGGGGCTCGACGGATCGCCGGGTTCGCTGTCGGCGATGCGCCGTGCCGCGCACATCGCCGAAGCGTTGCACTGCTCTCTCGTCGGCGTCACCGTCTGGCATTTCCCTCAGTCGTGGCCCGGCTACGAGATCTCGGGTTGGTCTCCCGAACGCGACGCGACGAGTATCGCCGAGCAAGCAGTCGAGACGGTATTCGGCGGCCGCGCCCCCGACTGGTACTCGATCGTGATCCGCGAAGGCTCACCCGCACGTCAGCTCCTCAACGAGAGCGAAGGCGCCGAGATGCTCGTCGTGGGCAGTCGCGGCCTCGGCGGCTTCGCAGGGCTCCTCCTCGGGTCCGTCAGTTCGGCGTGCGCCGAGCACGCTGTCTGCCCCGTCCTGGTGATTCACACTCCCCCGGAGACGAAGGAATGAAGACGACCGTCGTCTACGAGTCCATGTTCGGCAATACTCGCCAGATCGCCGAAGCGATCGCCGACGGTGTCCGGTCGAGCGGCGAAGTCGTCGTCCTTCCCGTCTCGGACGCGCCCGAGTCCACAGCCGACTCCGACCTGTTGATCGTGGGCGCGCCGACGCACACGCACGGCCTGAGCCGCCCGGAGTCCCGAATCGAGGCAGGCCAGTGGGCCGACGATCCTGCCAAGGATCTCCAGCTCGAGCCGAACGCGGAAGGTCTCGGCGTCCGCGAGTGGCTCGCGAGCGTGACCGCCGTCGCCCCGCGATTCGCCGCATTCGACACACGAGCCGACATCGCTCGTCTGCTCAGCGGATCCGCCGCGGCAAAGATCGAGAAGAATCTGCACAAGCTCGGTTCGAATCCCATCACGGCCTCGGAGAGCTATCTCGTCGACAAGCAGAGCCGCCTCGAAATCGGGGAACTGGAACGCGCGCGAGAGTGGGGACGGCAGATCGGTGCGACGCTCGGCAGCGTACGGCTCTGATTCGGTACGCCGGGGTCGACCGACATCGTGGTTTCCCATGATCGCCATGCCGAGTGACCCGCGAGCTACGACCGATCGGGCCTCGCCCGTGCCGCGGCTCGGTCGAGCGGTCGCGGTCTTCATCGCAGTGACGTTCGGATTCACCTGGCTCACCGCGCTGCCGCTCGTCGTCGCACCTCCGCTGAACGTCATGCCGTGGTACTTCTACGCGGGAGAGGCCGGACCAGCCCTCGGAGCAGTCGCTGCGACCCTGGTGCTGCGCCCGCCTGGCGGGCTCAGTGTGTGGGCGACGCGTACGTTCTCATTCGTCGGCATCGGTCGCGCGGTGATCGTCGCGGTCGTGTCGCTCGTCCTCTACCTCGGGCTCGGAATCCTCGTCGAACAGATCGCCACCGGCTCGCTCGATCGGCTGCCGTCCCTCGGGTTGACCACGAAGCTTCCCGGGATACCCGCGATCGTGGTGCTGCTGATCTGGGTCCTCACAGCCGGCATCGGCGAAGAGACCGGATGGCGAGGCTGGTTGATGCCCACCCTCACCAGCCGCTTCGGCTTCGTCGTGGCAGCGTTGATGGTTGCCGCCGTGTGGATGCTCTGGCATGCCCCACAGTTCCTCTTCAACCCCGGATTTCAGGGGATGGGGTGGGCAGCTATCGGATGGGCGGTCTCTTTGGTCGCCGGATCCTTCTGGCTGGGCTGGCTGGCCAGACTTGGACGCTGGAGCATCATCCCCGTGGTGCTCTGGCACGGCGGATTCGACCTTCTGACCTCAAGCGACCTCGGACCGGCCACCTTCCCGGCAACCGTGAGCACGATTGTCATCGTCCAAGCGCTCGTCGTCGTCGGGATCATGGTCGGACGTAGAGGGCGCCGCTGAACCGGCACACGGACCACACACCTCCGCAAACATTTGAGTCACCCGCCGCCGGGGGCACGGGCTGGCCACCCCGGTTACGCCCAGGTACAGCCTGCTTCATCTAGCGACACTTATCGCCGGACCAGGTTCCGTTTGAGGGTGCGCCAAGCGACAATATCGCTTCCGATATCAGAAACCGACATCTCAAATCGAGGCCGACAACCGTCCTTCGATAGGAAACAGTTGACGAAACCGGGCGATGCTCGCTCCCCCTTTGACGAGTCCCGCCGTCGTCCCGTGAACAACCTGGCCGGCGAGACATACCCGTGGTCAGCGCTCAAGTCCGTCAGCGAGGCAGCCCTGGACTCGCTTGCTTGCGACACAAAGCGGGCGGCCTGATTGGAGCCGCAAGCGGCACCCCTTTTACGGGTGTCCGTCTGTCTGGCCAGTCGATCGTAGTCCGCTCCCGCAGCTATCGTTCCAGGCTTTCGCGGCATATCCTCCCTCGCTTCGCTCACTCCGGTATTCCACGGTCCCGGCACTCCGCTCGCTCCCGCTCACCATCGGTCCCCTTGCCAGACAGGCGAACAAGAACAGTTGAACGGAGAAGAACCATGAGCGACCTCAGCGCCCCTACCGGGATCATCGAACACCACGACCCGCACACTCTCGTGATCGAGGACAACGCTCGCCCACCAGTTGCCCGGTATCGAGCCGCCCAGCCATCTCGAAGCAGACAAACTCATGGCCCTCGTCGAGCAGAGCCCCGGCAAGGCTCGGCACGTCGTCCTCGCGATCGTGCTTGCCGCCTCCGAGTCCGTTACCAGCAAGCAAAGCTGGCGCTACCCCACGCACACCGATACCGTCTACTTCGCCCAGCTCGCCGCCTGGGGGTACGACCTGAGCGAGGTCGAGCAGATCATCACCAACACGACCGGAGACGGGTCGATTGCCGACGATGGCGAAACCAAGAAAGGACCTAAGGAGGAGACATCGCGGAACTGACGACAAGCAGCGGGTCCCGCCAGGGAAGGTCCGCCGTACGCGGCGACTCGGCTGAATGCGAGGAAGGGAACACCTGCTGTCTCGGCGGTGAGGGCGGCGAGCCGGCCGATCGGGGTGTGCGGGTCGGCAGCGATCGCCCACCCATCGACCGCATACCGGCTCACCGTGTCCACACACTGCCGCTTCTCCTCCGCCGTCGGGTTGGTCGACCCGACCACCCCAATCAGTCCACCTTGCAACTCCGAGCCCATGTTTCTGGTGTCGATGATGAATACCCGCATATCGCTAACCCCCCTGGTCGATCGACCCTTCTATGGGTCGGTGTCAAATTGGTTTGCCGGGTCGGTGTGACCAGAGGGGGCGGTTGTGCTGTTCTGCCCTGATCGTTTTTCTTGCCGTTCCGGCACAAAGATCGAGAGCGAGCGGAGGCAGCGCAGTGCCCGGAGGGAGCGGTTGCTAAGCGCAGCGAGCGTGCGAGTGGAGTCTGCAAATAACGACCGGAGGGAACTCAGCTGATGGAGCTCGCTATGATCGGCTGCCGGATCGGAAAGAAAACCAAAAGCAACAGCACGCCGGAAGGCGTTCCATCCGGCAAATGGCAGCGCCGCCTCGGTGCGGCTCCGCTTCCCCGGCCCGTAGGACAGGTCCGGCAGGACGTGCTGACGTACGGGGGAAGACCACGGACACGTCGCGACTGAAGAACATGAGGGGGCGGCAGCCGGATTGGAACTCATTCTGGGGGTGGCCGACCTGTCGAATGCCCTGTAAACAGGTGTGGCCTCAGAGCAGGGGTCTCGTAGGCAAGGATCCCAACGGAAGAAGGCGCGTGAAAAAGCAGGGTCTGCATCTCCTTTGGTCAGTCCCAGCCGCGTTCCTCTTTTGGTACGCCCTGTTGGTCGGGTCGGTCTTCACGTGGTGCGGCGTGTTCGGATGCCTCAGGCCGGAACGGGATTTGCAGAGAGAAGTGGGCCCGACTTGGGCTCTTCTCGCGCTAGGCGGCCTGATCTTGGCCCTCCCCTTCCTGGCGGTCAAATGGACGACGAGCAAGGGAGCTCGGATCACTGTTGCCATCGTCATCGCCTTTTTAGGCCTTGGCGCGGGTTGGCTTTACCTATATCTCGCAGGTTGGCACTGAACACACAACCACTCGACGGCCCATTCGCTCCGCCTCCGCCTCGGCTGCGCCGAAGTGTGAGCATTCCCCCGAGGGTCAGCACTGCCTGCCGAACAGGCCGTAGCCAGGTGCTTCAGCTCATGACGGCGCTGAGGTGTCGGAAGAGTTGGCGGGCGATATAGCGTTTGAGGCTGCGGCGGATCTCCCTGCGGCTCTTGCCCTCGGCCAATCGTCTGTCCATGTATTGGCGGGTGGTCGGGTCGCAACTGATGCGGACGCGGGCGATGACATCGAGTGCCCGGTTCAGTTGGCGGTCGCCGTGCCGGTTCAGCCGGTGCCGTGTGGTGTTGCCGCTGGACGCTTCTAGCGGGGATGCGCCGGCGAGGGCTGCGAACGCGGCTTCGCTTCGGACGCGTCCCTTATGCGAGTAGGCCGCGATCAGGATCGCCCCGGTCACGGGGTCGACTCCTCGGATCTCTTGCAGGCCGGGTGCGAGCTCGTGGACGTGGTTGGCAAGTGCAGCTTGGTTGTCTTCGAGCTGGGCGGTCAAGGCTTGGATCGAGGTCGCGAGCCGGCGTGCTTCCTGCCGGATCGTGACGGTTGCCGAGTCGTCCGCGGAACGGTGCCGCCACCCGGCGATCTCCCGAGGCTGGGCGTCGGTGAGGGGTTTGCGGACGTCAATGCCGAGATCGAAGCTGCGCAGCAGCGCGGTCAATGCGTTCCGTTCCGCGGTGCGCCGGCTGTCCATCGCCTGCCTGCCCGTAAGGAGCACGCGCAGCGCGGAGCGCAACCCATCGGAGTGTGGTGTGTTCAGCCGTTCGAGGTCGGTGGCCAGTGCGGTTCGGGCGGCAGCGATCGCATCGATCTCGTCCGACTTGCCCCGTCCGGCACGGGCCTGGCGCTTCGGTGGCCGGACATCACACACGTCGATGCCCGCGGCTGTCAGCGCCCGTCCCAGGTTCGCCCCATAAGAGCTTGCCCCTTCGATCGCGACCAGGAGCCGTCCCGGGGCGCGACGATGCATCCACGCCATCGCCCGGCTCATCCCGGCCGCCGTGGTCGGGAACGTCGACGAGTCGACCGTCCGACCGGTGCCCGCGTCCAAGACTGCGTAAGTATGTGTTCTGGCATGGGTATCCACGCCAACCACGTGATCGTATTGGGCTGCCACGGAAGTCACCGAACGGCTCTCCTTTGCTCTCAACGAATAGTGCGATTCGTCAGTCTGGGAGCGTTACGAGGCGGAACTCTAATGAGTCACACGAGCCGATTCCCGGTCGTGGACGACCTTCTATCAAGCCATCGGAACAGACAGGCCGACGTTCAGCCCAGGCGCGCGGACGGGTCGATCGCAAGGCACCGAATCGGGCCAATTTTGTTTAGAGTCACGCACCACCTGGGCCGACCGTCAGTCGGCCAGCCAGTCCGAGACCAGCCGGGTCTAATTAGAGTTTTTGTTTGCCTTTCCGGCGGAGAGATCGATGCGAGTGGAAGGGGCGTAAGTGGAGGGACCGTGGAATACCGACCGGAGCGCAGCGGAGGGAGGATTTGCCGCGAAAGCCCGCAATGGCAGCCCCAGGAACGAGCTACGATCGGCCCGCGGAAAGACAGCTGGCGCCGACGAACGAGGCTTCCTGGCTGCCCGGGCCGCGTGTAGACGGTTCCGATTCTGGCGACGGGAACCTGCTCGGTGCGCGGTTCGGGGAGGATGGTCATGGTGTTCTTTTGTTCTCTTGTGCTCTGAATGTCACGATGTGACGTATTCCTTCACCGCGGCGATGAGCTGGGTGAGTCCTTGTTTTGCGTCGGTGAAGAACATGCCGGTCTTCGGGTCGGTGAACAGTTCGTTGGGGATGTCGGCATAGCCGGGTGACATCGACCGTTTGAGAACGACCACCGATTTCGCGCGGTCGGCATCGAGGATGGGCATGCCGGAGACGGCGTTGCCTGGGCGGCGTGCTGCGGGATTGATCACGTCGTTCGCGCCGACCACGAGTGCGACATCGCAACCGTCGAATGCTCGGTTGGCGTCGTCGAGCTGGAGCAGGTCGTCGTATGGCACGTTCACTTCGGCGAGCAGCACGTTCATGTGTCCGGGCATACGGCCGGCGACCGGGTGGATCGCGTATTTGACATCGACCCCGTGTCGTTCGAGCAGCGATGCCAGTTCGGCGACTTCGTGCTGTGCCTGACCGGCGGCGAGTCCGTATCCGGGGACGATGATCACGTGCTGGGCGTAGGCGAGCTGGATGGCTACGTCGTCTGCGCTGAGGCTGCGGACAGCTGAGGCGTCAGCGGCCGGGCCGCTTGCCGTCTGCGCTGTTGTCGCGCCGAACCCGCCGACGATGATGCTGACCACCGACCGGTTCATGGCCTTGGCCATCTGCAGGGTCAGGATGGTGCCCGCTGCCCCCACAAGAGCGCCGGCGATGATCATGGCCTGGTTCCCGATGACGAAGCCGGCCATCGCGACCGCGAGTCCTGTGAAGGCGTTCAGGAGGGAGACGACGACAGGAGCGTCGGCTCCGCCGATCGGCAGCACCATGAGTGCTCCGAACGCGAGTGCGGCGACCAGCAGGAGGAGCACCGCGACGACTCCGACGGGCAGCAGGATCGTGGCGAGCCCCGCAAGGACGGCGATCAAGGCGACGGCGATGTTGAGGATGCGGGAGCCCGGAAACTGGATCGACCGGCTCGGTACGGTGCCCTGCAGCTTGCCTGCAGCGAGCAGCGAACCGGAAAAGGTGATCGACCCTATGAGGATGTCGAGCACGATGGGTATGGACAGGCTGACGGCGAGCGGATGCGTTGCCGGCGCATGCAGCAGGTCGGCGAGGGCGATCGCCGTGGCCGCGCCACCGCCGACGGCGTTGAAGAGGCTGACCAGTTGAGGTACGGCAGTCATCTTCACCCGTCGGGCACCCAGGATGCCCGCTGCGCTTCCGACAGCGATGCCGACGACCAGCACAATCCACCCGGTCGGGGAACCCGAGCGGGTGATCGCGTCGACCAGGGTCGCGATCACCGCGACGGCCATCCCGGATGCCGAGATGAGGTTGCCGCGGCGCGCGGTCGCGGGCGTCCGCATGAGGTGCAGCCCGATCACGAACCCGACGGCGGCGATCAGGTAGGCGAAGCCGATTGCGCTCTGCAGCGTGGTCACAAGGTCTTATCCTTTGCGTCGCTCGATGCCGTGTCGGCTCGATTGCGGTGCGTGCGGAACATGCGGAGCATCCGGTCTGTCACCAGGTACCCGCCGACGACGTTCGCGGTGGCGAACGCCGCTGCGATGCCCGCGAGGAGGTAGCCGAGCGGGCTGTCGGCGAGCACCGCGGTGATGATCGCTCCAGCGATGACGACGCCGTGGATGGCGTTGGCGCCGGACATCATCGGGGTGTGCAGGGTCGACGGGATCTTGCTGATCACCTCGAAACCCACCAGCAGGGCAAGCACGAAGACGGTGATTCCGGTGAAGAGCTCGGTGGTCATGACGCGACCACCACACCCTCCGCGGATGCGTCCGGCACGTTCTCCGAATCGTTGAGGCCTAACGCTCGCTGCACATCCGGGCTCACGAATGCGCCGTCGTGACAGACGAGCACTTCGCGCTGCAGTTCATCGTCGAAATCGATCGCGAGGCGTCCTTCGCTTGTCAGAGCCGCCACCATCGCGTGGACGTTCTTGGCGAACATCCGGGATGCTGCAGCGGGAATCGTTGAAGCGAGGTCCGAGCTTCCTATCACGGTGATTCCGTTCTGATCGGTGATGCGTTCTCCGTCGATCGAGCCATACACATTTCCGCCCTGAGGACTGCAGGCGAGGTCGACGCAGACGGAGCCGCGTGCCAGCGAGGCGAGTGCTTTCTGGGGAACGAGCATCGGGGGGCGCCGGCCGGGCACTTTCGCCGTTGTGATGACGACGTCGAAACCGGCGACGAGGCGCGAGAGTTCGGCCTGCTGGATCGCAAGCTCATCGCTGGTCATCGCCCGCGCGTAGCCGCCTGTGGCGGCGCCTTCGGCGACGGTCGACGTTGCGAAGGACGCCCCGACTGACTCCACCTCCTGGCGCGAAGCCGGGCGCACGTCATATCCCGTCACGAGGGCTCCGAGCCTCCGTGCCGTGCTGAGTGCTTGAAGTCCTGCCACCCCGGCGCCGATGACCAACACTCGCGCGGGTCGTGCCGTTCCGGCCGCCGTGATCATCATCGGGAAGAACCCACCGAACGCTTCAGCAGAAACGATCGCCGCACGGTAACCGGCCGCCGACGACTGGGACGTCAACGCATCCATCGACTGCGCCCTACTGAGCGTGCGCGGCAGCAGCTCGAACGCGGCCACCGTCGCACCTCGCCTACACAGTGCGCTCATCAGTTCGAGGTTCTGCAGGGGGTCGAGCATTCCGATCAACAGCTGACCCTGGCTGATGGCCGCCACGGTCTCGTCGTCGGGGGGACGGACCATCGCGAGGATATCCGCGTCCGCAATCACATCGGATCGCTGAATGACGGTTCCCCCCGATGCCTCGTAGTCGGTATCGGACCAGCCGGCGCGAAGCCCAGCGCCGCTCTCGACAAGCACATGACATCCGTTTCGCGCCCACTCCCCGACGACATCCGGGTCGACGGCGACGCGCCGCTCTTGGTTCGCGGTCTCGCGGAGCACACCGATCGTGAGTCGGTCTGCGGGAGTTTCGCTTTCGGGCGAGGTCATGTTCTGAGTGTTCGTCATCGATGACGGGGGTTGCAGAGTCGAAGGTCCCGAGCCGATGTTCCTGGGCAGACGTTCATCGTCGCCTCGCACCGTCGTCGGTCTGCAGCGCTGACACGAGGCGGGACGTTTGACCCTGCCGCTCACCGTAGGGCTGCGCTGGAATCGAGTCACACGGCCAGAAGATATGAGGATCGCGCATGAACCGCTCTGTTGACCTGCCGGAATGGTCGGCTCAAGGACCCGTCATCGAGCTCTCCGATGGTCGCTGCTGGGAACTCATCGCCGGCGCTGGAGTCGGCCGACTCGGGGTGAGCATCTCGGACCTGCCCGAGATCTTCCCCGTGAACTATTTCTCCGATGGTCGGAGCGTCGTCTTCCGCTCGGCCGACGGCACCAAACTGCAGAGTCTTGTCTCGAATCGGCATGTCGTGTTCGAAGTGGATTCGGTGGGCGAACTTCACAACTGGAGTGTCACGATCAAGGGCGTCGCCGTCGTCAAGGACCGGACGTACGCGAACCGCGCCGCAGAAGATGCCCTGCCACCGTGGAACCCGGTCAGCGAGTACGTCTTCGTCGAGGTGGTCCCGACGGTGATCTCCGGTCGCCAATTCGAACACCACCTTCATGCTGTGCGCCGTTCCGACGATGGCGCACTCTCACCCGAACTCTGACCTCCTCGACTTACGGATCGAAACGTCACTGCCGTCCGACCACCAACACGGTTCCACCGAAAGGCACCTCATGAAAGCGCTCGTCTACGAAGGCCCAGGACGCAAGACCTGGAAGGATGTGCCGATGCCGGTCATCCAGCATCCGACCGATGCCATCGTGAAGATGGAGGCGACAACGATCTGCGGTACCGACCTGCACATCCTCAAGGGGGATGTCCCGGAGGTCGCGCCCGGCCGGATCCTCGGCCACGAGGGGGTCGGCGTCATTACTGAGGTCGGCTCCGGCGTGACGCGGCTCGCGGTCGGCGACCGCGTGATCGTCTCGTGCATCAGTTCATGCGGGCGGTGCGAGAACTGCCGAGCCGGACTGTACAGCCACTGTCTCGATCCGGAAGGCGCCGCCGGAATCGGCTGGATCCTCGGACACCTGATCGACGGCACCCAAGCGGAGTATGTGCGCATCCCGTTCGGGGAGAACTCTCTCTACAGAGTCCCAGAGGGCGTGAGTGACCCTGAAGCCGTGCTCCTGTCCGACATACTGCCCACAGGCTTCGAGATCGGCGTGCAGTACGGGCAGGTGAAGCCCGGCGACGTGGTCGCCGTGGTCGGCTCCGGCCCGGTCGGCCTCGCGGCGGTCATGACCGCGCGGCTCTATGGCCCGTCGAAGATCATCGCCGTCGACGTCGATGCGTCTCGGCTGCGCCGCGCATCCGACTTCGGGGCGACGGACACCGTCAACTCAGCCGACGCCGACTGGAAGGAGCAGGTGCTCGCCCACACCGACGGCGCGGGCGTCGATGTCGCGATCGAAGCGGTCGGTATCCCCCGCACCTTCACGATGGCGACTGAGATCGTGCGGCCCGGTGGACACGTCGCCAACGTCGGCGTCCACGGCCGACCGGTCGAGCTGTCGTTGAACACCCTGTGGATCAGCAACATCACCATCTCGATGGGGCTCGTGAACACGAACACGCTCGGGATGCTACTGAAACTCGTCGCCCAAAGGGCCATACCTGCACGGGCCTTCGTCACCCACGAATTCACCTTCGACGAGGTCGAGAACGCCTACAGCGTATTCGGAAACGCCGCAGAGCACGACGCCCTCAAGGTTCTGATCCACGACGGCGCCCGCCTGCTGGACTCAGCGTCCGGCACCGAAGAGTCCGTGCAGGACCGCGCCGAAGAGGTCGAAATCAAGGGCATCAGCCGATTCGCCCAGGCAGGCCAGGCAGGCCAGGCCTCAAACTAGCTGATCGAAACTGCGACGCAGCGCATTCCATAAGCAGGAAGGTGGCCCTGAGAACAACAATCGTGGTGCGGAGGGCGTGGGATTCGAACTCTATTCGCTGCCCAGTACTTCACGATCGGTTCGCGCAGAACCGCGGAATCTCGGGCTTCTTTGGGTCACCTCGACCTTTGCAGATACGCCCCGTTCTCGCCCGAGTGTTGTCAAATTGTTGTCACGATCGAGGCTGCAGGTGGATGCGCTTGGCGCTACTCGGCTCCGGTTCTCGATACGGGGGGCGGGCCACACTTGGAGGAGGATATCTTCGACTGGCTCGTCGACCGTTTCGTCGTATGCGAGGTTGTACCCGCGGTTGCCGATCCGAACCCGGTAGCTGCCGGGACCGGAGGTCGCCATGTTTCACCTCCGGCACTGGGTCACCGAGCAGAGAACTGAACTCGATCCGCCCTTCCGGCGTCTGGATGGGGACCTCGACAAGTATTTCCCAGGCGTCGGCGTCGGCATTCGGCTCCGTTGTGGCCGCCCGGAGATGCAGCCGGACCGGCCCATAGGCGGTGCCCGAATACAGCATCAGACCGGAGTCGGTGGCTGCGCAGAGCTTGTTGAGCGGACGGCTGACGAAGTCGACGTCGTTGATGTCCCAGTTGATCCCGTTGAGCGCGAGAGAGTGGTGATCGAACGCCGCGAATGTGTCAAGGGAGAACGCCGGAGAGGCGTTGGTGGTTTCGATCTCACCGCCGCGAGCCTGGCACCCGGCATCCGGGCCCTGAAGGTCGCCATGCCGGGCGGCCACATACCATACAGCCTCTGCTACCTGATCGAGGATGCGCACGGCGACGTGCACCTCGTCGACCCCGGCTGGTCATCGGACGAAAACTGGGCATCGCTGGAGCGCGCACTCGCCGCATCCGGCCAGCGCATCGACGACGTGGCCACCATCGCCGTCACGCACCTGCACCCGACCATCTCGGGATGGCGGCGAGTCGACCGGCGATGAGCAGGCAGCTACCTGCCAACGCTCTCCTCGTGGAGGGCGAGATGCTCGACATTCCAGGGCGAGCAATCGAGGTGGTCCTGACGCCGGCCACACACCGGGACATGTCTGCCTGGTGGATGCCGACGACGGGCTGGTCTTCACCGGGGACCACGTTCTGCCGACCATCCACCCGGGCCTGGGTCTCGGCGGCGAGACGGCAACAAGTCCCATCGCCGACTACCTCGAGTCCCTCGAACGCATCGCGGCGTACGACGATCTCCGGGTATGCCCCGGCCACGAGTACGTGTTCAGCGGACTCGCTGCGCGGTGTGCGTCGACGGCAGAGCACCACCTGCGGCGGTCGCGCGAAGTCGCGGCGCGCCTACAGGTCGACGAAGATCTCAGTATTTGGCAGGTCGCATCCGAGCTCACCTGGACCGGGCTGGGCCAACTTGAAGGGCTTCTACCTGCTGTCGGCCCTGGCCCAGACGGCCATGCATCTCGAGTTCGTTCAGTCCCGCGCGTCGCACCGCTTCCTGAGGGTTTTCGAGCTTCGCGGACCCCCTCCGGCCTCGCACGCCACTATTCGATTGTGCGCAAAATGTGCGCAGTTTTCTAGCCGACCGGACGGCACAGCCGGGCTGCTCTACCGGCCGAATGCTAGGTACGACAGGTCGCCCAAATCCTCGCCCTCAGGACGGGCCACCAGATAGACCGCATGCACTCCGCCAATCGCCTTCATTGTCGCGCTGAACAATCCCGGCTCGCCGATCCGCCCGTCGACGTCGACAACAGCAACGACCGGGCCGCGGAATGGATCGTCCAGTCGAACATCCACCCGGCCGCGGCTTGCTGGGTTGACCTCGAGGCTCACGTGGGACCCTGCAACCGAGTCGCCGAAGTCGAAGTACTTGTACCCGATGACGTCTCCCGCCCGCAGGCGGCTGACGACTGGGAACTCGCCTTCAGCACCGTAAGCACGGTGGTCGATGATCGGGCTGTTCTTGCCGCTGACGCCCCTGCTGTTCGTCAGGTGGCACGCCATGTAGGCCGGCCAGCGGCAGAACGCGTCGAGGGGATGCGCACTGAAGCCCATCGAAGTGTGTTCCGCTTGTTCGAATCCACCGTCAGCCGTGCGCGTCAGGGGTGCGACGCAAGCCGAGCGGCCCGCCTTCGTCTGGCGGTGGTAGATCTGGTACCACTGGCCGTCGACGGAGAACATTCCGCCGTGGATGTTTCCGGTGTGATCGGTGGGCGCCAGCTGGCCGTGGAACCGGGCGTTGCCGAGCGAAACCAACGGGCCCATCGGCGTGAACGAGCCCTGGGGCGCATCCGCGATCGCGTAGTACATCCCGTTGAACCCGCCGCTCCCCAGGGCGTAGTAGCTCAGCACGAACCGGCCGTCGATCTCCCGGATCGAGGGACCGTTCACGAAATGCGCGTCCACGCGGCTCTTGCGCAACAGATCGCTCGCGAGCTTCAACGGTCTGGCGCGCACGACCTGGGTGGCGTAGCCGCCTGACTCGTTCTTCAGCACGGTGCGCTTGTCGCGCAGGTCGAGTTCCACGACGTAGCAGTTGAGGAGACCGAAATAGAGGAACAGTCGACCGTCGTGCAGCAGAAGCGAGGGGTCGTAGGGGTACTCCTTGAACCGAACGCCGCGCCGGCTGATCGCAGCCCGGCCGCCGAAGAACGCCATGTCCCCGTCAGCGAGGCCGTCTTTCCCGTCGCTCCAGCCGGAGGGCTTCTCGCTCTCGGGATAACGCACGCGACCGACGTACTCGAACGGACCGATCGGCGAATCGCCGACCGCCATCGCGATGCCCGACTCGGACAGGCCGATCCCGTAGTAGAGGTAATACTTTCCGTCGATCTCCACGACATCGGGCGCGAAGAGATGGGATTTCATTCCCATGCGGTCGCCACCGCGCGCGGTCATCATCCGGGCGAACGGATCCTGGTCACGCCGGAAGATCACACCCTCGTAGCGCCACCGGGCAAGGTCGGTCAGCGCTGCCGAGTAGCAGACGTAGTCGCCAGCGCACATGACTGCGGTGCCGTCGGCGAGATCGTGGGAGCCGTAAACGTACACCCGGTCCCCGAAGACGTGCGGCTCCCCGTCGGGGATGTACTCGGTCGCCGGAAGAAACGGATTGATGGATGCGGTGAGGGTGCCGTCGGGAACCTGCGTGGTGCTCATCTTCTCTTTCCATTCATCCGGTGGCGTAGCCGAATCGACCACGCCACCGGATGGTGTTGCCGTGAAGTGGTATTAGCGGGATGCCTTGATCGGCACCACGGCGAACGCGCCGAGGATGCTCAGCACGATGCCGATCGGGAACAGGCCGATGTAGCCGAAGCCGAGCACGACCGCACCGGCGATGGCCGGCGCCAGTGCCTGAGGCAGCGTCGCCGCGATGTTGACGACGCCGAGGTCCTTAGCGAACGACTTGGCCGACGGCAGAACCTGGCTCATCAGGGCGGTGTCGACCGCCTGGAACATGCCGAAGCCGAAGCCCGAGATGAAGGTCATGAGCATCCAGCCGGGCAGGGTGGGGACGAGCATCGGGATCAACAGTGCGATCGCGACGAACACCGACGAGGCGAAGATGAACGGCTTGCGACGGCCGAACCTGTCGGAGAGCGGACCCGAGATGATCGTCGAGATCAGGATGCCCGCGAGGCTCACAATGCCGAGCAGCGGGATGACCGAAGCCGGGTTCTTGATGCCGAGGTAGTCGGTGAGGATGAAGAGCTGGTATCCCGTGACCGTGAAGTAGCCGGCGTAGAGCAGCGTCCGGCCGGTGAACGCCCAGAAGAAGTCAGGGTGCTTGACCGGGTTTACCCAGAACGTCTTCAGGAAGTCGACGAACTTGAAGGGCTCGAGAACGAGTTCCTTGCTCGAGTAGTCCGGGTTGAAGACCACGAACAGCGACAGCAGGACGACCGACAGGACAGCCAGGACGATATAGCCGGCACCGATACTGCCGAGGAAGATCGAAGCGAGGATCTGGCCACCGAGCACGCCGACCATGACGCCGATTCCGGTCAGGGCAGCGAACGATCCACGGCGCTTGACCGGAACCCGGTCAGGCATGATGGCGCTCAGCGGTCCCTGGGCGAAGTTGAACGCTGTCTGGACCAGCGTCGCCGCGATCAGGATGCTGACGAACGAGTTGGCAAAGGCCAGGCCTACGAGCGAGAGGGCGCCGACGAGGGATCCGATGAGGATCCAAGGTGCGCGGCGGCCCAGACGTGAGCGCATGCGGTCGGACAGCTGGCCCGCGATCGGCTGGGCGAAGAGGGCGAAGATGGCTCCCACCGTCGACACGATCGCGAAGTTGGCGACCTTGTGCGCCGGGTCGAGACCGGCGACCTGTGCCGGCAGGAGAACCTGGAGGAACGCGCCCCAGATGATGAAGATGCCGAGGTTGGCGGGAATCATCCACCAGAGCAGGCGACGGACGCCCTTGATCGGGGTGGGCGGATCCTCGTTTCCCGCAGCCTCCTCGATGAATGCAAGTTCGGCGAGTTCTTCGGAGGGGATCGTCATGGGTAAGCCTTTCATCATCCTCGATGACCGACTGAACAGTCGGCGGGCAAAACCATACGGCACTATGGGTTTAATTTCAAAACGTTATAGCCTGTTGGTGTGACCAGACCTGCCCAGTACGCCAAAGGCGTCGCCAAGCGCGCGGAAATCATTGAGACGGCCCTCCAGCTCATCGGCTCAGAAGGCTACGACAAGATGACGATCCCGCAGCTGGCGAAGGCGGTCGGCCTGAGCCAGCCGGGACTCATCCACTACTTCGGCACGAAGGACCAATTGTTCGTGGAGATCCTCCGCGAACGCGACGCACGCACAGAGCGATTCGCAGAAGGATCATTCACGCCCTCGCGTCTCGCTCGCGACAACGAATCCGTTCCGGGTCTCATCGAGCTCTACACCCGCGTGATGGTCGAATCATCGGGACCCAGTCACGTGGGGCATGAGTTCACTCGTGAGCGCTACGAGCGGGCGCGCGGCGGAATCGCCGACGCGATTCGCCACGAGCAGGAAGAAGGAAAGATCGACCCGGCGGTCGACCCCGCAAAAGCAGCCGCCATCATCTTCGCGGCATGGGACGGCCTGCAGATCCAATGGATGCACGACCAGTCCATCGACATCCCGGCACACCTCGACTACCTCTGGCACGCCCTGACCGGCGTCTACGAAGGGGCGTCGCTTTAGCGAAGACGTGGAGTTCGTGCGTGGACCACGATTCCGGCGAACCTGAGCTCCACGTGGCGCTCAACGCTCGACCGCCAAGTCGTCGGCCGCGGTGTCGACCCGGACAGTGAAACGCTGGTCGCCTGGTTCAGTGTTGTCAAACCACGACGAACAGATCAAAATTCAATCCTCATAAATAGCTTCTGATCTGGATTTTTACAGTGCGGAGGGCGTGGGATTCGAACCCACGAGACATTTCTGCCCACCAGTTTTCAAGACTGGCTCCATCGGCCGCTCGGACAGCCCTCCCGGCGCCGGCGTTGACCGGCGTCGCCCGATTCTAACGGACGACGCGCGGCGCTATCCGCTGTACGGCTTGGAGCAGGTGACCTGACCGGCCGTCTGGCCGTGCACATCCGACGGCAGGTCCACCGAGGTTCCCGAGCCGGTCCCTGTGCCCGAGCCCGAGCCGGAATCGGGTGCCGGAGTCGATGTCGCAGTCCCCGCATCCGTCGGCGCTTGAGTCGCCGGAGCCTGAGTAGCCGGAGCCGGCGTCGCGGGGGTGGCCGGCGTAGCCGGCGCAGCCTCCGAGCCGACACCCGTGTCACCGGTCAGGGCGACCGGCTGGTCGGCCTTCAGCGCGTTCATGAGGGTGTCCGCCGCATCCGTCGTGGGGGCGACGCCGCCGTCGACGTAGTGGTTCGGGTACTGCACGAAGACGACCTTGTTGAGGTCGATGTTGCGCAGCGCGGCCGCCATCGACGCGATCGTGGTCATGTTGCTGAGACTCTCGGAGAGCTTGATGTTCTTGACCGCGGCCTTGGCCAGTCCGAAGATCTTGACCGGGTTCGACAGCGTGTCCGAGCTCTTGATCGTGCGAACCAGCGAGGAGAGGAACACCTGCTGGTTGCTGATGCGGCCGAGGTCCGAGCCGTCGCCGACGCCGTGACGCGTGCGGAGGAACGCGAGCGCCTGCGAGCCCTGCAGAGTGTTCTGGCCCGCCTTCACGTCGAGTCCGGTGTACGGGTCCTGGATGTCGCCGGCCACACAGACGGGCACGCCGCCGACCGCGTTCGACATCTCGATGACGCCGTCGAACTCGATGACGCCGGCGTACGGGATGGTCAGGCCGGTGAGCTGCTCTACCGTCAGCACTGTGCACGCGAGGCCGCCGTAGGTGAGGCTCGTGTTGATCTTCTGGGCGCTCATCGCGTCGTAGCTGCCCTTGCCGTCTTCACTCGGGCAGGACGGGATGGGCACGAACATGTCGCGGGGGAAGCTCACGACGGTCGCGTTCTTGTGGTCGGCGGAGACGTGCAGCAGCATCGTCACGTCGTTGAGCACTTCGCCGCGGGAGCCGTAGGCGGCGTTGCCGCCGCCGCTGTCGCTGCCGGCGAGGAGCACGTTGAAGCCGCCGGAGATGGCGCCGACCTGCGGGATCGGGTTGCCTTTGGCGTCGACCAGCTTCACTGCCGGCTTGACGCTCGAGGCCACGTTCAGCACGGCGTACGCGGTCAGCGAGACACTGCTCACCAGAGCGACGCCGATGACGGCCGCGATGATCTTGAGGATGAAACGGAGAGGGTGGTGCCGCTTGAGGCGGCCGTGTCGAGCGATGCTCGGACCGGCCGATTTCTCTTGTGCGCGCAGGGAAGCGCGCGTGGGCATCTCGTTCATTCACTCCCTTTCGTGGCACGCTCCTGTCGCCGGAGGCGAGTCAGTGGGGGTCGGAGTTCGGCGCACATCGATGATGGCGGACCTTCAGCTTCGCAGATCACCCTGGCAAACTTCTGGGCGGACGCGCAAGAAGCCCTGGTCACGGGCCCTCCAGGCCGCGGTAGATCAGAGGGAGGAGAGCACCTTTGCGAGCCCGTCCTCGACCACGGGATCGGTGACGGCGTTGGCGACCGCTTTGACCTCATCCGGAGCCTGGCCCATCGCGATGCCCTTGCCTTCCCCCGCGGCCCACACGAGGAAATCGATGTCGTTGCGGCCGTCGCCGACCGCCACCACGTTGCTGCGCGGGATGCCGAGGTGCTCTCGCACGCGCTCCATCGCGGTGGCCTTGTTCACTCCGTCGGGCGCGATGTCGAGCCAGGCTGTCCAGCCGATGGCGTAGCTGACCTTGTGCAGCCCCATGCGCTCGACGATCGAGAGGAACTGCTCCTCGTCGTGCTGCGGCGAGACGACGACGACACGGGTCGCCGGATGCGCGGACAGCTCCTCGAACGGGACCTGCACGGCGTTCACCAGCTCCCAGTCGGTCATGCCCTCGGTGTAGCGGCGGAACCCTGTGGCGTCTTCGACCATGAAGCTGCCGCTCGGCAGGAAGGGCCGGATGGTCTCGAGAACCTCGGTCGGGTCGAACACCTCGACGAACTCGCGGCGGTAACCGCCCTCGGCGGTGTCGTCGCGTCTCATCGTGAGGGCTCCGTTGGCGCAGACGACGTATTCGCTGGTGAGCCCGAACCGCTCGTGGATGGGACGCGCAGTCTCCCAGCTGCGACCAGTCGCGAGCATCACTTCGTGACCGGCGTCGCGCACCCGGTTCACCGCCTCAAGCACGGCGTGGCCGATCGTCTCGTCCTCGTGGATGAGCGTGCCGTCGACGTCGAGCGCGATCAGCAGGCGGTCGTCGGCGGTCACTGTGTGATCGGCTCCAGCACCTCGAGGCCGCCCAGGTAGGGACGCAGCGCCTCCGGCACCAGCACCGACCCGTCGGCGCGCTGGTGGGTCTCGAGGATGGCGACCAGCCAGCGCGTGGTCGCAAGGGTTCCGTTGAGGGTGGCGACCGGGCTGGTCTTGCCGCTCTCGGTGCGGTAGCGGATGTCGAGGCGACGCGCCTGGAAGGTGGTGCAGTTGGAGGTGGAGGTGAGCTCGCGGTAGGCGTCTTGCGTGGGCACCCAGGCCTCGACGTCGTACTTGCGGGCGGCGCTCGATCCGAGGTCTCCGGCGGCGACGTCGATCACGCGGTAGCTGAGCCCGAGCGCCTGCAGCATGTCCTCCTGGTACGACAGCAGCCGGGCGTGCTCCGCCTCAGCCTCCTCGGGCAGGGTGTAGACGAACATCTCGAGCTTGTTGAACTGGTGGACCCGGATGATCCCCCGGGTGTCCTTGCCGCCCGACCCGGCCTCACGGCGGTAGCAGGTCGACCAGCCGGCGTAGCGGAGGGGCTGGTCCACCTCGAGGATCTCGTCGGCGTGGTAGCCGGCCAGCGCGACCTCGCTCGTTCCGGTGAGATAGAGGTCGTCGGCCGGGAGGTAGTAGACCTCGTCGGAGTGCTCGCCGAGGAACCCGGTGCCCTGCATGATCTCGGGCTTGACCAGGGTCGGGGTGATGAGCGGGATGAACCCGGCGGCCAGCGCACGGTCGAGCGCCATGTTCATCAGGGCGATCTCGAGGCGCGCCCCGACGCCCTTGAGATAGTAGAAGCGCGCACCGGACACCTTGGCCCCGCGTGCCATGTCGATGGCGCCGAGCCGCTCGCCGATCTCGAGGTGGTCGCGCGGCTCGAAGTCGAACGTGGGCTTGTCTCCCACGGTCTTGAGCGTGATGAAGTCGTCTTCGCCACCGGCCGGGACGCCGTCGATGATCGGGTTGCCGACGCGCCGGAGCACCTCGTCGAACCGCACCTCTGCCGCGTTGGCGGCGTGCTGCGCCTCTTTGACGCGGGCCGCCAGGCTCTGCGCCTGCGCGACGAGCTCCTTCTTCTCCTCCTTCGGCGCGGCGGCGACCTTCTTGCCGAAGGCGTTCTGCTCGGCGCGCAGCTCCTCGAAGGCGGTGATCGTGGCGCGACGCTCCCGGTCGGCCTGCAGCGCCTCGTCGACGACGTCGACGGAGTCGCCCCTGGCCTCCTGCGAACGCTTGATGAGGTCAGGGTTTTCACGGAGCAGAACTGGATCGATCACGGGATCAGCTTATCGAGCGTGCATCCGTCGATCTGAGTTATCCACAGCGAACGAGTAGCGTGATCACGTGACCGATCGCGAGAGCGCTTCCCGGGCCGTCGTCGCCGTGGTCTACAACCCGATCAAGGTGGACGTCGACCGCGTCAGAACGGCGGTGCAGGATGCTGCCGCGCGCGCCGGCGAGATCGATCTGCTCTGGCTCCGCACCAGCGTCGAAGACCAGGGCCAGGGCCAGACCAGGCAGGCGCTCCACGCCGGTGCGACGCTCGTCCTCGCGGCGGGGGGCGACGGCACCGTGCGCGCTGTCGCCGAAGGGCTGCGCGACCAGGATGCCGTGCTGGCCCTCCTCCCCTCCGGCACCGGCAACCTCCTCGCCCGCAACCTCGGCATCACCCACACCAGCCTCGAGCAGGCCTGCGCCATCGCGTTCGGAGGCGACACCCGCTCGATCGACCTCGGTGTCGCCACGATCACCGACGTCGAGGGGGCGACCCGCGAGCACGCGTTCCTCGTGATGGCCGGTCTCGGCATCGACGCCGCGATGATCGCGAACACCCGGCCGAGGCTCAAGCGCCGGCTGGGCTGGCTCGCCTACGTGGATGCCGGCTTCCGCGCACTGCCCACCTCGAAGAAGGTGCGGGTCGGCTACACCCTCGACGGCGGCGAACGGCGCACCGCCCACGTCAGCACCATCCTGGTCGCCAACTGCGGCAGCCTGCCCGGGAACATCGAGCTGATCCCCGACGCGCTCATCGACGACGGGATGCTCGACATCGCCGTGCTGCAGCCGAAGTCGATCTTCGGCTGGCTGATGATCTGGCGCAAGGTCACCTGGGAGAACCGCATCCTGCGCAAGACCTCGCTCGGCCAGCGGATCATCCGGATCACCGATCGTGCCGTGCGCACCGAGCTCAGCTACCTCCGCGGCGAGTCGGTGCGGCTCACCGTCGGCGACCCGGAGCCGTTCGAGCTCGACGGGGACGCGCTCGGCGAGATCTCCGCGGTCGACTTCACGGTGGATCGGGGCGGGCTGAGGGTCAGAGTTCCCGCCGTCGGCTGAGGCGGCCGGGCCGGTCGCGGATGCCGAGTCGACCGAGCCGGCCCGCCCGGCTCGGCGACGGCCTCCAGGTGACTGCTCGCACGAACACGGCGCCGATGGCGGCGATCAGCGCGAGCGACGTAGCCGGCACCCGCGCGAGCTCGGCGACCCCCGCGACGAGGATCTCCGGCCGCATCAGGTCGCTCTGGCTGTAGGTGGACGGCACCAGCGCGGGCGCGGCGATGCAGAGGGCGGCGACCGCTCCGAGGCCGATGGCGAGGATCACCAGCACCCGGTACGTCCAGCGCATTCACTCCTCCCGGGCGGCGTCGCTGAGCGGAGCATCCCGGGCCGGAGCGCGACGGCGGGACTTCAGGGCCGAGAGCAGCACAAGGGCGACGATCGTGGCCAGACCGACGGTGATGAGCGGGCCGGCGAGCATCCAGCCGACCTGGCTGAACACGAGAGAGGTCGCGTCTTGCGAGGCGGTGGGGCTGGCTGTGTAGGAGGTGAAGACGGAGACGACGTAGAGCACGATGCCGAGCACCACGAAGCCGCCGCCGATCAGCCACAGTGCCAGGAAGTACGGGTTGCGGCGCGGCGAGACGTCGATGTCGTCGAGGAAGGACCCTCGCGTCGCGGTGCCCGAGAGACCGGATGCTCCCGCGATGCCGTCGGCACGATACGCCTCGAGCTCCACGGTCAGAGGATCGGGGACGAATCGCGGGTCGGCCTCACGCAGTTCGTCGGGGACGCCGGCATCGCCGATCAGCTCTTCGGGCTCCGGCGCGGGCCGCACAGGCGACTCGGCGGATGCGCGGCGATACGCGGTGGACGCGCCCTCGGCATCCGGTGCCGGGGCGTTCGACGGGCGGCGGAACGGCGACTGTTCGCGGGCGGGGGCGGCCGACCGCAACTGCGTGCGCGGGCGCTCGCCCGGTCGCGGCTCATAGCCGCGCTGGAACGCCGGGTCGTAGCGCGGGTCGAAGTCGGCGTCGGCCTGGCCCGCACCGGCGTCGCGGCGGGACGCTTCGGCGCGCGGGTCGCCGCCGGCGTCCCCCGCGTCGCGTCCCGACTCGTCCAGGATCATCGCGCCTCCTCGCTCCTGGCTCGCAGCCTACCCCTGAGGGACGCCGTCGGCGCCGGTGAGAGACGCCAGCCATTCGCGCGCCTCGGTGAACACTTCGTCGCGGTAGCGGGAGTCGAACTCGACGCGGACCTTGTCGGCTCTGGGGTACGAACCGAGGAAGATGACGGCCGGGCTGAACCGGCGGAGACCGAGCAGAGCATCCGCCACCCTCTCGTCGTGGATGTGGCCGTCGGCGTCGATCACGAACCGGTACCGGCCGAGAGCGTCGCCGATGGGACGGGACTCGATGAGGCTCAGGTTGACGCCGCGGGTGGAGAACTGCTCGAGCAGGTCGAGCAGGCTGCCGGGGCGGTCGTCGGGGAGCTCGGCGACGAGGCTGGTCTTGTCGGCGCCTGTCGGTGCCGGCACGGTGCGTTCGCGGCTCACCAGCACGAACCGCGTGACGGCGTGCGGGTTGTCGCCGATGTTCTCGGCGAGCACGACCACGTCGTGGTGGTCGACGATCCCCGGCGGCGCGATCGCGGCATCCGCCGTGCTGCCCTGGAACAGCGAGGAGGCGGCGGCCACGTTGCTCGACGCGGGCAAGTGCCCGTGCTCGGGCAGGTGCGCGTCGAGCCAGAGATGGCACTGCGCGTACGCCACCGGATGCGCGTTGATCACACGCACGTCGGCGAGCGTCGTTCCCGGCCGTGCGACGAGCACGAAGTTGACCGGCACGAGGTACTCGCCCACGATCCGCAGCCCGGGCACGGTGGCGAGAGCATCCTGAGCGACCGAGACGCCGCCCTCGATCGAGTTCTCGATCGCGATCATCGCCGCGACGCTGCGCCCGGAGACGACGTCGGCGAGCGCCTCCCCCACGTTGTTGACCGAGCGCCAGTGCTTTCCCGCGGCCTCGGGGACCTGTGCGAGGGCCGCCTCGGTGAAGGTTCCCGACGGGCCGAGGAAGCTGTAGACCTCGTCGACGGCGGCAGGCAGGTCGGCGGTGGGCTCGGTTCGTTCGGGCATGGCGTCAGCTTAGCCATGCGGGTGAGCGACCGAAAAAGTTATCCACAACCTTGCGCCGCCCCTCTGGCGCGATCGGGCGCGAGTGGAAGGATGGGGCCATGAACGAACGAGCTGGAACACCCGCACAGGCCTCCGATCTCGTCGATGTCGACGCGCTGCGGCGCGCGTACTACGACCTCAAGCCCGATGTGAGCATCCCGGAGCAGAGGGTGGTGTTCGGCACCTCGGGGCATCGCGGCAGCTCGCTCAACACCGCCTTCAACGAGAACCACATCGCCGCCACCACGCAGGCGATCGTGGAGTACCGCGCGTCCCAGGGCATCGACGGCCCCCTCTTCATCGGCGCAGACACGCACGCGCTGAGCGAGTTCGCGATGACGACCGCGCTGGCCGTGCTGGTCGGCAACGAGGTGCGCGTGATGGTCGACGAGTTCGACGACTGGGTGCCGACACCGGCCGTCTCGCACGCGATCATCGCCTACAACCGCGCGGACCACCCCGACCAGGCCGACGGCATCGTCGTCACCCCCAGCCACAACCCGCCCTCCGACGGCGGCTTCAAGTACAACCCGCCGCACGGCGGACCGGCAGACACCGACGCCACCAGCTGGATCGCGAACCGGGCCAACGAGCTCATCGCCGATGAGCTGAGGGGCGTCCGGATGAGCGAGCCGAGCGCCGTCGAGACGTACGACTTCCGCGGGCGCTACGTCGACGACCTCGAGAACATCATCGACGTCAAGGCGATCAAGCAGAGCGGTATCCGTATCGGCGCCGACCCCCTCGGCGGTGCGAGCGTTCATTACTGGGCCGCGATCGCCGAGCGCTACGACCTCGACCTGACGGTCGTGAACCCCACGGTCGACCCGACCTGGAGCTTCATGACGCTCGACTGGGACGGCAAGATCCGCATGGACCCGTCGAGCCCGTCGGCCATGGCGTCGGTGCTCGCGCACAAAGACGAGTACGACATCCTCACCGGCAACGACGCCGACGCCGACCGCCACGGCATCGTGACGCCCGACGGCGGGCTGATGAACCCCAACCACTACCTGGCGGTCGCCATCGACTACCTGTACCGCACCCGCACCGGCTGGCAGAAAGACGCGGCGGTGGGCAAGACGCTCGTCTCATCGTCGATCATCGACCGGGTGGCGGAGTCGCTGGGGCGCCGGCTCTGGGAGGTCCCGGTGGGCTTCAAGTGGTTCGTCCCCGGCCTCATCGACGGCTCGGTCGGCTTCGGCGGCGAGGAGAGCGCCGGTGCCAGCTTCCTGCGGTTCGACGGCTCGGTCTGGACCACCGACAAAGACGGCATCCTGCTCGCTCTGCTCGCAAGCGAGATCCTCGCCGTCACCGGCAAGACCCCCTCGCAGCTCTACGCAGAGCTCACCGAGAAGTTCGGCGACCCGGTCTACGAGCGGGTCGACGCACCGGCCAGCCCGGCTGAGAAGGCGGCCCTCGGAAAGCTCGACGGCGACGCGATCGCCGCCACCGAACTCGCGGGCGTGACGATCACGGCCAAGCTGAGCCGGGCTCCCGGCAACGACGCGGCGCTCGGTGGCGTCAAGGTCGAGACCGCCACCGCCTGGTTCGCCGCGCGCCCGAGCGGCACGGAGAACGTTTACAAGATCTACGCCGAGTCGTTCGTCGGCGCGGACGACCTGCGGCAGGTGCAGGAGGAGGCCAAGCGGATCGTGGGCGAGGCTCTCGCCGGCGCCTGATCGGGGGCGGCCGGCAGGCGGCCGCCCCAGCGCGGCGGGGCGCGTCGCGCGGCCGTGCCGATCAGCGGCCGTGGCGATCAGCGGTAGACGGTGCCGCCTGGCACGCCGAAGTACTCCTCGAGGGTGCTCACCCCGCTGGCGTGCAGTCGCGCGGCGAGCGGGGCTCCGATGAACCGGAAGTGCCACGGCTCGAAGGTGAACCCCGTCACCGCGACCTTGTCCGCCGGGTAGCGCAGCAGGAACCCGAACCGGTAGGCGTTGGCCGCGAGCCAGACGCCCTGCCGGGCGTGCGCGAAGCACGCGTCGAGCGAGCACTGCGCCGGCACGGCGCTGATGTCGACGGCGAGCCCGGTCTGGTGCTCGCTGTGGCCGGGGCGCGCCGTGTCCGTGTCGGCGTAGGCCCGGCCGTTGCGTGCGACGTCGTCGTTGTAGACGCGTACCTGCGAATCGTACGAGCGGTAGGCGCTCTGCACGGAGAAGTCGAGGCCGGCCTCCGACTTGCCCGCTGCGAACAGCGCGACGAGAGCGTCGGCCACCTGTCGTCGCATCGGCTGCCGGTTCACGTAGGTCACGTCGGGGTACACGAGGTCCGGAGGGACGAACGTCACCGGACCGAGCGAACGGGTCTTGTTGACCACGACCCAGCTGCTGGCCGGGTCCGCGATCGACTGGGCCGCGTTGTCGAAGCCCGGCGCGGTCGGTGCCGGGCTCTTGGAGGGCGTCGGGCGCGATGACGGATTCGGTGTCGTCGGAGGCGCGGTGGATGCCGGAGGCGAGGTCGTCGTGGGCGTCGGCTTAGGTGTGGGTCCGGGCGTGGGCTTCGGACCCGTCGAGGGCCGGCCCGTGGGCTGGCGCATCGAGTTCCCGAACGGCGCGGACGCGGAGGTGCACGCGACCAGTGCGACAGCCAGGACGAGAGCGCCTGCGAACAGCGCGCCGCGTCGAATCGCGCGACCGCGCATCCGTTGCCGCCCCTCGCGGCCCACCCCGTGTTTCACGGGTCGAGCATAGCTGGCGCCGGATGGACGGACGCTGAGCCTCGCGAGAAGACGTGCGCTACTCCTGGAAGCTCCAGAAATGCCCGACGGCGCCCGGGTGGTCGACCGTGATCGTCTGGTCGAGGTCGCGGTAGTCGCTGTCCTCGTTGTGGCCGGCCATCTTGATCTGGATCTTGCCGTTCACGTTCTGCACCGCCGAGACGATCTGCACGTGGTCGAGCGAGTCGTTGTCGTTCCAGTCGAACATCACGATGTCGCCGACCCGGATCTTCGCCCGCTGGTCGAGCGGATACTCGGTGAGGCCCAGCTCCGGATGATCGCGGAAGTACGTGTCCATCGACGGCACGTAACCCCAGGCCGGGCTCCAGTCGGCGGCAGCGTTGCGGTTGTACCAATCGCCGTTCTGGGTCCAGCCGCGGGCGATCAGGGTCTGGCTCACGAAGTTGGCGCAGTCGCCGCCCACCGAGTTGAGATCGCCGTACTCGGCCGAGTTGTACGTCTTCCAGTGGGTCATCGCGTAGCTGAGCTGACGGTCGACCGGCGTGGCCACCGTGTAGGAGTACGCGTTGTCACTCGTGGCCACCGCTTTGCCGCCCGCCGCAGTGAGCGACACGTCGACCGCGCCCGCCTTGAAGTTCGGGGCGGCGGGGACGACCGCGACGACCGACGAGTCGGACGCCTTCGTCACCGTGGCCGGCTGGCCCCCGATCTGCACGGTCTTCACATCGCCCAGGTTCTTGCCCGAGATGGTCACGGTGCTCGCTCCGGAGACGCTTCCTGTGGCGGGCTGCACGGCCGAGATCGAGGTGGTGGTGTCGTGGGTGACCTGAGCGACAGCCTTGGTGACAGGCGAGGGCTCCCCCGCACATCCGGTGAGGACGAGAGACGTCACCGCAGCGAATCCGGCAATGCCGAGGAGACGGCGGGATGTGGAGGAGCGGGTAGAGAAGCGCATAAGACCTTCGGAGTTCGAGTGCGGAGTTCGGATTCTGCTCCTCACTCACGGTACTCCCGCCTCCTTTGTGTCACCTGTGCGGGGGGCAGCGTGGCGTGCACCGGTTCATTCGTCCGCATGAAATCGCGGGTGAAGTCGGCGTTCGCCGTTGGCGAACGCTCGCGCCGCCGCAGATAGTTCACATTGCTGAAATGGTCACATAAGGTGTAACTTTGCACTCTCCGCAAATTTCTTTTGTGCCCACACCGGTGTGTCGCCCGTGGCCCGGGCGTCCCCATTTTCAGACTCTCGACTCGGAGACTCATGTCAAGCCCAGCAACTCCGGCCCCGGCCGCACCGACGAACGCGATCATGTCGCATCGGCAGATCCTGTTCGTCATCTTCGGCCTCATGGCCGGCATGTTCCTTTCCGCCCTCGATCAGACCGTCGTCGGAACCGCGATCCGCACCATCGGCGACGACCTGCACGGGCTCAGCCAGCAAGCCTGGGTCACGACCGCCTACCTGATCGTCTCGACGATCAGCACGCCGATCTACGGCAAGCTCTCCGACATCTTCGGCCGGCGGCCACTGTTCATCTTCGCGATCGTCATCTTCGTGATCGGGTCGATCCTGGCCACGTTCTCGACCTCGATGATCGAGCTCGCGGTGTTTCGCGCCATCCAGGGCCTCGGCGCCGGTGGCCTGATGTCCATGCCGCTCGCGATCATGGGCGACATGCTCGCGCCACGCGAGCGAGCCAAATACCAGGGCTACTTCCTCGCCGTCTTCGGCATCTCGAGCCTGATCGGACCGCTCGTCGGCGGCCTCTTCGCCGGTGCGAGCGAGATCCTCGGCATCGCCGGCTGGCGCTGGGTGTTCCTCATCAACGTGCCGATCGGCATCGTCGCACTGCTCGTGGTGCTGCGGTTCCTGCACCTTCCCAAGCGGACACCCAACTCGGTGCGCATCGACTGGTGGGGTGCGACGGCGGTCGTCGTGGCACTCGTCCCACTGCTCCTCGTCGCCGAAGAGGGTCGCGACTGGGGCTGGGGCAGCGCGGGAGCCATCGCCTGCTACGTGATCGGTGCGGTCGGCATCCTGGCCTTCATCTTCATCGAGATGGCCATGAAGGACGACGCGCTGATCCCGCTCAAGCTCTTCCGCTCCCCGACCTTCTCGATGGCGACGATCATCGGCGTCTTCGTGGGCTTCGGGATGTTCGGAGCGATGCTGACCCTGCCGCTGTACCTGCAGCTCGTGCTCGGGTCCACGCCCACGGAGAGCGGCCTGCAGTTGCTGCCGATGATCCTCGGCCTGATGGTCTCCTCGATCGCGAGCGGCCAGATCATCGCGCGAACGGGCCGATACCGCATGTTCCCGATCCTGGGCACGCTCTTTCTCGCCGGCGGGTTCTTCTACCTGACGTTCCTCAAGTACGACACGGGGTACTGGTTCATCGCCGGAGCCATGCTGCTGATCGGCCTCGGACTCGGCCAGCTGATGCAGACGCTCACCATCGCCAGCCAGAACTCGGTCGGCCTGAAGGACATGGGCGTCGCGACGAGCGCGTCCACCTTCTTCCGCCAGATCGGTGGAACGCTGGGCACGGCCGTGCTTCTGTCACTGCTGTTCACGCTGTTCCCGACGAATCTGACCGCGGCATTCAAGGACGACGCGACCCTGTCCGCTGCGCTCAACGCGGCACTCGACCCCGCTGTGGCCAACGCGCCGGAGAACAAGCAGATCATGGCGCTGGCCTACGACAAGCAGGTCACCCAGATCAAGGCGGCCCTGCCGGCCGGGATCGACCTGTCCAACGACCAGGCACGTGCCGGCGTCGTCGACAACGTCATCGCGCAGATCAAGGCGAACCCGTCCGGTAGTGCCGCCTCGGCAGGCACCGCAGGTGGCGGCGCTCTCGACGACACGTCGTTCTTGAACAGTGCCGATCCGCGCCTGGCGAAGCCGTTCCTGCAGGGGTTCAGTGCCTCAGCGGTTACGGTCTACTGGGTCGCGCTGATCGTCGTGCTCATCGCCTTCGTTCTCGCCCTGTTCTTCAAGACGCCGCCGCTGCGTGCCAAGTCGGCACTGCAGGAGGCCGCGGATGACGCCGAGGCCGACGCCAAGTCGACCCGCGAGCGCGTCGCGGCCGTGCTCGGCGCCGCCGCGGACGAGGACGAAGCCGAACTCGACACAGGCATCCTCGCCCACCGGGCCGCCGACGACTTCGGCGCGCTGATCGAGCCGGGCGCCGACACCGCGTCGCTGCGCGCCCAGCGTCCGACGGCCGCCCCCGCGACCGACTGACGCGCGAACGCCGCACGACGGCCGTCGACCCCCGGGTCGGCGGCCGTCGCCGCGCCGCGCCGCGCCGCGCTCCGCCGCGCGCCGCGCTCCGCACTGCGCCCACCCTCGAAGCCGCATCGTCGAGTCCTGAGTTGCTGGGTCG
>NZ_JBHVXB010000010.1:0-156926 GCF_042881905.1 Leifsonia sp. NPDC058248
ACCGATCAGCCGTCGCTGGATGGCAACGGTGACCCGGTCCGCTCCACTATCACGGTGACCGACAAGGACCCCTTCCACGCGGAGACCACGGTTGAGCCCGTCACAGCCCTCGACAAGAAACTCCTCTCCCAGGAGAAGCTTGCCGATGGTACGTGGAAGGTCACGTACGAGCTGACAGCATCAAACCTGTCGCCCGTCGCGGACAGATACACACTGACGGACACCCTGCGGTTCGGCGATCAGATATCCGTCATCTCGGCGTCCGTCAAGGCGGCAGCGCCCGGTACTCCGGTAGGGAACCCCAGCTGGAACGGCGAGCAGGACACTCTGGTCGTCAGGGACGCGGTCATCGCCCCGAACCAGACGCACAGGTACATCGTCGTGGTGCACGCCGACACACCTGCCAGTGTCGACGGAAACGTCGACTCGCAGTGTCCGGTGCCGAGCGACACGGATCACCGGGGCGGATTCCTGAACCTGGCTGACCTCACGGCGACGAACGGCGCATCGCACGACGAAGCCTGTGGTTCGTTCGACGAGGAGCCGCCCGCACCGGGGAGGCTCGCGAGCACAGGCTTCGATGGAGGAATCGTCGGCGGCGCAGCTGTCGCGCTCCTCATGCTCGGCGCAGCGTTGCTCGCACGTCGGCGCAGGACGATGCGGGCTCGCGGCTAGAGCGACCGGTCAGGACTGGGGGAAAACCTTCCCCAGTCCTGACCGTGCGACCTGGGTTGCTTCAACCGGCTGGGAGTTGCCTGTCGGAACGTAAGTTCCGTGCATCCGATGCGTCTCTTCTTCGTGCGCCGTTCCGCGCCCACCCACACCACAGAAGAGGAAGACAATGAAGAGAAGCCATGCAGTGCGCGTCGTGCTCGCCATGACCGTGGCAGGTGTCGGCCTGGCCGGGCTGGCCGGCTGTGCCGGCCGCGAGTCCGCGAGCGATTCAGCCCGGAGCTTTGTCGCTGCCATGAGCACGCAGGATGGTTCGGCGTTGTGCGAGAACGCCGCTATGGGCGGAAAAGCAGTTGCTGGAGACAAGGATCGCCTCGCACTGTGCAAGGACATCATTGCGCCGAAGATCATGTCCGGAGCGAAGGGGAACGCTGCCCTCAAGAAGCCCAACGTGTCCGTGAAGGAAAACGGAAGCACAGCGAAGGCAACGGTCAAGGGACTCGGCTCGGACCTCACCCTGGAAGACATCGATGGTCGCTGGCTGATTGTGATCGGCTAAGTGGTCGACTGCACAGATCCAGGACACAGGACGCGTCCGCTCGCGCGTCTTATCGCCGGACTCATTGCTGCTGCAACAGTGCTGGGTATCAGCGGGTGCACGACGGCGCCTTCGCAACCCGAATCCTTGATCGTACGTGTGCCGGAAGACGCCGGATCGATTTCGGCGGCGGTGGGGGAAGTACGTCCCGGCGGCATGGTGCTCGTCGGGAAAGGTACATACCGAGAGTCGGTCACAATCGACAAGCCCGACGTGACCATTCGCGGGACGGACCGCAACGCGACCGTGATCGACGGCGAGGGCATCCGGCCGTACGGAATCGTCGGGGTAGCCGCCGGCGTGCGCGTTCAAAACCTGACCGTCAAGTCCAATACCTTCTACGGAGTCCTGGTCACTGGACTGCACGACAAGAACGGGCCGGCAGCTCACGGCCTCGACGGCTACAAGCCATTCGATCCGAAAAAGTTCCCGCCCCTTCAGCGGTACGCGATCGACCATGTCACGGCGTACAACAACGGCCTCTACGGCATCTACGCATTCAACTCACAGCACGGCTCCATCACCGAATCGTACGCGTCGGGGTCGGCGGACTCGGGGTTCTACGTCGGGCAATGCAGGTCTTGTGACGTACTGGTCGCGAACAATACCGCGGAGCGCAACGCCATCGGATTCGAGAACGCGAACGCTTCTGATTCCGTCACCATCGCAGGAAACCGGTTCACGAACAACCGGGTCGGCATCACATTGATCTCCAGCTACCAAGAAGCATTCGTTCCTCAACGCGCGAACACCGTCATCGGCAACCTGATCGCCGACAACGCGGAAGCAGACTCGCCCGCGCACGCTGAAGGAGCCTTCGGAATCGGAATCGGAATCGCAGGCGGGCGCGACAACCTGTTTCGGGCCAACCGTGTCTCGGGGAACCCCGGCGGCGGCGTTGTGCTCAGCAATACCGAGGACCTTCCCGCCACCGGGAACACGTTCGCGGACCTCTACGAACACAACAGCTTCGACGTCGTCAACGAATCGGCGGCACGAGCTGGAGCCTCAGGCAATTGCTTTGACATGCCCGGACCCCAGACATCCCTTCCCGCGACGTCACCCGAGCATCCCTGGTACCGGAACCCGGATTGCTCCCAGACGCCTCAACCGGCGACCACGCCGTCAGCGACGCTATCGGCCGTTCCCACCCCACCCGGAATCAGCTTCCTCAAGGTCGCCTCACCCCGCCCGCAGCCAGGGCTGGCCGACGTGCGCACGCTGCCCGGGAAAGTCCCCGGATCGCCGGACCGTTCTGCCGTGGACACGCTGACGACCCCGGGTCGGGACTACCTGGAGTCCAGATCAGGAATTCATCGATGAGTGGAGAAGATCGGGCGTCGATGCGATGGCGACGTTCGATGACCTCCAAAGTGATCGCCGCGCTCGCTCTCGGAACTCTGCTGCTCGCGGGCTGCGCCGACGCATCCACGGACACAGCCCGACACCTGACCCAGTCCGAGGCGCAGCTCATGGCAGTGGCGCGGTTCAAGAACTACAACACCGGCACCCGCACCATCATCGCAACGATTCACGACGGAACGGACGAGTGGAACGTCCGAGGTTGGTACGACTACGCACGCGACGTCGGCTACGCATCCCTGACCAACGCTCGAGGAGGCACCACGGCGCGGGCGGCCGCACTCCTCCTGTGGTCGAAACACCTCCTGTTCAGTCGCAACGCAGACGGCCTGGCAGGCAGATCGATGCCGCCGCTTCCGGTGCCCGACGCGAGCCAGCTCGAAGACAAATGGAAGTCGACACCGTACGAGCCGACCGAATTCGCCGCCCACGCGGCCCTTCTCATTCTCGCGTCACTGGGATTCGACAGGCCGGAGAATCCGCTTCTCCTGCGCCAGTCCGATGCCCAGTGGCTCCGCGAAGATCACCTGGGGAAGACTCCAGTCGACGTGTTCGCCGGACCGACCGGCGCGAGCGCTGACGACAGCGGCCCGACGTCCCCTGCCACCGACCGTCCCGCGTCACCCGAGACGTCCACCGTGCGGTATTGGCTCAACCGATCCGGGCTGATGCTTCGAGTGGAGATGCGGCTCGGAACGGCGGAATGGTCGAAAGTCGACTTCGGTTCGCCATCGAAGTCCACCGTGGTCGAACTTCCTGATCTGAGTGCGCTGAGCGAATCGGAGGGTCGGTGAGGGGCGACTCGCCGGCGTTGACGGGTGCCGCCCCCGGCGCCGGCCTCAGCCGAAGGGCCTTTGGAGGTCTCCTGGCGGCCGGAGCAGGCGCGGCGATGGGCACGGCACTCGAACGGCAGTCCAGTACCGCGCGCGGCGACACGGACACAGCCGAGCTCACCAGGCACATCCAAAGCCCGTACGGCCCGACGCAGCGCGGAGTGTCTGTGCCCGAAACTCCCCAGACTCACACCCTGCTCAGCAGCTTCGACCTTCCCGACCCGCGCGCACTGAGGACGACCACCACCGAACTCGCGGCATCACTCGCTGATATCGGTTCGGCGATCGCTCAACTGGCAAACACCAAGCCGGGCGACGATCCGCTGATCCCGGACGGACCAGAGGGACTGACTGCAACGATCGGGATCGGCCCCCGTGTTGCAAGACTCGTCGACGCCGCTGGCGTTGGGACTACGAACTTGCCGGCATTCGCCGGCGACGAGCACATCTCACCGACGAACCGCGACGGCGACATTCTCATCGCCGTCTCCAGCGACTCTCCATCCACCTTGCTCCCTGCGACCGACTTTCTGATCAGCCGAATGCCGGGCGCAACGTTCAGATGGCGGCAGGCAGGGGTTCGAGGCCACAGCAACGGCTCGATCGTGCGAAACCCACTGGGATTCCACGATGGTGTCATCGTTCCCCGGGGCGGCGCCCAGCTCGCGGAGAACGTGTGGATCTCAGATGGGCGGTACGCGGAAGGATCGATCATGGTCATCCGCCGGCTTCGGCTCGACATCGCTCGCTGGAACTCGCTCACAACCAGCCACCAAGAATCGATAATCGGCCGTCAGAAAATGAGCGGAGTCCCTCTCTCCGGAGGGAAGGCCACCGACGCGGCCGACCTGCACGCGAAGACGCCCGACGGTGAGTATCTCACCCCCGTTCGTTCCCACGTCCGGGCAGCACACCCGTCGTTTACGGGGTCGCGACTCATGCTGCGTCGAAGCTACATGTTCGACAGCGGGATGCAGGGCTCCGTGCCCAACGCCGGCCTGCTCTTCATCGCCTACCAAAACGACCTGAACACTTTCATCGACACGCAACTGCGTCTCGACGCCCAGGACGACCTCATGGGCTTCGCCAGCCCGTCCGCTTCGGCGACCTTCCTCGTCCTGCCGGGATTCACGCACACGCGACCCCTGGGACATTGCCTCACGAACTAGTGCACTCAGACACGCGCCAGGATCGACTAGGCAAAGCGTGAAGCGATGTGATGCGCCTCATCGATCACAGCCGCACACTCACGGCATCCCGCAACGTGATTCGTGAGCCGCGCGGATTCGCCAGGCGTGAGGTTGCATCTTGCGGCCGCGCCCGCGCGCGAAGACACCCACCCACAGGTGGGGTTGGACTTCACCATCTGCACCTGCTGCTGGATCCACTTCTCCCGCAATCCCTCCCGAGCACGATGCGCCAACTGATCCACTGCGTTTGTCGTCACCTCGAGCCGGCGAGCGATTTCACTATGGCTGGTCCCCTCCACCACGGAGTACCAGAGAACCTGCTGCCAGCGAAGCGGGAGCGATTGAAATGCGCGAGCGACGACGTTTTTACCGTGATTTCGCACGGCACTCGCCTCAGCGGAATCGGACTCGTTGACGTACTCGAGCTCTTCTATGGACACCGTCTTCGCACTTCTACGTCCCGCGTTCAGGGCAAGCCTTCGAATGGTCGAGAGGAGGTAACCGCGGAACGTATCCGATGGTCCGCCGCCGGACAGAATCGCCGAGTAGGTGCGGAGGAACGCCTCCGCCACAAGGTCCTCTGGATCGGCGAGATTCGAATAGCCCACGGCGATGGCGATCCCAACCGAGCGGTGACGCCCCCACAGCAGGGCGTAGGCCTCCGAATCACCGCCTCGCGCCGCTCCGACAAGCGTGAGATCACTGATTTCATCCACGGGCACCGCCCAGATTTGAGGTTGCAACTCGCTACCGTTCTCGCATTCGACACTGATGGTGCGGCGTCAACGGTCGTGCTTTGAGCGGGGCACATGTATTCGCCGACCCGCAGCACTAGTTCACATGCGACCATCGAGCGTTCTCGGGTCAGCCCGGACAATGCAGTAGCACCCGATTGCCAGTTGCGTGGTCGGCGCCCGATAGTCGGCGCGTGCGAGGCGCGGTGACGTGTTTCTCGTGTGAGCTTGCGGTCGCGGGCGCTCGACGCGCGCGCGAGAGAATCCCCGCACCCCGGCCGGGATCCTACGGGTTCAGCGGCGCGGAACACGCAAACGTGTCAGTGGCGCCGCACTCGTGGTTCCTGCGACCTAGCGTGGGTTGTGCGGCCGGATGATTCGAGCTCACCACGACCGCGGCGAGGGTGTGACGCGTGTGGGTCACACCCACGGTCGGGGCGACTCCGCTGCTTTCGGGTTAGGAGTGTAGAGCCGCCCCGGCCATCCCTTTCGGCAAACGACTGCGCCGCAATCGCGGCTTCGCCGATCAGGCGGTCAGATGCCCGACGGCCGGCCAGGCGATGGAGCCGCCGACGGCAACCCCACGACGGTGCCCAGCCACACCGCCTCACCCGGGCCGGCCGTGCATCCGGGGCGGAACGACTCGATCATCAGAGGTGATCGATCATTCCCTCCGGCGCGCGGCGCCGTTAGGTTGTAGCCATGAAGTCTGTCAGGAGCCTTCGATCCGCCTTCGCAATCGCCGCCACCGTCGTGGCACTGACCGCGCTCGCCGGATGCTCGTCGTCCGGATCGGCCTTCACCGGCAACTGGGGCCAGGTCGCGACCGGCCAGCCGTCCCTCACCATCAAAGCCGATGGGACGTGGTCCGGAATGGACGGCTGCAACAAGATGAGCGGCAAGGGCAGCGTTTACACCGACACCTTCACGTTCGGCCCGTTCGCTTCGACTCTCAAGGCGTGCGAGGGCGTCACTCCCTGGCTCAACCTCGCCCACACGGCCAAGGTCGACGGGAGCACCCTCACCGTCTACAGGACCGACGGTGAGAAGATCGGAACGCTCGCCAAGCGCTGACCTGCGCTGACCTGCCGTTCGCCGATCGCCGGCGGTCACGCCGGCTGCTCGAACTCCTTGGTGCGGTGCCCGACCGCCAGCCAGGCGATGGAGCCGCCGATGGGCAACCCGACGATCGTCACCAGCCACGCAGCCCTCACCGAGACGGACATCGTGCGGTCGCGAGCGATCTGCACCACGGCCACGGCGAACAGCGCCAGATAGCCGCCGGCTACGCTCACCGCGAGCACAGCCAGAACGATCCCCCAGAACCCCATGGGGCTCAGCCTAGGTGGTACGCCCTGTCTGCCGCACCCTCGAAAACGTTCAGGCTCTCGCCGGCGCTCAACTGCGAGACGAGGTCGTGCGTCGTCTCCCAGGTCTCGGCGTACGGCCCGGCGAGGGTCGAGACGGGCCAGTCGCCGCCGTAGAGCACCCGCTCGGCCCCGAACGCAGCGAGCACATGGTCGACGAAAGGCCGGAGCGAAGCGGCGTCCGCGCGGCCGGCCGGCCCGAGGGTGGTCAGCCCGGAGAGCTTGACGAAGACATTCGGATGCTCGCCCAGCCGCGTCATCAGCCCACGCCACGGCTCGGGGTCGGCCGCTCCGACCGGAGGTGTTCCGAGATGGTCGATCACCAGGCGGAGCCCGGGCAGCTCGGCGGCGATGGCCAGAGCGTGCTCGAGATGACGGGGGAGGACGCCGACGACATCGAACGTGAGGTCTCGCGAGGCGAGCAGTGCGAGGCTCTCGCGCACCGCATCCCGTGCCAGCCAGTCGGGGTCGGGTTCGTCGTGGATGAGGTGCCGCACTCCCGCGAACACCGGATGCCCGACCCAGCGGTCGAGCTGAGCAGCGGCGGCCCGCGGGTCGAGCAGGTCGACCCAGGCGACGACCCCGGCGACGAGCGGAGAGTCCGCGGCGACAGCGAACATCGCCTCGGAGTCCTCCAGGGAGTTCGCCGCCTGGACCAGGACGACGCGGTCGACGCCCGCACGCTCCAGCTGGGGTGCGACCTCCGTGAGAGCGAAGGTGCGGTGGATCGGGCCGAGTGCAGCGGTCAGCCAGGGGTATTCGACCCGATCCAGGTCCCAGAGGTGCAGGTGGGCGTCGACCGTCATCCTCAGACCGCCAGGTCGAAGCGGATGAGAGCGGGTCCCGCGATCTCCGGCGCCGGGAGGGTGAGGCGGAGGCCGTCTCCCTCACGGGTGACGGAGACGGCCGAGCCGTCGGCGAGACGCGCCGAGCCGCCGAGCACCGCATCCGTGACGCCGGTCAGCGCGACCTCGCCGGACGCGTCGACGAACGCGTTGGCGGTGTCGCCGGTGCGGGTCCAGCGGACCCAGGGCTGGTCGCCGGGCGTCGCGATCGAGGCGTCGAGAGTGGTCGAGCCGAAGACCGCGTCGCCGTTCACCGCGTTCCAGGATGCGAGGTGCTCGAGAGTGCGGCGCTGCAGGTCGGGGACGGTGCCGAGCGACGTGAGGCCGACGTTGAGCAGCAGGTTGCCGCCCCGCGAGACGATGTCGACGAAAGTCTTGACCGCATCCGGGCCGCTGAGCAGGTGGGTCTCGTCTTCGAGCGTGTTGTGCCCGAACGAGTAGCCGATGCCGCGGCAGTTCTCCCAGCCGCTGTCGCCTTCGACGCTGAGGCCGTTCTGGTATTCGCTGGTGCGGAAGTCCCAGTGCGTCTCTCCCCAGCGGTCGTTGGCGACGCCGTCCGGGGACTTCGCGTAGAACTTCTCGAAGAGGTTCTCCATGCTGAAGGGGCCGGGCGCCTTGCCGGCATCCGGCCACTCGATGTCGCCCCAGAGCACGTCGGGGGAGTAGCGGTCGAGCAGGTCGTCGACATGCGCGTAGGCGTAGGCGGCGTAGTCGGCGTCGACCGGGCGGCCGAACTGCTGGTTGTCGTCGGTGATCGGAGGCAGGTTCGAGAAGTGCCAGTCGAGGCCCCCGGAGTAGTAGACGCCGAAGCGGAGGCCCGCATCCCGGGTCGCCTTCTCGAACGCGCCGATCAGGTCGCGCTTCGGGCCGCGGGCGACCGTGTTGCGGCCGTCGGTGCCGGGAGCGTCCCAGAGGGTGACGCCGTCGTGGTGCTTGGTGGTGGGGACGAAGTAGCCGGCGCCGGTGCTCTTCACGAGGGCGAGGAACTCGTCGGGATCGAACTCGGACGGGTCCCACTGGTCGATGAAGTCGTCGTACGGAGCGCCGCCGAACACGTCGCGCTGGTGCTGGGCGGCTGGGCTGTCCTCGATGCGGACGGTGTTGAAGTACCACTCGGCATAGGGGTTGTGCTTGAACCAGTACTGCTTCTCGATCGTGCCGAGCTCGCCGATAGGCTCAGCCCAGGCCGGAACGGAGTACGGACCCCAGTGCACGAAGATGCCGAGCTTCGCGTCGGTGAACCACTGCGGCACCTCGCGTTCGAAGCGCTGGTAGTTCTCGGGGCGGACGGGGTCGTCTTTGAACATGGCCACGCGGAGATTCTCCTTCTTCGTCGAATGGATTGTGGGACGCATCCCGCGCACATATCCTATAGGCAATAGGCATCTCACTTCCAAGACCTATCTCGAAGGAGAGTTTTTCACCGTGGAATCCACCCTCGCAGTCCTCCCCGACAGTTTTGTGCGACCGACCGACTTCCAGCTCCCCGGCGGCGAGTGGTTCGTCGGCGCGGGCTTCGGTCTCTTCGTGCACTGGGACCACGCCAGCCAGCAGGGCATCGAGATCTCCTGGCCGCTCGTCGGCCGCTCGATCATCCCCGGCACCCGGGAAGTCGAAGACACCGTCTCGGTGTCGCAGTACCAGTCGAGCGCCGCCACCTTCAACCCGGTCGAATGGGACGCCGTTGCCCTCGCCCGGCTCGCCAAGCGCGCCGGCGCCCGCTACGTCGTGTTCACGGCACGGCACCACGCGGGGTACTCGATGTTCCACACGGAGCACTCGGACTTCGGCATCGAGCACTCGCCGTTCGGACGCGACATCACGCGGGAGTTCGTCGAGGCCATCCGCGCCGAGGGCATCCGGGTCGGCATCTACTACAGCCTGCCCGACTGGAACCACCCCGACTATCCGGCCTTCGAGATGAGCGACCGGCCGTACCCGCTCGAGCACTGGCCGTCGGCCGGCGACCCCGCATACGCCGGGACGCCGGTGGCCGACGACAAGCACCGGCGCCCGTCGCCCGAGGCGTGGGCGCGCTACCAGGACTACCTGCGCGGACAGCTCACGGAACTGCTCACCGGCTACGGCACGATCGACCTGCTCTGGTTCGACGGCGAGTGGGAGCGGTCGGAATCCGAATGGGACAGCGCGGGCCTGCGTGCGCACATCAAGTCGCTGCAACCGGATGTGGTGATCAACGACCGCCTGCTGGGCCAGGGCGACTACAAGACGCCCGAGCAGGGCTTTCCGGTCACGGCGCCGAAGGGACCGTGGGAGCTCTGCCTGACCATCGGCCAGATGTGGGCCTGGCGGTCCGGCGACACGAAGAGCAAGAGCACGACGTCGCTGCTCACGACGCTCATCGAGGTGGCGAGCCGTGGGGGCAACCTGCTGCTCAACATCGGGCCGAAGGGCGACGGCAGCCTCAACGGCTCGCAGGTCGAGACCCTCGAGCAGATCGGCTCGTGGATGGATCGGCACGCGGAGAGCGTGGTGGGCGTCTCCCCGGCGGTCGGCGTCGACTTCTACGGGCCGGTCACCGCACGGCCGGGAACGCTGTACCTGCACCTGGTGATGCGCCCGATCGAACAGGTGATCGTGCGCGGCATCCCGGTCGGCCGCGTCACGGGCATCCGGATGCTCGCCACAGGGGAGCAGCTGCCGTACGAGGTCAACTTCGAGGTGCACGAGCAGTCGGCGGCCGGTGACGACCCGCTCGGCGAGCTCCTGATCCCCGCGCCGGCCGCATCCGGTGCTCCGATCGACGTGCTCGCGATCGACTTCGCCTGAGTGCGACGGGGTGGCGGCGAGGTGGAGCGGGCGGACTACTTGACCGGGGGAGCGCATGCACTTATGCTCCCAATAACCTATATCAAAGACCCTATAGGATCGGGCGAAAGCAGACCGGCAGAGACGCCGCGGAGCAGAGCCTGAAACGCCAGGCTCAGTAGGCGATCACATTTTGATGAATCCAATGGAGGAGGCACAGCAAGTGACACCACGAAGCAAGCGCACGGCGGGCCGTATCGGAACCGCCATCGTACTCGCCGGAGCGATGACCGCTCTCGCCGGGTGCTCCGGGGGAGGTGGGGGCAGCAGCGCCTCCGGCCCCATCGCGATGTACACCTGGGTCAGCAGTCAGAGCGACCGCGACCAGTGGGAGGGCTTCATCTCCCTGGGCAAGAAAGAAGACCCGAAGCTCGACGTCACCATCGACGGCCCGAGCTTCAACGACTACTGGACCAAGGTCAAGACCCGCCTCAGCGGCTCCAACCCGCCCTGCCTGCTCACCACGCAGGCGGCACGCGCCCAGGAGCTCGGCGGGCTGCTGATGCCGCTGAACGACCTGATCAAGAAGTACAAGCTCGACACCTCGGCGTTCGACGAGTCGATGCTCAAGGGCATGACCGTCGACGGCACCATCCGGGCCATCCCGTACGACGCCGAGCCGATCGTCCTCTACTACAACCTCGACGCGTTCAAGAAGGCCGGCATCACGCCGCCGACCACGACCTACACGCGTGACCAGTTCATCGCGGACGCCAAGAAGCTCACGACCGCGAACCACAAGGCGCTCGCGATCGAGCCCGGGTTCTTCACGGTCAACGCGTGGACCATCGCAGACGGGGCGGAAGCCGTGAAGAAGGGCAAGCTCGACCTCACGAACTCCAAGCTGGTGGACCAGGTGCAGTCGTACTTCGACCTGGTGAGCAAAGAGGGCATCGCCAAGGCGCCCGAGGCCGCCGACGGATCGGATGTGGCCCAGGCCGCGTTCACCAGCGGAAACGCCGACATGCTGATCGAAGGCCCGTGGATGTACGGCACCTTCGCCGACGCGGCCAAGTTCGACATGGGCGTGACCGTCGTCCCGAGCACCAGCGGTGAAGCGCACGGAATGACCGCCGGCTCCGGCTTCGGCATCGCGAAGAACTGCAAGAACCCGGATGCCGCGTTCAAGGCCATCCAGGCGATGACGGCCACCAGCGTGCTCGAGGGACAGGCCGCCAAGCGCGGCATCGTCCCCTCGCGCGCCGAGGCCCAGCCCGCCTGGGCGGACGGCAAGACACCCGAGGCGGCGTCCGCGGTGAAGGCCCTGCTCGGCAACGCGACGGCGCAGCTCACCACACCGACCTGGAACCAGGTGGAAACCCTCTTCACGCAGTACGGCGTCGAGGGCTACCGGGGTGACAAGACCGCCAAGGATGTGCTGAACACGATCCAGCATTCGGTGGGCGAGTAGCCGCATGGCCTCTCCGCTCATCACGGGTGCCGTCGTCTCCGAGGAGACGGCGGCATCCGCCGCGCCCGCGACGCGCCCGTTCGGGGTCCCGCATCCGACCCCGCCGGCCGCCGGCAAGAAGAAGAAGGGCGACGGGCTGGTCGCCCTCGCCTACCTGTGGCCCGGGCTCGCCGGGTTCACCTTCTTCATCCTGGTCCCGCTGCTGGGCTCGCTCGTCATCAGCCTGTTCGAGTGGCCGCTGTTCGGGACGCCGACGTTCATCGGCCTGGCCAACTTCCAGAAGCTGTTCGCCGACCCGACCTTCTACACCGTGCTGGGGAACACGGTGGTCTTCGCGTTCGTCTACACCGCGCTCAACCTGGCGCTCGCACTGGCGGTGTCGCTCTGGCTGAACACGCGCATCAAGTTCGCCGGCTTCTGGAGGGTCATCTTCTTCCTGCCGGCGATCACGCCGATGGTGGCCAACGCGCTCGTCTGGCGCCTGCTGCTCAGCGACAACGGAATCGTCAATTCGGCGCTCGCCTCCATCGGCATCGACGGCCCCAGCTGGCTCTCGGACTCGTCGTTCGCGCTGTTCTCGGTGATCGCGATGTCGGTGTGGCAGTCGTTCGGCTACAACGTGATCGTGCTCTCAGCGGGCCTCGGCGGCATCCCGAAGGAGATCCTCGAGGCCTCCCGGATGGACGGCACCAGCGCATGGCAGCGGCTGCGGTCGATCATCCTCCCGATGATCTCGCCGTCCCTGTTCTTCACGATGACCATGACGATGATCGGCGCCTTCCAGGTGTTCGTGCAGCCGCAGATCCTGACCCAGGGCGGGCCCGGCGAGTCGACGAACACTTTCGTGCTCTACATGTACCGCAACGGCTTCGTCTTCGATCGTCTCGGCTACGCCTCCGCGCTGGCGTGGATCCTGTTCATCGTCGTGATGCTCATCACCGCACTGCAGTTCGCGGGACAGAAGAAGTGGGTCAACTATGACAAGTGACACCGTCACGATCGCCCCGTCGGGGTCCAAGGCGTCGAAGGCTGCGACAGCCTCGAAGGCATCCATGGCGCCGAAGCGGCCGAAGCCCCGGATGCGCCGCGCGCAGAAGGTCGTGGCCGCCAAGACCTGGGGCAACACGCTCGTCATCGCTGTCGTCGCCCTAGTCTTCACGTTCCCGTTCATCTGGATGTTCTTCACTGCCCTCAAGCCGGAGTCGGAGGTGTTCTCGTCCACGCCGACGTTCATCGGCTCCGAGGTGAAGTGGTCCAACTTCGTGGAGGCCTGGACCGTCGTGCCGTTCGGCCGGTTCATCTTCAACGGCTTCTTCGTCTCGGTCATGGGCGCGCTGCTCTCGGTGATCGTCGCGGTGCTGTCCGCGTACGCGTTCTCCCGGCTGCGGTTCAAGTACCGCGACCGCATCTTCATGCTCTACGTGCTCACGCTCGTGCTGCCGCAGGAGGTGCTGGTCGTCCCGCTGTTCATCATGATGAACCAGCTCGGCCTGGTCGACACCTACACCGCTCTGATCATCCCGTTCGCGTTCACCGCGTTCGGCACCTTCCTGCTGCGGCAGTTCTTCCTCACCATCCCGATCGAGTACGAGGAGGCAGCGCTCATCGACGGCGCCTCCCGCTTCCGCACCCTCTGGTCGGTGCTGCTCCCGCAGCTCACCGCGCCGCTGTCGGTGCTGGCCGTCTTCTCGTTCGTCGGCTACTACAACTCGTACCTCTGGCCCCTGATCATCATCAACAGCCAGGAGCTGGCCACCGTGCCGCTCGGCCTCGCGATGTTCACCGGTGAGCGCGGTACGCAGTGGAGCCTCATGATGGCCGCGTCGACTCTGGCGGTCATCCCGTCGCTGATCATCGTGGCCGTGCTGCAACGTCAGCTCATCAAGGGCGTCGCTCTCGGCGGCTTCGGAGGTCGCTGATGACCATCACCTCACCCGGAGAAGGATCCATGACACTCGCTCCACCCGCCCTCGCCACCGCCACCCACGTGGACGGCACGATCGTCAGTGCCGAAGCGTGGCTCAGCGACCTCGAAGTGGAGACGGTGCGGACGGACGCCGTGCAGTCGTTCGTCAAGCAGGAGACCATCTTCGTGCGCATCCGGACCGCGGGCGGTGTGGAGGGGCTCGGCTACAGCTACACGATCGGCACAGGCGGCGGGGCTGTTCTCAGCCTCCTGCGCGCCGGGCTGCTCGAGGTGCTCGTGGGGCTGGACGCCAACCGGCCCGAGGCCGTCTGGCGCGCACTGTTCGCCTCGACGCGGGCGACGACGGTCGGTGCGATCACCTCGCTCGCGCTCGCCGCGGTCGACACGGCGGTGTGGGATGCGCGCTGCAAGGCTGCCGGGGTACCGCTCTGGATGCTCGCGGGCGGCACCCGGCCGAGCATCCCGTTGTACGACACCGAGGGCGGCTGGCTGCACTTCAGCACCGACGAGCTCGTGGCGCAGGCGGTCGAGTCGAAGGCCCGCGGGATGAACGGCGTGAAGATCAAGGTCGGCAAGCCCCGCGGCCATGAGGACTTCGAGCGGCTGGCCGCCGTGCGCGAGGCCGTCGGCCCCGGCATGGACATCATGGTCGACGCCAACCAGTCGATGACCGCGGCCGAGGCCATCCGTCGCGCTGCGCTCTTCGAGTCGCTGGGCATCTACTGGTTCGAGGAGCCCCTCCCGGCCGAAGACGTCGCCGGCCATCGTCGCCTCGCCGAGTCGACCAGTCTGCCGATCGCGGTGGGCGAATCGATCTACTCGATCGGGCACTTCCGCGAATACCTCCAGACGGGCGCCGCCTCGATCGTGCAGGTCGACGTGGCCCGCATCGGCGGCATCACCCCGTGGCTGAAGGTCGCGCACCTGGCCGAGGCGTTCAACGTCGCGGTCGCGCCGCACTTCCTCATGGAACTGCACGTGTCGCTCACCTGCGCCGTGCCCAACGCGCTCTACCTGGAGCACATCCCGCAGCTGCGCGCCGTGACCTGCAGCGAGATGGAGATCGTCGACGGTCACGGCGTCGCGCCGAGCGCCCCCGGGCTCGGAATCGAATGGGACCTCGACGCCGTCGACGCCCTCCGGGTGCTGTGAGCAGAATGGAAACCGTGGAAGAGAACACCGCACAGACCACGACCACGACCACGACGGTCCGATCCTTCGAGACGCGTGCCTACGGCCGCGGCGGTCTCACCGTCGGCCCGATCGGCTACGGCGTCGCGGCGCTGGGCAACCTGTACCGGGCCCTGCCCGACGACGTGTGGCCCGGATGCGTGCCCGCGGCCTGGGATGCCGGCGTGCGCTACTTCGACACCGCGCCGCACTACGGGCTCGGTCTCGCCGAGGAGCGGCTCGGAGCCGGCCTCCAGGCATACCCGCGCGAGGCGTTCGTGCTGTCGACCAAGGTCGGCCGGGTGCTCGACCCGAATCCGGAGTACCGGCCGGGCGACACCGACATCGCCAACCTGTTCGACGTGCCCACGACCCGGCGGCGCCGATTCGACTTCTCACGCGACGGCGTGCTGCGTTCGGTGGAGGACAGCCTGACCCGGCTGGGCCTCGACCGCATCGACGTGCTCTTCGTGCACGACCCCGACGAGCACGAGCGCGAAGCCCTCGACGGCGCCTTCCCGGCGCTGGAGGAGCTGCGCTCGCAAGGGGTCGTCCGCTCGTACGGCGCGGGGATGAACCAGTCGGCGATGCTGACGCGGTTCGTGGAGCGGACGGACCTCGACATCGTGATGTGCGCCGGCCGCTACACGCTGCTCGACCAGAGCGCGGAGGCCGACCTGCTGCCCGCGGCGCAGGCCCGTGGCGTCTCCGTGGCCGTGGCGGCGGTGTTCAACTCGGGCATCCTGTCGACCGATCGCCCCCGGCCGGGAGCGACCTTCGACTACGGCGCGGCTCCCGCCGAGCTGCTCGCGCGCACGGAGAGGATCGCCGACATCGCCGACGGCTACGGGGTGAGCATCCCGCAACTGGCGGTGCAGTTCCCGCTGCGGCATCCGGCGGTCGCGACCGTTGTGCTCGGCGCCGACTCCGGCGCCCAGATCACCCGGAACGCCGGTCTGGCGGACGCGCCCGTGCCCGAAGCGCTCTGGCGCGAGCTGGAGCACGAAGGGCTCATTGGTGGCGACCGATGAGAATCCTCTACCCTGTATCCTCTCTTTTCCTGGTTCCTACACTTAGTATTTCTGCATGAGCATCCAACCCGCTTCCGGCGAACACTTCCTCCCCGCCAGGCGTGCTCTCGCCGACGACGTCTACGACGCGGTGCTCGGACTGCTCATGGACCAGGTGATCGAGCCCGGCAGCCGTGCCAGCATCGACGGCATCGCCCGCCAGCTGAACGTCTCGCCCACCCCCGTGCGCGAGGCGCTCGCCCGGCTCGAGTCCGAAGGGCTGGTGGTCAAGCAGGCGCTGAAGGGCTACACCGCCGCCCCGCTGCTCGACGCCGAGGGCCTGCGCCAGCTGTTCGAGATGCGCCGCCTGATGGAGCCGTACGCCACCGGTCACGCCGTCGGAGAGCTCACGCCCGAGACGCTCAGCGAGCTCGAAGAGCTCTGCGAGGCGATGCACCGCAGCGGTGAGGCCGCGCAGACCGGCGCTGACCGCTTCCGCGACTACAAGGAGTTTGCCGACCAGGACGCGGCCTTCCACCTCATCATCGCGGAGCACTCCGGCAACGAACTGCTCGCCGACGCCATCGCGCGACTGCGGTCGCACATGCACCAGTACCGCATCTTCTTCAAGCACGGCGTGGTCGAGGAAACCTCCGGCGAGCACGAGGCGGTGCTGGAGGCGCTGCGCTCCGGTGATCCGTCGGCCGCCGAGAAGGCGATGCTCGATCACATCACCAAGTCGTACAACCGCATCTCGGCGAGCCTGGCCTCGTCAGAAGACGCCGGCTAGCGTCGACACGAACCGGTCGATCGCGCCGGGGTCGCCCGCCGATCGGGTCGGGTTCAGCTCGCCGACCGACAGCACCCGGAACCTCGGGTCGGCGCACGCCGTCGTCAGCGCCTCGGCCACCTGTGCGAGACCGGGCCCGGTGTTGCGGCCGCCGGTGTCCTGCGCCAGCGGAGCGTCGGTGAAATCGAGCACGTCGACGTCCAGGTGAACGGCGAACGGGCCCGTTCCGAGGGTCGCCAGCGCGCGGGAGGCTGCGGCGCGCGGATCGGCGGCGAGCTCCGCGCCGGTCGTCATCCCCAGCCCGAGGGCGTCGCGGATGCTGCGCTCGCCCGGCGTCGACGCGGCCGGGTCCAGGCCGAGCAGGTGCAGGCGGCCGGGTGCGAGCAGGGGTGAGGGGCCGAGCGCGTCGCGCAGCTCGGGAACGACACCGGGCACGTCGAGCAGGTGGGCGAGGCCCATCCAGTCGAGGGCGCCATTCGTGGTGGTGGCGGGTGTGTTCAGATCGGAATGCCGGTCGATGTAGAGGAGCGCGGCATCCGGAGCGCGCTCGACCAGAGCGCTCATCACCCCCAGCGCCACGAGGCAGCTGCCGCCGAGCACGAGCACGTCGGCGTCGCCGTCGAGCGCCTCGCCGACCTGGGCGGCGACGGCGGTGACGGATGCGATGACCGCGTGGGCGTTCTGGGCGAGCGGATGCGCGGGGTCGGGCGCCCACACCTGAAGCGGTCCGTCTCCGGAGTCGGTGACGTCGAGGCCGCGGTCTCGCAGCTGCTCGAGGAGGCCGTGCTCACGCAGAACGCGGGGCGCCTGCTCCTGGCCGGCGGCGTAGCTGCCCGCGCTCGAGGGGGCGCCGACGATGGCGAGGCGATGCCTGATGTCGCTCATCCGCCCATCCTGCTCCCGGCCGGACTGGCACGCATCACCTATATCCAATAGGATGTACGTTGCGGACTCTCGCGATGATGGGAAAGAGGGCAACGAGTGAGCACTGTCACCGGTTTCGAGACCCTGGACGTGCGATTCGACACGTCCGCCATGCTCGACGGCTCCGACGCCATGAACCCCGACCCCGACTACTCGGCCGCCTACCTGCGGGTGACGACGGATGCGGCGGACGGGCTGGAAGGGCACTCCTTCGTCTTCACCATCGGCCGAGGCAACGACGTTCAGGTCGCCGCGATCGAAGCGGTCGCCCACCGTGTTCTCGGGCGCGACGTCGAAGCGATCCTCGCCGACCTCGGAGGCTTCTGGCGGGAATTCGTCTACGACTCGCAACTGCGCTGGCTCGGCCCCGAGAAGGGCGTGATGCACATGGCCATCGGCGCCGTCGTCAACGCCTTCTGGGACCTCAAAGCCAAACGCGCCGGGCTCCCGCTCTGGCAGCTGCTGGCACGCCTGACCCCGGAGGAGCTCGTCGACCTGGTCGACTTCCGCTACCTGAGCGACGCGCTCACCCGCGACGACGCGCTCGAGATCCTGCGCGCGGCGCTCCCGGGCCGTGCCGAACGGGAGGCGACGCTGCTCGCCCTCGGCTACCCGGGCTACACGACCACGCCGGGCTGGCTCGGCTACAGCGACGAGAAGCTCGCCCGCCTCGCCCGGGAGGCCGTCGACGACGGGTTCGAGCAGATCAAGCTCAAGGTGGGCGACAACCTCGACGACGACATCCGCCGCCTGGGCATCGCCCGGGAGACGGTCGGGCCGGGCATCCGGATCGCCATCGACGCGAACCAGCGCTGGGACCGCGACCAGGCCATCGAGTGGATCAAAGCGCTCGAACGGTTCGACCTCGCGTGGATCGAGGAGCCCACCAGCCCCGACGACATCCTGGCCCACGCGGCGATCGCGCGCGCCGTCGCGCCGGTCAAGGTCGCCACCGGCGAGCACGCGATGAGCCGGGTGCTCTTCAAGCAGCTGCTGCAGGCCGAGGCGACGGCGATCGTGCAGATCGACTCGACCCGGGTGGCCGGCGTCAACGAGAACCTGGCGATCCTGCTGCTGGCCGCGAAGTTCGGCGTCCCGGTGTGCCCGCATGCGGGCGGAGTGGGCCTGTGCGAGGCGGTGCAGCACTTCTCGATGTTCGACTTCGTGGCGGTGTCGGGCAGCCAGGAGGGCCGGATGATCGAGTACACGAAGCACCTGCACGAGCACTTCGTGTCGCCGGTCGAACTGGTGCGCGGACGCTACCGCGCCCCCCTGGCCCCGGGCATCGGCATGGAGATGCTGCCGGAGTCGCTCGCCGCCCACCAATTCGCGGAGCCCACGCTGGCCGAGAAGCGCTGACGCTGGGCGGGCGTGCGCCCTCGCCCCACGCACCTGAACCTCGCTGAGTTGCCCCAAAGTGTCGTTATGAGGCCGAAAACGCGCCCTATAACGACAATTTGCGACAACTCACGGGCCGGGCGGGCGTTCGGGTGTGGATAAGTCGGGCTCTAGGCGTGCGGGCGCGGCCGCAGCGAGTACATGCCGCCATCGACGGCGAGGATGACGCCGTTCGTGCTGCCCGACGTGGGCGAGGCGAGGTAGGCGACCGCCTCGGCGACCTCCTGCGGCTGCACGAGACGGCCGCTCGGCTGGCGTGCCTCCAGCGCAGCGCGCTCGGCGTCCGGGTCGGCAGCGCTGTCGAGGAGGCGGCCCACCCAGGGCGTGTCCGCCGTGCCGGGGGCGACCGCGTTCACCCGGATGCCCAGGGGCAGGCAGTCGGTCGCGATCGCCAGCGTCATTGCCGAGATCGCGCCCTTCGACGCCGAGTAGAGCACGCGCTGGGGCAGGCCGGCCGAAGCGGCGATCGAGCTGGTGAACACGATCGCGGCCGACGCCGACTTCTCGAGGTGCGGGAACGCGTGCCGGACCGTGCGCGCCGAGCCGATCACGTTGACGTTGAGCACCCGCAGCCACTCCTCGTCGGAGTTGGCGAGCACATCGCCCTGCGCACCGATCCCCGCGTTGGCGACCAGCACATCCAGGTGCCCGGCGTCCGCGACGACCGTCTCGATGGCTTCACGGACGCTGTCGTCGTCGCCGATGTCGCAGCGCACCCCGACATGCGGCGCCTGCACGCCGGCGGCGTCGAGGTCGAGGCAGTACACGCGCGCGCCCTGGGCGTTGAGCTCGTCGGCGATGGCCTTGCCGAGTCCGGATGCCCCACCCGTGACCGCCGCCACCAGGCCCTGGAAGTTCTGCGTCATTGTGCTCTCCTCGTTTCGTTCGTGCTGTCGTTTCGTTCGTGCTGTCGTTTCGGTCGTGCGGCCGGTTCAGTGCGGCTGCCGGTTCAGTGTGTCCGCTTGGGTGCGGAAGCGTCTAGACCTGGGCAGCGCACGGTCGCCCGCTGCTCGCCGAGGCCGTCGACGCCGACTTCGACGACGTCGCCCGCCTGCAGGTAGGGGAAGCGGCCCGAGAGGCCGACCCCTTCCGGCGTTCCCGTGTTGATCAGGTCGCCGGGCTCGAGCACGGTGAACTGGCTGAGCCGGTACACGATCTCGGCGACGCCGAAGATCAGGTCGCTCGTCGAGGAGTCCTGTCGCGCCTCGCCGTTGACCGACGACCGGATGCCCAGGCCGGAGCCGTCCCCGACCTCGGCCGTCGGCACCAGCCAGGGGCCGAGGGGGTTGAAGGTCTCGAAGCTCTTGCCCTTGCTCCACTGGCCGCCGGAGCGCTGGAGCTGGTACTCCCGCTCGGAGACGTCGTTGGAGACGGCGAACCCGGCGATGTGGCGCAGCGCCTCCTCGGGCGACGAGAGGTAGCGCGCCCGCGTGCCGATCACGGCAGCGAGCTCGACCTCCCAGTCGGTCGTCGTCGACCCGGGCGGCAGCAGGATGTCGTCGTTCGGGCCGACCACCGTGTTGGGGTGCTTGTAGAAGACGACGATGTCGCTGGGCGGTTCCGATCCGGACTCGCGGGCGTGGGCCGCGTAGTTCATCCCGATGCAGATGACCGCGGTGGGCCGCGCGATCGGCGCGCCCACGCGCATCCGGTGCCCGTCGAATTCGGGGAGCTCGCCGTTCTCGGCGGCTGCGGCCGCATGTTCGAGCCCACCGGATGCGAGGAACGCCCCGTCGAGGTCGCCTGTCAGCGGACGGAGGTCCCAGGTCCGTTCGCCGTCGGTCGCCATCGGGATCTCGGCCCCGGGCTCGCCGAGTCGCATGAATCGCATCGAGGGTCCTTTCGCTCGTCGAGGAAACCCTATTACTATTTCCTATAGCATTCCAAATATCGTCGAGGGAGAATCATGCGCGTGGCCCTGCATTCCGTCGTCCGCGAAGGCCGCGAGGCCGGCTACGAGGAGGCGCACGCCACTATCCCCGACGACCTCGTCGAATCGTTCGCGCGCGTCGGCATCCACGACTGGACCATCTGGCGGAGCGGACGCGACCTGTTCCACGTCGTCGACTGCGACGACTTCGTGGCGGCCATGGCGGCGCTCGACTCCGACCCCGCCAACGAGCGCTGGCAGGCGTTCATCGGCCCGTACGTCGACCATTTCGAGACCACCGCGGACGGCCCCGCCGGCATGCTCGTGGGCCAGGTGTGGCGGCTCTCGGCGCAGCGTGGGGATCCCGCAACCCAGTCGTGAGAGAAAGCTGGGGGCGCTCCGCAGATGAGCCGAGCGGATGCGTTCACAACTTGACTACAACTCAGGGATATTGCACTCTTATCGCATGACCGTCACTTCGGGCCCGCCCGTCCGTGGCGCACGCAACCCGGGGTCGCAGGGCGCGCTCAGGCACCTGAACCAGGAGCGGCTCTTCGAGTTCCTTCTGGCGAACGGCCCGTCGACCCAGGCGGAGCTCGCGCGCGGAACGGGGCTGTCCACCGCCACCGTCTCGAACATCGTGCGAGACATGGCGGCGAAAGGCGTCGTCGACACCACCCCGGTGAACAGCTCCGGACGTCGCGCCCTGCTGGTGCGGCTGACGGACACCGGCGACATCGCGGCGGGCGTGGACTTCGGCCGACGTCACGTGCGGATCGTTCTCGCCACGCTCGGCTACGAGGCGCTCGCCGAGGAGTCGGTCGAGCTCCCGCTCGGCTACGACGTGGGCGACGCGCTCAGCACCGCCTCCGACCTCATCGACCGGATGCTCGAAGCGAACGGTTTCGAGCGCCAGTCCGTGCTCGCCGTCGGCGTCGGCGTTCCGGGCCCGATCGACCGCCGTACCGGCACCGTGCTGCAGGGCGCGATCCTCCCCGAATGGGTCGGCGTGAACCTGCGCGACCTCGAAGACGCCTTCCACTTCCCGGTGATGGTCGACAACGACGCGAACCTCGGCGCACTCGGCGAGGTGACCTGGGGCGTCAACCGGGGGGTGCGCAACCTCATGTTCGTGAAGATCGGCTCCGGCATCGGCGCGGGTCTGATCCTCAACGGCGAGCTCTATTACGGCTACCTCGGAATCACGGGCGAGCTGGGCCACACACCGGTGGCGGAGCACGGGCTCATCTGCCGCTGCGGCAACCGCGGCTGCCTGGAGACCGTCGCTTCGACGACCGTCATGCTAGAGTCGCTGAGCCGCGGGTCGGAGGTTCCCGTCGCCATCGCGGACATGGTCGAGCGCGGGCTCGCGCGCGACCCCGCCACGTTGCGTGTCATCGGCGACGCCGGCACGGCGATCGGCAAGGCGATCGCCAACATCGCCAACGTCATCAACCCCGAGATCGTGCTCATCGGCGGCCCTCTCGCCGGCCTCGGGGACGCCTTGCTGGACCCTGTTCAGCACGGGATCCTGCAGAACGCCATCCCGGCGATCGCCGAGACCACGACGCTCCGGATGTCGTCCCTCGGCGACCGCGCGGAGTCGCTGGGCGCCGCGGCACTGGTGATCAAGAGCTCCCTGGCGACGCATGACTGAACACCTGCGCCCGAAAAGCCCGTCAAGTCGTTATCAGGTCGTTGTGTTCACTATTTGACGCCAACGAGGAAGTTAGCGTTTACTACTTAGGCAGATAGATAGTTCGAAACAGAGCAACAAACGAAGGAGCGACGATGTCGTCGAACGCGGTCATCCTGGAGATGCGCTCGATCACCAAGGAGTTCCCTGGTGTGAAGGCGCTCGAGGATGTCTCCCTCACTGTGAAAGCCGACGAGATCCACGCGATCTGCGGCGAGAACGGCGCAGGAAAATCAACCCTGATGAAGGTACTCTCGGGCGTCTACCCCTATGGGACGTACACCGGTGACATCGTCTACCAGGGCGAAGAGGTCCGCTTCAAGGACATCAAGTCCAGCGAGCAGCAGGGCATCGTCATCATCCACCAGGAGCTGGCGCTCATCCCGGAGCTCTCGATCACCGAGAACATCTTCCTGGGCAACGAGCCGGGCCGCGGCGGTGTCATCAACTGGCAGGAAGCCAAGACGCGCGCCGTCGAGCTCCTCGCCCGTGTCGGCCTCACCGACGACCCCGACACCCCCATCAAGAACATCGGCGTCGGCAAGCAGCAGCTCGTCGAGATCGCCAAGGCGCTCAACAAGTCGGTGAAGCTCCTCATCCTCGACGAGCCGACCGCCGCGCTCAATGAAGCCGAGTCCGCGCACCTGCTCGACCTCATCCTGGGCCTGAAGTCCAAGGGCATCAGCTCGATCATGATCTCCCACAAGCTCAACGAGATCGAGCGCGTGGCCGACGAGATCACGATCATTCGCGACGGCCGCACCATCGAGACGCTCAACGTGGTGGCCGACGGCGTCGACGAAGACCGCATCATCCGCGGCATGGTCGGCCGCAACCTCGAGAGCCGCTTCCCCGAGCACACGCCGAACATCGGCGAGAAGTTCTTCGAGGTGAAGAACTGGGTCGTACAGCACCCGCAGATCGCCGACCGTCTCGTGGTCAAGAACTCGAGCTTCTTCGTGCGCCGCGGTGAGATCGTCGGCTTCGCCGGCCTCATGGGCGCCGGCCGCACCGAGCTCGCGATGAGCGTCTTCGGCCGCTCATACGGAACCTTCGTGTCCGGCGAGATCTACAAAGACGGCAAAGAGATCAAGGTCCGCAACGTCAGCGAGGCCATCGACGAGGGCATGGCCTACGTGAGCGAGGACCGCAAGGTGCTCGGGCTCAACCTGCTCGACGACATCAAGGAGTCGATCGTCTCGGCCAAGCTGAAGAAGATCTCCCGGTTCAACGTCGTCAACGACGAAGAAGAGCACAAGGTCGCGGAGCAGTACCGCAAGAGCCTCCGGATCAAGACGCCGGATGTCGAGCGCGGCATAAGCACCCTCTCCGGCGGAAACCAGCAGAAGGTCGTGCTGGCCAAGTGGATGTTCACCGACCCCGACCTGCTGATCCTCGACGAGCCCACCCGAGGCATCGACGTCGGCGCCAAGTACGAGATCTACGGCATCATCCAGCAGCTCGCCGCGCAGGGGAAGGGCGTCATCGTCATCTCCTCCGAGCTGCCCGAGCTGCTCGGCATCTCCGATCGCATCTACACGATCTTCGAGGGCCAGATCACCAATGAGCTCCCGGCCTCCGAGGCCGACCCCGAAACACTCCTGAAAAGCATGACGTCCGCCAAGAAGAGGGTTGCCTGACAATGTCCACACAAATCCCCGAAAAGAAGAAGTCCGGAGGAATCCGCGACCTCGGCAAGATGTTCGGAGGCGGCCAATCCACCGGACGCCAGTTCGGCATCCTCGGCGCCCTCGTCGTCATCATCATCTTCTTCGAGATCCTCACCGGCGGAAAGACGCTCGAACCGGTCAACCTGATCAACCTGGTCAACCAGAACGCATACGTGCTCATTCTGGCGATCGGCATGGTCATGGTGATCATCGCCGGTCACATCGACCTGTCGGTCGGCTCGGTGGCGGCCCTCGTCGGCATCGTCGTCGCCAAGGCGATGAATGACTGGAACGTGCCCTGGCCGCTGGCGATCATCCTCGGACTCGTGGTCGGCGCGCTCATCGGCGCCTGGCAGGGCTGGTGGGTCGCGTACGTCGGCGTGCCCGCGTTCATCGTGACTCTGGCCGGCATGCTCATCTTCCGTGGACTGAACCAGCTCATCGGCAGCGCGCAGACCATCCCCGTGCCCGACGGCTTCACCTACATAGGTGGAGGCTTCCTCCCCGACTGGGGCCCCGACATCGGCTACAACAACTCGACGCTGCTGCTCGGCCTGATCATCGCTTTGGTCATCGCCTACACGGAGATCCGCCGCCGTCGGACCCAGACCAAGATGGGCTCCGAGAAGGCGCCGCTCTGGGTCAGCGTGTTCAAGGTCGTCGTGCTCGACGCCGTGGTCATCTACGCCGCGTTCCTGTTCGCGGGCGGCCGCATCGGCACCAGCTTCCCGGTGTCGGGCATCATCCTCGGCGTGCTGGTGATCATCTACTCGTTCGTGACCCGCAACACGATCTTCGGCCGTCACATCTACGCGGTCGGCGGCAACTGGCACGCGGCCGAGCTCTCCGGCGTGAAGATCAAGCGCATCAACTTCTTCGTCATGATGAACATGTCGGTCCTCGCAGCGCTCGCCGGCATGGTCTCGGTGGCACGCTCGATCTCCTCCGGACCGCAGGACGGCCTCGGCTGGGAGCTCGACGCGATCGCCGCTGTGTTCATCGGTGGCGCCGCGGTCTCCGGCGGCATCGGAACCGTGGCCGGCTCCATCATCGGTGGTCTGGTCATCGCCGTGCTGAACAACGGTCTGCAGCTGCTCGGCGTCACGATCGACAAGGTGCAGATCATCAAGGGCCTCGTGCTCCTCGTGGCGGTCGGCATCGACGTGTACTCCAAGCGGAGCGGTGGTCGATCGTTGATAAGCAGGTTCGGCCGCAAAGAGAAGCCGTCTGACGCAGCCGGCGCCGACCAGCCCCTCGTCGTACCGTCCGCGGACTCGGCCGAGGACAGCTCCCGCTCCCTCACCTCCTAGAACTTCACCTCCTGCACCACAACACAACCCTGCACTATCCAAAAAGAGAAAGTGAAAGTACACATGCGCAAAATCGCACTCGCGACAGTGGCCGTCGCTGCTGTCGCCGCGCTCGCCCTGTCGGGCTGCTCCAGCCGTGGATCCGGTTCCGGCTCCTCGGCCGCGGGCTTCGACAAGGGCGCGACCATCGGTGTCGCCCTCCCGACTAAGACGTCGGAGAACTGGGTGCTCGCCGGTGACCTGTTCACCAACGGGCTGAAGGACGCCGGCTTCAAGGGCGACGTGCAGTACGCCGGAGCATCCGGTGCTGTCGCCGACCAGCAGTCGCAGATCAACTCGATGATCACCAACGGCGCCAAGGTCGTCATCATCGGCGCGGTCGACGGTGGCCAGCTCGCCGCCCAGGCCAAGGCCGCGCACGATGCGGGCGCCCTCGTCATCGCGTACGACCGCCTCATCCTCAACACGCCGAACGTCGACTACTACGTCGCGTACGACAACGAGAAGGTCGGCGAGCTTCAGGGTCAGGCCCTCCTCGACGGAATGGCCAAGAAGTTCCCGGGCAAGACGAAGTACAACATCGAGCTGTTCTCCGGTTCGCCGGACGACGCCAACTCGGCCGTGTTCTTCAACGGCGCCATGAAGATCCTTCAGCCGAAGATCGACGACGGAACCCTCACGGTCGTCTCCGGCCAGAAGGAACTGAAGCAGACCGCTACCCAGGGCTGGCTGCCGGCTAACGCGCAGACCCGCATGGACACCCTGCTCGCCGCCAACTACGGCTCGAAGGAGCTCAACGGCGTCCTGTCGCCGAACGACACCCTCGCTCGCGCCATCATCACCTCGGTGAAGGGTGCAGGCAAGCCGATCCCGACCGTCACCGGTCAGGACTCCGAGGCCGAGTCGGTCAAGTCCATCATGGCGGGCGAGCAGTACTCGACCATCAACAAGGACACCCGCAACCTGGTGAAGCAGGCCATCGAGATGGTCAAGGAGCTCCAGGCGGGCAAGAAGGCCACGACGAACGACGACAAGTCGTATGACAACGGCAAGAAGATCGTCCCGGCGTTCCTGCTGAAGCCGGTCATCGTCACCAAGGAGAACGCGGCCGAGGCGTACGCCAACGACCCGACCCTCGAGCCGCTGACCAAGTAGTCATCGACTCACCGCCCCCGGGCGACGAGCGGGCCGGATCCCTTCGGGGGTCCGGCCCTTTCTTCGTGTAGGCGCGCCCGTGGGTCGTGCGAGGGCGCGGCCGACCGTTGATTCGGGCGACGGGAACGGCGAGGATCGGATCGACACCGAAGGGGGAGTCATGGCCCGCTCGTCACGCACGGCTCGTGCATCCGGTTCGGCCACTGGGCACCGCGGGCGCCGGAGGCGGGGCGGGCTCGGCGCCGTCTCGCTCGCGGTGGCGGCGGGGCTGGCTCTGGCCGGGTGCGTTCCGTTCGCCGGCTTCTCGGCGCCCGCCGCGACCTTCAGCTTCGCCGACGGCCAGAGGCTGGGGTCAGGGGATGCCGGAGCGATCGCGTTCTACGCCGACCTCGGCGATGTGCAGGGCTGGGTGCAGGCGCCGGGAGGCGACGCCGACCACGCGGAGTTCGTGCAGGCGTCGACCGGGTGCCGCGCGATCCTGCAGCGCATCGACGCCAGCGGTCAGGACTACCTGCATCCCGGAGACGACGCGACCTCGTCGGCGGCGATCGTCGACTCGACGTCGGGACTGCACGAGAACCGCACGCTGCGCGCCCGCTCGCTGCTGGCTCTCGGCGACCCCGCCTCGACCGGGAACCAGCGGACCGTCGACGTGATCCGCATCGTGTTCGCTCCCGCGGAAGGCGGGGTGACGACGCACGACGCAGCGCTCGTTCGGGTGTTCGCCGACGCCGGCGTCGGCCTGGTAGCGGAGGCCGACTGCCGGACGGACGAGACGCTGTCCGCCGCGATGCAGGTGCTGCGGCAGCATGTCGCGTTCGTGGTCGAGCGCTGATCGGGCCGGTCTCGGGCCGGCGCCGGCCGCCGACACACGACTGGGGCCGGAGCGGATGTTCCGCGCCGACCCCAGCCTCCCCCGTGTCTCCCCCTGAAACACTGATATCAACCTACGGTCGGGTGCCGGCTCGGGCATCCGGGCTGGCACGGATATTTCGACCGTGCGTGCTCGGAGCATCCGGTCGCGTCGCTATCGCCTGCGGCGGCGGCGCAGCGTGCCCAGCACCGAACGCGGGAACACGACCAGCAGCAGCACGAGCAGGACCAGCATCGCCGAACCGGCGATCAACCCGGCGGGCCGGCCGAGCGTCACATCGAAGATGAAGAAGACCACGCCGCTCGTCAGCAAGGCGACCAGCGTCAAGGTCGCGCGCAGCAGCCTGTCGGCGATCGTGACCGTCGGCACCTTCTCGTGGTGCTGGAACAGCGCGCGGTGCAACGCCACCGGGGCGAGCCCCAGCGCGGTGGCCGCGGCGGCCATCACGACGAGCACCAGATAGAAGCCCACCTGGAACGGGTCCAGGTGGGCGAACCGCTGCTGGAAGACGATCGTGAGCAGGAAGCCGCTGATGACCTGGGTGCCGGTCTGCGTCACGCGCAACTCCTGCAGGATCTCCGCCCAGTTGCGGTCGGCGCGCTGCGTCGCGCTCTCGGGACGTCCGTCGTCGGGGTCGGCGTCGGGGGAGTCGTCGGGTCGGGGGAGCGCGTCGCTCATGCGCCGACCAGGAAGTCGAGGAGCAGGGGAGCGAGCACGGCATCGTCGACGTTGTGCGACTGGCCCGGGACGATGCGCAGGCTGACATCCCGGATGCCCCGCTCGGCAGCCACAGCCGCCTGGTGCATCCACGCGGGGCTGTCGCCGCCGGCCATCAGCAGCACGGGCACGGCGATCCGGGAGAGGACGTCGGCGGGCGGCCCGTCGTCGACGAGGGCGAAGTCGTAGGGGAGCGACGGGGCGAGGGACACGAGGCCGGGGAACCACGGCTGATCCGCCACGGTGTCGGGGTTCATCCCGGTGCCGGCGAGGAACGCCCGGGCCGCCCTGTCACGGTCACCGTCGGCCAGAGCATCCTGGACCACGTCGGCCCCGCCGTCGGGAACGCCCTCGCGCCCGCCGCCGGTCGAGTAGGGCGGCTCGTAGCCCGCCACCCGGCTGATCGCCGACGAACCGGATGCCGCCTCGAGTGCCAGCGCGGCACCCGACGAGTGCCCGTACAGCATGGCGCTGCCGCCGACCGCCTCGACGACCGCGTGCAGATCGGCGACCTCGCGGGCGATCGCGCCACGATGGTCCCGTGCATCCGGAACCGCGAACCCGTGAGGACCCGCGGCGGTCGACGCATCGGTGCTGTCGCCGCGACCGCGCCGATCGAACGTGACGACGGTGAGACGCCCGCTGAGCAGGGGGACCAGCCCACCCGGACTGCGGCGGGTGTTGAGCGCACCCCCGACGATCACGAGCACCGGGCCGGCGCCGGACCTCTCGAATGCGATCGCGCTGCCGTCGGAACTCGTCGCGGTCTCTGCCATCAATGCCTCCCGGATGTCGTGCGCTCCATGGTCCCCGCAGTTGGCCGCCGCCGCAATGACGCCCGGTAGAAGCGCACCAGGTCGGCCGCCGACGGACGCTCACGGTCCATGGTGGCGGCGTCGGTGCGCTTGGCGGCCAGATGGTGCCGCCACGATTCGGAGGCGCAGCGGTGATCCCACCCGGCAGCGGCAGCGGCCTCGAGCGTGCGGCACCAGCCGATCAACTCGCGGTCGGCCGAGCGCGGGGCCCAGGTGACGACGCGGAACCAGAGCTCGGGCCGGTTCGGGTCGCCGAACGCGAAGCGGCGGACGACGGCGTACGGGGCGTCCATCGCGCCCTGGCGCAGCAGCCACTCCGACGCGTGAGCGTTGGCGACGGGATGCCACGGGGCCACTGCTCTCCTTCGGTCGGGTCCGCAGCCCGGCCCGCTGCACTCACAGAGTACGAACGGCCTCCGACACGGCTGCCGTCGCCGCGAGCGTCGCCTGCGGCCGCCGCCTGCGCGCGCCGCCCCGGGCCGGCGACAGGCGAAAAGGGGTCCCGAGTTACCGTCGCGAGGGGGTCCGGGTGGTAGATCGGGACCTTGTGCGTCAGGGGATGAGGCGGATGAGCGCGGCGACGACCGCCGCGGCCGGAACGACCACGATGAACGGGACCCGCAGCGCGTAGAGACCGGCGGCGATCGCGACGGCGGGGAGGCGCGCATCCACGTGCAGTCCCTGGCCGGCGCCGAGCGTCTGCACGCAGATGAGTGCGGCGAGCAGGGCCGCCGTGAGCAGGTCGCTGATGCGCGCGACCGTCGGGTGGTCGAGCGCCTTGGGCGGCACCAGCCAGCCGATCGCCTTCAGTGCGAGGACGGCGATCGAGGCGAGCAGGATGATGTTCCAGGTGGTCACGGCTCCACCTCGCGTTCCATCGGGATGGCTTCCGGATGCGGTGGGTCGGTGCGCCGTCCGAACAGATTGAGGGTTCCGATCACGATGGCGACCAGCGCCGCCGCGAGCACCGGGAGGCCGGGCATCAGGAAGGGGGTGAGCAACGTCGCGACGAACCCGGCGGCCACCGCGACGGCCTGCGTCTGCCTCGCCTTGAGCCGCGGCCAGAGGAGGCCGAGGAAGGCGGCGGCGGCAGCGGCATCCAGCCCGTAGGCCTTGACGTCGCCGATCAGGTTGCCGAGCAGCGCGCCCGCGAGGGTGGTGAGGTTCCAGCCGACGTAGACGACCAGGCCCGTGGTCCAGAAGCCGATGCGCTGGGCACGCCGCTCCTTCTGGGCGGTCGCGACGGCAGTGGACTCGTCGATGGTGAGCTGGGTCGCGGCTGCCCGGCGCCAGAAGCCGGGACCGATGATGCGCGACAGCCGCAGGGCGTAGAAGGAGTTGCGGACCCCGAGCAGGGCGGCGCCGGCGATCGCGGAGCCGCCCGCGGACGTGCCACCCGACGCGAGCACGCCGATCAGGGCGAACTGCGAGCCGCCGCTGAACATCAGGAGACTGAGCACGCAGGCCTGCCAGATGTCGAGGCCGGATGCCGTCGCGAGAGCGCCGAACGAGATTCCGTAGGCGGCGGTCGCGAGCCCGACCGCCCATCCGGAGCGAGCGGCGGCGCTCTCCTCACGGGTCCGGCTCATCCGTCGAGCCTACCGAGCGGCTGCGCGGGGCGGATGCTCGCGTCGTCAGGCGAAGAGGCGGGCGACCAGGTCGTCGGCGGTGCGGTCGGTGAGCGTCCAGGGCTGGAAGATGACGCGGTAGATGATCGGCGCGACCACGTGGTCGACGATGTCGTCGGGGGTGATGCCCGCGGCATCCGTGCGCTCGATGAACATGGTCGCCTCCGCCCGGCGGTTGCGCAGGCAGTCCGATTCGCGCTCGCCGGCGTTGGCGGCGCCCCCGCGCAGCAGTGCGGCGTTGACCGGTTTGCTGTAGTGCTCCACGATCTCGCGCGCCCAGTCGGTGAGGTCTTCACGCAGGGTCCCGCTCTGCGGCAGGGGGCGTTCGGGGTCGAGGCGGTACGTGGCGATGTCGTTGATGAGGGTGGGCAGGTCGCCCCAGCGGCGGTAGATGCTCGTCGGGTTGACGCCCGCACGCTCTGCGACCATCGGCACGGTCACCCGGTCGCTGCCTCGCTCTTTCACGAGCTCTTCGACGGCCGTACGCACGTTGTGGATGACCGCGGCGCTTCGCCCGCCCGTCCTCTTCGACGGAGTGGTCTTGGTTTCCATGACGTCGATTATACGTCAGGAATTTCTTAAAGCAAAAATTGTTGCTTTTGAGGAGCGATAGGTCTAACATCCCTAAAGCAATCGCATTTGCTTTTAGGAGGCGAAGATGTCAACAGGAACAGCAACCGCAGGAGCGACGGGAACCGGAGCCGTCGCCGCGGTCACGACACGCCGGCGCACGCTCGGCCCGGTCGCCGCCTTCGCCGGAGCCGCACTCGCCTTCGTCGGCGTCACCTTCGCCGCCGGCGCCCCCAGTCCGCTCTTCGTCCTCTACCAGCAGGAGTGGGGCTTCCCGGCCTGGGTGCTCACGGTCGCCTTCGCGATCTACGCGATCACCCTGCTGGTCACCCTCCTGATCGCCGGATCCGTCTCCGACCACATCGGCCGCCGCCCGGTGCTGATCGGCGCTCTCGCGCTCGAAGTCGTGGCCATGCTGCTCTTCCTGTTCGCCCGTGACATCGGCTGGATCATCGTCGCCCGCGCTGTGCAGGGTGTCGCCACCGGAGCCGCGACGGGCACGTTCACCGCCTCGATCGTCGAACTCGCCCCCGAGCGCCACAAGAAGCTCGGCGCCGTGATCGGCAGCACCGCTCCGGTCGGCGGTCTCGCCCTCGGCGCCCTGATCACCGGCGCGGCCGTGCAGTTCACGTCACAGCCCACGGTCCTCATCTTCTCGGCCCTCGCCGTCGTCTTCGCCGCGGGGATCGTCGTCGTCGCGTCATCCCGGGAGACCGTGACGAGGCGTCCGGGGGCGATCCGCTCGCTCATCCCGCGCCTCAGCGTTCCGCGCGCCGCGCGCCGCGAGTTCGCCGGCGCCGTCCCGTTGCTGGCGGCGACCTGGATGCTCGCCGGACTGTTCCTCGGCCTCGCGCCGTCGATCGTGCGCGGCGTCTTCCACATCGACAGCGGCCTCGTCAACGGCCTGATCGTCGCACTCCAGCCGGCCGTCGGCGCACTCGCCGGGTTCCTGCTGAGCCGGGCTCCCGCCCGCCTGACGATCGTCTGGGGCACCGTGGCCGTGCTGATCGGCGTGACCCTCGCGGTCGTGGCGGTCGCCGGTAGCGTGCTCTGGCTGCTCTTCGTGGCGGCGGTGTTCGGGGGCGCGGGCTTCGGCGTGGCGTTCTCCGCGACACTGCGGATCCTCTCCCCGCTCGCGCCGAACCACCAGCGGGCCGAGCTCTTCGCGGGTGTGTACCTGGTCAGCTACCTGGCGTACGGAGTGCCGGCGCTCGTGGTCGGTGAGCTGATCGGCGTGGTCGGGCTGCTTCCGTCGGTGATCGGCTACGGGCTGGCGATCGCACTGGTCGCGGCCGTCGCTCTCGCAACGCAGCTCAGCCTGCTGCAGAAGGATCGCGCCCGGCGGGCGCAGGACGCACTCGCGAGCTGATCCGCGCCGGGTCGGCGCATCCGTTTGCCAGTCGTCGTCGTCATCCCGGGCGTGTTGACGACATCAACCGGCAAACGGCGCGCGTACTGGCAACGGCGCCGCGCTCACGCCACGTCGATGAGCGCCTTGCCGATCAGGCCGTTCTCGACGGCGTCGTGGGCGGCAGCGGTGTCGGCCAGCGCGAAGCGCGTGATCGGGAGCCCGTGCTCGGCGCCCACCGACAGTGCTCCCGCGGCCGCGGCCGCGGCCACGCCCCGCACGGCGGCATCCTTCGCGGCAGACGGCGCCGTGTACGTCAGCACGAACTGGAACCGCAGGTTCTTACTCATGCTCGGGCGCGCGGGGATCGTCACGCCCGGCGAGTCGGGGGTGTCGGCGTAGATCGCGATCGCCGCATCCGGAGCCGTCACCCGAACGTCGAGCTCGGCGTTCGCCGCGCCGTTCACCTCGACCACGATGTCGACGCCGCGCGGCGCGAGTGCCCCGATCGCCTGAGCGGCGTCCGAGTCCCGGTAATTGACGACGTGGTGGGCGCCGGCCGCCCGGGCGAGCTCGGCCTTCTCGTGGCTGCTCACGGTGGAGACGACGGTGGCGCCGGCCCAGACCGCGAGCTGGATGGCCGCGTGGCCGACCGCTCCGGCACCGCCCGCGACCAGCACGGTGCGACCCGAAAGGGAACCGGGTGCGAGCTCGCTCGGCGACGATTCGTGCACGGTGAGCGCGCGGTGCGCGGTCAGGGCCGGGATGCCCAGCGAAGCGCCCACGTCGAAGCTCACGTCGTCGGGCAGGGCCACGACCTGACGTACGGGGACCACGGCGAGCTCCTGGGCGGTTCCGTCCGCGCGCTTGTAAGCGGTATCCCACATCCAGACCCGGTCGCCGACCGCGAACTCCGTGACGCCCTCGCCGACTTCGTCGACCACGCCGGCGCCGTCCTGGTTCGGAACCTGCGGGCGCGGGAGCGTCTGCGACTCGGCGCCGCCGCGCCGGGCTTTCCAATCGGTCGGGTTCACGCCCGAGACGTGGATGCGCACGCGCACCTCACCGGGGGCGGGGTGCGGTTCCTCGCGATCGACGAGCTCGAGCACATCGGACGGACCTGTGGACGCGTAGGTGACAGCCTTCATGGCTCCAGCCAACCACTCCGGAGCGGGATGCGCATAGCCGCGAGACGGGCGCGGCCGCCCTGCCGGTCGCCTCCGAGATCCCGGACTCGGTCGACGGGCCCGGGATCGCGCACCTGCCCTGCACCTGTGTCGCCCGGAATCATGTCGGTCCGACGTGCGGCGGGATGCGGTGACTCCAGGCTAGCCGGGCAGGGGCGCCGGGGACAGTAGAAGGGCTCGACGCAGTACGTTCCCACAGCGCGCGGTACGACCCGTGGCGGCCGTCACGACCCCGTGGCCGCCGAGGCGTCAGCCCGTCGCGCAGCCGCCCGAGCTGATGGGCGCCGAGCTCACCCGGGACAGCACGGGCCGCAGCTCCGTGAGGGTGAGGGCGTACCCGGTGTCGGGGTCGACGCTCGAGCGTGCGAACACCACTCCGGCCACCTTGCCCGAGGAGTCCAGCAGGGGGCCGCCCGAGTTGCCCGGACGCACGGCGCCGCGCAGCGCGTAGATGTCGCGGTCGACGACACCGGTCTGGTAGATGTCGGCGCCGCGCGCGGTCACGCGATCGCGCACGCGCTGAGGGCTCACGGTGAACGGACCGTTGCCGGGGTAGCCGGCGGCGTAGGCCTGGGCCCCGGCCGTGAGGTCGTTGCCGATGTCGAGCGGCGGCGCGGTGAGGTCGGTCACGTCGAGCACCGCCAGGTCGCGCTCCGGGTCGAATGCGGTGAGCGTCGCGGCCACCGGACGATCCGTGACCGGGTCGCGCACCACGATCGAGGATGCGCCCGCCACGACGTGGGCGTTGGTGACGACCCGGCCGCGCGAGACCACCCAGCCGCTGCCCTCGGAGTCGACTCCGCAGTCGGGCTTGGACGCGAGGACGGTGACGACGGAACGCTCGGAGCGGACGACTGCGGCCGGGACCGAGCCGTCGGGCGGCTGCACGGTCGTGATCGACTCGCCGCCCTCGAAGACCTTGGGCAGCCCGGCGTCGGCGAGGGCATCGTCCACGGCGCCCAGGATCGTCGACGACGGGATGGGCGCGATGGTCTCGAGGGTCGCCACGACGCGCGACGAGTTCGCGGCCTGCACGACGGTCGCGATATTGGTGGCGAGCGCGAACCCGGCGACCAGCCACACGACGAGCGCCCAGGTGAGCAGCCCGAGCACGGACCCGATCAGCGAGTCCAGCCAGCGGATGGGACCGTGCCGCGCGACCTTGCCGATGAAGGCTGCGATGGTGACGGCGATGGCGTAGGACACGGCGGCGCAGGCCAGCACGACGATCGAGGCGACCACGGACCGCTGCATGATGCTGCCCCAGCCGGCCGAGGCGAGCCAGCCGACGACCAGCGGCGCGAGGGCCAGACCTGCCCACAGGCCGAGACCCAGGCCGACGAGGGAGCCGGCGGCCTTGATGGCGCCCTTGCTCCACCCGGCGGCGATCGCGACGACGGCGAGCACCACCAGCACGACGTCCACGACGATCTCCACGTGGCCACCCTGCCTCATCTGGCTGTGGGTGTGCTCAACCCCTCCCGCGGATGCGCCGCGCTGCCCCTCGCCTGGATGCGCCGCGCGATACCCCGGGCGGCGCTCTGTCGCCACCCCTTATGGCTTCGCAGGCCAGGGGCTACCGTCCGTGACCCACCACGAAAGGACCGACAACGATGAGCGACCAGCAGAACCGCCCCGACCTCGACGAGGGCGAACGGGAGATGACGAGCGCCGACCTCACGGCGGCCGACCCGCAGCACGGCCAGGAGTCCGAGCCGTCGCAGCAGCAGCATCACGACGCGGAGACGGAAGAGGACACAGCGTCGGGCGGCGCTCCCGACTGATCGGCAGCGGGTCAGCCGCTCGTCGCACTCGCCCGGCTAGAGGCGCCCGTCCTCCTCGTCGCCGTCGTCCACGGCGCTCGGATCGGGCAGGGACGTGGGCACGATGTCCGGGTCCAGCTGGTAGGCGGGCACTGCGTTCTGCGGGTTCTGGGCGTCCTTGTCCATGTGCTGAAGGTACGCCCCTGCGCCGCCCCGGGAAACCCCCTTGAGGCGCCGTATCCCCCGCCCCCGCCCCCGCACCCGCCCCCCGCCCCGCCCCGCCCCCGCCCCGCCCGCAATCGAGTCCGGAGTTGCTGGGTCTCAGAACGCGATTTCGACCAAGCAAGTCCGGACTCGATTGCGGGCGGACTGCGCGGGGCGGACTGCGCGGAGCGGACTGCGCGGCCTACTCGGTGGGCTTGCGGCGGCTCGTGAAGACCACGATGAGAACTCCGGCGATCGCGAGCACGACGATCCCGATCCCGATGCCGATCACCAGGGCCAGGTTGCCCGAGTCGTCGGAGGCGGGCGCCGTCGGGGCGGCCGAGCCGGCCGACTCGGTCGGCTGAACCGCGGGGGCGGTCGCGCTGGAGCGCGGGGTCGAGGCGGGCGTCTTCGCGCCGCAGACCGCCGCGTCGCTTCCCGCCGCGGCCACCGCGCCCGCAGGCGGCCGGTACGTGAACGTCAGCGCGTCCGACACCGTGTGCCCGTCGGCCGAGACCACCTGGTACGTCACCGTGTAGGTTCCCGCGGCACCGAGCGCGACGGGTGCCGAGACGACGCGGTCGGCGACCGTCGCGCATCCGGTCTCGAAGTGGCGGGAGCCGGCATCCGGGCCCGTCACTGTCACGAGCGAGCCTGAGCCGTCTCCGGCGAGGTCGAGCACGCGGTCGTTGAACGTGAGCGACACCCTCTGCAACGGCTGGGTGACGACGGCGCCGGATTTCGGGTCGCTGTCGACCAGGTAGTCGTGGGCCGACGCTCCGACCACGGGCAGCAGCGCAAGCGCCACAGCGCCGAGTGCGGCGACGGATGCGGTGAGCAGCCGGAGGCGCGTCATGCGCTCGCCTTTCCACGCGCACGCCGGGTGGCGGCGAAGACGGCCACGACCAGTGCGATCGCGCCCAGGAGGAGGCCGGCGATCCCGAGTCCGATCGCGACCGCGTCGCTCAGCCCGCTCGAGGACGACGCCGGCACCGGCGCGGTTGTCGCGACCACCGGGTTGGCGTCGCCGCCGGCGGGCGCCGGGTCGTTCACGTAGACCGTGGGCGCCGGATGCTCGGGCTCTGCGCCCGACGCGGGGGTCTTGTCCGACCAGTCGACGACCGTTCCGTCGGAGTACGTCTGATGCGTCGGCATCACGATCCGGCCGACGTCGGGGACCGCTCCCGCCGAGATGGTGAACTGCTGGAACTGTCCCGCCGCGATCTGCACGCCGCTGCCGGCCGTCCAGGTGACGCGGACCGGGGCTTCGGTGATCGTCCCGTCGGAGGTCGTAACCGGCTTGGTCAGTTTCTCCGTGTCGACCGTGGTCGTCCAGCCGGCGACCGGCTGATACGACACCGACGTGAACGGGGTTGCGGTCGGCAGGTCGACGACCAGCTTGACGGTGCCCGCGGTCGTGGACTCGGTCGGGACCCGGAAGGTCAGGGTGGCGTAGCTGCCGGGGGAGGCCTGGTCGGGGTCGACGTGCACGTGGGCATTCGCGGCGAGCGGAGCGCCGAAGAGCAGGAGGGCGGTCGTGCCGGCGGCGATCGTCGCGGCGATGGTTCTTTTCTTCATGGGGATGTCCTGGGTCGGAGTCGTCAGAGGATGCGGGAGGCGCGCGTGCACGGACGGCGCGGCCCACGGCATCCGTGGCGACGCGACGTCAGAACGCGACGGCGGCCCGAGGGGGCCCGCGGTGACGAAGGCGGCCGAGCGGGATGCCGAGATCCTGCAGGCGCGACGGCTCCGCCTCGACGGCGGTGGCAGGGGTGAAGAAGAGGGTGACCGGCGCGGTGGCGAGGTGCGCGGCGAACCGGGCGACGCCCATCCGGGCCGTCTCGAACAGCTCCCAGAAGGCGCGCTCCCCGAAGCGGAGTGCGACCACGGTGACGAGCGCGGCGGCAGCGTGCGAGAACCACATCGACGCGCTGCTGGGGACGACCCCCATGTCGGCGTGCCCGGATGCTCCTGCCGCGACCGACATGACCAGGTGGGAGCCCAGGTGCACGTGGCCCTCGCCGGCGGGGGAGAGCGTCGCCGTGCCCGTTCCCAGGCCGAACAGCAGGTGGAACAGGAACTGGCTGAGGACCACCGAGACGGTGAGGCGCCACAGCGAGAGGCGCCGCCCGGCGAGGGCGATCGACGCGAGGGTGGCGAACGCCAGGCTCAGCGCGAGCGGCAGCGGACCCGGCGCCGCACCGCCGCCGGCGACGTGGAAAAGGGCCGCGACGAAGATGGCGATGCCGGACGCGAGCAGCCCGCGCGTCACGCGAGCCCACCTCGATCCCATGTCCGTCCCTCCGTCGGCGGCCTGTCGCGGCCGCACTGCGGTGTCGTTCGCCTGCTGGTTGTTCGTAGCCAGTCTAGGAGTCGGATGGCTCGCGTGCTCCGGCCCCGGATGCTCGGCTCGGTCGCCCGGCTCGCTCAGTGGAGCCGGCTGCGCCAGTCCTCCGGCACCCGGCCCGCCGGCCCCGGAACGGGCTGGTCCTCCGGATGGTGCTGCGGCCCGGCGAGTTGCGGACCGTGAAGCAGTTCGTCGGACTCGTAGTCGTAGAACCAGATCTCTCCGGGCTCGAACGAGCGGATCACGGTGTGACCGGTCTCGCGGAAGTGCGCCGTCGCATGCTGCGAGGGCGACGTGTCGCAGCATCCGATGTGCCCGCACGCCGTGCAGCGGCGCAGGTGGAACCACCACCCGTCGACCTGACTGCATTCGACGCAGCCGGAACCGCTCGGCGGGACGGTGGGGTCGATCTTCGTGGCTTGAGCCATATGCCCCATTGTGGCCACACTCCGAACCGAGCGCGACCCGGTATGTATTCTACGAATGCCGCACACCATGGCCCGTGAAGGAGGTCGCATGCCGAGAGGAGCGAATCTCCCCGCCATCGCTGCGTTCAACGAGACCGTCGTGCTCGACGCGATCCGGCGTTCCGGCCACGGGATGAGCAGGGTCGAGCTGGTGGGACGGACCGGCCTGTCCGCGCAGACCGTCACCAACGTGAGCCGCCGGCTGCTCGGGCAGGGGCTCATCCGGGAGGCTGGGAAGCAGATCGACGGACCGGGCAAGCCGCGCACCATCCTGGAGCTGGAACCGACCGGCTCGTACGCCGTGGGCGTGCACCTCGACCCGACGGTCATCACCGTCGTACTGCTGGATCTCGAGGGCTCGGTGGTCGAGCATCTGCGGCGGCACTCGCCGGTCTCCGGCGACTCGGGGGAGACGATCGCGATCGCGGCGGAGGCGATCGCCGAGCTGCTGGCGCGGTCGGGCGTCGACCGCCCGCGGGTGAGCGGCGTCGGGGTGGCGGCGCCCGGCCCCATCGACGTCGGGAACGGCGTCGTGGTTCGGCCGCCGCTCATCCCGGGCTGGAACGACCTGCACCTGCGCGACGAGCTCACGGCGGCGACCGGCCTGCCCTCGCTGCTGGCGAAGGACGTCACCGCTGCGGCGGTCGCCGAACGCTGGCGCGACCCGGCCGGCGCGAGCGGCAATTTCGTCTTCGTCTACTACGGGACCGGCGTGGGCGTGGGGATGGTGCTGGCCAGGGAGGTCTACACCGGCGCCTCGCAGAACGCGGGCGACGTCGGGCATGCGATCGTCGACCCGGGAGGCGCGCTCTGCGCGTGCGGCCGCCGAGGCTGCTACGGGGAGTCGGTGCGGCCCTACCGGCTGGTCATGCAAGGCATCTGGGCGGGCGCGCTCGCGGCGCCTGGAGGGGTCACCGTGCCGGACGGCACGGACCTCGACCTCGACGTGGAGGCGGTCGACGAGCTGTTCACCGAGCTGACCCGGGCGGCGGACGCCGGGGACGCGGCTGCTGCGAGCATCCTGGACCGCTCGATCCGCAACTCGGCGCTGTACCTGTCGAATCTCGCGGCGCTGCTCGACGTCGACCGCATCGTGTTCGGCGGGCCGTCGTGGGCGCGCGTGGAGCAGCGTTACCTCGCGCAGCTCCCCGAGCGGATGCGCGAGATCGACATGAGCATCCTCACGCATCCCGTCGACCTCGCGTCGAGCGCGGTCGGCGAGGACGTGGCGGCCGTCGGCGCCGCCTGCCTGGTGCTCGACGCCGCCTTCTCGCCGCGCGCCAACCTGGTCTGACCCGCGGCGCCGCCGCGATGCCGGGCCGCGGCTGGCGCGACGTGCGGCTGCGCGACCCGGCACCGGCCTGAATTCAGGAGATCCGATCGCGCCGACGCCGCCCGAGCCTGTTTTCAGGAGCCGGCGGTCGGCGCCCCGCGAAAACTCCTGAATTCAGGCGGGAGGACGAGGGGCGCGCGATAACTCTTCGGGAAATGTTCTGACAAAGTCTTGTGCCGTAAATCAAATTGATTTATAAATTACGACAGGGTCCGGATCGAGGGCGTGAGAGAGCCCACCGGACATCGAAGCAAAGGAGCATCGATGAAACGCAGCAGGATACTGGCCGCCGCGGTGGCCGCGTCCACGCTCGTCGCACTGGCCGGATGTTCGTCATCCGGTTCGAGCGACGGGAAAACGATCAAGGTGGCCTACCAGGACTTCGGGTCCGACCTCATGAGCGTCTTCATGAACAAGGCCAAGAAGGGTTTCGAGGCAGCCAACCCCGGCGAGAAGGTCACGCTGGTACCGATCAAGGCCGCTGAGAACGACTACTACACCAAGCTCTCGCTGATGAACCGCAGCGCGGCCACGGCTCCCGACGTGCTCTACGAAGACACGTTCCTGATCCGCTCGGATGCCCAGGCCGGCTACCTGGAGCCGCTCGACTCGTACGTGGCCAAGTGGGGCGACTGGTCGCAGTTCTACGACAACGCGAAGGACGCGGGCAAGGGCGACGACGGCAAGATCTACGGCGTCTCGATGGGCACCGACACGCGTGGCCTCTGGTACAACAAGGACATCTTCGCCAAGGCCGGCCTCCCCACCGACTGGAAGCCGACCAGCTGGACCGAGGTACTCGACGCGGCCAAGACCATCAAGGCGAAGGTGCCCGGCGTCACGCCGATCAACATCTTCTCCGGCAAGGCCGGCGGCGAGGCCAGCTCCATGCAGGGCTTCGAGATGCTGCTCTACGGAGCCAGCGAGAACGGCCTGTACGACGCCTCCTCCAGCAAGTGGATCACCGGCTCCAAGGCCTTCACCGACTCCCTCGACGTCCTCAAAGACGTCTACCAGGGTGGTCTCGGCCCGTCGCAGGAAGTGACGAGCGACACCAACTACCAGAACATCGTCACGAGCCAGCTGCTCCCGCAGGGCAAGCTCGCGATCAACCTCGACGGCTCCTGGGTGTCGAACACCTGGCAGAAGGGCGGCGCGACGCCGTGGCCCGAGTGGAACACCGTGATGGGCACGGCTCCGATGCCGACGCAGACCGGCGACAAGCCGGGAAGCATCAGCATGTCGGGCGGCTGGACGCTCTCGATGGGCTCCAAGAGCAAGGCGAAGGACGAGGCGTTCAAGTTCATCTCCTACGCCCTCAACAAGGAGAACTCGCTCGACTTCGCCATCCAGCTCAGCCAGATCCCGGTTCGCAAGGACGTGGCGGCCGACCCGTCGTACGCCAAGGCGAACCCGACCTCCGAGTTCTTCTCGTCGCTGGTGGCGGTGACCAAGTTCCGTCCGGCGACGCCTGACTACTCGAAGATCTCAAACGGTATCCAGGTGGCGATGGAGTCGGTGATGACCGGCCAGCAGTCGCCGGCAGAAGCCGCCAAGGCGTACGACGACACGGTCGTCGGAATCGTCGGGAAAGACAAGACGAGTTCGGAGTAACGCCCTGTGACGTCGACAATCGACGCCGTCGGCACCGACGCGCGCGGCCGGGGGATCTCCCCCCGGCCGCAGCGCCCGGAGCGCACGGCACGTTCGCGCAAGACTCGGCGGTCGTTAGCACGGGCTGTTCCGCTGATCCCGGCCATCGGCCTCCTGGTCGTCTTCCTGGTCGGCCCCATCCTCGCCTCGTTCTACGGCTCGTTCACCAACTCGGCGCTCACCGGCTCGGCTGCGGCATCCACTGAGTGGATCGGCTTCAAGAACTACATCGACCTGTTCAACAGCCCCGACTTCCCCGTGGCCGTCGTGCTCACCCTCGTGTTCGTGATCGGCTCGGCCGTGATCGGGCAGAACGTGATGGGCATGATCCTGGCCCTGCTGATGCGGTCGGGAGGCCGCGTCGTCGGCGCGATCGTCTCGACGTTCGTGGTGGGCGCCTGGGTGCTGCCCGAGATCGTGGCGGCCTTCGCGTCGTACGCCTTCTTCAGCTCCAAGGGCACGTTGAACGCCATGCTCTCGACGTTCGGGATCGTCGGCCCCTCGTGGCTGTTCGTCTTCCCCATGCTGTCGGTCATCCTCGCCAACACCTGGCGGGGCACCGCCTTCTCGATGCTCGTCTACTCGGCGGCGCTGTCGGAGGTGCCGCCGGAGATCACCGAGGCGGCCGAAGTCGACGGCGCCAACGGGGTGAAGCGGTTCTTCCTGGTGACGCTGCCGATGATCCGGCGCAGCATCTCGACCAACCTCATGCTGATCACCCTGCAGACGCTCTCGGTGTTCACGCTCATCTATGTGATGACCGGCGGCGGCCCCGGCAACAAGAGCATGACGCTGCCGGTGCTGGCCTACCAGGAGGCGTTCAAGTTCTCCGAGCTGGGCTACGGCACCGCCATCGCGACCATCCTGTTGCTCGTCGGCGCGATCTTCGCCTTCGTCTATGTCCGCGCACTGAAATCGGAGGTGGACTGATGAGCTCGATGCGCTTGTCCTCACCCAACGGCACCGCCCTCAGGTGGACGGCCAACATCCTGCTCATCGTCATCGGCATCGTGTTCGTGCTGCCGATGGTGTGGGTGGTGCTCGCGTCGTTCGACGGGGGCGCGACGCTCGCGGTCGCCTGGCCCAAGCAGTGGACGTTCGACAACTTTCAGAAGGTGCTGACGCCCGACCTGGCGTTCATCCCGCTCTGGAACAGCCTGCTGCTGTCGGCCGGATGCGCGATCCTGACGGTCATCGTGGCGGTTCTGGCCGCCTACCCGCTGTCGCGTTACCGCAACCGGTTCAACAAGCCGTTCCTCTACGCCATCCTGTTCGGCACCTGCCTGCCGATCACGGCGATGATGGTCCCGGTCTACAGCCTGTTCGTGGCGCTCAACCTGATCGACTCGCTCGGCGGCACCATCCTGTTCATGGCGGCCTCGTCGCTGCCGATGGCGATCTGGATGACGAAGAACTTCGTCGACGCGGTGCCGATCTCGCTGGAGGAGGCGGCCTGGGTTGACGGCGCCTCGAGCATGAAGACGCTCTGGACCGTCGTCGTCCCGCTGGTGCGGCCGGGCATCGCGGTGGTTTTCATCTTCGTGTTCGTGCAGGCGTGGGGCAACTTCTTCGTGCCCTTCGTGCTGCTGCTCAGCCCGGAGAACCAGCCGGCCGCGGTCAGTATCTTCACCTTCTTCGGCCAGTACGGCGCGGTGGCGTACGGGCAGCTCGCTGCCTACTCGCTCATCTACTCCGTTCCGGTCATCGCACTGTACGTGCTCGTCTCGCGGGTGCTCGGCGGTTCGTCGGCGCTCGCCGGGGCGGTCAAGGGCTGAACGCCCGTACATCTATATAAGGAGTCTCGTTGTATCAGCAGAACCAGCTCGTCGAGTTGCGCGTGGACCGGTTCGTCCGCGAGCGCCTCGCCCCCGCCGTGGAGCGCGCGAGCGTGCCCGTGACGATCGAAGCGTGGGAGGTGCCGGATGAGCCGGTGCCGTTCGCGCAGGCCGTCGCCGCGACTTACGCGCCGTTCGCGGTCGGTCGCCCGTGGGGTCGTCCGTGGGGCACAGTGTGGTTCCGGCTGACCGGCACCGTTCCGGCCGAGTGGGCGGCCGATCCCGACGATGTCGAGCTGGTCGTCGACCTCGGCTTCACCGCCGGCCAGGTCGGGTTCCAGGCCGAGGGCCTCGTGTACGCGCTGGACGGCAGCATCCTGAAGGCCATCGAGCCCTACAACGGCTACGTCCGGCTGCGGGCGGCTCCCGGCGATTCCTTCGAGGTGTTCGTCGAGGCGGCGTCGAACCCGGATGTCGGCAGCGAGTTCGTCGACTTCGTCCCGACGAAGCTCGGGCGCAAGTCCACGGCGCCGCAGACTCCGATCTATACGCTGCGGCGCATGGACGTGGTGCACCGCGACCGCGAGGTCTGGGAGCTGATCCAGGACATCTGGACCGCGCACGGCCTTGCGACGCAGCTGCCTGCGACGTCGCCGCGCCGGGCATCCCTGTTCGCCGCCCTCGACGCCGTCGTGGATGCTGTCGACCCGTTCGACGTGCACGGCACGGCCTCCGCGGGCCGGTCCGTGCTGGCGCCGGCGCTGGCGTCGCCCGCCGCGGCGACCGCCCACCGCGTCTTCGCCGTCGGCCACGCGCACATCGACTCGGCCTGGCTGTGGCCGGTGCGCGAGACGATCCGCAAATGCGCTCGCACCTTCTCGAACGTGCTCGACCTGATGGACCAGGACCCCGACTTCGTCTTCGCCTGCTCGTCGGCTCAGCAGTTCGCCTGGATGAAGCAGTTCTACCCGAAGCTGTTCGAGCGCATCCGGGCGCGGGTGGCCGAGGGCCGCTTCGTGCCGGTGGGCGGCATGTGGGTGGAGTCGGACACGAACATGCCCGGCTCCGAGGCCCTCGCGCGGCAGTTCGTGGAGGGCAAGCGGTTCTTCCTCGAGGAGTTCGGCTTCGAGCCGAAAGAGGTGTGGCTGCCCGATTCGTTCGGCTACACCGGCGCGCTCCCGCAGATCGCGCGGGCGGCCGGAGCCGACTACTTCCTCACCCAGAAGATCTCGTGGAACGAGAGCAACCGGTTCCCGCACCACAGCTTCGACTGGGAGGGCATCGACGGCACCCGCATCTTCACCCACTTCCCGCCGGTCGACACCTACAACTCCCAGCTCTCCGGCGCGGAGCTCGCGCACGCCGAGCAGAACTTCCAGGACAAGGACCGGGCGAACACCTCGCTGGTGCCCTTCGGCTACGGCGACGGCGGCGGCGGACCGACGCGTGAGATGGTCGCTGCGGCCCGTCGCACGGCCGATCTCGAGGGATCGCCGATCGTGCGCGTCGCCACTCCGGCCGAGTTCTTCGCAGCGGCATCCGCCGAGTTCGACCCCGCGCCCGTGTGGGCCGGAGAGCTCTATCTCGAGTTCCACCGCGGAACCTACACGTCGCAGGCGCGCACCAAGCAGGGCAACCGCCGGAGCGAGCACCTCCTGCACGAGGCCGAGCTGTGGGCGACCACGGCCGCTGTGCGCACCGGGGCCGAGTATCCGGTCGCCGCGTTGCGCGAAGCCTGGCAGACGGTGCTGCTGCAGCAGTTCCACGACATCCTGCCCGGGTCGTCGATCGGCTGGGTGCACGACCAGGCGGTGGAGAACTACGCCGCGGTCGCCGCCTCGCTCGAAGGCCTGATCGCGCAAGCGGTCGCGGCACTCGGTGGCGGAGCGGCCGACGGAGTCGTCTTCAACGCGTCGCCCTACGCGGTCGACGGGGTGGCGGCGTTCGGCGCAGCAGCGCCGGTGGTGGGCACGGATGCGCGGCTCGAGCGTGACGGCGACGCTCACGTGCTGTCGAACGCTGTGCTGAGCATCCGGATCGACGCCTCGGGCCTGATCACGTCGATCGTCGAGCGGGCGACCGAGCGCGAGGTGCTGCCGCCCGGAACGCGGGCCAATGTGCTGCAGCTGTTCCGCGACACCCCCACGCAGTGGGACGCCTGGGACGTCGACGTCGAATACCGGCGGTCGGCTGTCGACCTCACCGAGCTCGACAGCCTCGAGGTGGTGGCCGACACGCCCGAGCGCGTCGGGCTGCGGATCGTGCGCAGCTTCGGCTCCTCTGTGGTCACGCAGACGGTCTCGCTCGCCGCGGGCTCACGCGCCCTCGACATCGAGACGCACGTCGACTGGCACGAGAGGCAGCGGATGCTCAAACTCGCGGTTCCCGTCGACGTGCACACCGCATCCGCCCGCTCCGAGATCCAGTTCGGACACATCGACCGTCCCACCCACACGAACACCAGCTGGGACACGGCCCGCTTCGAGACCCCCGCGCACCGCTGGGTGCACGTGGCGGACGCGACCTTCGGCGTGGGCGTGGCCAACGATGCGACCTACGGGCACGACATCACCCGGCACGCCCGCGAAGGCGGCGGGACGTACTCGCTCGTGCGGCAGACCCTGCTGCGCGCGCCGATGTTCCCCGATCCCGAGGCCGACCAGGGCGAGCACACGCTGCACTCGGCGATCGTCGTCGGCGGAGTCGAGAGCGCGATCGAGGAGGGCTACCGGCTCAACCTGCCGGTGCGCCCTGTCTCGAGCGCCCCGGTCGAGCCGCTGGTCGCATCCTCGCGCCCGGCTGTGGTGATCGAGACGGTCAAGCTCGCCGAAGACGGCTCCGGCGACGTGGTCGTGCGACTGTACGAGTCCCACGGTTCGCGGGCGACCGCGACGATCTCGACCACCTTCCCGCACACCGGGGTGACCGAGACCGACCTGCTCGAACGCGAGACGGCAGCGGATGCGGTGTCCGCGTCGGACGCGTCCGGCGCGACGGTCTCGCTCCGCCCCTTCCAGCTCGTCACGCTGCGTTTCGCACGCTGACGCCCGAACCACCCGCCCCGGGCCGCGCGAACCCCGGGGCGGGTGATCCTCCCCGACCCCGAATTGGGGTACCGGAGCGGCTGGAACGCCCCCACCGCGCGGTTATCCTGACGAGCATGACGGCTGGCGAATGGACGAGACGGGCGCTGGTGGTGGAGGACCACGCGCTCATGCGCTCCCTCATCGCCGACGCTCTGCGCGGCCGTGGCTTCGCCGTCGAGGCGTTCGGGCGGGCATCCGACGCCCTCGACGCGTTCGAGTCGTTCGACCCCGATCTGCTCATCACCGACATCGACCTCGGCGAGCGGCCCAACGGCGTCGAACTCGCCGGCGTGATCCGTTCACGGGCGCCGCACGTGGCCGTGGTCTTCCTCACCAACCTGTCGCGTGAAGCCGCCTCGGCCCGGGCCCGCGATGTCGTAGCAGGCGCGTCGTTCGTCAACAAAGGCGCGATCGAGTCGATCGACGAACTCGTGGACGCCGCCGACGCAGCCCTCGACGACCGCCCCCTCGCCCGCGAGCTCGCGCCGCGCACCGCTCAGGCGGCGCTGCACGTGCTCACCAGCACCCAGCTCGAAACGGTTCGGCTGCTGGCTGCCGGCCTCTCCAACGCCGAGATCGCCCGCCGCCGTGACGTGTCGGTGCGCGCCGTCGAGAAGAGCGTCGAACGCATCTTCGCCGCGCTCGGCCTGTCGGGGGACGACAGCATGACGCCGCGCGTTGCGACGGCGGCCGCCTACATCGCGACCTACGGCGACCCGGCCACGGGGCTCGGATGATTTCGCCGAGCACGCTCCGGCTGCTGTCCCGAGCGACCGGGCCGAGCGCCATCACCGAGTGGACCTGGCTGGTCACCGCACCGTTCGCGCTCACGGTGATGTCGGGGATGCAGTACGTCGAGATCACGGAACCCGCGGGCGCCATCTGGATGGTCGCGGCCCTCGGGCACGTCGGCGTGGGCATCCTGATGCTCATCGCGTATTTTCTGATCAAGCCGTTCCGCGGCGCGTTCCGGGCCCCTGCGGTGGTGACCGTGTTCGCCGCCATCGGCCTGGTGCGCCCCTTCCTGTTCCTCGCATCCGCCGCGATCCTCGGCTACTCGGTGCAGGTGGGCGACCTCGGTTCGAGGATCGCCATCAACGTCGTGGTGTGCGTCGCCGGCTTCTCGCTGATCGCGATCAGCGTCGACCTCGTGCGCGAGCACTTCGGTGTTCTCCGCCGGCTCCGGGCGGTACAGCGGGCCGCGCAGGCCGACGGCGAGAACGGCCGCCGCCGCATCGAGACGCTGCGCGAGAGGGCCGTCGACGAGGTGCTCGCGCGGATCGACGAGACCGTGCGGCCGGCCATCCGCCCCGGACTGCCGGCGAGCGAGGCATCGAAACTCCTACGTTCGATCGCGAACGACATCGTGCGCCCGGTGAGCCACGACCTGTTCGACTCCGCCGACGACCCCACCGCGGCAACCGACGCCGCCGAACTGCCACGACCCCGGATGCGCGACTGGCTCGCCGCCGCCCTCACGGGTCTGCAGCCGGCGCCGGCCGGCCTCACGGCTGCGCTCTTCGTCGCGCTCGTCATCCCGTATGCGCTCGGAACGTACGGTCCCGCGGTCACGGCGGTGCACTCGGTGGTCGGCGGCGCACTGCTCTACGCGGGCAACCGCGCGGTGAGCGCTCTCGCCCGCCGGGCATCCGGAGCCGCCGCGACGATCGTGATCATCGTCGGGTATGCCGTCACGGGGGTCGTGGTCGCGCTCGAGAGCACGGTGCTCCTCGCCGGACTCGGGCTCACCACGGAGCGCCTCTGGTTCCAGGCGGCGCTGTACCCGGTCATCGCCTGCGCGGTGGCCCTGGTCGGCTCCCTCTCGACGCGGCTCGGCGAGGACGCACGCGAGCTCGAGGAGTCGCTGCAGACGAGCGTCGCCACAGCGGCGCGGGTGCGCGCGGCCTACGACCACGAGCGCACCGGGCTCGCCAGCCTCCTGCACTCGGGGGTGCAGGCCGATCTGATCGCCACGGCGCTCGCCCTCAGTGCCGGCGACGACGCGGATGCCGAGCGCACGGTTCGCGAGGCGGTCGAACGCGTCCGCACCGAGCTCGAACGGGAGCATCGCGACGACCCGGCCCCGCGGGAGCAGCTCGCGAGGCTCGTCGACAGCTGGAGCTCGGCGATGCCGCTGGAGGCGACCATCGACGATCACGTCTGGGGGCGCCTGGACGACGCGGTGCGCTGCCAGGTGGTGGTGGATGCGGTGTCCGAAGGGCTCGCGAACGCGGTGCGTCACGGGGACGGGTCGCCGGTGGGTCTGGCGATCCGTCCGAGCATCCGGGACGGCGTGACGGTGATCGTCAACTCGGGCGGGCGGCTCCTCCGTGCGCGGCCCGGCATCGGACTTCGAGACCTCTCCAGACATTCTGAGGTGATTCTGAGGGAGCGGCCCGGAGGGGTCGAACTGGCCGTCTCCGTGCCGTGAGCGGGGCCGGCGAATCCGCCGACCGAGAAGCCGGACGGGCGATGTCGTACTGACCGTACCCCCCGAAAACCTACCGCTCACCGGGATGTACGCTCGCTCCAGTCGAGAAGGTGGCGGGATCGTCACACGATCCCTCCCGGCTCGCCCCCGGACAGAGGGGCACTTTCTGCATGACCCGAACATGCAGGAAGGGCCCCTCCGGACTCGGCACTTCGTCGTGTCAAGTTCCCTCCCAGGCGGTTTAAGGCCATGATGGTAAGTACGCGTTGCGCCAAGCCCGGCGCTCTTCCCCCGCCCAGAAAGCCCCCGACTTGCCCCACTCCAGTGCTCCGCTGCGGTCTCGCCGCACGTACAGAGCCCCGATCGTCGTCGGTGTCCAGGAGTCCCCCGTGACTCCAGACGACGCCGCGGTGCTCGACGATGGCGGGCAGAGGTGGCAGAGCAGGCGCGACAGGCTCGAGCACGAGCGCACGGCGGCTCAGCCGACGCGGTCGTCGCGGAGCGGGCGTGTGTCGCGGCGCGAGGCGTCTGTGCAGGGAGCGCCGTCGGCGCGGCGCGAGGCGTCAGCACGGCGTGAGCCGTCGGCGCGGCGTGAACCGTCGGCGCGGCGCGTGGTCGCCGCCCAGCGACCGGTGCCCAGTGAGCGAGCGGCATCCACGCACGGCATGCGTGGGGCGTTCGCCCGGCTCCGCGGCGGGAACAAGCGCCGTCTCGGCTTCCATGCCGTCGTCTTCCTGGCGTTGTCCGCGTTCTTCGGAACCGCGGCCCTCCCCGCCTACGCCACCTCCGACACCGCTTCGGTCGCCGGAGACACCCGCGTCGCGCTCGCGGTGCAGACGCTCACCGGCGGTGGCACCGCCGCCATCCAGACGGTCGCACGCGACGGCTACTCGGTCGCCGAGGCCAGTGCGGCGCTCGACTCCACTGAGAACACATTCGTCTCGCCCACCGTCCAGGCCCTGGCCACCCAGCTGATGGGCGCCGTCGCCACCGGCCGGCTCGTCGGCTCGACGCCCGACCACATCCCCGAGATCGCCAACCTCGCCGAAGGCAAGGCGGTGCCCGAGTGTGGCATCGACTACCGCGTGCTGCAGGCCATCTCGATCGCGCTCGACCACTTCCGGCAGGTCGGCGTGAGCGACATCAACCGCCGATGCACGGGCCAGATCGAGGGCGCCGGAACCGACTCGTCGCACTACGCGAACGGCGGAGGCCACGCCGTCGACTTCTACCTGCTCGACGGCCAGGCCCTCAGCGGCGGCGACGCCAAGTCGGTGGAGCTCATCGACATCCTCGACCCGCTGGTCCCCGCCGGCTCCGGACTCGGGCAGGTCGGCTGCCGCTCCTCGATCGGCCTGACCAACTTCGTGCCCTTCGACGACACCTGCAACCACCTGCACATCGACTTCGGCAACGCGACGGGCTACGCCCTCAAGTAGCGGCTGCGCCCGGCGGGAGCCGGCCGGGAGCGGGTCAGAAGAGGTTCAGGGCCGCCCACTGCAGCAGGACGGCTGTCTTGCCGTCGACGATGCGACCGTCGTCGAGCATCCGGAGCGCCTCGTCGTAGCCGACCACCACCGGCTCGATCTCTTCGCCCTCCGCCTCGACGCCGCCGCCCCCGCTCACATCGGCCGCGGCGTAGGGGGCGGCGAAGAAGTGCACGCGCTCCGTGACCGAGCCGGGACTCATGAACAGGTCGAACAGGTGCCGCAGCGCGCCGACGGTCACCCCGAGCTCCTCGGCGGCCTCGCGGCGGATGGCGTCCTCGGGGGAGTCGTCGTCGAGCAGCCCGGCCGCCGCCTCGACGAGCAGTCCGTCCGGGTGGCCGTTGACATACGCCGGAAGACGGAACTGACGCGTCAGAAGAAGTGTGCGGGCATCCGGGTCGTAGAGCAGGATCGTCGCGCCGTTGCCGCGGTCGTACGTCTCGCGGGACTGCGTGGTCCACTCGCCGTCGCGCCCGCGGAATTCGAAGGTCGTGCGCCGCAGCACGTGCCACCCGTCGGAGGTCACCTCGACATCGCGGACGCGCACATCCGGGTTGCGGTCGAGGTCGCGCCCGACCAGGTGCAGGCCGGTGCGGCCGCGCGAGTCAGGTGACGTGGTGCCGGGCGTGACGGGGTCGGAGCTCATGGTCCGAGCCTAACCAGCGGACCCGGAACTCCCGCTCCACCCCGAGACCTCACACCTCCGGACGATACCGCCGCCGGACCTCGCGGGCGGCGAGAATGTCCGCGTCCGCGGCATCCCGAGCCTTCGCGAGCGCCTTCGACGACGCCAGGGGAAGCCGCAGCTCGGTGTCCGCCTCGATGCCGCTCACCAGTTCGCGGGCCCGTTCGACCTCCGAGTCGAGTTCTGCGCCGAGGAGCAGCGCGACGTTGGCGATCCAGATCCACAGCAGGAAGACGATGATCCCGGCCAGGGTGCCGTACGTCTTGTCGTAGCTGCCGAAGTTGGCCACATAGAAGGCGAACAGCGCCGACGCGACACCGAGCACGACGATCGCGGCGAACGAACCCGTGGTCAGCCAGCGGAACCTCGTCTGCCGCACGTTCGGCGTCGCGTAGTAGAGCAGAGCCACCAGCAGCACGAGTGCGATCACGAGCACCGGCCATTTGAGCACCGACCACACCACTTGAACCGTCTCGCCGATCCCGAGCGCGTCGCCGATCGCCGTCGCCACCGGCCCGGACACGACGAGCATCAACGCGATCAGGGCGACCAGCAGCAGTGCTGCGATCGTCACGCCGAGCTGGGTTCCCCGCAGCGACACCACGCCGCGTCCCTCGGGGGCCCCGTAGATCCGATTGAGAGCGCGACCGAAGCCCCCGACGTAGCCCGACGCCGACCACACGGCGCCGACGATGCCGATGGCGAGGGCCCAGCCGCTGGCAGGGGAGGAGGCGAGGTTCTCGATCGGCGCGCGCACCGCATCCAGGGTGCCCGGCGCCAGCTGCTCGACGACCCCGAACAGGGCGTCGATCCCGGCCGTGCTCTGGCCGATCAGGCCCAGGATGCTCACCAGCGCGATCATCGCCGGAAACAGCGAGAGCACACCGAAGTAGGTGAGACCGGCGGCCAGATCGGTGGTCGCATTCGTGGTGAAGCTGCGCATCGTGCGCTTCAGGATGAAGCCCCACGGCAGCTTGAACCACGAGACCCGGTGCATCCCCTCGATGCGCCCGACCGCCTTCGCCCGTGGCGAGCCGGAGCTCCCGCTGTCAGCGACCGCCACGCGACCGTCCCCGCGTCAGCATGAGCACAGCGCCGGCGGCGGCACCCACCATGGCCAGGAACAGCCCGGCGAAGAACACGGGGTGGGAACGGATCTGCACGCCCGGGTTGAACGTGGCGAAGAGGTCGTCGAGCGTGGAGGCGACCTCGTCCCTGGTCTGCTCGAGGTCGAGCTGGATGGTGTGGATGCCGGCATCCTTCGGCAGCGGCGGGCGCTCGGGTCGGCCGTCGGTCACGGTCGCTCTCCCTTCAGGGCGCGCAGGTCGTCGCCCAGTTCCTGCTTGAGGTCGTCGGGCACCGGGGGCAGCCCGCGCTTGAGGCTGGCGCGGCCGATCAATGCCGCGATGCCCGCGAGCAGCAGCAGGATGCCCGCCACCACCAGAGCAGCCAGCCAGGCGGGCAGGATGAGGGCGAACGCGAGGATCGCAGTGGCCACGAGCGCGCAGAGCGCGAAGAACACGAAGATCAGCGCGCCGACGAGCAGGCCGACCCCGACCCCGGCCGCTTTGGCCTTGGCCGTCATCTCCGTCTTGAACAGCAGCACTTCGCTCGCGACCAGTCGCCGCAGCTGGGCGACCAGGTCCCTGGTCAGCTCCGGCAGCGGCCGGAGGCCCCGCGTCGTACGTCGCCGCTCGCGCGGAAGAGGCGGCTTCTCGAAACTCATCGGGCTCCCTTCTGGCACGGCCGGTCTCTGGCGACCGTACCCCACCCTGCTGCCGGAGCCAAGGGTCCGCGGCATCCCGCGTGAGTGGTGTACGGCATCCCTCGCCGCGCCTCTGGACGGCGGATGCTCCCGCCCACCACACTGGACACATGAGCGGCACCGACCACACCCTGCGCGGAGGCATCCTCGTCGCCGTCGTCGCGGGACAGCCGGTGACGGTGCTGGAGCAGGCGGCCAGGCTGGCCGACGACCTCGACGTCCCGCTGGTGTGCGCGAACGTCGACCCCAATCGCTACCTGGTGTCCAGCTACGTCGACGGGACCGTCGTGGCGCTCCCGTACGACCCCGATCTGCCCGAGGTGGAAGAGGAACGGTTCGACCCGGAGCTGGAGGAGCAGGTGCGCAGGGTCCTCGCACCGCTCGGTGTGCCCTTCTCGCTCGAACAGCTCGCCGGCGATCCGGCCTGGGCGCTGGCGCGACTGGCCGAAGAGGTGGATGCGCGCTACATCGTGGTCGGAACGCGTGAGGCGGGGATCCGCGGGAGCATCCGGGAGTTCTTCAACGGCTCGGTGGCCGTGCATCTGGCGCACCGGCAGCACCGTCCGGTGATCGTGATCCCGACCGCACCGGTCGAGGGCGACGGGCGGCTGCCGTGGGAGGAGCCGCCGGTATAGTAGGCGAACGGCGATGGATCTCGCCGGGGCGCCCGGTCGCCCGAACCGCATCGGATGCTGATAGTTCCTACGCTTCTCGGTTGAAGGGTGGACTCTGCGTGTCATCGAAAAGGGTGGTGCCGGTGCACCTGCACTGGCGGTACATCGCACTGGTCTTCGTCGGCGGCATGCTGGGCACGGCGGCCCGCTACCTGGTCGCGGCGGCCATCCCGACGGTCGCCGGCCTGCCGGTCGGCACGTTCTGCATCAATGTCGTCGGGGCTTTCGTGCTCGGGATGCTCCTGGAGACGCTCGCGCTGCGGGGCTCGGACACGGGGATGCGCCGCAACGTCCGCCTGTTCGCCGGCACCGGCATCCTCGGCGGGTTCACGACGTACAGCGCGTTCGCGGTCGACGCCGACGGGCTGATCCTGGCCCAGAACCTCGGCGGGAGCATCCTGTACGCGATCGCGACGATCGTCGTCGGAGCCCTCGCATCGGTCGCGGGAATCGCGCTCGCCGCACGAATCGGCCGGATGGCGGTCCGGTGACGCCGCTGCTGGTGCTCGCGGTCGGGGTCGCGGGCGGGGTCGGCGCGGTGGCGCGGCTGGTGCTCGACGGGGTGCTGCGCAGCCGTTTCGCCGTGAACTTCCCCCTCGGAACGACGGTCATCAACGTGAGCGGCTCGCTGCTGCTCGGGCTGGTCACCGGGCTGGCGCTCACGCACGGGCTCCCGACGGAGTGGAGGGCGGTCCTCGGCACCGGCTTCCTCGGCGGCTACACGACGTTCAGCACGGCGAGCTACGAGACCGTGCGGCTCGCGCAGCAGCGACGGTACCGCGCCGCGCTGGTCAACGGGTTCGGGATGATGGTGCTGGCGCTCGCCGCAGCCGGGCTCGGTCTCTTGCTGGGCTCGCTGTAGTCGTGTGTGGCTCCTATTCCTCTGTGGCGTCCTGTTCCATCCACCACTCGGTGAACTCTTCGGCGCGGCCATCCGGGGCCAGTCGAACGAGCCACAGATTGCTGTAGATCGGGCCGGCGTGATAGTCGGTCACGCCTTCGACGAAGTACAGGGGACCATCCTGACCCACCAGACGCCACTCGAAGGTGGCGGCACCGGGCTCGTCCTGGGCGTCCAGCCAGCCTTCGACGATCTCGAGGTGGCCGTCCCACGGTTCGGCGAACGGCTCGGTGCGGTACGAGCCGTCCTCCGTGAAGAGTGCGCGGATGTCGTCGGGGTCGTTGCTCTCCCATGCTCGGCGGTACAGATCGATCCAGGTCGTGATCGCGTCGCTCATGGCACCGTTATACGCCCCCGAACTGGGCCGGCGCCAGAGTGGTGCCGGTGAACACCGGGGGCGCGGGCGGCCCGATTCGGACGGGTTTCAGAAAATCTTCGGCGGTTTAGTCGAATTGTCGTGGTGCCTGCGCGACGTCCTCACGTACCGTCACATACCGTCGCGTACCGTCACAACCAAGGAGGACGACATGAACTATCTGCTTCTGATCCGCACGGACACCGGAGCCGAGCCGTACCGCGCCGAAGACGACAACATCGAGGACTGGGTGGCTGAGCTCGAGAAGAGCGGCCGGCGCGCGGACGGCGACCGGCTGCGGCCGATCGAGGAGGCCAAGACGGTGCGACTGCGCCAAGGCCGTCTCGACGTCACGGACGGACCGTTCGCGGAGGCGAAGGAGTGGGTCGCGGGCTACGACATCCTCGAGTGCGACAGCATCGATGAGGCCGTCGGGATCGCGGCGAAGCACCCGATGGCGCGGTTCGGTCGCATCGAGGTGCGCGAGATCTGGAAGTGGGAGTGAGCGCTTCGCTGACGCGCTCGCCCGGCGCAGCGCTCCGCTGACCCCCGTTATCCACAGGCTCGAGGCGGCCCCGCTCGCTGAGTTGGGTCAAAGTGTCGTTATGAGGGCCGAAATCGCGCCCATTACGACAATTTGCGACAACTCAGTGGCTTGTAGGTGCGGGATGGAGGTGAGTGGGCGGCCAGGGGCGTGAGCGCTGAGCGCGGCAACGCCCCTGAGCACTACAGCTAGTGCGCGAGGGCGAGCTGGGGGAGCGCCGCGATGAGGCCGGCGAGCTCGGGAACGCCGTTGGCTGAGGTCAGGGCGTTCTCGAGGGCCTCGTCGTGGATGGGGCGCGCCTGGTCGAGCAGCCGATGGCCTGCGGCGGTCAGCTCGGTGTAGATTCCGCGGCGGTCGTCGTCGCACAGGATGCGCGTGAGCAGTCCGCGCTCCTCCAGCCGGTTGACGAGGCGGGTCGTCGCGCTCGGGCTCAGGGCGCTGGCACGGGCGAGCTGCTGCATGCGCATGTGCCAGCCGTCCTGGCGGCTGAGGGCGTCGAGCACCGTGTACTCGACCACCGAGAGCTTGACCTCGGCGGTGAGGGAGCGTTCGAGCTCGTTCTCGATGAAGTTGTGGAGCGCAGCGAGTGTTCGCCAGCCCTGGGCGCGCACCTCGACGGCATCGTCGGCGATTCCCATGTCGGGCCTCTCTGTTCTGTTCGGTGGGCGAGCAGCCATTCGGCCGCCGGCCCGGCATCCGGGGTTGCAGGAAGTAGTTGCATGTGCAACTATTTATGACGCGTCTGCAACTAACAGGGTACGCGCATCATCGACTCGACCCAACCTGTCAGGGAGTTCTCATGCCCATCGGCCTCATCGCCCTCGCCCTCGGAGGTTTCGGCATCGGCCTCACCGAGTTCGTCATCGCCGGACTCCTGCCCGAAGTCGCCGCCGAGTTCCAGGTGGACGAGGCCGCCGCGGGCTGGCTCATCTCGGGTTACGCGCTCGCGGTCGTCGTCGGGGCGCTCGGTCTCACCGCCGCCCTCACGCGCGTCCCCCGCAAGGCGGCGCTCATCGGCCTCATGGTGCTCTTCATCGCCGGCAACGCTCTCTCCGCCGTCGCCCCGACCTACGAGGTCATGCTCACCGGCCGCATCCTCGCCGCCCTCTGCCACGGAGCGTTCTTCGGCATCGGATCGGTGGTCGCCGCCGGCCTGGTCGCCTCGGAGAAGCGGGCCGGCGCCATCGCAATCATGTTCACCGGACTGACCGCCGCCAACGTGCTCGGCGTGCCCTTCGGAACCCTGCTCGGTCAGGCGTTCGGCTGGCGTTCCACGTTCTGGGCCATCACGGTCATCGGTGTGATCGCCCTCGCCGGTGTCGCGCTCCTCGTTCCACGTTCCGCCGCAAAGAACCGCGGCGGGGGCCTCAGGCATGAGCTCACCGCATTCCGGTCCGGCCAGGTGTGGCTGTCGATCGTCGTCACCGTCCTCGGTTTCGGTGGGATGTTCGGAGCGTTCACGTACATCGCATACACACTCACCCAGGTCTCCGGGTTCGCAACGTCGGCGGTGCCGTGGCTGCTCATCCTGTTCGGCGTCGGGCTCTTCGTGGGCAACGCGCTGGGCGCGCGGTTCGCCGACCGCTCCCTCGACAAGAGCCTGGTGATCATCCTCATCGGCCTCGCCGTCGTGCTCGCCGGCTTCGCCCTGGTGGCGCCGAATCCGATTGCGACGATCGTGGCCCTGCTGCTGATGGGCGGGTTCGGTTTCGCGACGGTGCCCGGCCTCCAGACGCGCGTGATGAAGTACGCCGATCACGCGCCGACGCTCGCGTCCGGCGCCAACATCGCCGCCTTCAACCTGGGCAATGCGCTCGGCGCCTGGATCGGCGGGCTCACCATCACCGCCGGCCTCGGCTACACGTCGCCGCTCTGGGCGGGCGCCGCGATCACGGTCGGCGCGGTGGTCGTGATGCTGATCGCTGCGGCCACAGCCAAGCGCAGTGTCCGGATCGGCGTCGAGGCCGAAGTGCAGCACACAGTACCGGTGGGATAGGGCGAAGGCGGGGCTAGAGCTCCACGGAGCGGTTCTCGCCCACATCCGGAGGCCGATGGGTCACGGCGGCCCGCGCGATCTTGAAGGCGGTCACGATGCCTGGCTCGTGGGAGGCCCAGAACTCCGCGGAACTCGCGTGCACCAGCAGGAGGGCGACCTCGGGGTCGTCCTTGCCGGCGGGGAACCACGCCTCCATCGCGGGCGTCCACAGCTCGTCCACCTTCTCGCGGTCGTGCACCAGTTCGGCGGTGCCTGCGATCGACAGGTAGCCCTTGCCGGTGTCGTAGGCGACGTTCACGCTGGGATGCGCCCGGATGTCCGCGACCTTCGGACTCGGATCGTGGATGAGGAACCAGAGGTCGCCGTCGAACTCGGCCTCCTGGGTCGCCAGCGGGCGGGAGTGGAGGTCGCCGTCCACGGTCTGCGTGGTGAGGAGTGCCACCTTCGAGGCTTTGATCAGGGAGGCGATGGTCTCGAGGTCGTCATTGGTCGGTGCTGCGTCGGTCATGGCCGACACGGTACGCCGTGCACCGCCCACCGCAATCGGGGCGGGACTCCCGTTCCCTGCGGTGTCCGGCCTCGCTAGGTTGAAATCATGAAGACGCGTGCAGCCCTCGTCGCGCTCGTGACAGCGATCGCGCTCGCGGCCGCTGCCGCGCTCGCCGGCTGCTCGTCGGCGCAGCCCGAACCGTCGAGTCCGTCCGCGTCCGCGAACGCGTCCGCGACCCCATCCCCGTCCCCGACCCCGACCGTGTCGCCCTCCGCCGGCTCGTCCGCGGCGCCGACCGGATCGGCCTCGTCGCCCGTCGGCAGCTGGGGGGAAGACGGTGCCGGCAAGCCGAGCGCCGTCTTCAACAGCGACGGCACCGTCTCGGGCAGCGACGGCTGCAACCGTTTCAGCGCCACCTGGACCGACTCCGGCGGAACGATCGAGATCGGCGTTCTCGTCGCCACGCAGGTGGGCTGCCCGGGCATGGACACCTGGCTGACGATGATGAGATCGGTGAAGGTCGACGGCGACACGCTCGTCGTCTACAAGGGCACCGAGAAGATCGGCACCCTCGCCCGGGCGTGACCACGGCGTGCCGGGCCCGACGACCGCGCCCCCTAGACTCGCGGAGGGATCCCCCAACCACCCGACTCGCTCCGGCGGAAAGTGAGGCTCAGCTGTGATCACCGTTCATCTGCGCTACGAGATCGACCCCGCCAAACTGGCCGAGTTCACCGACTACGGTCAGCGCTGGATCCGTCTGGTCGACAAGCTCGGCGGAACCCATCACGGCTACTTCATGCCGAGCGAGGGCGACAGCGACGAGGCGTTCGCCCTGTTCACCTTCCCGTCGTTCGCCGAGTACGAGAAGTACCGTGCGGCGGCCGCCGTCGACCCGGAGTGCGTCGAAGCCGTGCGGTTCGCCAACGAGACCCAGTGCATCCGCCGTTACGAGCGCCGCTTCCTCTCGCCCGTCTTCGAGTAGGTCACGCGTCGATCGTGCGCGCCAGTTCGTCTTCTTGTCTCGTGTCTTAGAACCGGAGCTCCGAGTCGAGAGCTTCCACGAGGTTCCTGGCCGCCCGGACAAGCGAAAGACGTTTTGTGTCGGGTCAGCTGTTTCCGTCGGCCGCGCCCCACCCCTCACGACCCCGCCCTCACGAGTCGATGATGCGCACCAGCTCGTCGATGAACGCCGCGAACGTCTCAGAGCGCCGGATGAGCTGCAGCACGGCATCCCGGTCGGAGAAGACCTCCACGAACTGGTCGAACACCGTCTGAAAGCTCCCGCGCCCCGCGGCGTCGAAGGCGATGAACGCGATGACGTTGACCCGCGCATCCCCCCAGTCCATCGCCGTGTCGTTCACCACGATCGCGATCGCCGTCCGCTTGGCGCTCATCGTCATGGCGTGCGGAACGGCGAGCGAGTCCGTGAACGCCGTCGACGACATCTGCTCGCGTTCGATCGTGCGGTCGACGTACTCCTGGTCGATGGCGTCCGCTGCGATCATCCGGCCGCCCAGCGCCTGGATCATCGCTATCGGGTCGTGTGCGTAGAAGTTGCGCAGGAACAGCGACTCGTCGAAGTATTCGAGCAGGTCGTTCTTGATGCGGACGCGTCGGCGCTGCCGGCGGATGCGCGCGATGGCCTGGCGCGTGTGCTCGATGTCGGCCTCGGTGAGGAACGGCTGCACGACGATGGCGTTCTCCCGGTGGCCGCCCGGCTCGATCGTGGTGAGCACCAGGTCGGCGTCGATGGCGTCCCAGTCCGCGTCCGTCGAGGTGATCACGCTGGTGACATCGAGCTCGTCGCCGAGGGCGCTCTCGAGCCGTTCCCGCAGCAGGATGTGCATGTCGTAGTAGTTCGGGCAGACGACCGCGCAGGTCACCGCATCCCGACGCCGTGACTGCTGCTCGAGGTAGGCGCCGACATGCATCGCGATGTAGGCGATCTCGTCGTCGTTGACCACGATGTCCTCCGCGGTCTGCAGCCGGCTGGCGATGTACACGGCCAGCTCGTAGATCATCGGGTACGAGCTCTTGATCGAGCGGGTCAGCGGGTTGCGCGAATACGACTTCTCGTGGGCGCGAGCCACCAGGTTCTGCACGTGCAGGGTGAGCCGGACGATGAAGTCCTCGTCGCGCAGGTCGACCAGGTACTCTGCGGATGCCCGGGCGACGATGCCGCGGACCACCTCGAGGTCGTCGCCGCTCACGAACTCGGCGACGGTGGCCTCGCCGGCGCCGGGCGCGATCACCCGGGTGCGCAGCAGGATCGCCAGGTAGTGCAGTTCGGTCGGGTCGAGGGTCACGGCGAAGTGCCGGGTGATCAGGGCGCCGAGGTCGTCGGCCAGGAGCCGAATGGTCTCGCTCACGTCCGCGTCGGACGCCGCGGGGAGAGCGCGCTGCTTCTTCACGCGGTCGAGGGCCACCGCCATGTGCAGCAGCACGTCGTTGATGCCGTATTCGTTGACGAAGAAGCCGCGGGCGTCGAGCATCTCGACGAGGTCGGACTTGAACGCGGGCAGGCCCGGCGACGCGAAGGCCTCCTGGATGCGCGCCAGGTCGACGACGCCCTGCCGCATCTCGTCGCGGAACAGGCGGCTCAGCAGCTTGCGGCGCGCGATCTCGGGACCGGTGAGCTGCACGCGGCCGCCGTGCCGCGTAAGGGTGAGCTCTGTGTCGGCGAGGAGGCCGCGCATCCGGGTCAGGTCGGATTCGATGGTGGAGTCGCTGACGAAGACGCTCTCCGCGGTCTCGTACACGTCGATGCCGTCGGGCTCTTCGAGGACCCGGCGAACGAGGAAGACGAGCCGTTCCTGCGGCGAGCCCGCGGTGCCGTCCCCGCCGCCGGGCGCGGAGGACTCGTCGAGGAAGAGCCGGTAGGCGTCGTGGTCGAGCCGATAGCCCTGCGGACCGGACTCGACCGGCTCGAGCGGGGCGGCGGTCTCCTTGATCTCGGTCACATAGTTCCGGATGCTCCGCGTGGTCACACCGAGGTCGTGGGCCAGCTCGGCCGCGGTCACCCAGGCGTCACGGCGCGCCAGGATGTCCAGCATCCTCGCCTGCTTCGCCGGGAGTGCCACGGGTAACACGACCTTTCCGCGTGCGCTTCGCGCACGATTGCACCTGAGTAAACCACCTCGTCGGCGGTGCGCTGACGGGATTCGGGGAAGTTTCCGCCCCCGCGGAAGAAACGCTGCTGGATGGCGGGCATTCCCGGGGGCGAGCATGGCAACGATCCAGCCCGCAGCTCCACCGCTCGACTCGCTCGACATGTTCCACCCGTTCCATCCGCTCCTCGCTTGATCAGCAGTCCCCGAAAGGCAGATCGATGAAGATCCTCGTGGTGTGCGGCGCCGGTGCGTCCAGCACCTTCGTCGCACTGAAGGTGCGCAAGGCCGCCGCGGGCCGGGGGATCGCTGCGAGCGTCGAGGCCGGGAGCGCCGACCAGCTCGAGACGTTCGACGATGTCGACGTCGTGCTCGTCGGCGGGCACCTCTCCGCGAGCCTTCCCGCGCTCCGCGAGCGGGCCGCCGCCGTCGGCGCCGCTGTGGCCGTCCTCCCGGCCGTCTCGCCCGCCTCCCTCGCCGGTGACGACGCGCTCGACCTGGCTCTCGGCGCTGGCCCTGCGCGCGACAGCGACGGCACTATGGGAGCATCCTCTGCAATTTCGAGCCACACCGAAGGAGTACAGAATGGCTGAGCGGATCATCACTGTCGGATCGAGCCATGGGCTGCACGCCCGCCCGGCGAAGCTGTTCGTCGAGGCCGTCACCAAATCCGGCGCCGCCGTCAAGCTCACCAAGGAGGGCGGCAAGACCGTCGACGCCGGCAGCATCCTGGGTGTCATCTCGCTCGGCATCGACCACGGCGACAAGATCGTCCTCACCACCGAGAGCGCGGATGCCGAGGGCGTCCTCGACGACCTCGCCGAGATCCTCGCGACGGATCACGACGCCTGATCATGGCTGACACCACGACACGCGTCCTCACTGGAGCCGGCATCGGCCAGGGCATCGCCCTCGGCCCGGTGCTCCGGATGTCCGACCCGCTTCCCGAGCCCGCCGATGTGGCGAGCGACCGCACCGCCGACGAGGAGCGCGCTCGCGTCGCCGACGCCGTGGCCGCGGTCGGCGCCGACCTGCGGGTCCGCGCCGGCAAGGTCTCCGGCACGGCGGCGGATGTGCTCGAAGCGCAGGCGATGATGGCGGAGGACTCCACGCTCGCCGACGACATCTCCCAGCGCATCTCCACCGGGAAGACCGCCGAGCGCGCTGTCTTCGAAGCGTTCCGGGTGTTCCGCGAGATGCTCATCGACCTCGGCGGCTACATGGGGGAGCGCGCCAACGACCTCGACGACGTGGCCCAGCGCGTCATCGCGGTGCTCTCCGGCCGCGCCGCGCCCGGTGTCCCCGAGTCCGACGAGCCGTACGTGCTCGTCGCCCACGATCTCGCTCCTGCGGACACCGCGTTGCTCGACCTGTCGAAGGTGCTCGGCCTCGTCACCCGCGAAGGCGGCCCGACCTCCCACACGGCCATCCTCGCCCGGGAGAAGTCGATTGTCGCGATCGTCGGCGTCGCGGGCGCCGACGCGCTCGCCGACGGCACCGAGATGATCGTCGACGCGGGCGCCGGCTCCGTGGTCGTCGATCCGGACGACGCGCAGCGAGCCGACGCCCTGCGCCGCATCGAGGAACGCCGCGCCGCCCTCACCGGCGGGGTCGAGCCCGGAGCCCTCGCCGACGGCACGCCGATTCCCCTGCTGGCCAACCTCGGCTCGCCCGACGGCTCGCAGAAGGCGCTCGACGCCGGGGCCGAAGGCGTCGGCCTGTTCCGCACCGAGTTCCTGTTCCTCGAACAGCGCATGGCCCCGACGGTCGAGCAGCAGCGGGAGCAGTACATCAAGCTCCTCGCCGACTTCCCCGGCAAGAAGGTCGTCGTGCGGGTGCTCGACGCCGGCGCCGACAAACCTCTCGAGTTCCTCAACGACGCGCATGAGGACAATCCGGCCCTCGGCCTGCGCGGGCTGCGGGCGCTGCGCGCCAACGAGGACATCCTCCGCGAGCAGCTCACGGCGCTCGCCGAAGCCGACGCCGTCTCGGAGGCCGAGCTCTGGGTGATGGCTCCGATGGTCGCGAACGTCGAGGAGACCCGCTACTTCGTCGGTCTCGCCACCGAGTACGGCCTGAAGACGGCCGGCGTGATGGTCGAGATCCCGTCGGCGGCGCTCATCGCCGACCGCATCCTCCGCGAGGCCGCGTTCGCCTCGATCGGCACCAACGACCTCACCCAGTACACCCTCGCCGCCGACCGGCTGCTCGGCTCGGTGGCCGGTTTCCAGGACCCGTGGCATCCCGCCGTCCTCCGCCTGATCGGCGAGACCGGGGAGGCCGGACGGGTCGCGGGCAAACCGGTCGGGATCTGCGGCGAAGCCGCCGCCGACCCATTGCTCGCGGTCGTGCTGGTCGGCCTCGGTGCGACCACCCTCTCGATGTCGCCGGCGGCCATCGCCGACGTCCGCCTGTCTCTCAGGCGCTTCACCCTCGAACAGGCGAAGCGCCTGGCCGAGATCGCCCTGGCTGCCGATGGCGCGGCCGAAGCCCGGGATGCGGTGCGAGCCGCCATCGCGGAAGAACCCCCACACCCCGACAGAAATGAGGCATCACAATGACAACGGCGTCAGAGACCAGGACGAGCAAGCCCGGAGGCGCGCGCGTTCACGTGCAGCGGTTCGGGACGTTCCTCTCCAACATGGTCATGCCGAACATCCCCGCGTTCATCGCCTGGGGATTCATCACGGCACTGTTCATCGCCACCGGCTGGCTCCAGAACACCAACTGGGCGATCAGCGGCATCCTCGGCGGCTTCGGCGATCAGGCCAAGCTCGGCTGGACCGGCGCCGCGACCGTCCTCGCTCAAGACCCCAGCGGTCACACCTTCCAGCAGTACGTGGGTCTCGTCGGCCCGATGATCACCTATCTGCTGCCGCTGCTCATCGCGAACACGGGCGGCCGGATGGTCTACGGAGTCCGTGGCGGCGTGGTCGGCTCGATCGCGACCATGGGTGTGATCGTCGGCAGCACCATCCCGATGTTCATCGGCGCGATGATCATGGGCCCCCTCGGCGCCTGGGTCATGAAGCAGATCGATCGGCTGTGGGAGGGGAAGATCAAAGCCGGCTTCGAGATGCTGGTCAACAACTTCTCGGCCGGCATCGTCGGCATGCTCTTGTCGATCGGCGCGTTCTTCGGCATCGCCCCGATCGTCGAGTGGCTGAGCTCGATCCTGAGCAACGCGGTCAACTGGCTGGTCGCGGCGCACCTGCTGCCGTTCGCGAGCATCCTGATCGAGCCGGGCAAGGTGCTGTTCCTCAACAACGCCATCAACCATGGCGTGCTCACGCCCCTCGGCATCGAGCAGGCCCAGCAGAGCGGCAAGTCGATCCTGTTCCTGCTGGAGGCCAACCCCGGCCCCGGCTTCGGCATCCTGATCGCCTACTCGATCTTCGGCCTCGGCATCGCCAAGGCGAGCGCCCCCGGTGCGGCCCTGATCCAGTTCGTCGGCGGCATCCACGAGATCTACTTCCCGTACGTGCTCATGAAGCCGATGATCGTCATCGCGGCGATCCTGGGCGGAATGACCGGCATCGCGATCAACGTGACGTTCAACTCGGGCCTGCGCGCCCCGGCCTCGCCCGGGTCGATCATCGCCGTGCTGATCCAGTCTCCGGCCAGCAGCATCGTCGGTGTCACACTGTCGGTGATCGGAGCCGCGACGGTTTCGTTCGTCGTGGCGTCGATCATCCTGCGCGCCAGCCGCCGCCGCGACCTGGCCGCGGGCAACGCCGGCGATCTCAGCGCCGCCGTCGCCCAGACCGAGTCGAACAAGGGTAAGTCGTCGTCCGTCCTCGGGGGCCTCGTGCAGGAGGGTGAGCACGAGACCGGCGACGCCCAGGGCGACGCCACCGAACGACTGGTGCGTAACATCGTGTTCGCGTGCGACGCCGGCATGGGTTCGAGCGCGATGGGAGCATCCGTGCTCCGCAACAAGATCAAGAAAGCCGGCGTGGAAGGGGTGACCGTGACCAACCAGGCCATCGCGAACCTCGACGGAACCGCCGACCTCGTGATCACGCAGCGCGAGCTCACGGAACGCGCCAAAGGCCAGTCGCCCGCCTCGCAGCATGTCTCGGTCGACAACTTCATGAACAGCCCGGCTTACGATGACGTCGTCGACCTCGTCAAATCGCAGCAGGCCCGAACCGCACCGGAGGACGCCAGACAATGACCGAGATCCTCGACCCCGTGAACGTGGTCGCCGCCGGAACGGCGACCACCCGTGAAGCCGCCATCCGTGAGGCCGGCGAGCTGCTGGTGAAGGCCGGCGCCGTCGAGCCCGGCTATGTGGACTCGATGTTCGACCGCGAGCGCACGGTGTCCACGTTCATGGGGAACGGCCTCGCCATCCCGCACGGAACCAATGAGGCCAAGGACGAGATCAAGCGCTCGGCCCTGTCGTTCATCCGGTACACCTCGCCGCTCGACTGGGGCGGCGAGGAGGTGCGGTTCGTCGTCGGCATCGCCGGGCTGAACAACGAGCACCTCGAGATCCTGTCGAAGATCGCCATCCTCTTCTCGGAGGAGGACGACGTTCAGCAGCTCATCGACGCACCGGATGCGGACGCGCTGTTCGTACTGCTCGGGGACGTGAACGAGTGAAAGCCGTCCAGTTCGGCGCCGGGAACATCGGCCGCGGCTTCGTCGGGCTCCTGCTCGACGAAGCCGGGTACGAGCTCGTCTTCGCCGATGTCAACGCCGAGCTGATCGACGCGCTCAAGGCTGCGGACTCCTATGAGGTGCACGAGGTCGGCGAGGGCGCGCAGACGCACGTGGTCGCCGGCTTCCGCGCTCTCGACAGCGCCGCCGAAGAGGATGCCCTGATCGCCGAGGTCGCGACGGCCGATGTCGTGACCACCGCGGTCGGCCCCCGCATCCTGAGGTTCGTCGCCCCTGTGATCGCTGCGGGGCTTCGCGCCCGTGCTCCCGAAGCGCCGCGCCTCGCCGTGATGGCGTGCGAGAACGCGATCGGCGCCACCGATCTGCTGGCCGCCGAAGTGCTCGCCGCACTTTCCGACGACGAGCGCGACGAGGTCGCCGCCCGCGCCGTGTTCGCCAACACCGCCGTCGACCGCATCGTGCCCGCCCAGGCGGTCGATGCGGGCATCGACGTGACGGTCGAGACGTTCCACGAGTGGGTCGTCGACCGTACGCCGTTCGCCGGGGCGGAGCCGAGCATCCCGGGCGCCCACTTCGTGGACGACCTCGCGCCGTACATCGAGCGCAAGCTCTTCACGGTGAACACCGGCCATGCCACGGTCGCGTACACCGGATTCCTCGCGGGCGCCACGACGATCAGCGAGGCGGTGGGCATGCCGTATGTGCGCGCCGCGGCCGAGGCCGCTCTCGCGGAGACGTCGGCCGCCCTGGTCGCCAAGCACGGGCTGGACCCGGAGGAGCTGGCGACGTACCGCGCCACGATCCTGGGCCGGTTCGCCAACCCCTCCCTGGTCGACGAGGTCACGCGCGTGGGACGGGAGCCGCTACGCAAGCTGGGCCGCAACGAGCGCTTCATCGGGCCGGCGTCCGATTTCGCGTCGACGACGGGACGGACCCCGGATGCCCTCCTCGCAGCTGTCGGGGCGGCCCTGCGTTTCGACGTGCCGGAGGACCAGCAGAGCGTCGAGCTGCAGAAGCTGCTGCGCGAGGCCGCGGCCGAGGACATCGTGACCGAGGTCACCGGCGTCGCGCCCGGCGAAGCGCTCTACGCGCCGCTGGTCGCCGTCGTGCGCGCCGCGCAGGCGTAGCCCGCTGCGCCCCGCCTGCCGCCGCTCCGCTGCGCCTCGCCGCGCCCCGCCGGCGCTCCGCTGCGCCCCGGTGCCGCCTGCCGCCGCTCCGGACGGCTCCTGAATTCAGGTAGATGGAAGTCCCTGCCGGTGCCGGCGAGCGGCCGCCGCCATCGAGTCCGGACTTGATGGGTCGGGCCGAGCCGTTTCGACCCATCTACTCAGGACTCGATTGCTGGACGACGCAGGCGCAGGCGCAGGCGCAGGCGCAGACGCAGACGCAGGCGCAGGCGCGGGCGCCGGATGCACGGCCGGTTCGGGCAGGATGGGGGAGTGACCGAACGCGCGATTCTGAAGGCCGAGGGGGTCGGCTTCGTGCGCGGCGGACGCACGATCCTCGACGAGATCGACTTCGAGGTCCGGGCCGGCGAGCATTGGGCGCTCATCGGGTCGAACGGCGCCGGCAAGAGCACCATCCTCAGCCTGCTCGGAGCGGTCGTGCATCCGACTCGCGGCACCGTCGACGTGCTCGGCAAGCGTCTCGGGCGGGTCGACCTGCGGGAGCTGCGCGGCCTCATCGGCCACGTGAACCCACGCCACGAGGTGCGCTCGCCGCTCACCGTGCGGGAGGTCGTGCTCACCGGGGTCACCGGAACCACCGAGCTCATGATGCGCTGGGAACCGACCCCGGCCCAGGTCCGTCGTGCCGAGGAGCTCATCGACCTGCTCGGGATGCGCGACCTGGCGACTCCACCTGGCCCAACCTGTCCCAGGGTGAGCGCGGACGCACCCTGATCGCCCGCGCGCTGCAGCCCGACCCGCACCTGCTGCTGCTCGACGAGCCGGGCACCGGACTGGACATCGCGGCGCGGGAGCACCTGCTCGACCGCATCGACGGTCTGCGCGCCCAGCATCCGGACCTGGCCAGCGTGCTGGTGACGCATCACCTGGAGGAGCTGCCCGCGAGCACGACGCACGCCATCCTGTTGCGCGACGGACGCATCGTCGCACAGGGCGCCGCCGACGACGTGCTGACGAGTGCGCTCATCAGCGAGACGCTCGATTACCCGCTCAGTCTCACTCGCACCGACGGCCGCTGGACGGTGCGCACCGCCCGCTGAGCAGTGCGCGCGCGGCCCGCGCCCGGCCCGCGCCCGGGCCGCCGCCCTGCCCGCCATCCGAGTCGCCGCCCTGCGGGTTCGCTCCGCGTCGCCCCACGCCGCGTCGCGCGGTGGTACGTTCCGCATATGACGCGAATCGTGGCAGTGGCGCCGGTGGTTCCGGCGCGGAGCTACAGCCAAGCCGAGATCACCACCGCGTTACTGGCGATGATCACCACGGACCCGGGGCGGCAGGCCGTCATGCGGCGCATCCACGCGTCCAGCGGCGTCGAGACGCGCAACCTCGTGATGCCGCTCGAACGGTACAGTTCGATGGCCTCGTTCCAGGAGTCGAACGACTACTTCATCGCCGAGGGGACCACCCTCGCCGAGCGGGCGCTCACCGGGGCGCTCGAGGCGGCAGGGCTCGAGCCCGCCGACGTCGACTTCCTGCTCTTCACCTCCGTGACCGGAATCGCCGCGCCCTCGATCGACGCGCAACTGGTCTCGCGGCTCGGCCTGCGGCCCGACGTGAAGCGGCTTCCGAGCTTCGGTCTCGGATGCGTCGCGGGCGCCGCCGGGATCGCCCGCGTCCACGACTACCTCGTCGGCCACCCCAACGAGGTCGCCGTCCTGCTGTCGGTGGAGCTCTGCTCCCTGACCGTGCAGGCGAGCGACGACTCGATGGCGAACATCGTGGCGAGCGGCCTGTTCGGCGACGGCGCGGCCGCCGTCATCATGGTCGGAGACCAGCGCGCGCAGCAGCTCGGGCTCCCCGGGCCCGAGGTGATCGACACCCGCAGTCGCATCTACCCGGACACCGCCGACGTCATCGGCTGGGACATCGGCGGGACCGGGTTCCGCATCGTGCTCAGCGCGGGCGTCCCCGAGGTGATCGACAACAACTTCGCGGGAGACGCCGCCGGGCTGCTGGCCGCGCACGATCTGACGATCGCCGACGTCGGCGCCTGGGCCGCGCATCCGGGTGGCCCGAAGGTCCTCGAGGCGTTCGCGCGGGCGCTCGAACTGCCCGACGGAGCCCTCGACGCCAGCTGGCGTTCGCTCGCACGCGTGGGGAATCTCTCGTCGGCGGCGGTGCTGCACGTGCTCGCCGAGCTGATGGATGCGCATCCGGTCGCCGGCACCAACGGCCTGCTGTTCGCACTCGGCCCCGGCGTCACCGCCGAGCTCGTGCTCCTGCGCTGGGCGGACGGCACCGAGGTGAGCGGGCCCGCCGAGCCGATCGGCGTCGCCGCGTGATCTGGTACACAGTGCTCGTGCTCGCGACGGGCGTCGAGCGCATCGCCGAACTGGTCGTCTCGAACCGCAACGCCCGCTGGTCGTTCGCGCGCGGCGGCGTCGAGTTCGGGCGCGGGCACTTCCCCCCGATGGTCGCCCTCCACACCGGTCTGCTGCTGGCCTGCCTGGCGGAGGTCTGGTTCGGTGGGCGTCCGTTCATCCCATGGCTGGGCTGGCCGATGTTCGCGCTGGTGCTGGCGAGCCAGGGTCTTCGCTGGTGGTGCATCGCGGTGCTGGGCCCCCGCTGGAACACCCGCGTGATCGTGGTGCAGGGCCTTCCCCTGGTGCATCGGGGACCCTACCGCTGGCTGAAGCACCCCAACTACGTCGCGGTCATCGTCGAGGGGTTCGCGCTGCCGCTGGTGGACACGGCCTGGATCACGGCGCTCGTGTTCACCGTGTTGAACGCCATTCTGCTGTTCGCGGTTCGCATCCCGACCGAGAACCGTGCGCTGGCGACGGTCGTATCGTCGGCCCCATGAACGCGCAGGACGCCGGCCTGATCGTGGTCGGGGCGGGACCCGTCGGACTGGTGACGGCGATCGAGGCGCGTGACGCGGGACTGGACGTGCTGGTCGTCGAGGCGCGCGAAGCGCCGATCGACAAGGCCTGCGGCGAGGGCCTGATGCCCGGTGCGCTTCGGGCCCTCGGCCGCCTCGGGGTGGACCCGGAAGGCCACGATCTCACCGGGATCGCCTACATCGACCCCGAGCGGCGGGTCGAGCACCGGTTCGTGGGCGGCCTCGGTCGGGGGGTTCGGCGCACGCTGTTGCAGACAGTGCTCGCCGAGCGGGCGGCCGAGGTCGGGGTGCGGTTCGAGCACGCGCGGGTCGTGGGAGTCGAGCAGGCAGGGGACGGGGTGGAGCTCCAGCTCGCCGACGGCAAGGCCCCGCTGCGCGCTCCCTGGCTGGTGGCTGCGGACGGGCTGCACTCGCCGATCCGCCGGATGCTCGGCCTGGAGCACCGACCGCAACCCGAGGCGCGTCGCCGCTACGGCATCCGGCGCCACTACGCGGTCGCGCCCTGGACGGATCTCGTCGAAGTGCACTGGTCGGGCGAGGTCGAGGCCTACGTCACGCCTGTGGACGCCTGGACGGTGGGGGTGGCGATCCTCGGCCCGCGGCGGATCGACCTGGAGGAGGCGCTCGCGGGCATCCGGGAGCTCGCGGACCGCGTCGCCTCCGCCCCGATCGCGAGTTCGACCCGTGGCGCAGGCCCGCTGCTGCAACGGACGCGTGCGCGGACGAAGGGCCGGGTGCTGCTGGTGGGCGACGCCTCGGGCTACGTCGACGCGCTCACCGGCGAGGGGATGCGCGTGGGGTTCGCGCAGGCGCGCTCGGCGGTCGAGGCCGTCATCTCGGGCGACACCTCACGGTATGAGCGGGCGTGGCGGGTGCAGACGCGGGACTTCCGGATGCTCACCTCGGGTCTCGTGACGGCGGCCCGTTCGCCGTTGCGCTCGCGGATCGTTCCGACAGCCGTGGCGCAGCCGGCGCTGTTCGGTTCGATCGTGGAGCGCCTCGCGCGCTGACGCTGGAGCAGCTTGCGCGCCGGTTCACGGTGGGGGTGTTCACCGACGCCGGATCCCGCTAAAATCTGGAACAGACAATGCGACATTCCATGATGACGGGGGAGATCATCGACCGCGAAACTCAGCACGATCAGGGGAAAGCTCGATCCGCTGCGGAACCTCGGGCACGGCCACGGCCGCGACGCCGCGCGACGATCACGTTCTACCTCGGCGAGCCACTGCGCGACCGGGCGCGCGCGGCCTTTCGCTCGACGTCGCTCGTGGAGGAGGACGCCACCTGGTCGGAGATGCTCGCCAAAGCGCTCCTGGCCGAGGTGGAACGCCGCGAGGCCGAGCACAACGACGGCGACCGTTTCACGGGTGGTGACGATCCGCTGCGGCCCGGTCGCCCGATCGGCGGCTGAGCGGGAGCGTCCGGAAGGAGCCGCAAAACGCGAACGCCGCGCGCCCACCCGGAGGTGGGGGCGCGGCGTCCGTGCGGATGACTGCCCGGCTGCGACTAGTTGGCCGTGACCAGGTAGGTGACCGAGACGCCCGGCGTCCCCACGGCGACGGTGTACTTGTCGTTCGTGAAGACGGCCTTCGTGTCCGTGGCGCCGGCAGCGGGCTTGTAGCCGGCCTTCTCAAGGGCGGCTTTCGCGTCGGCGAAGCCGGTCTTGTTCTGGGGCTGCACGGTGACGCTCCAGCCGTTGTCCTTGTCGCCGCGGGCGACGAGGATCGTGCCGTCGATGATCGGGACGTCGCTCTTCGGGAAGCTCGCGGGGAGCGTCGCCGCAGTGACCGTCTCGCTGGCGGACGGGGAGGAGTCCCCGCCGCTGGTGCCGCTGGAGCACGCGGCGAGCGAACCGATGGTGAGGGCGGCCGCGATGACGGCCGGAACGAACAGTTTCTTGCGTGAATGCATAGTGATTCCTAGTGCTGTATGGGTGCGTGTTGTGCGGTAATGCAAACATCCAGCGTACTCCGAAGGCACGGTCGATTTCGGCCCCCATCCACTGGGAGCTCGAGAGTTCTCGACAGCTCAGCCCAGCAGGAGCGAGCTGAGCTGATCCGTCGAGTGCACGATGGCGATCGCGCCGGCTGCCTCGGCGGGCGAGCCGTAGCCCCACTCGACGAGGATGGTCGGCAGGCCGTTCTCGGTCGCGCCTTCCACGTCGAAGGCACGGTCCCCGACCATCACGGTGTGCGCGAGATCGACGCCCTGCTCGGTGAGGCGGCGCAGTGCGTCTGCCACCACATCGGACTTGGCGCTGCGCGACTCGTCCTCCGTCGCGCCGGCGATGACGTCGAAGTACTTGGCCAGGTCGAAGTGCTCGAGGATCCGGGTTGCCTGCAGCTCGGGCTTGCTGGTGGCGACCGCGAGGGGGATGCCGGCTTCGTGCAGGCGCGACAGCAGGCCCCGGATGCCCGGGAAGACGGCGCTGTCGAAGGCGCCCTTCTCGTGGTAGTCGGCGCGGTAGACGGTGAGGGCCTTGCGGGCTTCCTCCTCATCGAGGCCGGCGAAGGCCTGGAGCGAGTCGAGCAGCGGCGGGCCGACGTATTCGACGAGCTGGGCGGGGGAGGGCACGGGCAGACCGAGGGTCTCGAAGGTCGAGGCCAGCGAGGAGGTGATGCCGGATGCGGAGTCTGTGAGGGTTCCGTCGAGATCGAACAGGACGCAGGTCCAGGTTCGGGTGACGGTGGGGGTCGGGATTGTCATAACCGTCCAATGGTAGGTGAGACGACTCGGAGAACGCTCAATGTGCGCTCAACGTCCGCTCAGTGCGGACTCAATGTGGGAGCGGGCCACCACCATGGTGTCCGAGGCCCCGGGGTTGAACTGCACGGCGACGAAGTCGGCGGAGGCGATGAACCCGAGCGCTTCGAGCGCCGGGACGATGACGGCCTGCACCTGCGTGCCTTCTCCCTCCGCGGTGCTCGCCACCGCCGCTCGCAGGGCGTTCATCGACGTGAACAGCGGCAAGACGGACTCGCCGGTGGTCGACGAGATCGTGCGCAGCCGGGTGTGCTGCGGCGTGGAACCGGTGACGTCGACGACCAGGCCGCCCTTCACGGCGGCGGCGAGCAGGGCATCCAGATTCTCGAGGCTCGGCTCGGCCGTGATGGCCGTCAGAGCCTTGCGCACGGGCACGTTCTCGTAGCCGGACGGGAAGCGGGGCGAAACGGCCATCAGAACAGCCGGCTTTCGCTGTCGTCGAGACCGCGCATCGCGTCGTAGTCGAGCACGAGGCACCGGATGCCGCGATCCTCGGCGAGCGTCCTCGCCTGCGGTTTGATCTCCTGGGCGGCGAAGATGCCGGTCACCGGAGCGAGGTGCGGGTCGCGGTTCATGAGCTCGAGGTACCGGGTGAGCTGTTCGACACCGTCGATGTCCCCACGGCGTTTCAGTTCGACGGCGATGGACGCTCCGCGGGCATCCCGGGCCAGGATGTCGACCGGGCCGATCGCCGTCATGTACTCGCGGCGCACCAGCACGTGACCTTCGCCGAGGAGGTGGATCTGCTCGGCCAGCAGCTTCTGCAGGTGCGCTTCGACGCCGTCCTTCTGGAGGCCGGGGTCGATGCCGAGCTCGTGGGCGGAGTCGTGCAGGATCTCGTGGATCGACACCACGAGCATGTCGGCGGTCTTCGCCTGGGTGACTTTCCAGATCTGGGTCACGCCGGCCTCGGCCTGCGTCTCGTCGGGCTCGACCACGGAGAGCGTGCAGGGCGGGCTCATCCAGTTGAGGGGCTTGTAGGAGCCGCCGTCGGAGTGGACCAGCAGGCTGCCGTCGGACTTGAGCATGAGGAGCCGGTTGGCGAGCGGGAGGTGAGCGCTCAGGCGGCCGGCGTAGTCGACGGAGCAATGGGCAATGACGAGGCGCACCGGATCATCCTAGGCTCTCGCTGCGACAGAGTGCTCCCGGGCATGCGGCGCTGAGAGGATGGGCACATGACCAGCGAGCTCCTCATCGGCACGTACACCGAGTCCCTCCCGCACGTCGACGGTCGCGCCGAAGGCATCCTGAGCGCCCGCTTCGACGGCGAGCGGCTCATCGGGGTCGAGGTCGCCGCACGGGTGACCAATCCGTCGTGGCTGACCGCGAGCGCCGACGGGTCGCGGGTGTACTCCGTGATCGAGACCGCTCCGGATGGCGGCGTCACCGCGTTCGCACGGGATGCCCGCGGATCCCTCACCCCGCTCGGAACCGCGTCGTCGGGCGGAGCAGAGCCGGCCAACCTCACCCTCGACCCGAGCGGACGCTTCCTCGTCGCCGGCACGTACGGCGGCGGGTCGATCTCGGTGTTCGCGCTCGCTGCCGACGGCTCGCTCGGCGAACGGACCGCGTTCCTGCAGCACGTCGGCCACGGACCCGACCCGACCCGGCAGGAGGCGCCGCACGTCCACCAGCTGAGCTTCGATCCCGTCACGGGCGACCTCGCGGTGGTCGACCTCGGTCTCGGCGAGCTCCGCTTCTACGCCTTCGGCGACGACGGGAGCATCGCGCTCCGACCCGACGCGACGGTCGTGGCGGGCGCAGTCGGCCCGCGTCACCTGGCCTTTCACCCGGACGGCCGCCACGCCTTCCTCGTGAACGAGCTCGCGAACACGCTCGACGTGCTCCGCCGCTCCGCTGACCGGTTCGAGATCGTCGCGACGGCAGCGACCAGGTCCCCGGATGCCCGGGGCGAGAGCGCTGCGGCGGGGGTGCGTGTGTCGGCGGGAGGAGCATCCGTGTTCGTCACGAACCGGGGCGACGACACGGTCGCCGTGTTCGCGTTCGACGGCGAGGCGTCGGCGCTCCGGCCGGCCGGCACGGTCGACGCCCGGGGCCGGGCGCCGCGCGACCTGGTGGTGTCGCCGGACGGCACGCGCATCCTGGTCGCGAATCAGGACAGCGGCGACGTGACGGTGTTCGCCTTCGACGAGGGGACCCGCGTGCTCGACTTCCTGTCGCTCACGCCGGTCCCCACGCCGGTCTGCGTGCACTTCGTCTGATCCGGGTGCCGCTGGCTGGTCGTGCGACCGTTGCAGCGGCCGGTGTCAGCGGCGGGTCACGGTCGCGAAGAACGCCCGGATGTCCGCCGCCAGCACCTCAGGGCGCTCCAGGGCGGCGTAGTGCCCGCCGGTCTCGAACTCCGACCAGTGCACGATGTTGTCGTTGTCCCGCTCGGCGAAGGCGCGCACCGACTTGAAGTCGTCGGAGAACACCGCGACGCCGACCGGCGAGTGGTTGACTGCGGGCTCGGCGCCCGCGTGCGCCTCCTCGTAGTGGTAGCGGCCCATCGCCGCCGACGTGTTCGTGAACCATTCGAGCGAGGCCTCGGTGAGGATCTGCTCGGTGGTCACGAGGCTCGTGCCGTTGCCGAACGACTGGAACAGCTCGTTCCAGGCCAGCTGGCCGACCGGGGAGTCGGAGACGCCGACCGCGACCGTCTGCGGCCGGCTGGCGTTGATGGCGTTGTAGCCGCCCACCGACTGGAACCACTTCATGTGCTCGAGCGCGACGTAGTCCTTGGGCTCCAGCTTCTCGAACTCGGCGGGGTCGCCCGACGGGAACGAGAACAGCTGCAGCACGTGCGAGCCGAGGAAGCCCTCCGGGGCGAGCAGCCCGAGCTCGCGCCCGACCATCGCCCCTCCATCGCTGCCGTGCACGCCGTAGCTGTCGTAGCCGAGGGTGCGCATGAGGATGTCGAAGGTGCGGGCGACGCGGGCCATCGTCCAGCCGCGGTCGCTGACCGGGGTGCTGAAGCCGAAGCCGGGCAGGGAGGGCACGACCACGGTGAACGCGTCCTCCGCCCGGCCACCATGGGCGACCGGGTCGACGAGCGGGCCGATCAGGTCGAGGAAGTCGACGAAGCTTCCCGGGTAGGTGTGAACCAGCAGCAGCGGTGTCGCGTTCGCTTCGGCCGAGGGGACGTGCAGAAAGTGGACGGTCTGCCCGTCGATCTCGGTGAGGTACTGCGGGAAGGCGTTGATCCGCTCCTCCTGGGCGCGCCAGTCGAAGTCGTTCGCCCACGTCTCGGCGACCTCGTGCAGGTAGGAGTTGGGGACTCCGTACTGCCAGTCGTCTTCGTTCGGAACCGGGCGGGGCAGCCGGGTGCGGGCGAGGCGCTGGCGGAGGTCGGCGAGGTCGTCGTCGGAGACGGCGACACGGAAAGGGGCGATGGTGCTGGAGCTCGTCTGCGTTGTCATGGCTTCACTGTAGAAAGCTAATAGGAAGGTTCGGTTCCTATACGAAGAAGGTTGTGCGAGGCTTTTCGGCATGAGCGATACGGCCGCGCGACTCCTCCGCATCCTGGGGCGGCTGCAGGTGCGACCGGCCTGGACGGCGACCGAGCTCGCCGAGCGACTCGGGGTCAGCACCCGCACCGTGCGGACCGACATCGAGCGGCTCCGCTCCCTCGACTACCCGGTGGATGCGGTACGCGGCCCGGCGGGCCGCTACCGGCTGGGCGCCGGCGCGAAACTGCCCCCGCTCCTTCTCGACGACGAGGAGGCGGTGGCCGTGACCATCGGCCTGCGGGCGGCGACGGGCGTCAGCGGCATCGAGGAGAGCAGCGCCCGCGCCCTGGCGAAGCTCGAACAGGTGTTGCCGAACCATCTGCGGGCCAAGGTCACGGCGATGCACGAGACGGTCTCGAAAGCACCCGAGAACACCGGCAGCAATGTGGCCGACCCCGAGGTCGGCGCCGACCTGCTCGCCGCCATCGCCACGGCCATCCACGACCGTCACTGGCTGCGGTTCGATGAGCGGGGCGAACCGCGCGTCGTGGAGCCCTACCGCCTCGTGAACTGGCAGCGCCGCTGGTACCTCGTTGCCCGGCACGCCGAGACCGGCGACTGGAACGCGCATCGGGTCGACTGGATGAGCCTCCGGATGCCCACCCGCCGGCCGTTCGCACCTCGGCCGCTCGCCGGTGAGGACTACTCGAGCTTCGTCCTCCGCACGGTCGCCTTCGCCGGCTGGACCGTGCACACCAGGATCACCGTGCTCGCACCGGCCGCGGAGGTGCTGTCGCGCATCAACGCGACCGTCGGCGTCGTCGAGCCGGTCGACGACGACACCTGCGTGCTCGTCACCGGCGGAGACAGCGTCGAGGTGATCGCGGTCTACATCGGGATGCTCGGCATCGACTTCCGGGTCGAGGAGCCGGCCGAGCTCGTGGAGCACCTGCGCGTGCTCGGTGCGCGCTACGCCCGGTCGGTGGCTTGAGCCGCCGCTGCGCCGGCGAACGCATGCCCGCGGCGCCTCGTTTGCCAGTAGGTGCTGCTATCCCGGGAGTGTTGGCAGCATCAAGTGGCAAACGACGGCGCCGCAGCGGCCGCCGGCCTCAGGCCGCGGGCTCGGGGGAGTGCTCGGGCGTCGCGGCGCGGGCGCGCCTCGACTCGCGCACGGAGGGCGCGGCCAGGAACGAGGCGACCAGCAGGACCAGGATGAGGTACAGCGCGTTGAGCAGGCCGAACTCCTTGCCCAGGAACCCGATGACCGGCGGTCCGACCAGGAACGCGCAGTACCCGATGATGGCGACGGCGCTGACCCGGGCGGCCGGGTTGGCGGTCCCGTCGGCTGCTGCGGACATCCCGAGCGGGAAGCCGAGCGAGACTCCGAAGCCCCACAGCACGGTCCCGATCACGACCAGCCACAGCGGGCCGCCGAGGATGAAGAGGAGGAGGCCGGCGGCGCCGAGCCCGGCGGTGATCCGGATCGCGCTGACGCGTCCGATGCGGTCGACCAGCGGTCCGCCGAGCACGCGGCCGATCGTCATCGCGGCCACGAAGAAGCCGAACACGATGGCGCCGGTCGAGTTGGACTGGCCGTGACCGTCGACGACGGCCAGGGAGATCCAGTCGTTGGCGGAGCCTTCGCCGAACGCCATGCCCAGCATCACGACGCCGATCGCGATGAGGCGCCAGTCGGCCCACACGGCCAGGCTGTCCCGCATCCGCTCGCCGAACGGCACCTTCGGCTTCGCTTCGACCTCGTCGCCCAGGTCGGCTTCGCGAGGGATGTACCGCACAGCGATGATCGCGACCACGGCGATGAGGATCGCGATCGCGATGAGGTTCCAGGAGACGTCGATGTTCAGGGCGGCGCACGCAGCGCCGATTCCCGCGCCGATCACGGTTCCGAGGCTGAAGCACGCGTGCATGAGGGGCATCAGCGTCTTGCCGATCTCGCGCTCGACCGCGGTTCCCTCGACGTTCATCATCACGTCGCACATCCCGTTGCCGAAACCGACCATCACGAGCCCGATGGCGACGACGGGCACCGAATGCGCGACGGACGTGCCGACACCCAGCAGCACCAGTCCGACCGAGACGATCAGGAGGGCGGCGACCATGCCTTTGTGCGGTCCGAAGCGCACCAGCACGAGTGAGGAGATCGAGAGTCCGACGATCGCGCCGATCGACATGCCGAGGATGAGCAGGCCGATCGCCGAGGGGTCCTTGCCGAAGCCGAGACCGTCGCGCACGCCGGGGATGCGGGCCACCCAGGTGGCGATCGTCATGCCGCTCAGAATGAAGATCACGAATACGGCATTGCGCCAGGCCGTCAGTTCTCGGCGGCTGCGCGTGGGGGGCGGGGTCGTCTGTGACATCGTCGGTCCTGCTGCTCGGTCGTGCTCGGAAATTCGGGGTCGAATCGTTTCGATCGAAACGATTCGACTAAGCTACCACACGTGAACGACACAAGCACGGCATCCGTCGCCCGGCCCACTCTCGCGGCGGTCGCCCGACTGGCCGGCGTCTCCAACTCGACGGCGTCGCTGGCTTTCAGCGGCACCGGTCCGGTCTCCGACGCCACCCGCGACCGCGTGCTCGCCGCGGCCAAAGAGCTCAACTACGCCGGACCCGACCCGCGCGCCCGCTCGCTGAGGCGCGGTCGCTCGGGCATCGTCGGCGTGGTGATGGAGGAGCGCGTGGGCGACGCGTTCCGCGATCCCATCAAGATCGCGCTGCTCGACGGCATCTCCGACTCGATCGCGGCGATCGACGCCGGGCTCCTCATCCTCACCGACGCGGGCGAGACCGCCCAGCGCATCGAAGACGCCCCGATGGATGCCGTGGTGCTCATCGGCTGCAGCCCCCGCCTCGACGAGTCGGTCGCCATGCTGCGGCAGCGCGGCATCCCGCTGGTCGCCATCGAAGGCAACCCGGCCGGTGAGGTGCTCACCATCGGACAGGACAACCGCGAGGCCACCCGAGTCGCCGCACAGCACCTCTACGACCTCGGGCACCGCGACGTGGCACTCGTCGCCCTGCCGCTCGACCGCAACCGGACGCGCGGTCCGCTGACCGACGAGCTCATCGCATCCGGCAGCTCGAACACCACCATCGAGCGTCTCGCCGGCGCCCGCGACGTGTTCCCGGATGCCCGGGGCTACGTCACCCGCGGCTCGTTCGTCGAGGAGGGCCGCCTCGCCGGCCACGCGCTGCTCGACGACCCGTCGACCCGGCCCACAGCCGTCATCGCGCAGAGCGACCTGATCGCCGCCGGGGTGATCCGGGCGGCCGAGGAGATCGGTCTCGTCGTGCCGGACGACGTCAGCGTCGTCGGGTTCGACGGCGCCAGGGTCGACGGGCTCTGGCCGTACGACCTCACCACGCTCGTGCAGCCGGCGGTCGACAAGGGACGCGCCGCCGGTGCCGCCATCGTCGACATGCTCGAGGGCTCGGTCGCGCATCCGGCCACCTTCACGAGCGTCTTCCACCTCGGCAACACCACCGCCGCGCCGCGCGCCTGACCCGGGGGGCGCCTGACCGGGCGGCTGGTCCGCCCCCGGTGTCGACAGCGCTGTCGGTCTCCCTGTCCGCAATTCCGGAGATGTGGGCGCTGTGCACCGACGATCTCCGGAGTTGCTCGCGCCACACCGGCGTGCCGCACCGATTCTCCGGAGTTGCGCGCATCCGTCCCGTCGTGCCGCGCCGAGCATCCGGACCTGCCGCAGCCACCCCGGACGGTTCCCTAGGCTGGAGCGCATGACCGACCTCGAAGCCCTGTACCGCGACCTGCACAGTCACCCCGAGCTCTCCTTCGCCGAACACCGCACGGCCGGCCTCGTCGCCGAGCATCTGCGCGCGCTCGGCCTCGACGTCACCACCGGCATCGGCCGCACGGGAGCCGTCGGCGTCCTGACCAACGGTGAAGGCCCGACCGTGCTGCTGCGGGCCGACATGGATGCGCTCCCCGTCAAGGAGGACACCGGCCTCGCCTGGGCATCCACCCAGACCGCCACCGACCACACGGGAGCGACCGTCCCCGTCATGCACGCCTGCGGGCACGACATCCACATCACCTGCCTGATCGGAGCGGTCGAGGCGATGGCCGCCTCCCGCGACGAGTGGACGGGCACGTTGATCGCGCTGTTCCAGCCTGCCGAGGAGCACGGCGGAGGCGCCAGGGTGATGGTCGACGACGGCCTGTACGAGAAGATTCCAACACCGGATGTGGTGCTCGGCCAGCACGTGACCTCGCTGCCCGCCGGCATGCTCGGAGCCCACTCCGGAGCGGCGATGGCAGCCGTCGACACGATGGAGGTGACCCTCCACGGTCGCGGCGGTCACGGCTCCCGCCCCGAGACCACCATCGACCCGGTCGTGATGGCCGCGGCGACTGTCATGCGGCTGCAGACCGTCGTCTCGCGCGAGATCGCCCCGAAGGACACCGCCGTCGTCACCGTCGGCTCACTGCACGCGGGCAGTGCGAGCAACATCATCGCCGCGGATGCCACGCTCGGCATCAGCGTCCGCAGCTTCAGTGAAGAGGTGCGGGGCAGGGTGCTGGGCGCCGTCGACCGGATCATCACGGCCGAGGCCACCGCATCCGGAGCGCCGGTTGCGCCGACCGTGGAGTTCGACGTGCAGTACCCCGTGACCGTCAACGAGCCGGCCGCCACCGCGCGGACGACCGCCGCGTTCGCCGCCGAGTTCGGTGAGGACCGTCTCTTCGACCCGGGCGCGCTCTCGGGCAGCGAAGACGTCGGGATCCTCGCGACGGCTGCCGGCGTCCCGCTGGTGTACTGGATCCTCGGCGGGGCCGACCCCGCGGTGGTAGCGGCGGCTCAGGCTGCGGGTTCCGTGGACACGGACATCCCCTCGAACCACTCTCCGCACTTCGCGCCGCTCGCGCAGCCGACGATCGATACCGGCGTGCGGGCGCTCGTCGTCGCTGCTCGGGAGTGGCTCGGATCGCGCGGCTAGCAACTCCGGAGGATCAGCGGGACACGCCGAGGAAAGTGCCGTTGCGACGGAGGATCCGCGGCCGCGGAGGCGGATCCTCCGGAGTTAGCGACAGCGCGGCAGGCCTAGGGCGACAGCACGGCAGGGCAGGGGCGACAGGCGACAGGGCCAGAGGCGGCAGCGCGGCGGCGTCAGGCGGTGACGCCCGCGCGCATCCAGCGGGTGGTGCGGGCGCGCAGGCCGAGGGTGAGCGCGCGGGCGCCGAGGTAGCCGAAGGCGAATGCGGCGGTGAGCCAGGCGAGGCCGGAGGCGTCGTGGCCGCCCCACGCTCCGACGGCGAGGGCCATCGGGATGAAGACCGCCACGTTCGCCAGGCCGGTGAGGGCCAGATAGCGCGCGTCGCCGGCTCCGATGAGCACGCCGTCGAGAACGAAGACGTAGCCGCCGAGCGGTGCGCCGACGCCGATGATGGCGAGTGGGACGGGCAGCAGCGCAGCCACCGACGGATCGTTCGTGAACAGGCCGGCCGCGATCGGGCTGAGCGCGACGACGACCAGGCCGAACACGATGCCGGCGCCCACACCCCACTGCAGGCAGCGACGCAGCACGGCCCGGACGGTCTCGAGGTCTCCGGAGCCGAGGTTCATGCCGATCAGCGCCTGGGCTGCGATGGCCAGGGCGTCGAGGGCGAAGGCGACCGTCGCGAAGACCGTCAGCGTCACCTGGAAGGCGGCCAGCTCATCCGGACCCAGCTGCGTGGCCGTGAAGACGGCCAGCAGCATCGCGGCGCGCAGGCTCGCGGTGCGAACGAAGAGCCAGCCGCCGGAGCGCGCCGTGTGGGTGAGGCCGGTGTGGTGCGGCAGCAGCGGCGCGCCGACCCGGCGGGCGTGACGCGCGACGATCACCAGGTAGACGACGACCATCGCCCACTGGGCCGCGACCGTCCCGATGGCCGAGCCGGCGATGCCGAGGCCGGCGACGTAGATGAAGAGGAAGTTGAGCAGGATGTTCACCGCGAAGCCGCCCACCGCCACGGCGAGCGGGGTGCGGGTGTCCTGGAGTCCGCGGAGCAGGCCGGTCGCGGCGAACACGAGCAGCATCGCGGGCAGTCCGAGCATCGACAGCTCGAGGTAGGTGGTCGCTGCCGCTGAGATGGCGGCGGATGCTCCGAACAGGTTCACGAGCGCGGGCGAAGCGAACCAGCCGCCGACCGCCAGCAGGATCCCGAGACCGAGCGCGAGCCAGCATCCGTCGACGCCGGCCGCCACGGCGCCGCGCTCGTCGCCGGCTCCCAGCCGCCGGGCGACAGCGGGCGTGGTGCTGTAGGCGAGGAACACCATGAGCCCGACGATGGTCTGCAGGATGGCGCTCGCGATCCCCAGCCCGGCCAGCGGCGTCACGCCGAGGTGCCCGACCATGGCCGAGTCGGCGAGCAGGAAGATCGGTTCGGCGACGAGGGCACCCAGGGCCGGGACGGCGAGGCGCAGGATGTCCCGGTCGACCGGGCGGCGGAGGAGGTGGTTCACGACGGGGCAACGCTATCGCGCGCCGGCGACAGGCGCGCGGCGACGGCCGCACTGTGGCGACGGCCGCTCTGTGGCGACGGCCGCTCTGCGGCGACGGCCGCACAGGGGTCACGGGCGAGCATCCGCTAGTAGCATCGGCCCATGAGGGTGACCACTCTGGGCGGCGCGACCCACTACCCGCGTCCCGGCAACGCCTGCTCCGGCTACCTGGTTCAGAGCGGCGACACGACGATCTGGGTGGACGCCGGCCCCGGGACCCTCGCCGAACTGCAACGCCACCTGCAACTCGAAGACGTGAGCGCCATCTGGATCTCGCACACGCACGCCGACCACACGTCCGACCTGCTCACCGCCTACTACGCGTACCGCTTCGGCGACGTCGAGCCGCGACCGCCGATCCCGCTGTTCGCCCCGTCGACGCTGCGCGAGCGGATGGTGTCGTTCCTCGGCGGAGGCGCTGAGGCGGGCCTCGACCTGGTGTTTGGGTTCGCCGACCTCGCGGCGGCTCCGGGCGGAGGGGAGGCGACGATCGGCGACCTGTCGCTCTCGTGGCGCAAGGTCGACCACGACGTCCCGGGCTTCGCCCTCCGCGTCGACGGCCCGGACGGCTCCTTCGTCTACTCCGGCGACACCGCGCCCTGCGCCGCCCTCGACGAGCTGGCGACCGGATGCGACGCCCTGTTGTGCGAGGCCGGTACCGGCGCACAGGAGCCGGGTGAGCATCCGGTGCATCACACCCCGGAGGAGGCCGGCGCGACGGCCGCCCGTTCCGGGGCCGAACGCCTGATCGTCACGCACATCGCGCTCGGTCTCTCGGGGGAGGAGGCCGCGGTGCGCGCCCAGACCCGCTTCGACGGCCCCGTCGAGGTCGCGCGTCCGGGATCCGTCTTCGTCGTGGAGCGCACGGCGCCCGTCACCGGCTGACGCGAGCGCCACGCGACACGCGCGCACAGATTCCGTTAGGAACTTTCACAAATTTGTGAAAAGAGCGTAGAGTCTCGCTCATGAACACAGTGATTGAGGCCCGCGGCCTCGAGAAGCGATTCGGTCATGTGCGGGCTCTCGACGGGCTCGACCTCTCGGTCAGCGCCGGAGAAGTGCACGGCTTCCTCGGCCCGAACGGCGCGGGCAAGTCCACGACCATCCGGATTCTGCTCGGTCTCGCCAAGTCCAGTGGCGGCAGCGCCACCCTCTTCGGCCGCGACCCGTGGAAGGACGCCGTCGACCTGCACCGGCGCCTCGCCTACGTCCCCGGCGACGTGAGCCTGTGGCCCAACCTCTCCGGCGGCGAGGCCATCGACCTGCTCGCGCGCCTGCGCGGCGGCACCGCCGACAAGGCCGTCTACACCGAGCGCAAGAAGCGCCTCGTCGAGGTCTTCCAGCTCGACCCGAGCAAGAAGGGGCGCGCCTACTCCAAGGGCAACCGGCAGAAGGTCGCCCTCGTCGCGGCGTTCGCCACGCCCGCCGACGTCTACATCCTGGACGAACCGACCAGCGGCCTCGACCCCCTGATGGAGGCGACCTTCAACGCGGAGATCGAGCGGGTCTCCGCCGAGGGGGCGACCGTTCTGCTCTCCAGCCACATCCTCTCGGAGGTGGAGCAGCTCTGTGACCGCGTCAGCATCATCCGGGCCGGCAAGACCGTCGAATCGGGCACTCTCGACGACCTGCGCCACCTGACGCGCACCGAGGTCTCCTTCCTCGCCGACGGCATCGGCCAGGAGCAGCTGGCGCGCATCCCGCAGGCCCACGACGTGGGCACCGACAACGGGCGCGTGCACTTCACGGTCGACAGCGACAAGCTCTCGGGAGTGCTGTCCGCGCTCGCCGAGCTCGACCCCAAGGGCATCACCGTCGCGCCGCCCTCGCTCGAGGAGCTGTTCCTGCGTCACTACGGCGACGACCTCGCGGAGGCGAACGCACGATGAGCACGACCACGACCACCCCGATCTCCGCGGAGCCTGCGCACCGCGACCGCACCAGCGCCTCACCGGCCCCGCGCGGGGCCATGCACACGCTCGGGATCCTGCTGCGGCAGCGTCTGCGCCGCGACCGCTGGCAGCTCGTGATCTGGCTGCTGTCCATCGCCCTGCTCGCGCTGTTCTCGGCCGAGAGCATCCAGACCACCTACGGGAATGCGGCGGGTCGCGTCGAGCTTCTCAAGCTCGCCATCGCGAACCCCGCGATCCTCATGCTGCGCGGCCTCCCGCAGGGCACGGGGCTGGGAGCGGTGACGTTCTTCGAGATCTTCACCTTCCTCGCTCTGCTCGCCGGCCTGATGAGCACCTTCCTGGCCGTGCGGCACTCCCGCGCGGAGGAGGAGAGCGGGCGCGCCGAGCTGGTCGCGTCGACCCCTGCCGCGCGCATCCTGCCCACGGTCGCCACCCTCATCCACGGCGTGCTGGCCAACGCGGCGCTCGCGGTCCTGGTCGGCCTGGGCTTCATCGCGGCGGGGCTTCCCGCCTACGGCTCGTTCGTCGCCGGTGCGGCGGTCGGCGGCGCCGGCATCGCCTTCCTGGCGGTCGGCCTGCTGCTCGCCCAGCTGATGATGACGCCGCGCGGCGCCAACGGCTTCGCGTCCGCGGTCGTCGTGCTCGCCTACGTGCTGCGCGGGATCGGGGACGCCACCGGCACGATCACCGGCGACGGCACGCACATGAGGAGCGCGTGGCCGTCCTGGCTCAGCCCGATCGGCTGGGGCGAGCAGTCCGGCGCATACACGACGAACGACTGGACTCCGCTGCTGCTCGACCTCGGTCTCGCCGTCGTTTTGATGGCGGTCGTCTTCTGGCTCCAGTCCGTGCGCGACAGCGGTGCCGGCTTCGTCCCGGAGCGGGCAGGGCGGGCGGATGCCCGGAGCACCCTGTCCGGACCGCTCGGCCTCGCGTGGCGGCTGCAGTGGCCGACCATCCTCGGCTGGACCGTCGGCGGCCTCTTCACGGGTCTGCTCGCCGGCGCCCTCGGCAGCGTGGTGAGCTCGTCCGTCGCCAACGATCCGGCTCTCGCGAACATCCGGAAGGCCCTCGGCACCATCGGCTCGGGCGGCTCCGGACCGCTCACCCAGATCTTCATCTCCGCGATCTTCTCGATCGTCGGCGTGCTCGCTGCGGCGTGCGCGACCCAGGTGATCATCCGGTTGCGGCAGGAGGAGGCGGGCGGCTCGGCCGAGATCATGATGTCCACGCCGCTCTCGCGGGTGCGCTGGCTGCTCGAGTTCCTGCTCGACGGCGTGATCGCGGTCGTGCTGGTGCTGCTGGCGGCCGGTCTGGCATCCGGGCTCTCGGCGGTCTCGGCCGGCGAAGGCGCGTCGATCATCAACGACTCGTTCGCGGCCGCCGCGGCCCAGCTGCCGGTGGCGTTCGTCTACCTGGGCATGCTGGCGCTGGTGTTCGTCGTGCTGCCGACCTGGACGATCCCGGTCGCGTGGGCGGCGCTCGGACTCGGCGCGTTCATCGGTATCTTCGGCGGCCTCGTCGGCATGCCGCAGTGGGTCAAGGACCTGTCGCCGTTCTCGCATGCGCCCGTCGTGGTGGGAACCGTCGACTGGACGGGCGGGTTCTGGATGTTCGGGATCGCGATCGTCGCAACCGCCGCGGCTGCGGTGCTGGTCAAGCGGAGGGACTTCGCCATCGGCTGACTCCGATGGGGAAATGAAAGGATATGGGAATGACGAGGGATGAGCAGGCGCTGAGTGATGTCGTCGAGCGCGCCGCCGCCATCCTGACCGCGGCCGGGTTCCCCAAGATGCCGGCCCGAGTTCTCATGGCCCTCACCGTCACCGAGAGCGGCGGCCTCACCGCCGTCGAGCTGAGCGATCAGCTCGGCGCCAGTGCGGCCGCCATCTCCGGTGCGGTGCGCTACCTGCAGACCGTCGGCATCATCCGCCGCGTCGCCCAGACCGGCAGCCGCCGCGACCGCTACGAACTCCCCGAGGACGCCTGGTACGCCGCCCTCACCAGCAAGAACGCGGTCTTCGGCGTGCTCGCCGCCCAGGCAGACGCAGGTGCGGCAGCCATCGCAGACCCCGCGTCGACCGCCCGGGCTCGCCTCACCGAGATGGCCGAGTTCTACCGCTTCATCGAAGGCCGGATGCCGCTGCTTCTCGAGGAATGGGAGCAGGTGCGCGGCCAGGAGTCGGCGTAGCGCGTCGCCGCTGCGGCGCGGCGGGCGGCCCGTTTGCCAGTAGCTGCGGCCATCCCGGGCGTGTTGGGGACAACTACTGGCAAACGGCGGCCCCGCCGTCGGGGCTGGCGAGCATCCGGCACCTTCTGGCAGGCTGAGGGCCGACGGAGGGGGCATATGCGCATCGTGAAGTATTCGCACAAGGTGCTGATCGTGATCGGCGTGGTACTCCTCGTCAGCTCGGCCGGAACCATCGCGCTCGCTGCCGGGATGAACGAGTCGCTGACCTTCGGCATCGTCTCCCTCGCCGAGACGGCGGCGATCTGGGGCATCACGCGATTCTTCCGCGGTGAAAGCGAGGCACTCCGTCCGCCACGGCCGTGGTGGCGCATGACCGAGCTGCCCTTCCTCAGCGGCACGTGGGCTCTGTACTTCGCGATCGCGACCGCAGCGTCGATCGCGAGCGCCGTCACCGGGGGCGCCTCTTCTGCCTTCCCGGCCGTCGGCCAGCTCGCGCTCACCGCGATCATGACGGTCTCCTGCGTTCGCCTCTCGCTGGCCCTCCGCCGTGCGAAACGGCGCGGTGGGTCGAGTCGTCCGCCGTCGTCGGCGGGCCTCCCGCCACTGCCCACAAGCATCTGACATGCTGGACGCAGCGTCCTGAAACCAGTGGGCGCGCTGCACAAGGGGCTCGTCCATGCGTTTCGTCTCAGTCGGTCAGAAGGCGGTCGTCGTCGCGATCCTGCTCGCCGTCGACCTGTTCCTCACCCTCGTCCTCTACGCCTTCGCGTCCGAGCCCGGGTCGATCGCCCTGTCGTTGCTCCAGCTCGTCGGCTGGTACCTGGCCTCGCGGGTGTTCCGCGGCGCCGGCGAACCGGTCGCGCCCGCCCGGCCGTGGTGGCGGATGACCGCCCGTCCCGCCCTCAGCGGCGTGATCGGGCTCGTCTACGCCCTTCTCGCCACGGTGAACCTCGTGCTGTCGTTCGCCGGCTTCGGCAGCGCATCCGGGGTCGTGTCGATTCTGGTCGAAGGCGTGCTCGCCTACCTGTTCCTGACCTCCTACCGGAGGCTGACGGCGGCAGGGCGCACACCCCGGACCGTGCCTGCGCGGGGCTGACATTCCGCGTCAAAGCCGGACACCGTAGGCTGGCGGAATGACTGACTCCGCCACCGAATCCGCCACCGAGTCCGGCATCGGCTCCGGCATCGAAACCGCTGAACTCGACCCGGCCGTGCGGCCGCAGGACGACCTGTACCGCCACGTGAACGGCCAGTGGATCGCACGTACCGAGATCCCGGCCGACAAGGCTCGCTGGGGCTCGTTCATGATCCTCGCCGAAGAGTCCGAGTCCGCCGTGCGCGACATCATCATCGAGGCGCAGAAGGCCGACGAGGGCACCGAGGAACGCACGTTCGGCGACCTGTTCGCCTCCTTCATGGACGAGGACCGCATCGAGCAGCTCGGAACCGAGCCGATCGAGAACGAGCTGGCCCTCGCAAGCGATGTCGACAGCATCCCGAGCCTGCTCGCCACCATCGGCAGGCTGGAGCGCCACGGCCTGGCCGGCTTCTACCAGCTGTTCGTCGACAACGACCCGGGCAACCCGGAACGCTATCTCGTCTTCGCCGAGCAGGCCGGCATCTCGCTGCCCGACGAGTCGTACTTCCGCGAAGAGAGCTTCGCCCCGATCCGCGAGGCATTCCTGGCGCACATCCAGCGGATGTTCGAACTGGCCGGCTCCGACGACGCGCCCGAGCGCTCGCAGCGGGTGTACGACCTGGAGAAGGCCCTCGCGTCGCACCACTGGGACAACGTGAAGTCCCGCGACTCGGAGAAGACCTACAACCTCTACAGCTGGCCGGATGCGGCAGCCCTCTTCCAGGGCTCGGCCGCCGGTGACGCCGACCTCACGGTCTGGGAGGAGGCGCTCGGCGCCCCCGAGGGAGCCCTGTCCGAGCTCGTACTGCGGCAGCCGTCGTTCACCGAAGGCCTCGCAAGCCTCCTCACCGAAGACCGCCTCGAGAGCTGGAAGGACTGGCTGGCCTGGCAGATCATCCACGGCGCCGCTCCGTACCTCTCGGGTGATCTCGTGGAGGAGAACTTCGACTTCTACGGACGCACTCTGACCGGCACGCCGGAGATCCGCGCGCGCTGGAAGCGGGGCGTCTCCCTGGTCGAAGGCGCGATGGGTGAGGCCGTGGGCCGCATCTACGTGGAGAAGCACTTCCCGCCCGCCGCCAAAGAGAGCATGGATGTGCTGGTCGCCAACCTGATCGAGGCGTACCGGCAGAGCATCCGGACCCTCGAATGGATGGGGGAGGACACCCGCGAGCGCGCCCTCGACAAGCTGGAGAAGTTCACGCCCAAGATCGGCTACCCGGTCAAATGGCGCGACTACTCGAGCCTCGAGATCGACCCCACCGACCTGGTCGGTAACGTGCGCGCGACCAGCACGTTCGAGTTCAACCGCGAGCTCGGCAAGATCGGCGAGCCGCTCGACCGCGACGAGTGGTTCATGACGCCGCAGACGATCAACGCCTACTACAACCCCGGCTTCAACGAGATCGTGTTCCCGGCGGCCATCCTGCAGTTCCCGTTCTTCGACGCGACCAGGGACGACGCGGCCAACTACGGTGCGATCGGCGCCGTGATCGGTCACGAGATCGGGCACGGGTTCGACGACCAGGGCTCCAAGTACGACGGAGACGGCCGCCTGAAGGACTGGTGGACCGAGGACGACCGCGCGGCGTTCGAGGAGCGCACCGGCAGCCTCATCGAGCAGTACAACGCCCTCGCCCCGGCACAGGTGCCCGACCACCACGTGAACGGCGCGCTCACCATCGGCGAGAACATCGGCGATCTGGGCGGTCTCGGCATCGCCTGGCGCGCCTACCGCATCTCGCTGAAGGGCGAGGAGCCGCCGGTCATCGACGGGCTCACCGGCGCGCAGCGCTTCTTCCTGTCATGGGCGCAGGCCTGGCAGCAGAAGGGGCGCGACGAGGAGGTCATCCGCCTGCTGGCGATCGACCCGCACTCGCCGAACGAGTTCCGCTGCAACCAGATCGTGCGCAACATCGACGCGTTCTACGAGACGTTCGACGTCACGGAGGACGACAAGCTCTGGCTCGAGCCGGAGGAACGCGTCACCATCTGGTGACTCGCGCATACCACCGTGGAGGAGGGGCGCAAGTCCCCCCTCCGCGGGGGTAACATCGAGCGTGTTGTGTCGTCCTGATCGGACGCCCGACACGTGGACCGGGGGGCCGCAGCCGAACGCATCACCTCCGATGAAGGACACCCCCACCGCCGTGACGATCCAGACCCAGGAATCCGAACGCCGAAGCCGGCACACCGCGCTCCGTCGCGGGCGCCACCGCGGATCGGACGCCTCCGAGAATTTCAGCCGCGGGTTCGCCTCCCTCGGCCAGCTCGCGCTCAACGGGGTGCAGGTCTCCGCTCGCGCCACCGACCTGTCGACCGGGACCGTGCTCTTCTCCGTCGACGACCACGTCGTGATGCCCACTGCCAGCATCGGCAAGGTGCTGCTGCTCGTCGAGGTCGCAGCGCGGCTCCAGACCGGCCAGCTCAGCCCTCTCACGATCATCGACCGCTCGCCCGAGGACGCGGTGGGCGACTCCGGGATCTGGCAGCACCTGCAGGTTCCGTCGCTGCCCGTCGCCGACCTGGCCGCCCTGATCGGGGCCACCAGCGACAACCTCGCCACGAACGTCCTGCTGCGCCGGGTCGGCCTCGAAGCCGTGAGCGCCCGCACGGAGGCCCTCGGACTCACCCGCACCGCCCTGCTCGACCTGGTGCGCGACCATCGGGGTCCGGATGACGCCCCGCAGCTCTCGATCGGCAGCGCGAACGAGCTCACCTGGCTGTTCTCGGCGCTCGCCCGCGGCGAGATCGTCGACCCGCCCACCAGTCAGCGGGTCATCTCCTGGCTCTCCCTGAACAGCGACTTCTCGCTGGTGTCGAGCGCGTTCGGCCTCGACCCGCACTCGCACCGCTCGGCCGAGCACGGCATCCTGCTGGTCAACAAGACGGGCACCGACCCCGGCGTGCGCAGCGAGGTGGGCGTGCTGCGCGGCCCGCGGGCCGGCGTCACCTACGCGGTCTCGATGTACTTCGACGACGCGACCCTTCCGACCCGGCTGTCGGTGATCGACGGGATGCGCACCGTCGGCCTCGACCTGCTGGAGTACGTCTTCTAAGCCGGCGCGTCTGCGCGACAACGGTCGGACTCCCGTTCCGGGGACTCGACGCCGGGCGCCGTCGGCGGTGATAATCCACCTGTGACCTACGGCTATCCACCACAGCTGCCGCCGAGCGGCTGGTACCCCGACCCGCAGCCCCTCCCGCAGTACCGCTGGTGGTCGGGCACGATGTGGACGGCGTACGTCCACCCGCCGCGCGAGCCGGCGACCGTCGCCGTCGGCGGAGCATCCGATGCCGCCGCAGGCTCGGCTGTAAGCGCCGCCACCGGCCGCAAGCGCATGTGGCTCGGCCGGTTCGGCGGATTCATCATCCTGGGCGCGTGCGCGGGCATCTGGGTCTGGCTCATCGGGTTCAGCCTGATCCTCGACGCGATCGCGCCGGCCGACGACAGCGGCGGCCCTGTCTTCCTGTCGCCCTACCTGCTCGTGACCGGCAGCGTGGCCGTCGCCGCGTCGATCATGTACACAATGGCCTACCGGCTGCGGCCGGCCGACGGGCTCACGGCATCCCGTCTCGTCATCATCGCGCTGGTCGGCGGAACGGGCGCGACCCTTCTCGCCATCCCCGTGAACTCGCTGATCGACGTCGCGGGCGGCGGCACCGAGGCGCGGCCGAGCGCCCTCGCGCTGGGCATGGCCGGCGTCGTGGAGGAGCTGGCGAAGATCCTGTTCGTCGTGCTGCTCGCCTGGCGCCTGCCCGTGAAGAACGCGCGCATCGGTCTGTTCGTGGGCGGCGCGGTCGGGTTCGGCTTCAGCGTCATCGAGAACCTGAGCTACCTCGAGCAGGCGTTCGCGCTGGGGGCAGAGAAGGGCAACGCGTTCGGGTCGTTCATCGAGACCGTGATCGTGCGGGAGGTGACGGGACCGTTCCTGCATCCGGTGTTCACGGCGTTGCTGAGCGCGGCGGTGTTCGCGGCGGCGCGCAACGGACGGTTCCGCATCACGTTCGGCGTCATCGGCACCTACCTGGCGGTGGCGACAGCGCACGGGCTCTTCAACAGCATGTTCACGCTCACCCGCCTGATCTCCCGGGACGCCGTCGTCGCCGGGCTGCTGACCCTGCTGTTCACGGTGCTGCTCCTGCTCGGCTCCGGGCTGGCCTGGCTGCTGGTCGCCCGCCGCGCCAAACGGACGGCGCTGGCTCAGGAGGCGGCCGCCGCGGCCGCGGCGTATCGGGCGGCGGCACTCCGGACGGAGCCGCAGGTCGGGCCCGGTTCGCAGCCGGCGCTCGCAACGGACCCTGGCCCGGAACCCGCACCGGACGCCCGCGCCGACCCCACCCGCGAGCGGATCAACGCCCCGTGACGCGGCCCCGAACGAACGCGTCCTCCGCCGCGTAGTCGAACCACTTGTCCGTGACGGCGCGTTCCGCCATCGACGGGAACACCGCCTGCCACCCTTCCTCGCGGCGGGCGGCCAGCTCCACTTCGCGCACCGTCCAGTCGACCGCGTCGGCCACCGCATCCGCGTAGCTCACCGGCTGCCGGTAGCCGAGCTCGACGGTGGCCGCGGCCATGCTCAGGAGCAGCGGATGCGCGACCGACCACGGCGTCGAGCCCAGGTTGTCGACCGGAGGGCCGGGGAAGGCGACGATCTCCACCTCGCGGTCGAGCACCCCGAAGATCGTGCGGGCGATCTCGGCCACGCTCAGATTGTCCTCGTCGACGGCGTTCAGGATGCGCCTGCCCGGCTGGTTCGCGCACAGCGACACCAGCTCGGCGATGTTCACCGTGGCCGAGGTGCTGAACCGGTTGGTGCCGTCGTCGGAGAGCACCACGCGTCCGCGGTGGTCGAGGGCGCGCTTGATGAAGAACCATTCGCGGAGGGCCGGACTGAACGGCCCGTGAACGGCGCCCGGGCGCAGGATGCTCACCGGCAGGCCCTCCGCCGCCATCAGCTTCCGCTCCATCGCGGCCTTCAAGGGCGAGTACGTCTTCTCGCGGTTGCGCACGGTCGCGTCCGTCTCGCGGAGCGGGATCGGGTAGTCCGGAAAGTCGTCGGGCCCGGTGACCACGTCGAGGTAGCCTCCGTGCGCGCCGGTGTAGACCGAGCCGGTGGAGATCACCACTAGCGAGCCGACATCGCCGGCCAGCTGTGCGAGCTGGTCGGCGTGGCGGGGTTCGTACGCGACGGTGTCGAGCACGAGGTCGTGTCCACGCGCCCGGGCGAGGAGACTCTCGGTGTCGTCCCGGTCGAGGCGGATGGTCGTGACGTCGAGGTCGGCGAGCCCGGCATCCCCCGAATGCTGCCCGCGGTGGCCGATGAGCACGGACCAGCCGTCGGCCGCCAGACGCCTGGCCGCGGCAGCGCCGATCTGGCCCGTTCCTCCGATGATCATCGCTGTGCGGGTGGTGTCAGCCTGCATGGCACCAACCTACGCCGCGCGGGTCAGTTCATGAGCGTCCGCGCGAGCGCCGGATACTCCTTCGGGCTGACGTCGGGCAGGTAGGCCCGGCCGATGGCGGTGCCGATGGCCGGTAGTGCGAGCGAGTCGCCGTAGGCCAGGTAGACGGTCTCGTACGTCGGATCGAAGGTGCTCTTGAAGGCGGCCAGCGAGGCGAAGCCGTGGGCGGGTTCGAGGGCGCGGGCGAGGAAGCCGAGAAGGCTGTCCAGGGCGGCCCGCTCTGCCGCGTCGGCGCCGCCGCCGTTGCCCTGGCCGTTGCCCTCCGGTTCGATCGCACGAGGTGCGCCCGAGAGGCTGATCTCCTCGATGCCGTCCTCCTGCAGGCGCAGAGCCGCCGACGCGATGACGAACTCCATGATCCCGGGCTCCGCGTCGTCCGAGCGCCGCATGAAGTCGATCGTGTACCCGACCACCTGCCCGTCGCGATAGCGGGGCAGCCAGCTGGTCACGGCGAGCATCCGGCCGTCGGGCGCGATGGCGAGGAACAGCCGCACCGCGGGGTCTTTGAGCTCGCTCAGGCCGCCGAAGGTGAAGTCCAGCTCGGGGAGCTCCTTCTCGGAGAGCCACTGCTCGCAGATCGACTCGATCTGCGCCGCCATCGTCGGCGTCAGCTCGTTCCAGGTGGTCCAGACGGTCGCGACGGCGCCGTCGAGGCCGCGGTCGTGGGCCTGACGCACCTCCTGCCAGGGCGTGCCCGTCGGCGCGGACGTCTGCGGGTGCAGCAGCGTCTCCTCGCCGACCGGCAGGTACTGCCAGCCGAGCGAATCGAACACGGGGAGGGTCTCGCGGTGCACGCTGTAGAACGCGGGTGTCCAGCTGTTGACGTCGCAGAAAGCGATGAAGTCGGTGATGGTGCGCTCGGCCCGGCCCGGTTCGCAGACCGGATCGGACAGAGTGATCGCGACGCCGTCGATCACCCGGTAAGCCACCGCGCTCTCGCCGTCCTCGCTGAACCAGTAGACGTTGCCCGGCCAGGTCCCCATGAAGCCGAGGGTCCCGCCACCGCGCTCGAGCAGGCTCCGGAAGTGCTGCTCGTCGCCGTGGGTGCGCCCGGTGACGGTGGCGCGGTACAGCTGGAGCGTCGCGAGGGTGAAGACGAGCCAGAACGCCGGCCCGACCCACTGATAGAGCACGACGACGACCGGCGCGGTCGGGTAGATGACGATCCCCAGCACCGCATCGAAGCCGGTGGGGATGAAGCGCCGGATGGTCGAGGCGAACACATCACCGATCGACGCGTTGGGCACGTACTCGTCCAGCGAGGCGAGGCCGGCCACGAGGTAGGCGATCGCGAGGACGGCGAACGAGATCGAGACGATGAACGCGAACCGGGCGACGGCACTGCGCGGCGCCCGGAGCTGGAAATGCCGCCGCGTGGTGACGAGCAGGACGATCGATCCGATCGGAACCAGCAGCGCCGTGATCAGCCAGAAGGAGATCTCGACGAGCTGCCCGAACCCCCTCGCGCTGTTCACGTCGATGAAGATGTTGCCGAGCCCGAACACGATGAACGCGAGCAGGATGGTGGCCGCGTTGACGACGATGCCGAGGACGAGCGCGAAGTGTCGCCCGCGCCTCAGCCCGATCGCCGTGAGCAGCAGGAGCACCAGGGGCAACAGGCTGAGCACGAGCGAGCCGAGGCCGGTCGCGGCGGAAGCCGCGAGGTCGCGGGTGCAGTTCGCGGTGAAATCCTTGTCGCACGCCGCCAGAACGGCCTGCGACACCTGCGTCGCCTGCGTCGGCCGCGCTAAGAGCTGCGCCAGGAACGACAGGGGTCCGAATCCACTGGGCGGCAGCAGGGCGGTCAGCGGCCCGAAACCGGTGATCGCGATGATCGAGGCCACCAGGTTCCTGGTCTCCGCGTGCGAGCTGCGCCGGAGGGGCATCCGGGAACGCCCCGGCCGGAGCAGCACGCCCAGCCAGAGGCCGAGAAGCCCGGCGAGCAGCCGGTAGAAGTTGTCCTGGTCGCCGTTGTAGAGCACGAACATGAGCACGACGGTGAAGGTCACCACCCGGATGCGCCGCCGCCACAGCGACGTCGCGAACGCGCTCGCCGTGATCAGGGCGCCCACGATCCCGACCGTCGGGTCGAGCGTGAAGCCGAACGAGCCGATGGCGGCCCAGAGCGCGCCGAGGTTCGCAGCGGCCCACTGGATCAGGACGCCGAGCAGGATGCCCACCACACCGGTCACCAGGAAGGCCAGGATCGTGCGCGCGGTCCCGAGCAGCCGCTCGGCCAGCGCCAGTGCGGTGAGGGCCAGCACCACCGCGACGACCAGCTGCACGGGGCCCTCGACGACGAACAGCGCCGTCAGCGGCGTCCACCACCAGCCGCTTCCGATCGTCGTGGACACCCCGGCCGCCCAGACCAGCGCATCCCCGCCGGTGGCTGCCGGATGCCACAGCGTGCCGGTCACGACGGACGTGACGATCACGATCGCCGCGAGTCCGAGGCTCGCCGGGGCACGCCAGGCGTAGCGCGCCACGGCAGCGCGGAGCGTCTTCGGGCTCTTGACGGGATCGTTCGCGGTCACAGTGGCATCGCCATAGCGGGGGCCCCGATCGGGGCGGCTCAGATCTCCTTGAGCCGCCCGGCGAGGTAGGCGTCGAGCTCGTCGACCGGGATGCGCTCCTGCTTCATGGTGTCGCGGTCGCGCACGGTCACGGCGTTGTCGTCGAGCGACTCGAAGTCGACGGTGACGCAGAACGGCGTGCCGATCTCGTCCTGGCGGCGGTAGCGCCGGCCGATCGCGCCCGAGTCGTCGAAGTCGACGTTGCGCTTCTTGCGGAGGGAGTCGGCGAGCGAACGCGCCAGCGGCGAGAGCCGCTCGTTGCGTGACAGCGGGAGCACCGCGACCTTGACAGGCGCCAGGCGCGGATCGAGGTGCAGCACGGTGCGCTTGTCGGTGCCGCCCTTGGCGTTCGGCACCTCCTCCTCGTCGTAGGCGTCGACCAGGAACGCCATCAGCGCGCGGGTGAGGCCGAACGAGGGCTCGATCACGAAGGGCACGAAGCGCTCGTTCTTGTTCTGGTCGAAGAAGCTGAGGTCTTTGCCCGACGACTCGACGTGCACGCGCAGGTCGTAGTCGGTGCGGTTGGCGACGCCCATCAGCTCGCCCCACTCGCCGGCGGGGAAGTTGAACCTGTACTCGATGTCGACGGTGCGCTTCGAGTAGTGAGCGAGCTTGTCCTTCGGGTGCTCGAACCACCGGATGTTCTCCGGAGTCATGCCCAGGTCGACGAACCAGTCCCAGCAGAGGTCCATCCAGGTCTGCTGCCACTCTTCATCGGTTCCCGGCTCGACGAAGAACTCGATCTCCATCTGCTCGAACTCGCGGGTGCGGAAGATGAAGTTTCCGGGCGTGATCTCGTTGCGGAACGCCTTGCCGATCTGCCCGATTCCGAACGGCGGCTTCTTGCGCGAGGTCTGGAGCACGTTGGCGAAGTTGGTGAAGATGCCCTGCGCCGTCTCGGGCCGCAGGTAGTGGAGGCCCGACTGGTCGTCGACGACGCCGAGGAAGGTCTTGAGCAGGCCCGAGAACTGCCGGATCTCGGTCCACTGGCCGACCTTGTCCGGATGCTCGGGGTCGGGGATGTCGGCGAGGCCGTTCACCGGCGGGTGGCCGTGCTCGGCCTCGTACTGCTCGAAGAGGTGGTCTGCACGGTAGCGCTTGTGGGTGACGAGGGACTCGGTGAGCGGGTCGCTGAACACCTGGACGTGACCGGATGCCTCCCAGACGGCCGTCGGCAGGATGACAGCCGAGTCGAGGCCGACCATGTCGCCGCGTCCGCGGACGAAGCTGTTCCACCACTCGCGCTTGATGTTCTCTTTGAGCTCCACGCCGAGAGGCCCGTAGTCCCAGGCCGACCGGGTTCCGCCGTAGATCTCTCCGGAGGGGAAGACGAATCCGCGGTGCTGCGCCAGCGTGATTACCGAATCGAGTCTCGACTGTTCAGCCAATGGTGCTCCCAAAATGTCCTGTGCTCCGGGCAGACGGCCCGCCGAATCAATCCTACTGACGTTGTCCAGCGCCCGAGGCCGTGGCAAGAGAGGGGAGCGAGAGCGTGACGTGCCGCGTTACTGCACCTTGACCTGGAGGTTCAGGACGCGGGTCCGCTGCGCCGTGCTGAAGTTGTCGTCGCTGATCAGGCTCACACCGAGCACGTGCTGCGATCCGTGCGTTGTGATGGCCATCCCCTCGAAGTTGTCGAGGAGCGGGTTCGCCTGCGGCTCCAATGGCGTCGCGCCCAGCGTGGGCCCCTTCACCAGGTCGGCGACGAGCTTCTTGTCGAGTGCGTCGCCGGCCGGCGCGGCCGACAGGTTCGGAACGCCGCTGACATCGGTCGCGTCCTTCAGGCCGCTCACGGCGTAGAGGTCCACCGCGTTGCCCGTGGTCGGCGAGAACGACGCCTCCTCCACCAGGAGCGCGTCGTCGCTGTAGGCGGCGACCTCGGGGATGCGCATCCCGGCTCCGGTGCGGTACTCGACCTGCTTCTCGAGCGACCACGCGCCGTGGCGATCCTGGGTGTAGACGAGGAACCGGTGGGCGGTCGCGTCACCGGACGCCGACACGTCGCCCGACAGTGCGCCCTCCATCGCCGCGACGATCGTGTGCCCCGACGGCGAGATCGTGAGCCCCTCGAGGGTCGCGTTGCCCGTGGCCTGCCCATCCGGTGTCGTGCAGGTCACCGTGAACCGCGCGGGCACGCGGAGCGACGACTTCTGGATGCCGTCCCGTCCGAAGATCCGGATCGACGGCTCGGTCTCCGAGCTGACGACGTAGTCGCCGTTCGGAAGCACCGCGAGGCCCTCGTCGTCGGAGGTCGTGCCGTCGTACGGCGTTCCGTCCGCCCGCTTCAGCACCAGGGGATCCCGCACCACCGTCGGGTCGGCGAGGTCGCGGAGGAACCAGATCCGGGCGGGATCGCTCGCGTGGTTGTCGACGGCGGAGATCCACGAGTTCGAGCGCTTGTCGAACGCCAGCGACGACAGGCCGCCGAGAGCGACTCCGTTGTGAACGAGCTTGTTGAGCGAGTCGCTGTAGCCGAGCGCGGTCGCACGCGGCGGAATCAGCCGCGACTCGGGCTTGCCTTTGCCGAACGGCAGCCGAACGACCTGCGGATCGTGGTCGCTCACCTGGTCGGCGAACTCGGAGTTGATGTGCACGACCTGGTACTGCGGTGCGCCCGTACCCGCTGTGACGAGGATGTGGTCGAGCACCTCGCTCACACCCTCGAAGTCGTACGTGTACTGCTCGTTCGCAGGCAGCGTGGAGATCAGGTCGGTGAGGATCGGCTCTCCGGACGCCTGACCGGTGAGGGTCGCGAGGGCGGGGCTGAACTGGTAGATCGATCGGAGCGCTGCTGCGGTTCGTCAGCTCGATGAAGTCGTTCTTGTACGTCGAGCCGGAGTTGCCGCCGCCTCCGTACACCTCGTTGACGACGAGGCCGGCTGATGGCGCGGCCGAGGCCGGTGACGCGATCAGGAAGGCAGCGACGACACTCATCGCTCCAGCAGTGGCGAGAGCGGCGCGACTCCCTCCGGTGAGGACGACGCGTAGCAGGTGCGCCCGGATGCCCCTACCGGGAGCGGTACTCGTGGTCGAGCATCGCGTAGACCGCGGTGTCGCCCCACTCGCCTTTGAAGATCTCGGTCTCGCGCAGCAGCGCCTCCTTCTGCATGCCGAGCCGCTCGCACAGCCGGGCGGACGCCTCGTTGCGCGGGTCGAGCTGGGCGAACACGCGGTGGGCGCCGAGGTTCTCGAAGCAGACCTTGAGCACCGCCTCCGCAGCCTCGGTGGCGTAGCCGCGGCCGTGCACGGCCGGGTGGAACACCCAGCCGAGCTCGAGCTTGGCGAACTTCGCGCTCTTGAGGAAGATGCTCAGATCGCCGACCACCCGGCCGTGGCCGCCCGCGGGGTCGGGGAGCTCGACCGCGTAGATGAGGCCGTCGCCGTCTTCGGCGAGCCGGTTCATCGCGATGCGCTTCTTCAGGTGCTCCGCCGACTCCTCGTGGTCGTGCACCTCCCAGTAGAGGTAGCGCACGACGTCTTTGAGTCGCTGGTACGCGTGCACGTCGTCGAGGTCGTCCGTGTTGAGCGGCCGCAGGACCAGTCGCTCGGTGCGCAGCTCTTCTGCGCCGTACGGCAGGCCGTTCAGGCCGTGGGGGTCTTCGTCAGCTCCGTTGCTCACTGGTCCTCCTGGGGTGTGGGTGGTCAGGATGCGGCGGTCTGGTCGTCGCCGACCGCGCGCAGTCGGCGGTCGGCGGCAGCGGAGGCGTCGTCGACGTCGAGGCCGAAGAGCGTGTTGGCCGCGTCGACCACGGCCTGCGCCTCGCCGGAGCGCGCGAGCTCACGGGCGCGGACGGACGGCGTGTGCAGCAGCACGCCCGCGAGGTGACGCAGCGCGGACTCGGTCTGCTCGGTCGAGTCACCCCGGGAACGGGCCCGCTCGATCTCGGCGTCGAGCACGTCGAACACGTGCTTGCGCAGCGCGACGAGCGCCGGGGTCACGGACTGCTCGGCCGACTGGGCGGCGAATTCGGCAGCGGCGGCGTCGACGATCAGCCGGGCATCCTGAGCCGCGTTCAGCTCGTCGAGCGGAGCGTGGCGGCTGATGGTCTCGAGGTCGAGCAGTTCGATGCCGCGCAGTTCGGCGACCGCAGGGTCGACGTTGCGGGGGAGCCCGAGGTCGATCACCAGGCGGCGTTCGAGCGCTCCGGGCATCCCGAGCGCTTCGGTCAGCTGGGCGCGGGTGAGGATCGGTTCGGTGGCGGCACTGCAGGTCACGATGAGGTCGCTCTGGGCGATCGCGTCGATCAGGTCGCCCGCTTCGACGGGCCGGATGTCATGGGAGAGCGCGAACTTGACCGCGCGGCCCGACGGCGAGAACACCTGCACGTCGACGACTCCGCGATCGCGCAGGGCGGCCAGGCTCGCGCCGGCGTAGGCGCCGGTGCCGACGAGCAGCACGCGGGTGGCCGCCCAGTCGGTCACCCGGCTCTCGGCCAGGTCGAGGGCGAGGCGCACCATGGAGCGTCCGGCCGTGGTGATGCCGGTGCGGTTCTTGACGCCGCGCGAGGTGCGGGACGCCCCCTGGAAGAGTCGCTCCAGGTCGTGCGTGACGGTTCCGGATGCTCGCGCGGCCTCGAGCGCCCGGCGGACCTGCCCGGCGATCTCGCCTTCGCCGACGACCACGGACTCGAGTCCGCTCGACACGGCGAAGAGGTGCTCGGCGACTCCGTGGTCGGAGATGACCGTGCTGGCGGCGCGCAGTTCGTCGGCGTCGATGCCGGCGGCGGCGCTCACGGCCTCGATCACGGTCTCGGCCGAGACGGCCAGAGCGGCGGTCAGCGGCTCGTCCACATCCAGGTAGGCCTCGAAGCGGTTGCAGGTGGCGAGGACCACCGATCCGCTGATGACTTCGCTGTGTTCGGCGAGCGCGGCCTTCACAGCCGGAGCGCGGAGCTCGAGCCGTTCAAGAAGGTCGAAGTCCGCAGTGCGGTGGCTCGACGAGAAGCAGAGAAGCACGGGCGAAATCCTACGCTTGCTGCCGTCGAACCTCGAATCGGACGGGTCCCCAGCGCGGTCCCCAGGTTTCATTCCCGGCACTTTGACAGAATCAGAGGGTGAACACCCTCGATCCGTCGCATCCGCTCAGTGCGGCGCGCACCGCATCCTCCCGCCTCGTCCGCGCATATCAGGGGGTGCGTCAGGAGGTGACACCGGTCTGGTTCATGCGTCAGGCGGGTCGCTCGCTGCCGGAATACCGGGAACTGCGCGTCGGCACCCGGATGCTCGACGCCTGCCTCGACCCGGCGCTCGCCAGCGAGATCACCCTGCAGCCGGTGCGCCGCCACGGTGTCGACGCCGGCATCTTCTTCAGCGACATCGTCATCCCGCTGCGTCTCGCCGGGGTCGACGTCGACATCGTCCCCGGCAAGGGCCCGGTGCTCGGCAGCCCGGTTCGCACGGCCGACGACGTGTCGCGGCTCACCGAGCTCGACCCGGCCTCCCTCACCGACGAGACGTTCGCCCCGATCATCGAGGCCGTCCGGCTGACGACCGCGGAGCTCGGCGACACCCCCTTGATCGGTTTCGCCGGTGCGCCGTTCACCCTCGCCGCCTACCTGGTCGAGGGCGGTCCTTCGAAAGACCACATCCGCGCCCGCACGATGATGCACGCCGACCCGATCGCCTGGGCGAGGCTGATGGACTGGACGGCCGACGTCACCGGCGCCTTCCTCCGCACCCAGGTGGTGGCCGGCGCCAGCGCCGCGCAGCTGTTCGACTCGTGGGCCGGTTCGCTCTCACTGCACGACTACGCGACGCACGTCGCGCCCGCGTCGACCCGCGCGCTCTCGCATGTGCGCGACCTCACCTACGTGGTGACGCACGCTCCGGATGCCGCAGCGGACGCCGACGCGCGCGCAGACGAACCGCAGACCGAGACGCGCAACGTTCCGATCGTCCACTTCGGGGTCGGGACCGGCGAGCTGCTCAAGGCGATGCACGAGGTCGGGGCCGACGTGGTCGGCGTCGACTACCGCATCCCCCTCGACGAGGCGAGCCGCCGGCTGGGCCACGTCGTCCCGATCCAGGGCAACGTCGATCCGGCGATGCTCGCCGCCCCGTGGAAGGTGCTCCAGGCGCACGTGCTCGACGTGCTCGAGCGGGGCGCCGACGCTCCGGCGCACGTGCTGAACCTCGGGCACGGCGTGCCGCCGGAGACCGATCCTGACGTGCTGACCCGCCTGGTCGGCTTCGTGCACGGACTGTGACCGGCATGTCCGACCCCGCCGACTACGTCCGCAATGCCGTGGAGGTGCCGCCCACACGGGTCGTGGTGATCGGCGGCGGGATGGCCGGACTGGTCGCCGCCCGCGACTGCGCCCGTCCCGGGTTCGAGGTCACGCTGCTGGAGGCGTCCGACAGGGCGGGCGGTTCCGTCGCGTCCCTCGAGGTCGGCGGGATCACCGTCGACGCCGGTGCGGAGAGCTTCGCCACGCGCGGAGGGCACGTCTCCGCCCTGATCGAGGAGCTCGGACTCGCCGGCGACATCGTGCAGCCGAATCCGGCCGGCGCCTGGGTGCGGTACGGAACGCACACGGTCCCGTTGCCCAAGGCCGGCCTGCTGGGCATCCCGAGCTCACCGCTCGCTTCGGACGTGGTGCGTGCCATCGGCTGGGGCGGCGCCTGGCGCGCCTACCTCGACCGGATCATCCCGGTGCTGAAGATCGGCCAGGAGCACAGCCTGGGCGTTCTGGTGCGCAAACGGATGGGCGCCAAGGTGCTCGACCGTCTCGTCGCCCCGATCGCCACCGGGGTCTATTCGGCGCAGCCGGACGACCTCGACATCGACGTGGTCGCGCCCGGACTCAATTCGGCGCTGACCCGGCTCGGCTCGCTCTCGGGCGCGGTCGGCGAGTTGCGGAGCACGGCCAAGGCCGGCAGTGCGGTGGGCGGCATCCTTGGCGGGATGTGGCGGCTGCCCGCCGCGGTGGTGGCCGACTTCGAGGCGCGCGGGGGAGTGCTGCGGACCGGCGCGGCCGTGACCGGGCTGGAGCCGTACGCTCCGCCGGAGCCGGGTGAGACCGCTGAGGGCCCGGATGCGGGCGAAGCGCCCGAGTCCGCCCGCTGGACGGTGCGCCTGGCCGACGGCGAGGTTGTGCACGCCGATGCGGTGATCCTGGCCGCACCCGCCTCCGTCGCGCTCGCACTGCTCGGGGGAGCATCCGAGAGCCTGGCGACGCTTGCAGCCCTCGACTGGCCGCCCGCGTCCAGCGTGGAGCTCACGACTCTCGTGCTCACCGACGATCGCCTCGCCGCCGCACCGCGCGGAACGGGCGTGCTGGTGGCGGATGCCGAACAGTCCGACGTCACCGCCAAGGCCATGACGCACTCGACGGCCAAGTGGTCCTGGCTCGCGGAGAGCGTCGGGGCAGGAACGCACGTCGTGCGGCTGTCGTACGGCCGGGCAGGAAGGCCCTCCGAGACGTCGGGGCTCGATGACGCCGGACTGCGGGCGCTCGCGCTCGCCGACGCCGCGGCTCTGCTCGATATTCCGCTGCAGGAATCCGACCTCGCCGGATTCGCCCGCACCAGGTGGACGAACGCGCTTCCCTACGCCGCGCTGGGCGAAGGCGGCCGCATCCGGGGCGTCCGCGAGGCCGTCGATTCGGTCGACGGGCTCGAGGTCACCGGGTCGTGGCTCACCGGAACCGGACTCGCATCCGTGATCCCGGATGCTCGCGAAGCGGCCACGCGCACCAGGGGTCTACGCTGGAGGGCACTGACCGAGAACCTTTGACGAACGGGGCCAGCAATGCGCGGAAAGCTTCTCTTTGTCGCCGGAGCCGCGGTGGGCTACGTGCTCGGCGCACGCGCCGGGCGCAAGCGATACGAACAGATCAAGTCGGCGTTCGACAAGGTGTGGCAGTCCCCGGGCATCCAGAAGCAGGTGAACGCCGCCGAAGACTTCGTCGCCGCCAAGGTGGGCGAGGTCCCGGGCGCCGTGTTCGACACCGCCAAGAAGCTGGCCGCTCAGGCCGCCGCTCGCCGCAAGGAGGCCGGCGCACCCGTGCCGTCGCCCGCCGCCAAGGCCGCTGTCGACAACGCTGCCGATGCCGCCTCCGGCTCCCCTTCCGGCGCCGCCCCCGGCGCCGGCTCCGACCGGAGCGCTTGAGCCGGAACACTCGAGGAGTACGGTGACGCGTATGACCGACAACCACCTGCCACCCGAGGGCGGGGCCCGATCGAGATCCCTCGGCGCGCTGATCTCCGATCTGCCGCGGCTGCTGGTCGCTCTGCTCAAGGCCGAGCTCGACCACCTGAAGGCCGAGTTCGCCGAGAAGGCGAAACATGCCGGGGTCGGAATAGGCCTGTTCGTCGTCGCCGCGGGGCTGGGCTTCTTCGCGCTGGGATCGCTGGTCGCCGCGGCCATCCTCGGAATCGCCGTCGCCCTGCCCGCCTGGCTCGCCGCCCTGATCGTGGTGGTCGGCCTGCTCGTGATCGCCGCAGTGCTCGCGCTCTTCGGCGTCTCGTCGCTCAAGAAGATGGACGGCGTCGCGCCGCAGAAGACCATCGCGAGCATCAAAGACGACGCCGACGCGCTGAAGGGGTTGGGCCGCTATGACAACTGAGCCGACCGGGACCGCCGACCTCGGGCGGCTGAGGGCCGAACTCGCCGAGACCATCGACGCCATCGAATACAAGCTGAACGTCCCCAAGCGCGTGACGGAGCGCGTTCAGCGCCTGCGTCACGACAACCCCCTCGCGCTGGTGGGCATCGCCGTGGGTGTCGCCGCCGCCATCGGGGGCGTCGTGTGGATGGCCGTCCGCGCGGGCTCGAAGTGAGCCGCCGGCCTCCGCGTTTTTGGCTCTCACAGGTTTGAGAGAGAGACTGTGGGGTATGAGCAACCCGGCTGCCGCACCGGCAGATTCGACCATCCCCCAAGACAATCCGAGCGGTTACACCCTGTGGGCCGTTCTGCGCCGTGATCCGGCGCGACCCGATGACCTCGACGGCACCGACGTGCCGCGAGCAGTGCGTGAACTGGAAGGCGTCATCGCCGACCTCGAGCTGCAGGAGGTCACCACGCGTGGCCTCTACGACGTCTCCGGCCTGCGCGCCGACGCCGACGTGATGATCTGGCTGCACGGCCCCGAAGCGCAGACCCTCCAGTGGGGTCTGCGCCAGCTGCGCCGCACGCAGCTCCTCAAAGCACTGCTGCCCACCTGGAACGCCATGGGCGTGCACCGCGACGCCGAGTTCAACAAGTCTCACGTGCCCGGCTTCCTGCGCGGCGTGGAGCCGCGGGACTGGCTCACGGTCTACCCGTTCGTGCGCAGCTACGAGTGGTATCTGCTCCCCGACGAGGAGCGGGGCCGGATGCTCGCCGAGCACGGTCGCAAGGGCGCAGCGTTCCGCAACGTGCTGGCCAACACCGTCGCATCCTTCGCCCTCGGCGACTACGAGTGGATCCTTCCCCTCGAGTCCGACGAGCTCACCGACCTCGTCGACCTGATGCGCGACCTGCGCCAGACGGATGCCCGCCGCCACGTGCGCGAAGAGGTTCCGTTCTTCACCGGCCGCCGCATCGCACCGGCCGAGCTGGTGGAGGTGCTGCAGTGACGGGAACCGCCACCACCGGCACGACGACCGTCGGCGCGGCGGCCGCCGGGCGCGTGCTGGATGCGACGCCGGCGGCAGCCGACGGCCCCGAGTACGTCACCGAGCCGGTCGCCTACGACGCGATACTGCTCGCCGGCTTCGGCGGTCCCGAGGGGCAGGACGACGTCATCCCGTTCTTGCGCAATGTGACCCGCGGCCGCGGCATCCCGGAGGAGCGCCTGGAGGAGGTGGCGCACCACTACCGCCACTTCGGCGGCGTCTCGCCGATCAACGACCAGAACCGCGAGCTGAAGGCCGCGTTGCAAGCCGAGCTGGCATCCCGGGGTATCGACCTGCCCGTGCTGTGGGGGAACCGCAACTGGGACCCGTACCTGAAAGACGCGCTCAACGAGGCGAACGAGCGGGGCTTCACGAAGGTCATCGCGATCGCCACGAGCGCGTACTCGTCGTACTCCAGCTGCCGCCAGTACCGCGAGGACTTCGCGATCGCGCTGGAGGAGACCGGGCTGGAGGGCACCATCCAGATCGACAAGGTGCGCCAGTTCTTCGATCACCCGGGCTTCGTCGAGCCGTTCATCGAGGGCGTGCGCGACGCGCTGGCCGAAGTTCAGCGAAAGGTGCCCGGCATCGACCCGGCCACCGAGATCGAGATCCTGTTCTCCACCCATTCGATCCCGTCCAGCGACGCGGCGAAGTCCGGTCCGGCCGAGCGCGGCTTCGGCGAAGGCGGCGCTTACGCCGCCCAGCACCTGGCCGTCGCCGAGGTCGTGGCCCAGGCTGCGACCGACGGCGTCGTGACGTGGCAGCTCGTCTACCAGTCGCGCAGCGGCCCGCCGTCGATGCCCTGGCTGGAGCCCGACATCAACGACGCCATCGCAGAACTTCCTGCGAAGGGCGTCCGCGCGGTCATCATCGTGCCGCTCGGCTTCGTCAGCGACCACATGGAGGTCCTGTGGGACCTCGACAACGAGGCGATGGAGACCAGCGAGCAGAACGGCCTCGTCGCCGTGCGCGTCCCCACCCCCGGCACCCACCACGCCTACGTGAAGGGTCTGGTCGACCTCGTGCTCGAGCGCCGCGACGGCGTGCCCGTCGACCAGCGCCCGGCCATGACGGGGCTCGGCCCCTGGTACGACGTCTGCCGCCCGGGATGCTGCGAGAACGTCCGGCTGGGCTTCAAGCCGGCCGTTGCGGGGCTGGCGCCGTGAGCGCTTCGGTGAGTCGAGCATCCGGGCCGTCCGAGCGCCGGAACGGCGTGCTGCGTGTCGGCACCCGTGGCAGCGCCCTCGCTGTCGCCCAGACCACTGCGGTGTCCGAGGCGATCGCGAAGGCGACCGGCCTCGACGTGGAGCTCGTCACGGTGACGACCCACGGCGACACCTCGCGCGACTCACTGGCCGACCTCGGGGGCACGGGCGTCTTCGCCACGGCACTCCGGGATGCTCTTCTCGCCGACGAGTGCGACCTCATCGTCCACTCGCTGAAAGACCTGCCCACCGGCGACTATCCGGGGCTCGTGATCGGCGCCGTGCCCAAGCGCGCGGACGCCAGGGACACACTGTGCGCCCGCGACGGCCTCACCCTGGAGACGCTGCCCGAGGGGGCCCGCGTCGGAACGGGCTCGCCGCGCCGGGTCGCGCAGCTGAAGGCCAAGCGTCCCGACCTCGAGGTGGTGGACATCCGGGGCAACGTCGACACCCGGCTGGGGCGTGTGGCGGAGGGCGACCTCGACGCCGTCGTGCTCGCGGCCGCGGGTCTCGGCCGGCTCGGGCGTTCCGACTCCGTCACCGAGAGCTTCCCGCTCTCCGAGGTGCCGACCGCGCCCGGTCAGGGAGCGCTCGCCATCGAGGTGCGCGCCGGCGACGAGACACGGCACGGCCCGATCGCGAAGGCCCTCTCCGCCGTCGACCACGCCACCACCCGCGCCTGCGTCACCGCCGAGCGCACCGTCCTCGCCGGACTCGAAGCCGGATGCGCCGCACCGATCGGCGCCACCGCGATCATCGACGACGGGCTGCTGTTCCTCACCGCGACCGTGTACCGGCCCGACGGAACCGAACAGCTCACTGCATCCCACGCCGCGACACCCGACTCGCTGAGCCGCAACGATCTCGCTGCAGCCGCCCGCGACGTCGGGGACCGCGTCGTGGCCGAACTGCTCGGCGCCGGGGCCGCCGGCCTGGCACCGCTCGGGAGCGCGCGATGACCACGTCCACGACATCCACCGGAAAGCCGCTCACCGGCTGGCGCGTCCTCGTGCCGCGCGGCGGGCCCTGGGGCGATTCGGTGGCGGCCGACCTGCGGGCCAAGGGCGCGTCCCCGGTGGTCGCCGCGATGATCAACTTCGCCCCCACGGCCGACGCGTCCGCGCTCGAGGCGGCTCTCGCCCGTCTGGCGGCCGGCGAGTTCGACTGGATGACCGTGACGAGCGCCACCACGGTCGACGTGCTGAGCGCGCAGCGCGCCGTCGTGCCGCCGACCACCCGGGTGGCCGCCGTCGGCGAGACGACCGCGGCAGCCCTGGCCGCCGCCGGCTACAAGGTCGACCTCGTGCCCTCGGAGGACAACTCCGCCCGCGGCCTGCTGGCCGAGTGGGAGGCCGCGACCTCCGGCGTCGTGCCGCTGCGCGTCCTCACGCTGCGCTCGGAGATCGCCAAGCCCCTTCTCACGGAGGGCCTCAAGCGCGTCGGCCACCACGTGGAGTCGGTCGTGGCCTACCGGACCATCGGCGTCCCCGTTCCCGAGAATGTGGTCCGGGATGTCGCCGACGGGCTCGTGCAGGCCATCCTCGTCACCAGCGGCTCGGTCGCCGAGCAGGTGCAGAGCCAGCTCGGGCCCATCCCGGAGACCACGCTGGTCGCGGCCATCGGCCCGCAGACCGCTCGCGACGCCCGGGCGTTCGGCCTGCGCGTCGACGCCGTCGCCGCCGAGCGCACCGCAGCCTCCCTCATCGAGGCCGTCGTCCACGCCGCGTCTGCGGGTGCGTCCGGGTCCGCGTCTGCGGCTGCGTCTGCTCCTTCGTCGGGCTCCGACTCCGCCTCGGACTCCGCCGACGCCCGCTCCTAGAGCGCTCGGGCAGGCTCCCGCAGATTCCTGGTTCTCCACAGGTGCGCGCCTCCCGGGCGCCGTGAGTTGTTCCAAAGTGTCGTTATCAGTGCCGAATCGGCCCCTATAGCGACAATTTGGAACGACTCAGCGGGATCGCGCCACGGCGGAGGCGATGCCAGGCAACGCGAGCGGCGAGACGGCCAGCGGGGCGGCGGCGAGCAGGCGAGCTGGGAGGCCGCGCAGGGACCCCGCCCGGCACGCGCGTAGGCTTGACCGGTGAGCGAAGTGACGCACCCCGTTGTCAGACCACGGCGCCTGCGGCAGTCCCCGGCATTGCGCCGGCTGACCGCCGAGACCCGCCTCCACCCCGCAGAGCTGATCCTGCCGATGTTCGTGCGTGAGGGCACGCCCGAAGCGCTGCCGATCGGCTCGATGCCGGGCGTCGTCCAGCACAGCATCGACTCCCTCAAGCGCGCCGTCGCCGAGGCGGCCGAGGCCGGCGTCGGCGGCGTGATGCTCTTCGGCGTTCCCGAGACCCGGGATGCCGTGGGCTCCGCAGCCACCGACCCTGACGGCATCCTGAACGTCGCGACGCGCGCCGTCGCCGCCGAGGTGGGAGACGCGATCGTGCTCCAGACCGACCTCTGCCTCGACGAGTTCACCGATCACGGGCACTGCGGTGTCCTGGATGCGCGCGGTCACGTCGACAACGACGCCACCCTCATCCGGTACCGCGATATGGCGATCGCCCAGGCGGAGGCCGGCTCGCAGCTGCTCGGCCTCAGCGGCATGATGGACGGCCAGGTCGCCGCCGTGCGCGACGCCCTCGACGAGGCCGGCCACATCGACACCGTCCTCCTCGCCTACTCCGCGAAGTACGCCTCGGCCTTCTACGGCCCCTTCCGCGAGGCCGTCGACTCGCAGCTCAGCGGCGACCGCCGCGCCTACCAGCAGGATCCGGCCAACCGCCGCGAGGGCCTGCGCGAGGCGCGACTCGACCTGGAGGAGGGCGCCGACATCCTCATGGTCAAGCCCGCTCTCAGCTACCTCGACGTGCTCTCCGACGTCGCCGCGATCAGCGACGTGCCGGTGTGGGCGTACCAGGTCTCCGGCGAGTACGCGATGGTCGAGGCCGCCGCCGCGAACGGCTGGATCGATCGCCGCCGGATCATCGAGGAGACCCTCGTCGGAGCCCGCCGCGCCGGAGCCGACGCCGTGATGACCTACTGGGCGACGGAGGTGGCGAGGTGGCTGCGATGAGCGACGAGCAGGCTCTGGCCGACGGCGCCGCCCTCTCCGACGTCAATCTCGCGCAGTTCGAGCGCGCTCTGCGCGTCATCCCCGGCGGCGTCAATTCGCCGGTGCGCGCGTTCCGGTCGGTCGGCGGCACCCCGCGGTTCATGGTCTCGGCCAGTGGTCCGTACATCACGGATGCGCAGGGCCGTGAATACGTCGACCTCGTCGCCTCGTGGGGTCCCGCGATCCTGGGCCACGCGCATCCGGCCGTGGTCGCCGCCGTGCAGGAGGCCGCAGCACGCGGCCTGTCGTTCGGTGCTTCGACGCCGGCGGAGACCGAGCTGGCCGAGGCCGTGCTCGCACGGGTGCCGTTCGTGGACAAGCTGCGCCTGGTCTCGACCGGCACCGAGGCGACGATGACGGCCATCCGGCTGGCGCGCGGCTTCACCGGCCGCCCGCTGCTGATCAAGTTCGCGGGCCACTACCACGGCCACTCCGACGGCCTCCTGGCCGAGGCAGGCTCCGGTCTCGCCACGCTCGCGCTGCCCGGGTCGGCCGGCGTCACCGAGGCGACGGCCGCGCAGACGCTCGTCCTGCCGTACAACGACCTCGGCGCTGTGCGCGCCGCCTTCGAGGCACACGGTCCCGACATCGCCGCCGTCATCACCGAGGCCGCCGCCGCCAACATGGGCGTGGTGGCGCCTGACGAGGGTTTCAACGCCGCGCTCACCGAGCTCGCGCACGAGTTCGGGGCGCTGCTCATCCTCGACGAGGTGCTCACCGGTTTCCGGGTGAGCGAGGCCGGCTTCTGGGGTCTCGACCGCAGCTACGTGCCCGACCTGGTCACGTTCGGCAAGGTCATCGGGGGCGGGATGCCCCTGGCGGCCCTCGGCGGACGAGCGGAGCTCATGGACTTCCTCGCGCCCACCGGCCCGGTCTACCAGGCGGGCACACTGTCCGGCAATCCGGTCGCGGTCGCCGCCGGGCTCACCACGCTGGCCCTCGCCGACGAGGCCGTGTACGACCGTCTCGACATCGTGGCCGACACGGTGTCCTCCGCGGTGTCGGACGCGCTGTCGGCATCCGGCGTCGCCCACCGCGTGCAGCGCGCCGGCAACCTGTTCAGCTTCGTCTTCGGCGACTTCGCGTCGGCCCCGCGCACCTACGCGGAGGTCCAACGGCAGGATGCGTTCCGGTACCGGCCGTTCTTCCACGCGATGCTCGACGCGGGGGTGTCCTTGCCGCCGAGCGTGTTCGAGGCCTGGTTCGTGACCGCGGCCCACGACGACGCCGCCGTCGATCGCATCCTCAGCGCGCTGCCCGGGGCAGCCGCCGCCGCCGCGTCGGCCGTGCCCGACGCCTGACCCCAGCTCGAATCCACCCCTCGACGAGAAGGCCGGAGGCCGTGCGGCTCAGATGTCGGCGTCCGCAGCCGAGCGCGAGACCGACTCCACGTAGGAGTACGTCGCCTCGTTGGGCCAGCCGTCGGCATCCACCAGCGCGTACACGTCGAACGTGAGCAGTCCGCCGCCGCCGGCCGCACGCCGCAGCGTTCGCGGCGGGGAGTCTGAGGGCGCACGCACGGTGACCGTCTGCGGCTGGGCGTCCCGCCGCAGCAGCCGGGCGTGGAAAGTGGTCGTGCGCGTCACTCGACCACTTTCCCACACTCGCAGCTCAGGCACCCACCGGATGCCCGGGCCCTACGCCTGACCGTGGGACGCGCGCGAACGACGTGACAGCGAGTCAATGATGACCGCGAGCAGCGTGACCACACCGGTGATCATGTAGCGGTACGAGCTGTCGAGGTTGAGCAGGATGAGCCCGTTCGAGATCGACTGGATCACCAGGATGCCGACCAGCGCCGACCACGCCCGTCCGCGTCCCCCGAACAGGCTGGTGCCGCCGATGACCGCCGCCGCGATGGCGTTCAGGCTCGTGTCGGTGCCACCGCTCGACAGCGAGACGGACGCGAGCCGCCCGGCCGCGAGGACCCCGCCGAGGGCTGCGAAACTCGAGCAGAGCACGAATACGCTGATGTAGACGCGGTCCACCCGGATGCCCGCCCGCCGCGCAGCCTCGACGGAGCCGCCGACCGCGTAGACCGACCGGCCCCACCGTGTGCGTCGCAGCAGGAAGTTCATGAGGGCCACCAGCAGCACGAAGAGCAGGAACATCGCACCGACGCCGCGGTCCTGCGCGAGATACCAGACCACTACGCAGAGGGCCACGAGGAGCACGCCGGCCTTCACCGCCATCAGGGTCAGCGACCCCTCGGTCAGCCCGGCGCGACGCCGCCGTACGGTCGTTCGCCAGTCGGAGAGGAACATCCCGAGCGCCGCCAGCCCGGCGAACGTGTACGCCAGCCACGGCGGCAGGAACAGCTGCTGCGTGAAGAACACCAGCGGCGAGTCGAACGGGATGTTGATCGTGCTGTTCCTCCCGAGCACCCACAGCTGGAGGCCGAGCACCGAGAGCAGCGCGGCGAGCGTGATCAGGAAGCTGGGCACCCCGAAGCGGGTGAAGAGCAACCCGTAGATCAGCCCCAGGACGCTTCCGGCGAGGATCGCCGCGACGATCGAGACCGCAAGCGGCCAGCCGAGGTTGACGAACGTGACCCCGACGATCACGCCGGACAGCCCGCTCACCGAGCCCACCGAGAGGTCGATCTGGCCGATGAGCAGCACCAGCACGATGCCGATCGCGATCGTTCCGACGGCCGCGCACTGCACGGCCAGGTTGACCAGGTTCTGCGGGGAGAGGAACGTCGGGTTGAGCAGCTGGAAGACGGCCCAGATGAGCACGAGGCCGATGACGACGGGCAGTGACCCGAGGTCGCCGCCGCGCACGCGGTGGCCGAAGCCGGCGATCGCGTCGCGCATGCTCTCGCCGCGGGGGAGCCGGTCGGTCTGCGGCGGCGTGGGAGCCGGTCTCGTGCGGGTCATGCGCTGTCTCCCCGGTCGCCGAGGCGTTCCGCGCGACGGCTGACCACGTTGTCGGTGGCGCCCGTGATGGCCGAGATGATCTCTTCGTAGCTCACGTCGGGTATCCGGAAGTCTCCGTTGTTGCGGCCGAGGCGCAGCACGGTCACCCGGTCGGCGACGGCTTGCACGTCGGCCATGTTGTGGCTGATCAGGATGACCCCCAGTCCTTGCTCGCGCAGCCGCTCGATGAGGTTCAGGACCTCCGCGCTCTGTGCGACGCCGAGGGCGGCCGTCGGCTCGTCGAGGATCACGATGCTGGGCTCGCCCACGAGCGAGCGGGCGATCGCGACCGTCTGGCGCTGACCGCCGGACAGGGTGGCGACCGCCACCCGCACCGACGGGATGCGCGCCGAGAGCTGGCGGAGCAGACTCCACGCCCGGCTCTCCATCTCCTCTTCGTCGAGCGTCCCGTGCGACACCTCGCGTCCCAGGAAGAGGTTGGCGACGACGTCGAGGTTGTCGCAGAGCGCCAGGTCCTGGAAGACCGTCGCGATGCCGAGTTCGCGCGACGCCGCCGGGCTCGGGATGACGACCGGGTCGCCGTCGAAGAGGATCGTCCCGGCGTCCTGGGTGTGCACACCGGCCAGGATCTTGATCAGCGTCGACTTCCCGGCGCCGTTGTCGCCGACGATCGCCACCACTTCGCCCGGGTACACCTCGAAGTCGACATCGGTCAGCGCCTGGACGGCTCCGAACCATTTCGAGATGCCGAGCATCGCGAGCACGGGCTGTCGCGGGTTCGCGGCTTCCGCGAAGCCTGAGTTCTCCATCGTCACGGTGTTCCTATCCGATTCCGTGCTGGGCACAGGCGGCTTTGTAGTCACCGGCGCAGATCTTCGCTGTCGTGTCCGGTCCGTAGAACTTGTCCTTCACGACGGAACCTTCCACATCGGCGGCGGTGACGGGGGTCACGTTGAGCAGGAACGACGCGATCTTCGCCCCGCCCACCGAGACGGTGGTGTCGGCGCGCGGGTGTTCCGAGCGCGTGAGGGCGACGGCGAGCTGCGCCGCCTTCTCCGCCTCCGGCTGGATCGCCTTGTACACGGTCATGTACTGGTCGCCCGCGAGGATGCGCTGCACGGCGGCGAGCTCGGCATCCTGACCGATCACCGGCCGCAGCGGGGTGACGTCCGCGGCTTTCAGCGACGCGATGGCGGCTCCGGCGAGCACATCGTTCGCCGCGTAGATGCCGTCGATGCGGTCGCCGTATTGCGTGATCTGCCCGGTGACCCAGTCCTGCGCCTTGGCGGGGTCCCAGGCCGGTGTGTCGTATTCGGCGAGCAGCGTGTAACCGCTGGCGTCGATCACCGAGTGCGCGCCCTTCTTGAACAGGGCCGCATTGTTATCGGTGGGCGATCCGTTGAGCATCAGGATGCCGTGGTCGCCCCGGCCGGCGCCGCTCGCCTTCAGCTTGTCGACCAGTGCCTGCGCCTGCAGCCGGCCGACCTTCTCGTTGTCGAACGAGATGTAGTAGTCCAGGTGCTTGCTGTGGACGAGCCGGTCGTACGAGATCACCGGGATGCCGTCGGACTTCGCCTCGACGGCGATCGAGGCCGCTGCCTGCGAGTCGAACGGGTCCAGGACGAGAACGCTGACGCCTTGCGCCAGCATCGATTCGGCCTGCTGCTGCTGCTTGCTGGCGTCGCCGTCCGCGTTGGCGTAGAGCAGCTTGCAGCCGGGGCACAGTGCTTTCAGCTCGGCTTCGAAGTACGGCTTGTCGGCGTTCTCGTAGCGCGCGGTGACGGAGTCGGGCAAGAGGAGCCCGATCTTGGCGGTCTGCGGGTCGTGACTGGGCCGCACGCCGGGGGTCACAGCGTTGGTGCAGGCCGACAGCGCGCCGACGACGAGGAGTGCCGTCGCGGCGGCGAGGAGGGACTTCGCGAGCGTCATCGGGGCCTCCGTTCGGGTCGTGGCGTGGTTGGTTGCAGGGGTCGTGGCATGGTTCGGGTGGGATGAAGGGTCATGGTGCGCATCAGTAGGAGGGGGGCTCTCCTCCGACGCCGGCACGGTCGACGGCGTAGACGACCGCGCCCAGTGTCGCCGCTCGGGTGCCGAGCGCGCCTTCGACGATTTCGGGCCCGATGTCGCCGCCCCCGATGATGGAGCGCTCGACCGCGTGGCGCAGCGGCCCGAGCAGGAGCTCGCCGGCTCGGGCCAGCTCGCCGTCGACCACCACCATCTCGGGGTCGAACAGGTTGCAGAGGTTCGCGGTCGCCTCGCCGATGTGCCGACCCGCGTCGCCGATGGCCCGGATGCACCGCGCATCCCCTGCCATCGCCTGCGTGACGACGTCGCCGAGCTTGAGACTGCCGAGGTGGTCGCGCAACTCGTCGAGGATGGCGGGCCCGCCCGCGATCGCTTCCAGGCACCCGCGGTTCCCGCACCGGCAGAGCGGTCCGTTCTCGCGGATGACCGTGTGACCGAACTCTCCGGCGATGCCGTGCGAGCCGCGGTACAGCTGTCCGTTGAGGACCAGCCCGGCTCCGATCGTGTCGGCGATGTCGAGGGTGACCGTGTTGCGCTTCGACCGGGCGACACCGAGCCGCGTCTCGGCCAGCGCCGTCAGATTGGCGGAGTTGTCGACCCAGACCGGGCGCTTGACCCGGCGTTCCAGCGACTCGGCGATCGGCACCCCGTCCCAGCCCCGCATCATCCCGAGCCGTGCGACCGTGTGCGTGGCCTGGTCGATCGGCGCGGGGACGGCGACTCCGACCGCGAGCACTTCGTCGCGCCCGGCGTCGACGGAGTCGAGCATGTCGGTGAGCAGCAGCGAGATCTTGTCGAGCTCGTTGTCGGCTCGATGGTCTTTGGCGAGCGGCATGTGGTGCTCGGCCACGACGGTGTGCGCGACATCGGCGAGGGCGATGCGCATGTGCCGGGTCGAGACGTGCACACCGACGACGAGTCCGAGGGCGTGGGCGAGTGTCACGTGCTGAGCACGGCGACCGCTCCGGATGCTCTGCGACGTGTTCACCACCCCGGAGCTCGACAGCTCCTTGACGATGTTCGACACGGTCGCGGGGGAGAGCCCGGTCGCGCCCGCGAGCTCGATCTGCGTCAGGCCGCCGTGGCGTTTGATGGCATTGACGATGCGTGCCCGGTTCGCTTCGCGCAGGGAGGTCTGCGATCCCGGAGTCCGACGCTGGGTTGCCACCAGATGAGCGTACAGTGCTGGAACCTCGGCTCATCGTGTGCGAATCCGCTGCGCAGACGGTTATGGCTTTGTGAGCATTCGACGCACACCAGGAGCAGTGGAGTTGGCAGGATAGGGGTATGGCCGATCTGCACGTTCACTCCGACCGACTTGAGATCCACCTCACAGCGGCCGAGAAGGTGCTCGCCTTCAAACGGGAGGACCTCGTGCTGCCGCGTGAGAGCATCCGGTCGGTGTCGATCACCGAAGACCCGTGGATCTGGATCCGCGGCATTCGCGCGCCCGGTGCGGCGGTGCCGCTGACGCTCGCGATCGGAACCTGGAAGTTCCACGGCGGCAAGGACTTCCTGCTCATCAAGGGCAAGCAGCGCGCCGCCGTGGTGATCGACCTCGAGGGCGAGGAGTACTCCCGGGTCATCATGTCGACGCCGCACGCGGCCAAACTCATCGAGACCCTGCGCGTCGACATCAACGACATCGCGGTCGACGGCGAGATCATCGACTGAACGGCCGGCCTGGTCAGCCGATCGCCAGCAGCACCAGCCCGACGATGGGCAGCACGCCCTGCAGCAGGGCGGCGCGCAGATACCGGCGGCCGGTCGTGAGCAGCACGAGGGCGGCGAGCACCATGCAGGTGGCGCAGAAGAACACCAGACCGAAGCCGACATCGCGCAGGGTCGTCCAGTAGAGCACCAGGCCCACCGCCGCGCCCCCGGCCAGGAACAGGTTGTAGAAGCCCTGGTTGTACGCCATCGGCCGCACGACGTCGGCGTCGCGCTGCGAGGCGACGCCGAACCGCCGCCACACGTTCGGCGACGACCACAGCACGCTCTCCATCGCGAAGAAGACGAGGTGAACGAGCACGGCGGCTGCGATCACGACCGATCCGATGATGGCCATGAGGGTGAGCATACGCTTAGCGTCGGAAGGGATTGCTCATGGAAACGTCCTGTGTGATCGCCGGAGGCGGTCCGGCCGGCATGATGCTCGGCCTCATCCTCGCCCGCGCCGGACTCGACGTGGTCGTGCTCGAGAAGCACGAGGACTTCTTCCGCGATTTCCGCGGCGACACGATCCACCCCTCGACCCTCACGCTGCTCGGCGAACTGGGGTTGCGCGAACGGTTCCTCGGACTGCCGCACACGAGCATCCGGACCCTCGACGCGGTGGTGAACGGAACCCGGCTGCATCCGATCGACTTCAGCCGTCTCGCGCCGCCCGACGACTTCCTCGTGCTCGCGCCGCAGTGGGACTTCCTGAACTTCCTCGCCGCGGAGGCCGCCGACTACCCGGGGTTCCACCTGCTGATGATGACCGAGGCCACGGGCGTGATCGAGGAGGGCGGTGGGATCCGCGGCGTCACGGCGCGCGGACCCGACGGCAAGTTCGACGTGCGCGCCGCGCTGACGGTGGCGGCGGACGGCCGTGACTCGGTCGTCCGGTCGGCCGCCGGTCTGCGCCCCCGCGCGTTCGGCGTCTCGATCGACGTGCTGTGGTTCCGGCTGCCGAAGCCCGAGCCGGTGCCGCCGAGCACGCTCGCCTACGTCGACCAGCACGGGATGATCGTGACGATCGACCGCGGCGACTACTACCAGTCCGGTCTGATCATCCCGAAGGGCGGGTTCGACGAGCTGAGGGCGAAGGGGCTCGACGCGTTCCACGAGGTGCTGGCCACGACGGCCCCGGTGCTCGCGCCGGTCGTGAAGAGCATCGGCAGCTGGGATGACGTGAAGCTGCTCAATGTCCAGATCAACCGACTGCAGCGCTGGTATCGCACCGGGCTGCTCGCCATCGGCGACGCGGCGCACGCCATGTCGCCAGCCTTCGGCGTCGGCGTGAACTACGCGATCCAGGATGCGGTGGCCGCGGCCAACGCGCTGGTCGCGCCCCTGCGCGCGGGCTCCGTGGACCTGCGGGTGCTCGACGCCATCCAGGAGCGGCGTCTCCCGCCGGTCGCACGCATGCAGTCGATCCAGCTGGCCGCGCACCGGCGCATCGCACGGCCGGGCGGTGCTGCGCTGCTGCCCGATCCGCTGCCGGAGCCGTTGCGGCTGGCGCTCGACGCGGCCATGCCGCTCGTGCAGCAGTTCACCGCGAAGATGATCGGCCGCGGCTTCCGGCCGGAGTCCGTCGCGCCCGAGCTGCGCGACCCCGCCCGTCCCGCCCCGCCCGCGCCGCCGCCCAGCACGCGAGTCCTGAGTTGATGGGTCGAAATCGCGGCTTTCGACCCATCAACTCAGGACTCGACCGTGGCGGCGGAGCCGAACGCAGTGTGGGTCAGGAGAAGAGCATGAGCACGAAGCCGAGGAGCGGGAGGATCCCCTGCACCAGCGCCGCCCGCAGGTAGCCGCGACCGGTGGTGACCAGCACGATCGCCGCCGCCACCATGCTCGCCATGGTGAACAGGATGAGTGCCAGCCCGGCCGCGTGCATCCCGACCCCGTAGAGGATGAGCCCGACGATGGCGCCGATCGCCAGGAACAGGTTGTAGAACCCCTGGTTGTACGCCATCGGGCGAACCGTGTCGGCCGCCTCCTGCGAGGCGACGTTGAATCGCTTCCACACGGCGGGCCGCGTCCACCCGATGCTCTCCATCACGAAGATTCCGATGTGGAGTGCTGCTGCGAGGGTCACGACAACCGTGGCGAGGACGATCATGCTGTCAGCTTAGGGGCGCGCTTCGCCGTTCAGCCGAGCGACAGCCCCAGGTAGTCGGCGTAGTCGGTGCCGGCCGCTTCGAGCGCCGCGGCCTCGGCGTCGTCGAGCGGATCGTCGAGCTGCACATCGATGCGCACCTCCGACCGGGTGGGGGTGGCCTTCCAGTGGCCGGCGAGACGACCGTCGAGCAGGACCGTGTGCAGGTAGGCCGCGAGTGTCGGAGTCGCCGAGCGGCGCGGATCCGTGCCCTCGAACAGCAGGACCTGCGTCTCGCTATACGACATCACGCACTCGTCGTACCCCTGCACGAGGTCGAGCCGCGGCCTGGCCGGCGCGCCGGGAGCGTCGGCGGCCTCGAACCACACCTCCACCCGCTCGAGCTCCGGATGCTCGACCGCGTCGCTCACCAGCTCGGATGCCACCTCGGCGTGCCCGTGACGCGCATCCGCGAGTGTGAGCCCCGACCAGCGGGCGAAGTCCTTCACGCTGGCCGGTCCCCGGGTGCGGAAGTACCGGCGCGCCAGCTCGGCGAGGTCGTGCTCGCGGTCGGTCGCGTCGCGCACCGGCACCCGAGCGTCGTAGTCGGCGTACGTGTGCTGCCGGCCGCGGAGGGGCCCGCTCACGATCACCCGGTCGAGCTCGGCGCGCATCAGCACGTAGCCGATGCGCACTCCGTCACCGGTGACGCCGGCTGCGGCGAGCGCCGTCGTCAATTCGGCGCGCGTGCGGGGTCCGCCGGCGACGGCCGCGGCGATCGCCCGTTCCCCGGCGTGGGCGACCTCGTCGTCGACCCCGGTCGTGCGGTACATGTATGCGTTGGCCGCGTGCACCCGCTCGGAGAGCAGGCGCAGCATCCAGTCGGTGTCGTCGCGGGCGAGCAGGTGCCAGGTCGGCCTCACGGCGTGGGTGCGCAGCAGCTCGCCGGCGTTGAACGCGGCCCGCATCGCGCGGGCGTCGACGCTCCGGATGCCCCCAGCGCGCCGCACCCGCTGGGCCGTGCCCCACAGGGCGTACGCGAACTCCTGTCCTTGCATGGCGGCGAGCCGGCTGACCGCTTCAGCCGGTGTCCCCGCGCTCGCCCCGCCCCACAGTCCCAGGCCGTGCATCCGGCGTGAGACCGCTTCGTTCGCGTCCACGTCTCGACCCTAGCCGCGCTGCAGCCGCTTGTGCCGACCCGATCGGGCCGGGTGACCCGCTCACGCCCGCACGTCGACGACGGTTCGCCCCCGCAGGCGCCCGGCCAGGATGTCGCCGGCCGCGGGGACGGCGGCGGCCAGCGGGATGACCGTCGTCATCCGGGCGAGCAGTTCGGGGTCGAGGTCGGTGGCGAGGCGTCGCCAGGCGGTCTCACGCAGTGCGAGGGGCGCCTCCACCGAGTTGATGCCGACGAGCGTCACGGCACGCAGGATGAATGGCATCACTGTGGCCGGGAGGTCGCCTCCCTGCGCCAGCCCGCACGCGGCGACCGTGCCTCCGTATCGGGTCTGGGCCAGCACGTTGGCGAGTGTGTGGCTTCCGACGGCGTCGACCGCTCCCGACCAGCGCTGGCTCTGCAGCGGTTTTCCGGGGTCGGCGAGCTCGGCGCGGTCGATGATCGCGGTCGCGCCGAGGCCGGTCAGGTACTCCGACTGCTCCTCGACCCGCCCTGTCGACGCGGTGACCGGGTAGCCCAGTCGCGAGAGGATCGCGACGGCCACCGAACCGACGCCGCCCGCCGCTCCGGTGACCAGCACGCTCGACCCGTGCTCGCGCACGCCGTCCGGGTCGAGACCGTTCCGCTCGAGCGCCAGCACGGCGAGCATCGCGGTCAGCCCCGCCGTGCCGATCGCGGCCGCCTGCTCACTGCTGAGCGCGTCGGGCACCCGCACCAGCGCATCCCCGCCCACCCGGGCCCGTTCGGCGAGTCCGCCGTGGTGCTTCTCGCCGATGCCGTCTCCGTTCAGCACCACCCGGTCGCCCGGCTGCCAGCGCGGGTCGGCGGACTCCTCCACGGTGCCGACGAGGTCGATGCCCGGGATGAGCGGCGAAACGCGCGCCACGCCGGGCTTGCCTGCGATGGCGAGGCCGTCTTTGAAGTTCAGGTCGGAGAACTCGACTGCGATCGTCACGTCTCCCGGCATCAGGAACGCATCGGTGAGCCGCCGGACCTCCGCGGTGTGAGCGAGGATGCGTCCCGCTTCGGTCTCCTGCTCGATCACGATGGCCCGGAAGTCGCTCATGTTTTCACCATACGCCGGGAGGTCTACTGCGCCTTCGACGTCTCTGACGGGCGCGCTCCGGCCCGCCGTAGGATGGCCCCATGCCGCAGACCACGGTTCCGAAGACGCGGTCGACGACGGCGCGCCCGCGGTCGATCAGTGCGGCCGTCGACAACGCGTTCTTCGTGTTCGGCGGCGTGGCCGCGGTGTGGCTGGCGTGGATCGCCTTCACCGAGAGCTTCGGGTGGGGCTGGTTCCTCATCCTGTTCTTCATCGCGTTCTGGCTGCTGCTGGCCTACCTGGTTCTGCCGCGCCTGCACCGCATCCTGACCTCGATCTACGTCCCCGACTACTTCATCGGCCGTGCCCGCACGAGCGACGGCCTGCTCGGCGACCCGATCAACCTGGCCGCCATCGGCACGGAGGCGCAGCTCGACGAGGCGATGGCGAAGGCCGGCTGGACGCGCGCCGACGCGATCACCCTCGGCTCGAGCGGGAGGATCATCGCGTCGACCCTGCTGCGCCGCAGCTACGACGAGGCGCCGGTCAGTCCGCTGTTCCTGTTCGGCCACCAGCAGGACATCGCCTACCAGCAGGAGGTGCTCGGCAACCCGTCGAAGCGTCATCATGTGCGGTTCTGGCGGTGCCCGGACGGCTGGCTGCTTCCCGGAGGCCACCGGGCCGACTGGATGGCCGCCGGCACCTTCGACCGGGCTGTCGGCTTCTCGCTGTTCACCCTCCAGGTCACGCACAAGATCGACGCCAACACCGACATCGAGCGCGATCATGTCGTGTCGACGCTCGTGGATGCCGGCATCGGCGTGGACGTGAAGGTCATCCACGACTTCTCGACCGGCTACCACTCGCGCAACGGCGGCGGGGACAGCATCGAGACCGACGGCGATCTGCCGGTGCTCGACGTGAGCGCCGTCGCGGTCGACTCGAACGCGCTCGCCGTCGCCGATCAGGCGGCTGCCCGGCGGAGCGCCCTGGCCGACCGGAGGCCCGCCCCCACCACCCTCGGCTTCCTGCTGATGCTCTGGCGGGTCGTCGCTGCTCTGCTGTTCATCACACTGACGGTGCTCGATTGGCGCAGATTCGTCCAGTCCCAGCTGGCCGACCCGAGTGTCGGCCCGCTTGATCCGCAGACCCGGCACACGGTCGAGCTGGTCCTGGGGATCGTGATGGTGGTGTGGGCGATCGGGGTCGTCGTCTACCTGGTGCTCGCCGTACTGGTCTTCCGGGGCAGCAACTGGGCGCGCATCGCCTCGATGTCGTTCAGCTCGCTGCTCGTGATCGCGGCCGCCATCGACTTCTTCAACGGCGGCCCCCAGGTCTCCTTGCGCAACAATCTGCTCGGACTGCCCTTGGACATCCTGGTCGTGCTCGCTCTGTCGTCGCAGCGCTCCCGTCTCTGGGCGCGCCGGCTGCACCCATCGCGCCGCGAACGTCGCGAAGCCGCGGAGGCGCTTCCCGCCGCCTCGTCTTCGACGGCGCCCGCGGACGACACCACCCTTCGCTAGCCCGGGCGGCCACCGTCACAGCATCGGCTTGCGCGGCCCCGACTTGAGGGCGGCCTCCTCCGCGTCGAGAAACGCCAGCACCGACCGCACAGCGAGCTCCTGGTAGCGGCCCTCCGAGCGCGCCGACAGCACGGCGTGCCGCTCCGCCTTGATCATCGACCGCCGCAGCCGCTGGTACTCGATCGGGGCGTCCTCCGTCTCTTCCGGCGTCGGATTCTCGAGCGCGTCGGAGAGGAACACGGCGTTGATGCGCAGACGCTCGATCACCCGATGGTCCTCGTCGCCCGTGACCTCGGACTGCAGGTGGTCGAGCCCCGCCGTCTGCGCTTCGGCGAGCAGGCGCTGCATCTCGCCGGACTCCTGGGCGAAGTCGGGCGGGGGCAGCCGAAGCCGGCGGATGATCCAGGGCAGGGCGAGCCCTTCGAGCAGCGTCGCCACCACGACGACGAAGGCCAGGAACTGCAGGAATTCCCGGTGCGGAGTCACCGTGGGCAGCAGGAACACCGCGGCCAGCGTGACGACGCCCCGGATGCCCGCGAAGGAGACCGCGATGCCCGTGGGCCAGTTCCACCCGCGTTCGCGCAGACGCTCCGGGCCGTATCGGTAGAGGGCCGTCGTGAACACCATCCACACGAACCGGGCGACGAACAGCGCCAGCAGCACGACGACGCTGATGAGAACCGTCTGGGGGACCGTGATGCCGGAGCGGAAGGCGCCGTTGAGGATGCTCGACAGCTCCAGCCCGATGAAGAGGAAGACCGCGTTCTCGAGCAGGAACTGGATCGTGCGCCAGTTGATCGCCTCGGCGATGCGTGCCTCGGCGGTCTGGATCGTCGGAGACCGGTAACCCAGGAAGAGCCCGGCGACGACCACCGCGAGGATGCCCGACCCGTGCAGGAACTGCGCCGGGATGAACGCGATGTACGGGGTGATCAGGCCCAGAGAAGTGTCGAGCACCGGAGCCCGGAGCTGCTTCCGGATGATCGCCAGCAGGTAGCCGACCCCGAGTCCGACGGCGACGCCGACGACCACCGCGAGCACGAAGTCGCCCGCGATCGCCCACGGATTGATGACGCTCACGATCGCCGCGATGGTCGCGTTGAGGGCGACGAGCGCCGTGGCGTCGTTGAGCAGGCTCTCGCCTTCGAGCACGGTCACGAGACGCCTCGGCAGATGCAGCCGGCCGGCGATCGCCGTCACCGCGACCGTGTCGGTGGGCGCGACCACCGCGCCGAACGCGAATGCCGCCGCCAGGGTCAGCGACGGCACCACCAGCCACGTCGCGAATCCGACGACGACCACCGTGAAGATGACCAGCCCCACGGAGAGGAGGAGGATGCCGTCACGCCTGGCACGGACGTCGACGAACGACGTCTGGATCGCGGCGGCGAACAGCAGCGGCGGCAGCAGCCCGTAGAGCACGAGCTCGGGCTGCAACTCGACGTGCGGGACGCCGGGGATGAACGACACGGCCGCACCGACCGCCACGAGCACCACCGGCGCCGACCAGCCGACACGGCGCGACAGTCCCGTGACCGTGACCGTCACGAGGACGAAGGACACGATCCAGACGATGGTGGCGACCGGATCCATGGTGTTCATGATGGCCGCAACGCCTCGAAGGCGGCAATGTTTCCCGCCAGCCTGTGGAGAACTGATCGCTCAGAGCGAATGTGAGGGGATGTCCGTCACACCGCGTGGACGCCGCAGCGGGCATCCGGTGCCGACTCACCGCAGCCCTCGCACACCACCAGCTGCTCGCGACACGACGGGTCGGCGCAGTTGCGCATCCGGTTCGTCGGCGTCGCGCACACCACGCAGCGGCCCAGCACCGCGGCGTGGTCGCTGAAGTCCATCGATCCGCGTCCGTCGAAGACGTAGAGCGACCCCTCCCAGAGTCCCTCGTCGCCGAAGGTCTCCCCGTAGCGGACGATACCGCCGTCGAGCTGATACACCTCGCCGAAGCCGCGCGAGCGCATCAGGCCCGAGAGCACCTCGCAGCGGATGCCGCCCGTGCAGTACGTGACCACCGGCTTGTCCTTGAGATGGTCGTACTTGCCGCTCTCCAGCTCCGCCACGAACTCGCGGGTGTTCGACACGTCGGGGACGACCGCATCCTTGAACCTGCCGATCTCCGCCTCGAAACGGTTGCGCCCGTCGAAGAACACCACGTCGTCCCGGCGACCGATGAGAGCGTGCAGGCCCACCGGGTCGAGCCGTTCCCCGCCGCCGACCACGCCGGAGGAGTCGACACGCAGCTCGCCGGGCGCCCCGAAGCTCACGATCTCGTCCCGCACCTTCACCGACAGGCGGGGGAAGTCCAGGCTCAGCCCCTGGTCGTCGAGCCCGGTTCCCTCGCTCCACTTGACGTCGAGGGCTGTGAAGGCCGGATAGTCCTTCGTCTTGCGCAGGTAGCGCTTGAGCGCGGTGAGTTCGCCGCCGACGGTGCCGTTGAGGCCGTGCTCGGAGATCAGGATGCGCCCGCGCAGCCCCAGCGACTCGCAGAGGTCGCGCTGCCACAGTCGCACGGCATCCGGGTCGGGGAGCGGTGTGAAGGCGTAGTAGAGCAGGATCTTCGGAACGGGCACCGCACCATGGTAGGCGGCCCCGGCTGTGGGGATTCTCAGCAGCAGACCGCCCCCCGGTTTCCTCTCCTTCACCCGCATCCGCGATGCTTAGGGGCGTACAGTGCGTTTCGCCCGAAAAGGAGGTGGGTCCATGAGCACCCTCGTGATCGTCCCCACCTACAACGAACGCGAGAACGTGACGACGATCGTGGCCCGCGTGCGCGCCGCCGCCCCCGAGGTCGAGATCCTCGTCGTCGACGACAACTCTCCCGACGGCACAGGTGCGCTGGCGGACGCGCTCGCCGCGGACGACCCGATGATCCACGTGCTGCACCGCGCGGGAAAAGAGGGACTGGGCGCGGCCTACCGCGACGGGATGCGCTGGGCGCTCGACTCGGGTTACGCCCGCGTCGTCGAGATGGACGCCGACGGGTCGCACCAGCCCGAGCAGCTGCACCGCCTGCTCGACGCGCTGCGGCCGGAGCATCCGGAGCATCCGGAGCCTGCGGAACCGACCCGAGCCGGCGCGAGCGGCGCGGATGTCGTCCTCGGCTCCCGGTGGGTGCCGGGCGGGGGAGTGGAGAACTGGCCGGCGCGACGGCGGATGCTCTCGCGCGGCGGAAGCACGTACTCGCGCCTGGCGCTCGGCATCCCGGCCCGCGACGTGACCGGGGGCTACCGCGCCTTCACGGCCGACGCGCTGCGCCGCATCCACTTCGCCGACGTGGAGAGCCAGGGCTACTGCTTCCAGATCGACATGCTCCGCCGTGCCTACGAGGCCGGCCTGCGGGTCTCCGAGGTGCCGATCACGTTCGTCGAGCGCACGCACGGGGCCTCCAAGATGACCGGCGGGATCGTCGCCGAAGCGATGCTGCGCGTCACCGGCTGGGGGATCGCCGGCCTGCCCGCGCGGTTCCGCCGTCATCCGCAACCCACGTCTACGTCTCAGGGAGCGGGCATATGGTGAGTTCATGACTGAGAAGGATCCCCTCGCGCGCTTCGGCGCCGTGCCCCTGTTCACCCTCACCAGCGACGACATCGCAGACGACCGCCCGCTCGGCCGCGCCCAATGGGGCGCCGGTGGCGGCGGCGGCGACATCTCCCCGCAGCTGAGCTGGAGCGGCTTCCCCGCCGGCACCAAGAGCTTCGCCGTCACCATCCATGATCCGGATGCTCCGACAGGGTCGGGATTCTGGCACTGGGCCGTCTACAACATCCCGGCGACCGTGACCTCGCTTGAGCCGGGAGCGGGCGCCGAGGGCGGCGGATCGCTGCCCCAGGGCGCGGCGATGCTCTCCAACGAGCTGGGCTCGAAGAGCTTCACCGGCGCCGGCCCGCCTCCTGGAACGGGCACGCACCACTACAACGTGATCGTGCACGCGCTCGACGTCGAGAGGCTCGACCTCGACCCCGCGTCGTCGTCGGCGATCCTCGGCTTCAACGCGCACTTCCACACGCTCGCACGCGCTGTGCTCGTGCCGATCGCCACCGCCGGAGACATCTAAGCGGGTCACGGACGCGGCGGTCAGTGCTTGTTGCCCGTGAGGGCGAGCACCCCGCCGAGTCCGATCATCATCACGCCGCCCGTCGCCCCGAGGCGCTCCACGCGCTTCGGGGAGCGGGCGAACCAGGTGCGCGCGGTCCCGGCCGCCAGCGCCCACACGCTGTCGCACACCAGGGCCAGCGCCAGGAACACCAGGCCCAGCGCCATCAGCTGCACCGGGATCGACCCCGCCGAATAGTCGACGAACTGCGGAAGCACGGCGACGAAGAACACCAGCGACTTCGGGTTCGTGAGGCCCACCACGAAACCCTCCGACAGGATGCGCAGCCGTGACCTCCGCAGCGGCACCGCTTCATGGGTCACAGCCGAGTGGCGACGATGCCGGATGGCCTGCACGCCCAGGTAGACGAGGTACGCGGCTCCGGCGAACTTGATGATCGTGAACACGACCACCGACTGGGCCACCACCGCGCCGATGCCGAGAGCGACGGCGGCGACCAGGGGGAGCATCCCGAGAGCGTTGCCGAGCACGCTGAGCAACCCGCCGGCGCGGCCGAGTGACAGCGATCGCCCGATCACGAAGAGCACGCTGGGACCGGGGATGACGATGAGCGCCAGCGACGCCAGCGCGAAGCCGAGCAGCGACGACGGGGGAACCATGCGCACAGCGTACTGCCGACCACTCGCCCGGCCCGAACAGGTAGGTTCGAGGTGTGAAGCTCCACAACGTGCGCGTGCACCGCAGCGACGAAAACCTCACCCGCCAGAACCAGCTCGCCTGGGCGATCGCCGAGGTCGCCGCCGACCCCGTCGAGGTCCTCCCCGAGGTGACCGACATGGTCATCAACCGGGTCATCGACAACGCGGCCGTCGCCGCCGCGTCGCTCACCCGACGGCCCGTCGTCAGCGCCCGCGCCCAGGCGCTCGCCCATCCGCTGCCCACCCGGCAGCTCGAGGAGCTGACCGAGGCCGTCGAGCGTCCGCAAGACGGCTCGACCGTCTTCGGCGAGCCCGCCGCCACGCGCGTCTCACCCGAGTGGGCCGCCTGGGCGAACGGGGTCGCCGTGCGCGAGCTCGACTACCACGACACCTTCCTGGCCGCCGAGTACTCCCACCCGGGAGACAACATCCCGCCGATCGCGGCGGTCGCCCAGCACGCCGCGCGCGCCTTCGGGCTGAGCGGTCGCGAACTGGTGCGCGGCGTCGCCACGGGCTACGAGATCCAGATCGACCTCGCCAAAGCGATCAGCCTGCACGCCCACAAGATCGACCACGTCGCGCACCTCGGCCCGAGCGCCGCCGCCGGCATCGGCACCCTGTTGGGACTGCCGGTCGAGACGATCTTCCAGGCCATCGGCCAGGCGCTCCACACGACCACGGCCACCCGTCAGTCCCGCAAAGGCGAGATCTCCAGCTGGAAGGCCCACGCACCCGCCTTCGCGGGAAAGATGGCGGTCGAGGCGATCGACCGGGCGATGCGCGGCGAGACCAGCCCCACCCCGATCTACGAGGGCGAAGACGGCGTGATCGCCTGGCTGCTCGACGGACCGGACGCGAGCTACGACGTCCTCCTGCCCGAGCCGGGGGAGGCGAAACGCGCCATCCTCGACAGCTACACCAAGGAGCATTCGGCCGAATACCAGGCGCAGGCCTGGATCGACCTCGCCCGCAGGCTGCACCGCGAGCATCCGGAGGCCGCCGACCCCGCGAACGTCGCGAGCATCCTCATCCACACGTCGCACCACACGCACAACGTGATCGGGTCCGGCGCCGGCGACCCGCAGAAGTACGACCCCGCGGCCTCCCGTGAGACGCTCGACCACTCCATCCCGTACATCTTCACCGTCGCGCTGCAGGACGGCGGCTGGCACCATGTCGAGTCCTACCTCCCCGAGCGCGCCGGCCGGCCGGACACCGTCGAGCTGTGGCACAAGGTCACCACGACCGAAGACCCGGAATGGACCCGCCGCTACCACTCGAACGACCCCGCCGAGAAGGGGTTCGGCGGCCGCGTCGAGATCACGCTGACCGACGGGACGGTGATCGTCGACGAGATCGCCGTCGCCGACGCCCACCCGCTCGGCGCCCGTCCGTTCGCCCGCGCCGACTACGTCGCCAAGTTCCGGATGCTCGCCGCCGACGTGCTCGAGGAGGCCGAGATCGACCGCTTCCTCGCCCTCGCCGAACGCCTCCCCCAGCTCACCGCCGCCGAACTGGGCGGCCTCACCATCACGGCCAAGCCGGGGCTGCTGGCGACCGTCCCGGCCCCGAAGGGACTCTTCTGATGCTGTACTCCACCGTTCCCGCGCACGAGAAGCGCGCGGCGTTCCGCGCCCGCCTGAACTCCGGCGAGCTGATCCGGATGCCCGGAGCATTCAATCCCCTCTCCGCCCGCCTCATCGAGCGCAAGGGCTTCGAGGGCGTGTACATCTCGGGCGCCGTGCTGAGTGCGGACCTCGGACTCCCCGACATCGGCCTCACCACGCTCACCGAGGTCGCGGGGCGATCCGCTCAGATCACCCGGATGACCGACCTGCCCGCCCTCGTCGACGCGGACACGGGGTTCGGCGAGCCCATGAACGTGGCGCGCACCGTGCAGACCCTCGAAGACGCGGGGGTCGCCGGCCTCCACATCGAAGACCAGGTCAACCCCAAGCGCTGCGGACATCTCGACGGCAAGCAGGTGGTCGACGAGAACACGGCCCTGAAGCGCATCCGGGCCGCCGCCGACGCGCGTCGCGACCCGAACCTGCTGATCATGGCGCGCACCGACATCCGGGCCGTCGAAGGCCTCGACGCGGCGATCGACCGCGCCAAGGCGCTCGTCGACGCCGGGGCCGACGCGATCTTCCCCGAGGCGATGGCCGACCTCTCCGAGTTCGAGGCGGTGCGCAACGCCATCGACGTGCCGATGCTGGCCAACATGACCGAATTCGGCAAGAGCGACCTGTTCACGGTCGACCAGCTGCGCGACGTCGGCGTCAACATCGTCATCTGGCCGGTCTCGCTGCTGCGGCTCGCCATGGGCGCCGCGGAGCGCGGACTCGACCAGCTGCTCGAGAGCGGAACCCTCGAACCGAAGCTCGGCGAGATGCAGCATCGCGCGGAACTGTACGACCTGATTGACTACGAGGGATACAACACGTTCGACACGTCGGTGTACAACTTCGAGGTCCGGCGTTGACGACCGACTGCAGCGAGGGAGCAGCATGACCGATCCGGAGATCCACAAGGGCCTGGCCGGTGTCGTGGTCGACACCACCGCGGTCTCGAGCGTCAACCCCGAGACCAACTCCCTTCTCTATCGCGGATACCCCGTTCAGGAACTGGCCGAGCACTGCTCCTTCGAGGAGGTGGCCTACCTGCTGTGGCACGGCGAGCTGCCGGGCGACGACGAGCTCGCCGCGTTCGAGTCGCTCGAGCGTTCGCTGCGCCCGCTGGACGAGCGCACGAAGCGGATCATCGACGACGTCCCGCTCACCGCGCACCCGATGGATGTGGTGCGCAGCGCGGTCAGCCAGCTCGGCGGCCTCGACGCCACCCTGCACCAGGCCGACGGCATCCTCGACCCGGAGCTCAACGACGGCCGGGCGGTCTACCTCCTCGCCCAGCTGCCGACGATCGTCGCCTACGACCAGCGCCGCCGCCACGGCCTTCCCGCCGTGGAGCCCCGCGACGACCTCGACTACTCACGCAACTTCCTGTGGATGACGTTCGGGGAGATACCGGATGACGTCGTCGTCGACGCCTTCCGTGTCTCGCTGGTGCTGTACGCCGAGCACTCCTTCAATGCGTCCACCTTCACGGCGCGGGTGATCGCCTCCACCCTCTCCGACGTCTACTCGGCCGTGACCGGTGCGATCGGCGCCCTCAAGGGCCCGCTCCACGGCGGCGCGAACGAAGCGGTGATGCACACGTTCGACGAGATCGGGTCGGCCGAGCGGGCCGAAGCGTGGCTGGATGCCGCCCTCGCTGAGAAGCGCAAGATCATGGGATTCGGCCACCGCGTCTACAAGAACGGCGACTCGCGGGTGCCGACGATGAAGGCGGCCCTCGAGAAGCTGGCCGAGCACTACGACCGGCAGGACATGCTCGACCTCTACGACACGCTGGAGAAGGCGATGGGCGACCGCAAGAACATCAAGCCCAACCTCGACTACCCGTCCGGTCCGGCCTACAGCCTGATGGGCTTCGATACCGAGACGTTCACGCCGCTCTTCGCGGCCGCTCGCGTCGCCGGCTGGACCGCGCACGTCTTCGAGCAGTACGCCGCCAACTCGCTCATCCGGCCGCTCTCGCTCTACACCGGCGCCGCCGAGCGCCACCTGTCGCGCTAGCGGCGCCCGTCCCGCCGGCGCTCTGGGCGCCTCACCTCCAGAGCAGCAGTGCCTCGCCCTGTCCGCCGCCGCCGCAGAGCGACACCGCGGCGCGCCCCGACCCGCGCCGTGCGAGCTCGTGCGCGGCATGTCCGGCCAGCCGCGCACCCGACGCCCCGATCGGATGCCCGATCGCGATCGCCCCGCCGTGGATGTTCACCTTCTCGTCGTCGAGCCCCAGGTCGGCCATCGACTGCAGCGCGACCGCCGCGAAGGCTTCGTTGATCTCCACGAAGTCGAGGTCGCCGACCGCCCAGTCCGTCTTCGCGAGCGCCGCCTCGATGGCGTGCGACGGCTGCGAGTGCAGAGAGTTGTCGGGCCCGGCCACCTGACCGCTCGCGCCGACGACGGCGAGCCACTCGAGCCCGAGCCGCTCGGCGTTCTCCCGGCTGGTCAGCACGAGTGCCGCCGCGCCGTCGCTCAGCGGCGACGAGTTGCCGGCCGTCAGGGTGCCGTCCTCGGTGAAGCTCGGCCGAAGCCGGGCCAGCGTCTCGGCGGTCGAGTCCGGGCGCACTCCTTCGTCCGCCGACACCACCACCGGCTCGCCGCGGCGCTGCGGGATGCTCACCGGAGCGATCTCGTCGTCGAACACACCCGACGCGGCTGCCCGCCCGGCCCGCTGGTGGGACGACGCCGCGAACGCGTCCTGGGCCTCGCGCGTCAGCCCGAGCTTGCGGGTGTAGCGCTCCGTCGACTCTCCCATCGAGATCCCGTCGAAGGCGTCCGTCAGCCCGTCGTGCGCGGCGGAGTCGAGCGCGGTGATCGAGCCGTAGGTCCAGCCCAGACGTGACCCCGGCAGCACGTGCGGAGCGTTCGTCATCGACTCCTGCCCGCCCGCCACCACGACCTCGGCTTCTCCGGCCCGGATGAGGCGGGCGGCGTCGGTCACGGCCGCCAGGCCGGACAGGCACACCTTGTTGATCGTCACCGTGGGCACGTTCCAGCCGAGTCCCGCGGCGATCGACGTCTGCCGGGCGGGGTTCTGGCCGGCGCCCGCCTGCAGGACCTGGCCGAAGATCACAGCGTCCACCGCGTCCGGCGCCACTCCGGAGCGTTCGAGCGCCCGGCGGAGCGCGACGGCTCCCAGTTCGACTGCGCTCAGCGATGCCAGCGACCCCTTGATCTTGCCCTGCGGGGTGCGTGCTGCGGACAGGATGACCACGTCTCGTGGACTGTTCATGGCGACTCCTTCGTTGCCTCGTTCGGCCGGCTTGTGGCCTGCTCCCTTCACCATCTCACACCCGGAGCCCCTCCGCGACGTGGGCTCCGCGACCTGTGGGACGCGGCTCGTCTGCGAGTCTCCACAGGCTCGAGTTGTGCACAGATCGTGGGCGGCCGACCACCTCGCATCCCGTCCTTCCTAGCGTGGACGTCATGTCCCCAGACGTCACGTTGCCAGACCACGAGGAGGTGCCTCTTGCGGACATCCCGCATCACGACAGGCCACGCGAGCGGATGCGGCGCCTCGGCGTCGGGTCGCTCACCGATGACGAAGTGCTCGCCCTCGTCCTCGGCTCGGGCCAGCCCGGTCAGAACGTCATCGCCTTCGCGCGGTCGATCCTGCGCAGAACCGGCGGTTTCCCGGTCTGGCGACCATGGACTACGCCCGCCTCGAGAACCTGGCGGGCGTCGGCCCCGCGACGGCGGGTCGACTCGTCGCGATCATCGAGATCTGGCGCCGGGCGGGAACCTCCAAGGCGTGGGCGAGACTCGTCGACCACGACGCCGTCGCGCGCATCGTCCTGCCCGAGCTGGTCCATCGCGACACCGGGCGCTTCGTGGCCGTCGTCGCCGATCGGGCAGCGCGGCCCATCGAGGTCGTCCTCCTGCGTGACGGCGGCGTCGACCAGGTCAACGTCGAGCCCGCCGAGGTGCTCCAAGCCGTGCTCGCGCGCGGCGGCCGTTCCTTCGCGGTCGCGCACAATCATCCGGGGGGAACGCTCGACGCCAGCGTCGCCGACGTGGCGACCACGAGGCGGCTCGACCAGGCGGCGGCCACCATCGGCATCCGCTTCCTCGGTCACATCCTCGTCGCGGGCGACGACTGGATGGCCCTGCCCCCTCGGGCTACGGCAGCAGGCGCGTCGGTCCGCGGAAGAGGTACGTCGTCTCACGCAGGTTCGCCAGGTGCAGCATGAGCATCAGCACGCGGGCGAGGCCCATGCCGAAGCCGCCGTGCGGCGGAACGCCGTAGCGGAAGAAGTCGAGGTAGAACCCGAGCTCCTCGGGGTCGAGACCCTTCTCGCGCGCCTGCTCCTCCAAGATCTCCACCCGGTGCTCGCGCTGAGCCCCCGTCGAGATCTCCACACCGTTGAAGATGAGGTCGTAGCTGTTGGTGAGCGAGGCGTCGCCGTCATGACGCATGTGATAGAACGGCCGGATGCTCGACGCGTAGTCGGTGAGGAACACGAACTCGTGCCCGTAGGTCTCCTTGACGTACGCCGAGATCTGACGCTCGCCCTCCGGATCCATGTCGTCGTCGTGACGCGGGACCTCGTAGCCGCGCTCGGCCACGATCCTCTTCGCCTCGGCCAGCGGGATGCGCGGGAAAGGCGTGCTCGGCACGACGACCTCGACGTCGAACAGCTCTTTGATCTGCTCGCCGTGCTTCTCCTTGACAGCGGTGAACCCGGCGACGATGAGGTTCTCGTGCAGGGTCATCACGTCTTCGTGGCTGTCGATCCAGCTGAGCTCGGTGTCGACGCTCGTGAACTCCGTCGCGTGCCGGCTGGTGAAGCTCGGGTCGGCGCGGAACGCCGGGCCGATCTCGAAGATCTTCCCGAACCCGGCCGACTGGGCCATCTGCTTGAAGAACTGCGGGCTCTGCGAGAGGTAAGCCGTGTTGTCGAAGTAGTCCACCTCGAACAGCTCGGCACGCGATTCGCTCGGGCTCGCCATGAGCTTGGGCGTGTGGATCTCGATGAAGTCGTTGTTCACCCAGTACTCGCGCAGTGCGTGCTCGAAGGTGGTCTGGATGCGGAAGATCAGGTTGTTCTTCGGCTCCCGCAGGTCGAGGAAGCGCCAGTCCATGCGCTTGTCGATGCCGCTGTCGGCCGCGATCGGGGTCTCGGGGATCGCCGCGGTCGCGACGTCCAGCGAGGCCAGCTTGATCTCGATGCCGCCGAGCTTCACGCGCTCGTCGTGCTTGAGCTCGCCGGTCGCGGTCACGAAGCTTCCCTGCGCGAGGCCGGAGATGGTGGTGGCCGGCTCGTCGGCGATCACGACGCCGTCGGCGTCGACGTTGCGCGGGTTTACGAGCTGAACGGCGCCGGTCTCGTCGCGGAGGACGACGAACTGCACCTTCTTCTGGTCGCGAACGGTCTCCACCCAGCCGGCGACGGTCACGGGTCCGTCGGGAGAGGCGGCCAGGTCCTTGATCAATACTCGAGCAGTCACGAGGCACTAGCCTACCGTCCGCCACTACCGGCCGAACGGGCCTTCCGGTCGACGCCCGACCCGACGCTCAGTGAATTCAAGGCAAACGCCTCCGTAGACTGGGGCGGTGGTAGCAAGCCAAGTCCATCTCGTCCGTCACGGAGAGGTGTTCAACCCCGACGGCATCCTGTACGGCAGGCTGCCGGGCTTCGGCCTCTCCAAGCTCGGTCACCGCATGGCCGCAATGGCCGCCGAAGACCTCCGCTCCCGCGGGCGAACCATCGCCGGCCTGCGCGTCTCGCCGCTGCAGCGCACCCGGGAGTCGGCGGCGCCGATCGCTGCGCTGTTCGCGCTCGACCCCGAGTTCGACGAACGCATCATCGAGCCGACCAATCACTTCGAGGGCACCGTCATGAAGCGCGCCCTCCGCAATCCGATCAACTGGCCCTATCTCGTCAACCCGCTGAGGCCGACCTGGGGCGAGGCATACACGAGCATCGAGAAGCGGATGCTCGCCGCGATCGACGACGCCTTCGACTCGGTCGACGGGGGAGATGTCGTGCTCGTCAGTCACCAGTTGCCCATCTGGGTCGCCCACCTGTCCGTTTCGGGCGAGCGGTTCTGGCACGATCCGCGCAAGCGCCGCTGTGCGCTCTCGAGCATCACCACGCTCGAGCGCACCGCCGAGCCGCCTGCGCAGCCGGAGAACACCGCGCCAGGCGCTTCGCCCGCGCCCGCAGCCGTGACTGCGACGTCGGCCGGCTCCGCGCCATCTGCCGTGCCTGTACCCGTGGAGGCAGGCACGCCGGTCCTCCGCCTCGTCGAGGCGGGCTACGCCGACCCGGCCGCCTCCCTCAACGCCACCGCCACCGATGTGGGGGCCGTGTGAAGCACCGTCTTCGTCTGCTGATCCCGGTCGTCGCGCTCGTCGCATCCGCCGGCCTCGCGCTCAGCGGCTGCACCACCGACAAGCTGGCAGAGCAGTACCGCGCCGGCACCGGACAGAACTACATCGCCGGCGACGGCTCGGTCAGCGAGTTCGCTGCCGCCGACCGCGGTGCCGCGGTGTCCTTCGAGGGAAAGACCGGCGACGGCGAGACGGTCTCGTCCAAGCAGTACGCCGGCAAGGTCCTCGTGGTCAACTTCTGGTACGCCGGATGCCCGCCCTGCCGCCTCGAGGCCCCCGATCTCCAGTCGCTCTACACGAAGTACAAGGCAGACGGCGTCGGCTTCCTCGGCGTCAACCTCTACGACACCCAGAGCACGGCCGCCAGCTTCGAGAAGGACAAAGGCGTGACGTATCCGTCCGTCCTCGACCGCGACACCGGCTCCGTGCTGCTCGCCTTCAGCAAGACGGTCCCGCCGAAGGCGACGCCGACGACCCTGGTCATCGACAAGAAGGGGCGCGTCGCCGCCCGCATCCTCGGAGGCATCCCCGACCGCAGCATCCTGGACAGTCTGATCAGCGACGCGCTGGCCGAGACCGACTGACGTGGGAAGCATCGGAGAGATCGTCTTCAGCGGGCAGCTGTTGCTGGCGCTGCCCATCGCTGTGCTGGCCGGACTGGTGTCGTTCGCGTCGCCGTGCGTGCTGCCACTGGTGCCGGGCTATCTGGCGTACGTCGGCGGGTTCAGCGATCCCGGCGCCAAGCGCGACAAATCCCGCCTGCTGACGGGCGTCGCCCTGTTCATTCTCGGGTTCGCGATCGTCTTCGTCGCCTACGGTGCGGCGTTCGGCGCGCTCGGGTTGTGGCTTGTGCGCTGGCAGGACATCGTCGTGCGCATCCTGGGTGTCTTCGTCATCGTGATGGGGCTGGTCTTCATCGGGCAGTTCTCCTTCTTGCAGCGCACGATCAAACCGTCGTGGCGCCCGGCGACCGGATTCATCGGCGCCCCGCTGCTCGGCATCGTCTTCGGCCTCGGCTGGACGCCCTGCATCGGCCCGACCCTCGCGGCCATCAGCGCTCTGAGCGTGGGCACCGGCTCACCGTGGCGCGGAGCACTGCTCGGACTCTTCTACTGCATCGGCCTCGGCATCCCGTTCCTCCTCGTCGCCCTCGGCTTCGACTGGGTGGCGGGGTCGGTGGCATTCCTCAAACGGCACATCCGTGCCATCAACATCATCGGCGGCGTTCTGCTGGTCATCATCGGGATCCTGATGGCGACCGGCCTGTGGAGCGCCCTGATGTCGCAATTCCTGGCGGTGATCCAAGGCTTTGAGCCGGCCCTCTGACCACATCGACTCCGCGCCCCCGCGCGAGGATCCCGGCGTCGTCCAGCCCAAGCTGGGCTTCGTCGGGTGGCTGCGCTGGGCCTGGCGGCAGCTCACGAGCATGCGCACCGCGCTGTTCCTCCTTCTGCTGCTCGCGGTCGCCGCCGTGCCCGGCTCGCTCGTCCCGCAGCGCAGCTCCGACCCGAACGGTGTCACCAAGTACTTCACCGACCACCCGGACATCGCGCCCTTCCTCGACAAACTGCAGGCGTTCGACGTCTACACCTCGGTCTGGTTCTCGGCCATCTACCTGCTGCTGTTCGCCTCGCTGGTCGGCTGCATCATCCCGCGCACCAAGCACCACTTCGACGCGCTGCGCGCCAAGCCCCCTCGCACCCCGATCCGCCTGACCCGGATGGCCGGCTTCCGCGCCCGGCTGGTCCCGGCCGGCCCGGCGGCTGACGGACCGGAACCGATCGGCGTCGCCCGCGACCTGCTCCGCAAGGCCGGCTACCGGGTCGCGCTCTACGAAGACGCGACGTCGACGTCCGTCTCGGCCGAGCGCGGCTACCTCCGCGAGACCGGCAACCTCGTCTTCCACACGGCCCTGGTCGGCGTGCTCCTCACCGTCGGCCTGGGAGGCGGCTTCGGCTTCACCGGTCAGAAGGTCGTCGTGGTCGGGCAGACCTTCGTCAACAGCCTCCCGTCCTACAACACGTTCAACCCGGGCCGCTTCTTCAGCGACAGCTCCCTGGAACCGTTCTCCGTCCGGGTCGACAAGCTCGACGTCACCTACGAGACCAAGAACAAGAACGCCATCGGGACCCCCCTCGACTACACGGCGCACGTCACGGCCACCGAGCCCGGCTCCGCACCCCGTCGGGAGACCATCAAGGTGAACGATCCTCTCGCCATCGGGGGGACCAACGTCTACTTGCTCGGCAACGGCTACGCGCCCACGATCACCGTGCGCGACCCCGGGGGCAAGGTGGTCTTCCAGGACTCGGTCCCGTTCTTCGTCCAGGATCCGAACAACACCTCGCTGGGAACGATCAAGATCCCGGATGGCCTCGCCAAGCAGGTGGGCATGACCGGCTTCTTCTATCCGACGAAGGGGGAGAGCCAGACGGCCGCCGGGGCGATGACGTCGATCTTCCCCGGCCTGCGGGATCCGCTCGTCACCCTCAACGTGTACGTCGGCGACCTCGGACTCGACAAAGGCGTCCCCCAGAACGTCTACAGCCTCAATACGGACAAGCTGACGCAGGTCGCCGGGCCCGGGACCGACACCAAGTCGCTCGAGATCGCACCGGGCCAGACGGTCCAGCTCCCGAACGGGCTCGGCTCCGTATCGGTGGACGGCATCGAACGCTACGTGGGCCTCGACATCCATCACGATCCGGCGCAGGGCTGGGTGCTGCTGTTCGCGATCCTGATCCTCGGCGGCCTCCTCACGTCGCTGTTCGTGCCGCGCCGGCGCATCTGGGTCAAGGTCGTCCCGAACCGCGACGGCTCGCTCACCCTCGAGTACGCGGGACTGGCCCGAGGGGAAGACCCGAACCTCGAGTCGGCGATCGCGGAGATCGCCGAGCAGCACTCCGCCGCACTCACCCGGACACCGGCACCGACGCGAACAGAAAACACTTAGGCTTACACCGTGACTGACACCCTCGCTCAGCTCTCGACCGTTCTGATCTACGCGGCCATGGGCATCTATGTGGTCGCGTTCATCGCGTTCGCGCTCGATCTCGCGCGCCGGGGGGCGCGGGCGACAGCGGAAGAGGCGGCTGTCGTGCCGAGCGCGGTGAGCAGGCGCGCCTCAGCGCAGTCCGCGTCGGCACAGTCCGAGTCGGCATCGTCGGCGGGTGCGGCGCCCACGGTCGTGACCGCGGAAGCGGCCGGCGGCGGGGGCGATCGCGGAGCGACGGCGACGCTCACACGGTTGAGCTCCCGGATCAGTTCGAGGGTGCAGGACGACGTCGACAACGGCGGGCCGGTCTCGCTGAGCATGCGGATCGCGTTCATCGTCACGATCGTCGGGTTCGCCTTCCACCTCGCGGCAACGGTGCTGCGGGGGATCGCGGCGGACCGCGTTCCGTGGGCCAACATGTGGGAGTTCTCCATGACGGGCACGCTCGTCATCATCGGAGTGTTCCTCGCGGTCAACCTCAAACTCGACCTGAAGTACCTCGGCACCTTCGTGCTCGGGCTCGTGCTGATCCTGCTCGGCATAGCGCTGGTGCGCTACTACGTCCCGGTCGTTCCCCTTCAGCCGGCACTGCAGTCGTATTGGCTCGTGCTGCACATCATCGTCGCCATCACAGGCACGGCGTTCTTCGCGCTCGGTTTCGCCCTCTCCGGGCTGCAACTCCTGCAGTACCGTCGCGAACGCCAGATCGCCGAGTCGGTGCCGCAGCAGTTCAAGTTCCTCGCGACCCTTCCGGGATCGAAGACCCTCGAGAACCTCGCCTACCGAGTGAACATCGTCGGCTTCATCGCCTGGACCTTCACTCTGATCGCGGGGGCCGTCTGGGCCGAAAAGGCCTGGGGCCGTTACTGGGGCTGGGACACCAAGGAAGTCTGGACGTTCATCATCTGGGTGATCTACGCCGGATACATCCACGCCCGCGCCACCCGCGGATGGCGCGGCTCGCGTTCAGCGTGGCTGGCGATCATCGGATTCTCCGCCGTGATGTTCAACTTCGGCATCGTGAACGTGTTCTTCAAGGGCCTTCACGCGTACTCGGGTCTCTAGACCCCGATCTCTCGCGCCCCGCGTCGATCAGCGCCGGCCATCACCCGCAGCAGCTCCGGATGCTCGAGCAGCCCCGGATGCTCGAGCAGCCCCGGATGCTCGAACCGCGCCGGATGCTCGCGCAGCTCCGGATGCCCGTGCCGACACGACGAACGCGGAACACCGCCGTCCCCGCATCGCCGCAGTTTCTCGGGCGGGCGCTCGCCGCGAGGACGCGGATCTGCCTGGTTCGCGCACGCCGCAGGTGCGTTGTGCCGGTGGTTTCGGGGCTCCCCGAGCGGAGGAAACGCCTCACGAGCCGCCCGGTTCCGCGGAATCACGCGGAAGTCGCGGTGCGACACGCCCGGGCTGCAAGCCGGATTTGCGAGCCCCTGGGGACCTGCGTAAAGTAATCACTTGTCACCCCAAAGGTGCGGGAAGCGGAAGAGCTTCCCGGCCTCAAGAGGGACCAAATCCAAAGCTTAGCGGCAAACCGAACTTGTTTCAGTGCGCCCTCAATGCTTAGGATATAAACCCCACTCACTGAGCAGGTCTAACCGACTCGGATCGTGTGAAACGGTTGCGTCCAGAAGGGCCGCCGCGAGAACGCGAAACGGTCGACTTGACAAACTGACTGAGAGTGGTAAGGTAGAGAAGTTGCCCCAGGGAGCAAGCCGAGAGGCTGAAAACTGGGAGCGTCCGATCCTTGAGAACTCAACAGCGTGCACATGTCAAATGCCAAAAACCTCGACTCGTAGCTTCGGCTACGTGAGAGATTCCTTTGGAAACAGATTAAACAACAAAGCAAGTCAGTAATGATTTGTTCTGTCAGTTTCAAACTTGCACCTCGTCCGCCTATTCCGGTGGCGTGGTGCACTAGATGTGCCGGATAGCTTGCTATCCGTGCAATCAAACATTTACGGAGAGTTTGATCCTGGCTCAGGACGAACGCTGGCGGCGTGCTTAACACATGCAAGTCGAACGATGAACCAGGAGCTTGCTCTTGGGGATTAGTGGCGAACGGGTGAGTAACACGTGAGTAACCTGCCCTTGACTCTGGGATAACCTCCGGAAACGGAAGCTAATACCGGATATGACGCACGGAGGCATCTCCTGTGCGTGGAAAGAATTTCGGTCAAGGATGGACTCGCGGCCTATCAGGTAGTTGGTGAGGTAACGGCCCACCAAGCCTACGACGGGTAGCCGGCCTGAGAGGGTGACCGGCCACACTGGGACTGAGACACGGCCCAGACTCCTACGGGAGGCAGCAGTGGGGAATATTGCACAATGGGCGCAAGCCTGATGCAGCAACGCCGCGTGAGGGACGACGGCCTTCGGGTTGTAAACCTCTTTTAGTAGGGAAGAAGCGAAAGTGACGGTACCTGCAGAAAAAGCACCGGCTAACTACGTGCCAGCAGCCGCGGTAATACGTAGGGTGCAAGCGTTGTCCGGAATTATTGGGCGTAAAGAGCTCGTAGGCGGTTTGTCGCGTCTGCTGTGAAATCCCGAGGCTCAACCTCGGGCCTGCAGTGGGTACGGGCAGACTAGAGTGCGGTAGGGGAGATTGGAATTCCTGGTGTAGCGGTGGAATGCGCAGATATCAGGAGGAACACCGATGGCGAAGGCAGATCTCTGGGCCGTAACTGACGCTGAGGAGCGAAAGCGTGGGGAGCGAACAGGATTAGATACCCTGGTAGTCCACGCCGTAAACGTTGGGAACTAGATGTGGGGACCATTCCACGGTCTCCGTGTCGCAGCTAACGCATTAAGTTCCCCGCCTGGGGAGTACGGCCGCAAGGCTAAAACTCAAAGGAATTGACGGGGGCCCGCACAAGCGGCGGAGCATGCGGATTAATTCGATGCAACGCGAAGAACCTTACCAAGACTTGACATATACGAGAACGGGCCAGAAATGGTCAACTCTTTGGACACTCGTAAACAGGTGGTGCATGGTTGTCGTCAGCTCGTGTCGTGAGATGTTGGGTTAAGTCCCGCAACGAGCGCAACCCTCGTTCTATGTTGCCAGCACGTAATGGTGGGAACTCATAGGAGACTGCCGGGGTCAACTCGGAGGAAGGTGGGGATGACGTCAAATCATCATGCCCCTTATGTCTTGGGCTTCACGCATGCTACAATGGCCGGTACAAAGGGCTGCAATACCGTAAGGTGGAGCGAATCCCAAAAAGCCGGTCTCAGTTCGGATTGAGGTCTGCAACTCGACCTCATGAAGTCGGAGTCGCTAGTAATCGCAGATCAGCAACGCTGCGGTGAATACGTTCCCGGGCCTTGTACACACCGCCCGTCAAGTCATGAAAGTCGGTAACACCCGAAGCCGGTGGCCTAACCCTTGTGGAAGGAGCCGTCGAAGGTGGGATCGGTGATTAGGACTAAGTCGTAACAAGGTAGCCGTACCGGAAGGTGCGGCTGGATCACCTCCTTTCTAAGGAGCATCTGGCACTCTTCGGAGTGTCCAGGCGCCGGATCTGAGCGAATGTCTCAGCCGGTAGCTCATGGGTGGAACATTGACATGTGTGCGGAGCCGAACGGCTCGACGTCAGTACGCTCTTCGGAGTTGGAACGCATCGAACTGGGAAGCATCGCACATGCACGCTGTTGGGTCCTGAGGGACCGGGCCCCATCCACTCGGATGGGAACTGGACCTCTGGACCTTTTCTTGTCGCTCATAACTGGAGCGCAGAGAAGGTACCGCCCGTACTTTGAGAACTACACAGTGGACGCGAGCATCTTAGATTCGAGACTTTCGAGTCTCGGATCACAAAGATCTGATTTATTAGATCATTGGTCAATTTTTCCTTCACCTCTTTTGAGGTGTGAAGAATCGATTCAAACTCATGTGATTTCAAATTTCTAAGAGCAAACGGTGGATGCCTTGGCATCTGGAGCCGAAGAAGGACGTAGTAATCTGCGATAAGCCTCGGGGAGTTGATAAACGAACTTTGATCCGAGGATTTCCGAATGGGGAAACCCCGCTGGGCCCGTAAGGTGACCCAGTGACTCCCGCCTGAATATATAGGGCGGGTAGAGGGAACGTGGGGAAGTGAAACATCTCAGTACCCACAGGAAGAGAAAGCAAAAGCGATTCCGTTAGTAGTGGCGAGCGAAACCGGAAGAGGCTAAACCGATCATGTGTGATAGCCGGCAGGCGTTGCATGGTCGGGGTTGCGGGACTTTTCTGCTGATTCTGCCGAACAGCGAGCGTTACAAAGGAATATAGACGAATGGCATTGAAAGGCCAGTCATAGAGGGTGCCAACCCCGTAGTCGAAATGTTCCAATGGCGCGAAGAGTATCCCAAGTAGCACGGGGCCCGAGAAATCCCGTGTGAATCTGTCAGGACCACCTGATAAGCCTAAATACTCCCAGATGACCGATAGCGGACAAGTACCGTGAGGGAAAGGTGAAAAGTACCCCGGGAGGGGAGTGAAATAGTACCTGAAACCGTTTGCTTACAAACCGTTGGAGCCTCCTTGTAGGGGTGACAGCGTGCCTTTTGAAGAATGAGCCTGCGAGTTAGCGATATGTGGCGAGGTTAACCCGTGAGGGGTAGCCGTAGCGAAAGCGAGTCTGAATAGGGCGATTCAGTCGCATGTCCTAGACCCGAAGCGAAGTGATCTATCCATGGCCAGGTTGAAGCGACGGTAAGACGTCGTGGAGGACCGAACCCACTTAGGTTGAAAACTGAGGGGATGAGCTGTGGATAGGGGTGAAAGGCCAATCAAACTTCGTGATAGCTGGTTCTCTCCGAAATGCATTTAGGTGCAGCGTTGCGTGTTTCTTGCCGGAGGTAGAGCTACTGGATGGCCGATGGGCCCCAAAAGGTTACTGACGTCAGCCAAACTCCGAATGCCGGTAAGTGAGAGCGCAGCAGTGAGACGGTGGGGGATAAGCTTCATCGTCGAGAGGGAAACAACCCAGACCACCAACTAAGGTCCCAAAGCGCGTGCTAAGTGGGAAAGGATGTGGAGTTGCACAGACAACCAGGAGGTTGGCTTAGAAGCAGCCACCCTTGAAAGAGTGCGTAATAGCTCACTGGTCAAGTGATTCCGCGCCGACAATGTAACGGGGCTCAAGCACGCCACCGAAGTTGTGGCATTGACATTATTGGTAGGCCTTCGTGGTCCAGCCGTGTTGATGGGTAGGAGAGCGTCGTGTGGCCAGCGAAGCGGCGGTGTGAACCAGCCGTGGAGGCTACACGAGTGAGAATGCAGGCATGAGTAGCGAAAGACGGGTGAGAAACCCGTCCTCCGAAAGACCAAGGGTTCCAGGGCCAGGCTAATCCGCCCTGGGTAAGTCGGGACCTAAGGCGAGGCCGACAGGCGTAGTCGATGGACAACGGGTTGATATTCCCGTACCGGCGAAGAACCGCCCAAACTAATCCAGTAATGCTAAGTGTCTGAATCCCCTTGATCGAAGCCTTCGGGCCTAGACGAGCGGGCCTAGCACACGACCCTATGCTGGTGCGGTTAGCGTATTAACAGGTGTGACGCAGGAAGGTAGCCGAGCCGGGCGATGGTAGTCCCGGTCTAAGTGTGTAACCCGAGGGATAGGCAAATCCGTCTCTCATATAGGGCCAGGCACGATGGGTAGTCTTAATTGACGAAATCGGTGATCCTATGCTGCCAAGAAAAGCATCGACGCGAGGTTCCAGCCGCCCGTACCCCAAACCGACTCAGGTGGTCAGGTAGAGAATACCAAGGAGATCGAGAGAATCGTGGTTAAGGAACTCGGCAAAATGCCCCCGTAACTTCGGGAGAAGGGGGGCCTGAGGCGTGTAGGAATTTACTTCCGAAGCGTTTGAAGGCCGCAGAGACCAGTGGGAAGCGACTGTTTACTAAAAACACAGGTCCGTGCTAAGTCGCAAGACGATGTATACGGACTGACGCCTGCCCGGTGCTGGAAGGTTAAGAGGAAGGGTTAGCTTCGGCGAAGCTCAGAATTTAAGCCCCAGTAAACGGCGGTGGTAACTATAACCATCCTAAGGTAGCGAAATTCCTTGTCGGGTAAGTTCCGACCTGCACGAATGGCGTAACGACTTCCCAGCTGTCTCAACCGCGAACTCGGCGAAATTGCACTACGAGTAAAGATGCTCGTTACGCGCAGCAGGACGGAAAGACCCCGTGACCTTTACTACAGCTTGGTATTGGTGTTCGGTGTGGCTTGTGTAGGATAGGTGGGAGACTTTGAAGCGGACACGCCAGTGTTCGTGGAGTCATTGTTGAAATACCACTCTGGTCACTCTGGATATCTAACTTAGAACCGTAATCCGGTTCAGGGACAGTGCCTGGTGGGTAGTTTAACTGGGGCGGTTGCCTCCCAAAAAGTAACGGAGGCGCCCAAAGGTTCCCTCAACCTGGTTGGCAATCAGGTGTCGAGTGTAAGTGCACAAGGGAGCTTGACTGTGAGACTGACAAGTCGAGCAGGGACGAAAGTCGGGACTAGTGATCCGGCAGTGGCTTGTGGAAGCGCTGTCGCTCAACGGATAAAAGGTACCTCGGGGATAACAGGCTGATCTTGCCCAAGAGTCCATATCGACGGCATGGTTTGGCACCTCGATGTCGGCTCGTCGCATCCTGGGGCTGGAGTAGGTCCCAAGGGTTGGGCTGTTCGCCCATTAAAGCGGTACGCGAGCTGGGTTTAGAACGTCGTGAGACAGTTCGGTCCCTATCCGCTGCGCGCGTAGGAAATTTGAAAGGATCTGACCCTAGTACGAGAGGACCGGGTTGGACGAACCTCTGGTGTGTCAGTTGTTCCGCCAGGAGCACCGCTGATTAGCTACGTTCGGGATGGATAACCGCTGAAAGCATCTAAGCGGGAAGCCGGCCTTAAGATGAGATTTCCATGCCTTCGGGCGAGAGGCTCCCAGCTAGACTACTGGGTTGATAGGCCGGATGTGGAAGTGGGGACTAAAGACCCATGGAGCTGACCGGTACTAATAAGCCGATAATTTGATAATCATTACTCTCATACTGTTTGTAAGGCTGGTATGAGGGGCCATGAGAATGCTTGCGTCCACTATGTGGTTCTCGATGTACGGTCGAGAACCGAATCAATCAGCAATGATTGTTCGTTCACTTTGATACATCAATAGTGTTTCGGCGGCCATAGCGAGAGGGAAACGCCCGGTTACATTCCGAACCCGGAAGCTAAGACTCTCTGCGCCGATGGTACTGCAGGGGGGACCCTGTGGGAGAGTAGGACACCGCCGGACTTCTTTTGTGAAATGGCCACCCAGCAATGGGTGGCCATTTCGCGTTTAACCGCCAGTGCGAAGATGCTGGCGCCGAACATCCAATAACACCAAAGTCGTAGGCTGAGCACGTCGTGCCCGCAGCCCAACAGGAGAAGTCGTGAGCGAAACACCGGCAGACGACCACAACGAGTCGCGCAAGCCTGGGCGAGCAGACGGTCCCACGGGCGCCGGCAGCCGAGGCCGCGGTGACGGCGACCGACGCCCCCCGCGCAGCGACGCAAGCCCCCGTCACAACGACCGGCCTGCGCGCAGCGGACAGGGCGGGCGTCCCCGCGGCGACGGTCCCCGAGACGGACAGAAGAGCAGCTGGTCGCGCGACGGTGGCAGCGGGTCTGGGGCATCCGGAAGCCGAAGCGGCCAGAGCCGCGACGGTCAAGGCCGTGACGGCGGTGGCCGCGGCAACAGCGGCCGCGATGGACAGGCGCGAGGCGGTCAGGAGCGAGCGAGCTTCAACCGCGACGGCCAGCGCGGCGGGCCGGCCCGAAGCGGCTACAGTCGCGACGGGCAGGGCGGCGGACAGTCGCGCGGCTACGGTCGCGATGCGCAGGGCGGCGGATCCCGCGACGGCCAGCGCGGGGCACAGAGCCGCGACGGTCAAAGCCGGGACGGCCAGAGTCGTGGCTACTCGCGCGACGGTCAAGGCGGCGGACAGTCCCGTGACGGGCAGTCCCGTGACGGAGCTCGTGGCGGACAGTCGCGTGACGGACAGGCGCGCGGCGGATACAACCGCGACGCACAAGGCCGGGACGGGCAGTCGCGTGGAGGCTACTCGCGCGATGGGCAGTCCGGGAGCGGGCAGTCCCGCGGCGGGCAGAGTCGAGACGGACAGGAGCGCCGGGGGTACGCCGCCGGCGGTTCGTCACGTGACGGCGATCGGCGCGGTGGAACCGGCCGGGACAACGGGAAGCGCGAGTGGTCGCATGACGGCAAGCCGGCCGCGCGACAGGGAGGCGCGCATCCGGGTGGTGCTCGTGGCAACCGCGACGAGAAACTGTGGACCCGAGAGGGCCGGCCGGCGCGTGGCGACAAGGACGCTCGCGACAACGAGTACGAGCTGACCGAAGAGGAGCGGATGGCGCGCGAGCTGCGCTCCGTGCGCACCCGGCATGACGATCCGGATCTTCCCGACGACGTCGAGCCGCGCGACCTGGACAAGGGCGCACGCATCGAGCTCAAGACCTTGAGCAAGGAGAACTCCGACTGGGTGGCCCGTCACCTGGTGATGGCCGCCCGGCTGATCGAGGAAGACCCCGAGCGGGCGCACCAGCATGCGATGTCCGCTGCCCGGCGGGCCGGACGGATCGGGGTCGTTCGCGAGACGCTGGCGATCACCGCATACGCGACCGGCGACTTCGCCCTGGCTTTGCGTGAACTGCGCACCTATCGCCGCATCTCCGGATCCAACGAGCAGCTTCCGCTGATGGTGGACTCCGAGCGCGGTGTCGGCCGGGCGGATCGAGCCCTCGAGCTCGGGCGCAGTGTCGACCGCTCGTCGCTTCCGAACGACGTTCAGGTGTCATTGGCGATCGCCATGTCGGGTGCACGCCTCGACCTCGGACAGAGCGAGGCGGCTCTGGCCGAACTCGAGATCCCGCAGTTGGACCCGAATCGGGCGTTCAGCTGGAGCCCCGACCTGTTCCACGCCTACGCCGACGTCCTGGACGAGCTGGGGCGCACCGAGCAGGCCGAGACGTGGCGCGAGCGCGCGGCGCGTGCGGATGAGGCGATCGGCACAGCGATGAGCATCGACGAGCACGAGACCGTCGACATCGTCGAGGAGGAGTACGAGGACTTCGAGGTGTTCGACATCGACGACGAGGACAGCGTCTCGATCGGCGATGCCGCGGCCGACGGGTTCGCAGAACCCGCCCCTGCCGATGATGAGCTGAACGACGAGACGCTCGCCGACGACGAGCTCGCCTCCGTCGAGCTCGAGAACGAGCTGCTGGCCGAAGAGGAGCTCGAGGACGAAGAGCCCGAGGAGCCCGAGAGCGACGCGACCCGAAGCGACGTGCCCGAGAGCGACGAACTCGAGAACACTGAGAACGAGGACGAAACCGACGATGGCACTGTTCCGACGGACCGCTGAGACCGTGACCCCGCTCGATGGAGTCGACCTGGTGCTGGCGGACCTCGACGGCGTCGTCTACAAGGGCCCGAACCCGATCCCTCATGCCGTCGAGAGCCTCAACGGCGTGAGCGAGCGGGTGCGCGTCGGCTACATCACCAACAACGCCGCCCGCACCGACGCATCCGTCGCCGCGCATCTGAGCCAACTGGGACTGCACGCGCAACCGTCTGATGTGGTTACATCACCGCAGGCCGCCGTGCGGTTGCTGGCGCGGCATGTGCCGGCCGGGTCGCGCATCCTGGTGGTCGGCGGCGACGGGCTGGTCGACGAGGTCGAGAAGGCAGGCTTCACGGTCACCCGCTCGGCCGACGATGAGCCGGCGGCCGTCATCCAGGGCTTCGCGCCCGAGGTCGGATGGGTGCACCTGGCCGAGGCGGCGTTCGCCCTGCAGGATCGCACCGAGGACGAACGGCCCTGGGTCGCGACGAACACCGACTGGACGATCCCGGTCGCCCGCGGCATCGCGCCCGGCAACGGCACCCTGGTCTCCGCCGTGCACACCGCGATCGGTCGACTGCCGCTCGTCGCCGGCAAGCCGGAGATCGCGATCTTCGAAGAGGCCGTGGCGCGCTTCGGGGCAGCGAAGCCGCTGTTCATCGGCGATCGGCTCGACACAGACATCCTGGGCGCCAACCGCGCCGGCATCGACTCCGTGCTGGTGCTGACCGGAATCGACCGGGCCAAGCAGCTGATCGCGGCCGATGCCAACTCGCGTCCCACGTTCATCCTCGAGGACCTTCGCGGGCTGACCGAGCCGTATCCCCAGACGGTGTTCTCGAAAGACGGCCTGACGGCGACGGTCGGGACGGCCACGGTGCGGATCGCGGGAAACGAGGTTCAGGTGGTCGCCGACGGCGACTCCGAGCTCGACCTGCTGCGCGCGACCTGCGCGGTCATCTGGAACTCGCGCCGCGCCATCTACGGACTCGAGGTCCCGGAGCGGCTCTACAGCTAGGACGTCAGAGCGCGGTGGAGTGCTCCACGATCCGGTAGCAGCGCCGGATGCGGTCGAGCCACCACTCGCGGCGCTCGGCGTCGGCGGCGAGCGAGTCGAGTCGTGAACTCGAGACCGCCGGACGTATCACCGGGATGGAGCCGTCGACGGGGAGGAGCGGCTCGTCTGCGACATCCTGAACGAACATCGCGACCGTCCCCAGCCCGCAATCGAACTCCAGGTCGGGGACGGCTGCGGCCAGATGAGCGCCCATGGCGATGCCCACCGAGGTGTCGAGGGCGCTCGACACCACGATCGGAAGCCCCGCTTCTGCGACGATGCGGAGTGCCGAGTGGACGCCGCCGAGCGGTTGCGCCTTGATGATGAGCAGGTCGGCTGCGCCGGCCCGCGCCACCGCGAGCGGGTCTCCGGACTTGCGGACGCTCTCGTCGGCGGCGATGGGCACGCCCATGTACTTCGTGCGGCGGCGGATCTCCGCGAGCTCATCGACGGTCGCGCACGGCTGCTCGACGTATTCGAGGTCGAACGGAGCGAGAGCGTGGATCGCGTGCTCGGCCTCGTCGACATTCCAGAGGGTGTTCGCATCCACCCGGATGCGCCCCTCGGGACCGAGTTGCTCACGCACCGCGTGCACGCGTGCGACATCGTCGGCCAGGGTCTGTCCCGGCTCGGCGACCTTCACTTTGGCGGTGCGAGCGCCGGGGTAGCGCGCCAGGATGCCCGGAACGTCCGCCGCGGGGATCGCGGGCACCGTCGCGTTGACGGGGATGCGGTCGCGGAGCGGGGTCGGCGTCGCGCGCCAGCCGAAGTCGATCGCTGCGTGGAGCCATGCGGCGGCCTCGGCGTCGTCGTATTCGACGAACGGCGAGAACTCCGTCCACCCGTGAGGTCCCTCGAACAGGACGGCCTCTCGTGTGGTGATCCCGCGGAATCGTGTGGTCATCGGCAGCGAGACGACGCGTGCCGCCCTCAACAGGTCGGCCAAGTCGGGCAACATTCCACAAGTGTGCCACGCCCCGGTCCGCCGTCGACCGGCGAACCGTAGTCTGGAGGTATGGCACAGGCAGTCTCAGACATTTTCGATGCGCGTGCGTGGCGCGAAGTCCCCGGGTTCGAGGGACTCACCGACATCACGTATCACCACGATGTGGCCGGGCGCGTTGCCCGGGTCGCGTTCGACCGGCCCGAGGTCCGCAACGCGTTCCGGCCGCACACGGTCGACGAGCTCTACGGCGCGCTCGAGCATGCGCGCACCGACCCGCGCATCGGTGTGGTGCTGCTCACCGGCAACGGTCCGAGCCCGAAAGACGGCGGGTGGGCGTTCTGCTCGGGAGGCGACCAGCGCATCCGGGGCCGCGACGGCTACAAATACGCCGAGGGGGAGACCGCGTCGGGCATCGATGCAGCGCGCAGCGGCCGGCTGCACATCCTCGAGGTGCAGCGCCTCATCCGTTTCATGCCGAAAGTCGTGATCGCCGTCGTTCCCGGGTGGGCGGCCGGCGGCGGTCACTCGTTGCATGTCGTCTGCGACCTCACGATCGCAAGCGCGGAGCACGGGCGGTTCAAGCAGACGGATGCCGACGTGGGGTCGTTCGACGGTGGCTACGGCAGCGCCTACTTCGCCCGGCAGGTCGGGCAGAAGGTCGCGCGGGAGGTGTTCTTCCTCGCGCAGGAGTACTCGGCGCAGCGCGCCTACGAGATGGGGGCGGTCAACGCCGTCGTTCCCCACGCCGAGCTGGAGAGCACGGCGCTCGCATGGGCGAACGAGATCCTCACCAAGTCGCCCACGGCGATCCGCATGCTCAAGTTCGCGTTCAACGCGGTGGACGACGGCATGGTCGGGCAGCAGGTCTTCGCCGGCGAGGCCACCCGCCTGGCCTACGCCTCCGACGAAGCGGTCGAAGGTCGCGACGCGTTCCTGGAGAAGCGGGAGCCTGACTGGTCCCCGTTCCCCTGGCAGTACTGATGACGCGCCCGCTCCGGGTTCTCGGGTCGGATCGGCCCGAAGACGTGTTCGTCGCACTCCGTGAGGCGCTCGCCGGCGGTGGCTCGGCGGTGGTTCCGCGGGATTCGGGTTCGACGTCGGGCACCGACTGGCCCGCCGCGGACGACACGGTGGCGCAGAACGTGGCCCTCGTGATCGAGACCTCCGGATCGACAGGGACGCCCAAGCGAGTGGCCCTCTCGGCGGACGCTCTGCTCGCGAGTGCGGCCGCGTCCGCGGGTGCGATGGGCGGTCAGGGGCAGTGGCTGCTCGCGCTGCCGGCCCACTACGTCGCCGGCGCTCAAGTGCTCGTGCGATCCATCGCCGCCGAGACCGTGCCCGTCTCCTACGGCAGCGGCCATTTCGACCCGGTCCGGTTCTCCGCGCTGGCCGCCGAACTCACCCACGATCTCCGTTTCGTCTCGCTCGTTCCGGTCCAGCTCGGCCGGCTCGTCGACGCCGCCGAGCAGGGGTCGCGTCCGGTGGCCGACGCGCTGCGCCGGTTCGACGGCATCCTGGTGGGCGGTCAGGCGCTCGGCGAGGGGCTGCGCGAGCGTGCGCTGGCGGCCGGGGCGCGCATCCTGGGCACCTACGGCTCGAGCGAGACGGCGGGCGGCTGCGTGTACGACGGCATGCCGATCGGGCCGACCGTGGTGCGGGAGGTGCACGGGATGCTCGAGATCGGCGGTCCGGTGCTCGCCGAGGGCTACCTCGACGATCCGGAGCGCACGGCCGCCGCGTTCCACGAGGCCGACGGGATGCGCTGGTATCGCACCGGAGACCTCGGCAGCGTGTCCGCCGACGGGCGCGTCAGTGTGCTGGGCCGTGCGGACAATGTGATCATCTCGGGCGGAGAGAAGGTGCTGCTCGATGCGGTCGAACGGGCCGTCCGTATGCTCGACGGGTACGAGCACGCGATCGTGGTCGCGGCTCCGAGCGAAGAGTGGGGCCAGGTGCCGGTGGTCGCTGTGTCCGGGCATCCGGTGGTCGCGCTCGCCGAGGTGCGGAGGTTCGTCGCGGAGCGGGTGGGGAGGCCGGCCGCCCCGGCGCGCGTGGTGCGATTCGATGAGCTGCCCCACCTGACGAGCGGCAAGCCCGACCGCGTCGCCGTCGCTCGCTCGGTCGCCGCCGCGTCCGTCGAGACCGCATAGCCGATGTCGTTACAATTCGCTTTGTGATGAGTCAGAACAAACCACGGATGCAGCGGATGTCGGCGGCGCAGCAGCGCGCCAGGGGCCGGAGCGGACGACCGGGCGCACCCAAGGCCAAGGTCAAGCCGGCGACGGCCTCCGACTGGATCGCCGGTGCGCGGCTGCGCACCCTCCCGCTCGCGATCGCGCCGGTCATCATCGGTGTGGGAGCCGCCAAGCTGGCCGACGGTCCCGGCATCTGGCACCCGGTCCGGGCGCTGCTCTGTCTGGCCGTCGCCATATGCCTGCAGATCGGCGTCAACTACGCCAACGACTACTCCGACGGCGTGCGCGGAACCGACAAGTACCGGGTCGGACCGAGCCGGCTCACCGGGTCTGGTCGTGCCGCGCCCAAGCGCGTGCTCACCGTCGCGCTCGTATTCTTCGGGCTCGGGGCGCTCTCCGGCCTGCTGCTCGTCCTGCTGACGCAGCACTGGTGGCTGCTGCTCGTCGGCGCCGCCGCGATCGCCGCGGCCTGGTTCTACACGGGCGGAAAGCGGCCCTACGGCTACTACGGGCTCGGCGAGGTGTTCGTCTTCCTCTTCTTCGGCATCGTCGCGACCGCCGGCACGACCTACCTGCTCGCCGGTCTGGTCAACCAGGAGGCGTGGTTCGGTTCCGTCATCGCCGGTCTCATCGCGTGCGCCGTGTTGATGGTCAACAACATCCGCGACATCGTGCCCGACAAGCAGGCCGGCAAGCGGACGCTCGCGGTGCTGCTCGGCAATGTCGCCTCGCGCATCGTCTACTGCGTGTTCCTGCTGGTGCCGTTCGGCATCCTCGCCGTGCTGGCCCTGCTCTACCCGATCGCCTGGCTCGGCTTCTTCGCCCTGCTCGCGGCGTTGCCCGCCTGTGCGATCACCCTGTTCGCCAAGACTCCCCGCGAGCTGGTGACCGCCCTGCAGTTGACCAGTCTGACCGGCCTGCTGGTCGCGATCGCCGTCGGCGGCGCCTTCGCGTTCTGACGCGCGGGTCAGGCCGCGGTGTCGTGCGGCTTCGGATGCTCGACCGAGCGCTCCGCCGGCTGCTCGGCTGAGCGGTCGGCCGACTGCTGGGCCGAGTCGATCGCGGCATCCTCGACGTCATCGTCGACCGTGGTGGCCGGCTTGTCGCGGTGGCGAGCGGCGTAGAGGTCGGTGGCGACGGCATCCCGTGGCTTGCGCAAGAAGATGTACGACAGGCACAGCCCGATGAGCGCGGCGGCGACCACCGCGATCCACGCGTCGATGCGGAGCACGAGGAGAACTGCGAGCGGGATCACGAAAACGAGGAGCCGGAGCACCGTATATGTGACCCAGGAGGGAATGCCTTTCACCCTCCCAGCTTAGAGACACTCTCTGAGAGTTACGATTGACACATGGTTCGCCTCTGGATAGTCCTCGGCGTCGCCGCCGCGGTGTTCTACATCTATTCCGTGGCAGACTGCGCCCTTTTCGACCGCTCTCGAGTGCGCGGCCTTCCCAAGCCCGTGTGGCTTCTCGTGATCATCCTGTTCCCGGTCATCGGCGGGGTGCTCTGGTTCCTGATCGGCCGCGGGCGGCGGCGCACCACCATCGCTGGACGGCGCACGGTCGCGCCGGACGACGACCCTCAGTTCCTGAAGCGCCTGGCGCGGGATCGCGATCAGGAGGAGAGGATCCGGCAGCTCGAGAAGGAGCTCTCCGACCTCGACGACCCCGGGACCGATAACGACCAAACCGGCCGCCGGGATGGGTGACGCCGCACACGAGGCGTCTGGCACGACAACGGCTGGGACTCCGCTCACCGGCAACCCGGCCACCGACTACTCCGTCGCGCTGCTGAGCGCTTTCGTGCGTTCGGGCGTCACCGACATCGTCGTGAGCCCCGGTTCGCGATCGCAGGCGCTCGCGCTGGTCGCCGCGGAACTCGAACGTTCCGGCTCCGTGCGGCTGCACGTGCGCATCGACGAGCGGGTCTCCGGATTCCTCGCCCTGGGCCTGGCCCGCGAGAGCGGTGCGCCGGCGGTGGTCATCACGACCAGCGGGACGGCCACCGCCAACCTGCACCCGGCCGTGCTCGAGGCTCACGAGTCGGGCATCCCGCTGATCGTGCTCACCTCCGATCGCCCGGACGAACTGCGGGGCATCCGGGCCAACCAGACGACGCGGCAGCCGGGACTGTACGCGGAGGCGGCCCGCTGGGAAATCGACGTCCCGGCGCCCGAAGGGTCCGATGACGAGCTCGAGGCCGCGAGCGAGATCGGTCGGGCGGCTGTGCGCACGGCCGTCGGGGCTGATTCCGCCGATCCGGGTCCCGTCCACATCAACCTCGGGCTCCGCGAGCCCCTGTCGGTCGCGGTCGCGGAACTGCCGCCGATCGAGCGCGGGAGCCTGCCGGTCACGGCGGGCGTCGGCGCGATCGGCCGCACCGCCTTCGAACCGGCCGACGGTCCCCGCACTATCGTGGTCGCCGGCGCCGACGCGGGCGAAGCGGCTGAGGCGTTCGCCCGGGCCGGAGGCTTCCCGTTGCTGGCCGAGGTGTCGAGCGGCGCGCACTTCGGCCCCAACCTGGTCGTGGCCTACCGCGAGCTCCTGCACGACGAGGCGTTCGGCGGGCGTGTCGAGCGAGCCGTCGTCTTCGGGCATCCGACGCTCAGCCGCGAGATTCCGGCGCTGCTGATGCGGGACGACGTCGAGGTGATCGTCGTGGCTCCGCGCGGGGCGCAGGCCTACAACCCGGGGCACCGTGCGCGCATCGTGGGGGAGGCGATCGCTCCGGCATCCGTCGACCTGCGCTCGCCGGAGGTGCGGGGCTGGGTGGGCAGCTGGGTGTTCGCGAGCCGCCGGCTGCGGGAGGCGGCCGAACTCGCCGCGGACGCGGGTGCAGCGGCGCCGGATGTCGCGAAGGCGCGTTCCTTCGCTCCGGCCGATGCGCTCGCGTTCGCCAAGGCGGAGCTCGCCGCGGTGCGCGCCCCCATCACGCGACCGCTGCTCGCTGAGGCTCTGTGGCGGTACACCTGGCCGCACGATCGTCTCGTGTTCGGGGCGTCACGCTTGATCCGGGATGCCGACCGCATCGTTCCGGGCAAGAAGCTCCGGGTGCACGCCAATCGTGGTCTGGCGGGAATCGACGGCACGATCGCGACCGCCGTGGGCATCGCGATCGCGAGCCAGGCGGCGGCGGAGACGGCGGGGAAGCCGGCCGGCGTCACCCGGCTGCTCCTCGGCGACCTGGCCCTGCTGCACGACGTCGGGTCCCTGCTGTTCGGCGAGGGGGAGCGGCGACCGCACCTGCAGGTCGTCGTCGGGAACGACGGCGGGGGAACGATCTTCGATGCCCTCGAGGTGGCGGCGACCGCGCCCGAGGAGGCGTTCCGGCGCGTGCTCTACACGCCGCAGCAGGTGGACATCGCGGCGCTCGCCGCTGCCTACGGGTGGGACCACCGGGTGGTGCGAACGAAGGGCGAACTCGATCAGGCTCTCTCCGCGCCGCCGGCCGGTGTGAGCATCGTCGAGGTTCCGCTGGAGCGGTAGCCGGTTGTTGCTCGCCGCAAAGTAAAGGTTGAGTGCTAACCTTTACTAACGGCGGGATGGGAGACAGGTTTGACGACGGCTGTGACCTTTGAGGAGCGGACGCTTCCTTCGCGAGACGATCGCGAGTACTCCTCGCGAAGAATGAATCTGCTGCGGCGCGAGCCGTACCGGGCTTCCATCCCTGCGGCGATCGCCGATGCGACGATCCCTCTTGCTCAGAATGTCCTCGCGGAGGCCGATGACGCGACCGCCGCGCTCGTTCGATTCGATAGCGACATGGCTCAGTTCCCGGCGCCGTTCTCTGCGGTACTGCTTCGAACCGAATCCGCGTCGAGCTCGCAGATCGAGCAGCTGACTGCGGGTCCACGCGCAATCGCTGAAGCGGCAATCGGCGAAAGATCCGACGGAAATGCGCCGCTTATCGTCAGCAACGTCCGCGCGTTGGAAGCTGCCATCGCGCTTTCGGAAAGGCTCTCGAACGAGTCCATCATCGAAATGCAGGAGGCGCTGTTGATCGCTTCCCAACCGGACCTGGTCGGCGGCTACCGCGAGCGGCAAGTGTGGGTCGGTGGCGCGTTGCCGCAGAGCGCCACGTTCGTGCCGCCCCACCACGAACGCGTACGCCCGGCGATGGATGACCTCGTCGCATTTGTGCACCGCGTAGACCTCCCGGTTCTTGCTCAGGCTGCGATCGCTCACGCCCAGTTCGAAACCATCCACCCATTCCCCGATGGCAACGGTCGAACCGGGCGCGCGCTTTTGCATGCCATGCTGAGGCATGGTGGTGTCCTGCGTCATCTCGCAGTGCCCGTTTCCGCCGGCCTTCTTACGGACGTCGACTCGTACTTCGACGCCCTCACGGAATACCGCACGGGTGACCCGAACCCGATCGTCGCGGTCTTTGCCACCGCTTCCTTGAGAGCATTGGACAATGCGAAGCATCTCGCGGACGATATCGCCGGCTATCAGAGCGAATGGGACGAGAAGTTGGCCGGGATTCGCAGCGATGCTGCCGCCCGAAAGATCGCGAAACTGACAGTTGAATATCCCGTACTCAATCTGTCCACTGCTGTCTCGCAGACGGGCACCAGCAAGGCTGCCATCACGAACGGGCTCGATCAGCTCGTTGACCGCGGCGTCCTGGCTCTCGGAAACTCGAAGAAGCGGAACCGTGTGTGGGTGAACCAGGACGTCATCGACGCACTCGATGCCTTCGCGGTCCGTACGGGACGTCGGCAGCAGCCATAGACGACCAAGGTTGCCGCTGACATCACCCCTTTCTGGCCAGAAGGGAGGGTCCCACCTTCGGAATGACCGCGGGCACAATCGGGGGCGCATCCGGATGCCCGGCGATTGGAGGCTCTCGACAACGATCGTGAAAGTCTGTTGGCGACTGGCTAGCATGACCGGGTGCACATGATCTTTCGGACGATGCTTCATGCTCTGCTGTCCCGGTTCGGGGTCCGGCTCGGTCACTGGGATGTGGCGCGCACGAAGTTCCGGGCGCTGCCGACCGACCTCGACATCCTCAATCACATGAACAACGGCGTATATCTGTCGATCGCCGACATCGGGCGGTTCGACCTGCTGACCCGCAACGGTGTCTGGGCGATCTTCAAGAAGCGCGGCTGGTACCCGGTCGTCGCGTCGGAGACGATCTCGTTCCGCAAGTCGCTGGAGCTGTGGCAGCCGTTCGTGGTCGAGTCGCGCATCCTCGGTTTCGACGAGAAGGCCGTCTATGTGGAACAGCGTTTCACGGTCGACGGCGAGATCTTCACGCAGGCGTTCATCCGCGGTCGCTTCCTGAAACGCGGCGGCGGCATCGTCACGATCGACGAGTTGCTGGATGCGGTCGGCCCGGCACCGACCGACGTCACCGTTCCCGAGTGGCTGCGCGAATGGGGTGGGCACGCCACCCTCCCGTCGACGCGTGCTGAGGCGCCCAGCGTCTGGAGTGAGTGACCGCGCCCACGCCGACCGCACCCTCTGACCGTCCCTCGCCGCGTTCCGCTCCGCGATCGAGTCCGGACTGGGGGGGGGGGAATGGGGGGCTTGGGCCCCCCCCGGCCGGGCGGGGGGGGGGGGGGGGCCCGCGGGGGGGGCGCCCGGGGGCGGGCGGCGGGGGCGGGGCCGCGGATG